>JAQWQC010000009.1 GCA_029245025.1 Rhodospirillaceae bacterium
CGCCGTCACGTCCAAAATCGTGCTGTCGCTATCAACCATCGTGGGGCCCAGAGTATTCAATCAGAATGATTTCAATCATTTATCGTATCCGATTCCGCCGAATTCGGCGACCCCCAACACGCAAAGACGTGTTCGGGTTCATTCCGCTACCATGCCGGCGCGCCGTCTGCCGGTTGCCGGTTGCCAGAATATATAGGGTTAGTGAGAGAAAATATCGAGCTCTGGCCAACCGGCGAGGTCGAGCTCTGCACGACGCGGCAGAAAATCGAAACACGCCCGGGCCATATCGGTTCGACCTTCTCTCTCGAGCATAACGTCAAGCTTCGCCATAAGCGCATGCAGATACAACACATCGGAGGCCGCGTAGATCATCTGCTGGTCCGTGAGCGTTTCCGCACCCCAATCGGAGGACTGCTGCTCCTTCGACAAATCCACGCCGAGCAATTCGCGACACAGGTCCTTCAGACCGTGGCGGTCGGTATAGGTCCGCACCAGCTTCGACGCTATCTTGGTGCAGTAAACCGGCGCTGCAGGAACGCCGAGAAATTTATCCATGACCGCAATATCGAAACGGCCGAAGTGGAATAGCTTCAGGACATCGGGATTCGCCAGGAGAGCGCACATATTCGGCGCATCGAAAGGGCCGGGTGAAAATTTCACGAGGTGGGCATTGCCATCGCCGGACGAGAGCTGCGCTACACACAGCCGGTCACGGTTGGGGTTCAGGCCCATGGTCTCTGTATCGATAGCGACGACCGGACCAAGGTCCAGACCGTCTGGTAAATCCCCGTGGTGGAGTTCTATCGCCACGACCCGTCCGTTCTTTTAATCGTCAATCCAGAAAAGTGGTGCCCAGGAGAAGACTCGAACTTCCACGACCTTGCGGCCACATGCACCTGAAGCATGCGCGTCTACCAATTCCGCCACCTGGGCATAGGCCAACACCTGAATAAGGCGCCGGGACTTAGGGCGGCAAGGGATATAGCCTGCGCCCTGGCTTTGTCAACGAAACCCTTTGTTTTCTTGGCCTACCGGGCCGTTAATGACTGAGCCTAATCCCAGACAAACCCTGGTTTTATTGCCATACCAAAGCAACTATGCGAGCTTCCAACCTTGCCTCGGCCTTTCGAAATTGGCCCGGCACACTACTCACCTGCTCTATGGAAGGACCTGAGATGAAGAACCGGCTGGTTACAGTTTTTGGGGGCTCTGGTTTTGTCGGACGAAATATTGTGCGCCGCCTCGCCGACGCCGGGGCGCGGGTCCGCGTCGCTGTCCGGGACACAGAAAAAGCATGTTTCTTGAGAACCTGTGGAGATCTAGGTCAAGTCAGTTTGATCCCGACGTCTATCACCTCAGACGACGAAGTAGCGCGCGCTATCGAAGGCGCCGATACAGTCGTGAATTGCGTTGGGGTGCTTTACGAACGCGGAGCCCGAACCTTCGATGCCATTCATGTTCAGGGCGCGGCGCGAATTGCTAATGCTGCAGCACAGGCCGGAGCAAAAAATCTTGTTCATCTCTCGGCGTTGGGCGCAGACCTCAATGCTTTGTCTAAGTACGCTCGATCAAAGGCAGCCGGTGAAACGGCGGTCTTAGAAGCATTTCCCGATGCAGCATTCCTTCGCCCCAGTGTCATTTTCGGCACCGAAGATGGCTTCTTTAATATGTTTGCTAATTTGGCACGGATTTTCGGTGTCTTGCCTTACTACTCGAAGATCGTGCCTCACGCGGATGGTGGGGGCGGAACAAAATTCCAGCCTGTCTATGTGGGTGATGTCGCGGATGCGGCTGTTACGATTCTAAAAAAAGACGGACATGGCGGACAAACCTATGAGTTAGTCGGTCCGACAGTCTATGACATGCGCGAGATCTTGGAGATGGTGAGCCAATACACAGACCGGTCCGTATGGATTTGTGGATTACCGTTTTGGGTGGCCCGCATTCAGGCACTATTTCTGCAGTACCTGCCGACACCCTTGCTGACGCCAGATCAGGTCAAATTACTAGAAGTGGATAACGTTGCGGACGGCTCTCAGCCGGGCTTGTCTGATCTTGGTATTTCGGCCGTTACGGCGGAAACCATTGTCCCTACTTACCTGCGCCGGTTCAGACCCTATCAGCAGCGCAAGAAGTTACGTCTGAGCAATTAGTAACGTTGACATTGGTATTTGGGTTTGAACTCAAATCCAACCATAGGTAAACGCCAGTAAAGTGATCCCGAGAATAACCCGGTAGATGACGAACGGCGTAAAGGATGACCTTTGAAGCCATGCCATCAACGCTGCGATGGAAATGATAGCCGTTACAAAAGAGAGCCCAGCGGCAACGAGAGCGCCGCGCGTCAGCGCAAGATCATCTGCCTCGTAAATATTGAGCCCAAGCCACAAGCCTGACGCAGCGATGGTCGGAATCGATAGCAACATCGAAAATCGGGCGGCTTCGGCTCGTTCGAAGCCAAGAAACCTGGCGGCTGTTATGGTAATTCCAGACCGGCTCGTCCCGGGAATCAAAGCAAAAATTTGCGCCACACCAATCACCAGAACATCCAGATAAGAAGAATGGCCGAGTTTTTTTACGGTCATAGACATCCGGTCAGCCGCATACAGCAAAAGGCCAAAACCTAGAGTTGCCCAGCCGATGATTTCAATCGAGCGCAAACCGTCCCCTATGTACGCATCAAATAGATAACCAGCACCAAGCACGGGAATAGTTGCCACCAGAACTTGCCCCGCAAGACGAGCGCCTGGATCGCGGCGCCCTATAAGCAGCCGGCAAACACCGTTCACCATGGCAAACAGATCTTGCCAAAAGTAGATCATCACCGCGCCCAACGTGCCGACATGCACTGCAACGTCGAGCAGCAGGCCCTGATCGGGCCAATCGGCGACAATCGGCACCAATATCAAGTGACCAGACGAACTGATCGGTAAAAATTCAGTGATGCCCTGGACTACGGCCAACACAACAATTTGGGTCAAAGCCACGGCGTACCCCAGATTACGGCTGCAGCGGTGTTATATCACGGGGCTGATTCGTCAAACAGCTACAGTTTAGTAAACATATGTTTACTATAATGTCCGCTTTAAATAGCATCTCGTGCCAGGAAAACCGCGGGACGCTGCTAATTTATAGATATTTGGTCAGCATATATGCCTTATAAAGTGGTTTTTCATGGCCAGACTAGATTCCGCCCGGTATAGTATTAGACAATAAACGAACTATGCCCGAATAAACGGGCTCCGGGGATACGGACACGGCCGAGAAACGGCCATTTTTCGATCCAAATAGCATATATCCGCTGTAGCTCAGGCTGAGGTGGACGACGACGCCATTTCCTAACGCGGCGTCGACAGGAGGAAGCCGACCCATGAGCCAAAAAAAATCACGGCCCATGCTACAATTTACCCGGCTCGGTCAGGACTGGCCCGACAAACGGCCAGCCGAAGACCGTCGCCGGGATTTTGGCGAAATTTATGGTCAGTACTCCAATGATAAGGCTGGAGATCAAGCTTCCCGCTGCGAACAGTGCGGCATACCGTTCTGTCAGGTGCACTGTCCGGTTCAGAACAATATTCCCGATTGGTTGAAATTGACCGCCGAAGGACGGCTTGAAGAAGCCTACGCAGTTTCCTCAGCGACCAATAACATGCCCGAGATTTGTGGCCGCATTTGTCCGCAAGATCGATTATGTGAAGGCTCATGCGTGCTTGAACAGTCAACCCACGGCACCGTGACTATTGGATCGGTTGAGAAGTACATCACCGACACAGCTTGGGAAAACGGGTGGGTTAAACCCGTCACTCCACTTCAAGAATTGGATCAGTCTGTCGCCATAATTGGCGCCGGACCAGGCGGCATGGCAGCAGCAGAAGAATTACGCAAAATTGGCTACGCGGTTCATGTCTATGATCGGTACGATCGGATTGGCGGACTGCTTACCTATGGCATTCCAAATTTTAAACTCGAGAAAGAGGTTGTGCAGCGACGTGCCACTTTGCTGGAAGATTCCGGCGTCGTTTTCCATCTCAACGTCAATATCGGTGAAGACATTAGTTTTTCAGATATACGCGAAAAGCATGATGCGGTCCTAGTAACGACCGGTGTTTATAAGGCGCGTGCACTAACCAATCCTGGGGTTGGGGCTTTAGGCGTATTTCCAGCGATGACTTATCTGACGGCTTCTAACCGCAAAGGTTTAGGTGACGCCGTACCGGCGTTCGACGACGGCACACTGAATGCGGAAGGTAAAAACATTGTCGTGGTAGGCGGTGGCGACACCGCCATGGACTGCATCCGGTCTGCCGTTCGGCAAGGAGCTAAATCGGTGAAGTGCCTGTATCGCCGTGACCGAGACAACATGCCGGGCTCGCAACGAGAAGTTACCAACGCCATTGAAGAGGGCGTCGAGTTTATTTGGCTGTCATCGCCAGAAGCCGTTTTGCACAATGAAGAAAATATTGCGACTGGTGTGCGCGCGGTGCGCATGCGCCTTGGAACGCCAGATGCTTCTGGTCGCGCTAAACCCGAAGTTATAGGGGGCTCTCAGTTCGTTCTTCCGGCTGATCTCGTTATCGAAGCACTGGGTTTTGACCCCGAGGACCTGCCAGGTCTATTCGGAGAACCAGACCTAAGTGTGACTCGCTGGGGCACCCTCAAGATCGACTACCGCACATTGATGACCAATATGGATGGTGTGTTTGCTGCCGGCGACATCGTCCGTGGCGCCTCTCTTGTGGTTTGGGCGATCCGTGACGGCCGCGACGCCGCGGCCAATATCGAAAAATATTTAACTGCTAAGGCCAAGAAGTCTTCCTCGCCTTTGCGTAAAGTTAGTTAAGGACGATTAATATGGCACCGAAAGATATTGAATCTCCTCTGGGTGAAGAGTCAGGCGAAGACTTCGTGCGCAATTGGAAGGCCAACGCCTCACTCTTGCAGGACGCATCTAGCTATAGCCCGGCGTGGGAGCATGACAATTGCGGTGTCGGCATGGTCGTTTCCATCGACGGTACCCCTCGACGGGATGTGGTCGTCGCCGGAATTGAGGCTCTTAAGGTCCTTTATCACCGAGGTGCTGTTGACGCCGACGGAAAAACTGGCGACGGCGCCGGCATTCACGTCGAAGTGCCGCAAGACTTTTTCCGTGAGCACATCATTCGAACCGGGCACGAATTAGCCGAAAGCGAAACCCTCGCAGTCGGCATGGTGTTCTTGCCTAAGTCTGACTTACAGGCCCAAGAAACCTGCCGCACCATTGTCGAAAGCGAAGTGCTCGCAGCTGGCTACACCATTTATGGCTGGCGACAAGTGCCTGTAGACATCTCGGTTATTGGTGAAAAAGCAAACGCCACTCGGCCAGAAATCGAACAGATTATGTTGTCCAACCCCCGTGACCTGGATACTGACACCCTCGAACGCGATCTTTATGTGGTGCGCCGTCGGATTGAGAAACGGGTAATTAACGAATCAATCAATGACTTCTACATCTGCTCGCTGTCGGGACGTTCCATTATCTACAAGGGCATGTTTCTCGCTGAGCAATTGACGACATTTTATCCTGACTTGCTCGATGAGCGGTTCGTGTCGTCTTTCGCTATTTACCATCAACGGTACTCGACCAACACCTTCCCGACTTGGAGATTGGCTCAACCGTTCCGCATGCTCGCTCACAACGGCGAAATCAACACGCTTCTGGGCAACGTTAACTGGATGGCAGCGCATGAGTGCCGTCTAGCATCTGAATTGTTCGGAGACAGCATCGAAGACCTCAAACCGATTATTCAGAAAGGCAGCTCGGATTCAGCCGCACTGGACTCCGTATACGAATTAATTTGCCGATCTGGCCGAGATGCCACGATGGCCAAGTCATTGATGATTCCTGAGAGCATTAGTCAGAACGCAATCATGCCGGACAAACACCGCGCGCTGTTTGCCTACTGCAACGCTGTAATGGAGCCGTGGGATGGACCGGCCGCAATCTGCGCCACAGATGGCCGCTGGATCATTGCTGGCATGGATCGCAACGGTCTACGACCGATGCGCTACACCCTGACGAAAACAGGCCTGCTTATTGTTGGATCTGAGACAGGCATGGTACGCGTCCCGAATGCGGACATAGACGAAAAGGGGCGCGTTGGTCCTGGCGAAATGATCGCCATTGATATGCAAAAAGGTGAGTTTCACCGCGATACAGAACTCAAAAATCTACTTGCAAACGCGCACCCCTACCAGGAGTGGGTTAAGAAAACGACGCACCTTGATACGAAAGTCACAGACGAGGCTCCAGAAACAGGTACGCTCTCAGCGGAAGATCTACGTCGCCGCCAAGTTACCTATGGCATGACCATGGAAGATCTTGAGTTGATCCTGCACCCCATGGTGGTTGATGCCAAGGAAGCAACAGGTTCGATGGGCGATGACGCGCCGCTCGCCGTGCTATCCGATCAATACAGAGGACTGCATAATTTCTTCCGGCAAAATTTCAGCCAGGTGACCAATCCTCCGATCGATAGTCTTCGTGAGTCGCGAGTCATGACCCTCAACACACGCCTTGGTAATTTAGGGAACATACTAGATGCCGATGCAAGCCAGTGCGATGTCTTGCAGTTGCAGAGCCCGGTCCTAACAAATGGGCAGTATCAAATGCTGCGGGATCACATGGGCGACAAGGCCGTCGATATCGATTGCACCTTTGACTCCACAGGCAAGACGAAGAATGCGCTACGAAAGGCCGTCTCTCGCATACAAAAAGAAGCAGAAGACGCCGTGCGTGGTGGCTGCACATATGTCGTGTTAACGGATTACACCGTCGGACCTGGTCGCGCGCCCATGCCCATGATTCTGGCGACCGGTGCGGTCCACACCCATTTGAGGCGTCAAAAACTACGGACATTTACCTCTCTCAACGTCCGCTCGGGTGAATGTCTTGATACGCATTACTTTGCGGTTCTTATTGGCGTCGGTGCGACGACAGTCAATGCCTACCTGGCACAAGAAGCAATTGCAGACCGGCATGCCAAGGGCTTGTTTGGGGACGCCTCACTCAGCGACACAATGGCTCGTTACAAAAAGGCGATCGACGAAGGTCTACGCAAAATCATGTCTAAAATGGGCATCTCAGTCATCAGCTCCTATCGGGGCGGCTATAATTTTGAAGCCGTCGGCTTATCGCGCTCGTTGGTTGCTGAATTCTTCCCAGGCATGACCTCTCGGATATCTGGCATCGGCATGCCGGGCATCCAAAAGAAAGTTAAGGCGCAGCACCGGCTTGCCCACAGGCCAGGTGTGGTCACTCTGCCGGTCGGTGGGTTCTACCGGTATCGCGCTCAATCTGGAGATGCCCATAGTTTTGATGGTCGGTTGATCCATACATTGCAGGCCGCCGTCGAAAAAGACAGCTACCAAATCTTCCAGCGGTATTCAGAAGGCATGCGCAAACTACCTCCGATTAATTTGCGTGATTTACTCGATTTCCGACCCGTAGACGAGACAATCCCGCCGGAGAAAGTGGAATCAACCACAGAAATCCGGAAACGTTTTGTCACCCCAGGCATGTCTCTTGGCGCCTTGAGCCCAGAAGCACACGGCACACTAAACATCGCCATGAATCGAATTGGTGCGAAATCGGACTCTGGCGAAGGTGGCGAAGACCGCAAGCGCTACAAACCGGCCTCAAATGGCGACAACGCCAACTCTGCAATTAAACAGATCGCGTCTGGACGCTTCGGCGTGACAGCGGAGTATCTGAACCAGTGCCGGGAAATTGAAATCAAAGTAGCGCAAGGCGCCAAGCCCGGAGAAGGTGGGCAACTACCAGGATTTAAAGTCACAGCGGAAATCGCTGAACTTCGCCATGCAACTCAAGGCGTGATGTTGATTTCACCGCCACCCCATCACGATATTTATTCCATCGAAGACTTGGCCCAACTGATCTACGACCTCAAACAAATCAACCCGCAAGCGCGTGTGACCGTTAAACTAGTGTCCCGAACGGGCATCGGCACCATCGCGGCGGGGGTCGCCAAGGCCAATGCGGATGTGATCCTGATATCTGGAAACTCAGGTGGGACTGGCGCGAGTCCCCAAACCTCCATCAAGTATGCGGGCCTACCATGGGAGATGGGACTCACCGAAGTTCACCAAGTGTTGACACTCAATCGCCTGCGTCACCGCGTTCTACTACGCACGGACGGCGGACTTAAGACCGGTCGGGATATTGTCATGGCGGCAATGATGGGCGCTGAAGAATTTGGCATCGGCACAAGCTCTCTCATCGCCATGGGCTGTATTATGGTGCGCCAATGCCACTCCAACACTTGCCCGGTTGGTGTGTGCACTCAAGACAAGGCGCTTCGCGAGAAGTTTACCGGCACGCCTTCGAAAGTCGTCAACCTGATGACCTTCCTCGCTGAAGAGGTGCGAGACGTACTTGGCGACCTCGGCTTCTCTTCGCTTGATGACGTGATTGGACGTTCAGACTTGCTACAACAGGTAAGCCGCGGCTCGGCGCACCTTGACGACCTCGACCTCAACCCACTGTTGGTGCGGCCGGACTCAGGTGGATTGCCCACACGTAATATGACTGAAGGGCGCAATGAAGTTCCTGAAACGCTGGATGCCCAGATGATCAAAGATGCAGCACCAGCATTGGAAGACGGTGAAAAAATGCAGCTGACCTACAACGTCAACAACACCCAACGCGCCATCGGTACAAAGCTGTCACACAAGATCGTAACGAAATACGGCATGACCGGGTTACAACCAGGGCATATTACGGTCCGCATGCGCGGCAGCTGTGGCCAGTCTCTTGGTGCATTTGGTGTGCAAGGTTTGAAGTTGGATGTATTAGGCGATTCCAATGACTACGTTGGAAAAGGCCTGTCCGGTGCAACTATTGTCATTCATCCGACAATGTCATCGACATTTCCACCGCATCTCAACACCATTATTGGCAACACAGTGCTCTACGGGGCATCAAGCGGAAAACTATTTGCAGCCGGCCAAGCAGCGGAACGGTTTTGCGTGCGCAACTCAGGCGCGACGGCCGTCGTCGAAGGTTGCGGTTCCAACGGATGTGAATACATGACCGGTGGTCAAGTGGTCATTCTTGGTCCCGTCGGGGCAAATTTTGGTGCAGGCATGACTGGCGGCATGGCCTTTGTCTATGACAGCAACCAAGACTTTGAGTATCGGGTCAACACAGATTCTGTGATTTACCAGCGTATTGAAGTCGGTCATTACGAAGCGATGCTACGCAATCTCGTGGCCGAGCACAAAAAAGAAACGTCTTCAGCTTGGGCAGAGCGAATGTTGGTCAACTGGGACCGGGAAGTCCGTAATTTTTGGCAAGTGGTTCCCAAAGAAATGCTTAACCGGCTTGAAGTTCCAGTGCATCGCGGCGCACTGCAAATAAAGCATGGTGACCAAAACGCTTAGACAAAACGGTTACGAATGATCTCGAATAACGCTCGCTGCGTAAAGGCTTCACCGCCCATCGGCCGCCCCGGCTTGTCGTCTGTATTCCATCCAAAGAGATCAAGGTGCACCCAGGGTGTATCCTCGCTTACAAACGTCTTTAAAAAGAGGGCCGCCGTAATCGCACCTGCGAAGCCGGACTCACCAGAATTGCTAACATCAGCGATTTTACTGTCGATCAATCGCCTGTAACCGGCCCACAGTGGTAGCCGCCACAACGGATCATTGTTTACCATGCTAGCGCTTACCAACTCATCAGCGAGTGTGTCGTCCGGTGTAAACATTGCAGGCAGATCGGGGCCTAGTGCGACACGGGCGGCGCCGGTTAGGGTCGCACAATCGATCAACAGCGATGGGGACTCCTCACAGGCGAGAGCCAACGCGTCGGCCAACACCACTCGTCCTTCAGCATCAGTATTTCCCACTTCTATGGTCGGTCCCTTGCGGGTTGGCACAACATCACCGGGGCGGAAGGCGTTCCCTGAGATAGCATTCTCAACAGCTGGCACCAATACACGCAAACGCACCGGCAGCTTTGCCCGCATAATCCAATCTGCCAGACCAAGCACTGTTGCGCCGCCGCCCATGTCCTTTTTCATCCAACGCATACCATTTGTCGGCTTTATGTTTAGGCCGCCAGAATCGAAGCAGACTCCCTTACCAACCAATGTAACCTTGGGTTTACCTACCTCTCCCCATGTCAAATCGATCAACCTAGGTGCAACGTCGGCTGCGCGACCCACGGCATGAATGGCAGGAAGATTTTCTGACAGTAAACAGTCACCCACCACGATGTTGACCGCCGCACCATGTGTGTCAGCCAACTCTTCAGCTGCGGCTGCGAGTGCAGCGGGCCCCATATCTTCAGCCGGCGTATTAATAAGGTCCCTTGTGAGGGTCGCAGCCTGTGCAGCACCTTCTACATAGGCGCGATCTACATCTTCAGGCCAAACCAACTGTGACGGGTCGGAAGACGATTTAGACTTGTATCGATCGAATTTGTACGCACCTAAGCACCAAGATAATGCCAACCAAGTAGCGACATGGGGTTTCTCATTTTCAATGCCAGCGATCTGCTCCAGGCAATACTTACCCTCAGGCAAGCTGCGAGCCAAACGCCCGGCGACCCATTTGTCAGCGCCATCGCCGATGCCAACAACGACTTGTCCTATAGAGCCATCTTCTAGAGGTATCACACACACCTCGCCCGCTTTGCCGGAGAAGTCGTTGATCAACAGCCATGCCTTAACAGCATCTCCCTGTATGTCCCGCCAAGCACCGAATGCTGTATCGGTCACAAGTGTCAGCGGCGTGGCTTTAGGATCAGGGTCGACAAGCGGCAGTGGAGACATGGTCAAAGCCTTTCTTGGAGACGGGGCTGGAGATAACTAACTGACTTAGACGAATCGGTTTCTTCATTTTACGGCGACGGGAAAGCTGGCAATACTCCCTGCTCTACATAGTACTGCCGTGCGCCTGGATGAATCTTAAACCCGATTCCCCTGGTAGCCTGTTCTAGTTTCATTAGCGCCGCACGAGGATGACTATTAGCCAGGAGTGGGGCTGTGTTGGGATGCCAAATCGCTCGGACCACGCCATACGCCATGTCATCGGACATATCGTCTCGCCCAATCAATAGTGCTCCAACGTCAAGTGTTGAGATTCCAGGATTGCTGCCATATGCCCCCTCTGGAATGACCCCCACAGAAAAGAAGGGGAAAATTCGAGCCAGCTGGTTGGCGACTGGCCCCTCAATCGGTACGAAAGTGATGTCAACACGCTCAGCCAAATCTTGCACACCCAAAGCTGGCGCCCCAGTTACGATAAAAAACGCATCGATTTCACCAGAAGTTAACGCGCGGGCCGATGGCTCCAGATCCATCGTACTTAGTTTCATGTCGGAGAAATGAAGTCCGAAGGCCGTTAGTATTAGCCGGGCGTCAAATTGCGAGCCTGACCCAGGACCACCGATAGATACGCGCTTCCCGCGCAGATCATTGATATTCGCGATACCAGCATCAGCCCGGGCGATGATGTGAATATTTTCAGGAAACAACTTGGCAAGCGCTCGAAGCGATTCTCTCGGTTTGTCGCCTTCGAAGGCACCTGTTCCGTAATAAGACCAATAGGCGACATCTGCCTGGGACAGCGCCAACTCCATAGCTCCGGATTCGATAGACTTGATATTGTCCAGCGATCCCCCGGTTGACTGAGCCACAGCAATGAGCCCAGGCACACCGCAGCTTCCGCCTCGCTCACAAGGTCGAGAACCGGGAGGATTGGAAATCACGTTCCCAATAAGACCTCCGATGGGGAAGTAGGTTCCGGCTGTCGACCCGGTGCCGAGACGAATAATGTTTAGATCTTGGGCGTGGACTTTGCCAGGGAACAGCAAAACCGCGAACGTCAGGGCCTGAACAACCCCACTCCTAAATCTCTTAAACATGGGTTTCTTGAATCGCACCGCTTACTTTCAGGCCCTATAAAAACATGTGCTTCGTCACATATCATACCTACCAAGCAAAGGTGGTCTAATTTCGGCAGCTCGGCGGGTTTAGAGCGAGATTTTTTCTCCCAGCACGGTCATCTCCCCTTTTAAGCTCTTAGATCTTCAGTGAATGCTCTGACATAATCGTCAACGGGACTACTGACGATTTCGGTCCCAGCCCCAACCTGAATAATCTGTCCATCCTTAAGAATGGCAATTCGAGACCCGAGCTTTATTGCCTCTGACAGGTCGTGAGTGACAAAAACAATGGTTTTACCTAACTCTTTTTGGAGGCCTTTTAATAGGTCCTGCATTTCACGTCGAATTAGGGGATCTAGCGCAGAAAACGGCTCATCCATAAGAAGAATGTCAGCCCCAGTTGCCAACGCTCGCGCTAAGCCAACCCGCTGACGCATACCACCAGATAGCTCGTGAGGTAATGCGGACGAAAAGCCGTCCAAGCCAACACGTGCGATCCATTTAGATACACCAGAGTGGCGTTCATCAGAAGATACGCCCTGCACTTCGAGGCCAAATCCGACGTTGTCGGAGACTGTCCTATGAGGGAGCAATCCGAATCCCTGGAAAACCATCGCAAGGCGGTCCCGCCGCAAGGCCCGTAATTCTGTGGGCGACAGAGCATTGATGTTCTTGCCATCAACGTATACGCACCCACTGGACGGTTCGATCAACCTATTGATCAGCCGCAACAGAGTGGATTTTCCTGATCCGGACAACCCCATAATCATGAATATTTCGCCAGCGGTGACCTTCAATGTGGTTGGGGCCAATGCCAGAACCGCACCTGTCTGACGGCGAATCTCCGATGCAGGCATGTCTTCCCTAGACAAAGTCAGTGCTTGCTTTACCTCGCGACCGTACACCTTGCTGACGCGATCCAAGGTAATGCACGTCATGCTTCACCACGGCTGATTTGTACACGTCGGGCATACGACTGGGTTGTGCGGTCCAAGACAATCGCCATCGCGACAATTGCGAGGCCCGCTGCTGCGCCGCGGCCAACATCTAGGGTGTTGATTCCAAGCAACACCTCTTGCCCTAAACCCCGATTGCCAATCATCGACGCAATCACAACCATAGACAGCGCCATCATTGTTGCTTGATTGATGCCAGCCATAATCGACGGTAGGGCCAGAGGCAATTCCACCTTCCACAAACGTTGCCCAGGCGTGGCGCCAAAGGCATCAGCCGCCTCAAGCACTTCGCTGTTAACTTGGCGTAACCCCAAATCTGTCAGGCGAATGACGGGGGGCACAGCATAAATAACCGTTGCGATAATCGCGGGCACCTTGCCGAGCCCGAACAGCATGAGAGCGGGAATTAAGTAAACAAAACTAGGTAAGGTCTGCATCGCATCGAGAATCGGCAAGCCAATAAGCCGTGTTTTGTCGGAGCGCGACAACAAGACACCGAAAGGCAAGCCAATAAGCACTGCGATCGATGTCGCGACTAACATCAAAGCTAGCGTCTGCATCGCCTCATCCCAAAGACCCAACACACCCATCAAAAAAGACAGCACAACTAGACCAAGCGCCAGGCGAAGACTGCGACCGGCCCCATACGCCACCAGCCCGATCAGTAGCAGGACGAACCACCATGGTGCATCTCGGAAGAACCCTTCGATAGCAACCAAAACAACAAGCAAGCCGTCGGAGAACAACTGGAAGACGTCGCCGTAATTGACCACCAGCCAATCGACAAAATCGTTAATTGGCTTTGATATGGACACCGTGAAGGGATCAGGAAACATGGCGGCCCCCTACCGCAATCAAACAATGGACTAGAGTGTGCCTGAAAACGGGCCAGATTGCGAAAATAGCGCGACGCTAATTGTCCATAGACGCTAGAGTCGCGGTAATCTTGGCGGCAGGCTCTTCTTCGACCCATTCTTTCCAAACATCGGCGCGAGTACGCAGAAAATGATGAGCCGCACCTTCTGCTTGTCCCCCTGTTTTCTCCATGTAGGCAAGCGCGGCACTGAGCAGAGCCGCATTTGTTTCATAGCGCTTTAGAAAGGAAACAATCTCTGGTGCATTGTGAGCAAAATGGCGATTGGCGCCGATCGCGACCTCAACCACCGGATAAGCGGTAGCCGCTGTGGGGCTAGGGTTGGTGGCCAGATCCGCAAACACATCGGCGTCAAATGGTGGCTCTTCCAGCATCACCATATCGTACTTTCCTAGCACCCATGTCGGACCCCAGTAGTAAGTCACAATAGGTTTCTTTCGGATATAAGACGAAGCAATGGCGGCAGCCAATGCTGCACCTGTGCCGGGCCTGAAGTTGGTGAAGTCAGACTCTAACCCATAGGCCTTTAGCTTGGCGCTATTGATAACTTCGCAATTCCATCCCGCAATACAGTTGTAGAACCGTCCTTTGTCTGGCTCCTCGGGGTCGGTAAATAAAGATTTATGGCCGGGAAGGTCCGCAACTGAAATGAGCGCCGGTGCTACCGCCCCCTCTCCTTCAACCATATAGCGTGGCACATACCATCCTTGTACGGCGTCAGGAAAGTTTGTCCCGACTTCAACAACCTGTTTGCGCCGCAAACCTCGGCTCCATACTTCGGTGACATTATCTTTCCAAACCTCCATAACAATGTCGACATCACCCTGCGCAACTCCTTGCAGTAACGGTATGGTCGTGCCGGACACCACATCCGTTTCGCACCCGTAGCCCTGTTCAAGAATGAACTGAGCAACTGCAGTGTGAAACGCGTTGGATTGCCAATCCAAACCCGCAAAAACCACAGGGCGATCAACGTCACAGGCCGCCGCCGATGACACCGACCATAAAAGAATAAAAGTGGATAATAAGAAGCGCATGATTCAGACCCTACTCAACACTCAGTGTTACTGCAAATCGCACCCGCAAAACCATCAGCATTTGTGACCAACCCGAAACAAGCCCTCCCTTTGATCGGAGACTTGCGATAAGCTCTCGTTATCTCGCGATATACATCGAACACTGTCCGTTCAGGATTAATCACATGACCCTCGACATTCGCCAAATTCCTGTTCTCAACGACAATTATGTTTATTTGGTACGAGAGCCGAAAAGCGACTGTGTTGGTGTTGTTGATCCAGCGGTTGTTGCACCCGTGCTCGACGAAGCAAAAAGTTTGGGTTGGGCGATCACCCACATTCTCAACACCCATCACCATGGCGATCACACAGGTGGCAATCTAGAGATTAAGGAGGCAACTGGCTGCACCATTGTCGGACCAGGTCCTGATCGCGATCGCATTCCGGGAATTGAAGTTGAAGTGACAGATGGCGACACGTTCACGTTGGGCGACGAAGATGCCAGTGTATTCTTTGTACCCGGTCATACACGAGGTCACATCGCCTATTGGTTTTCAGACTCCGATGCGCTGTTCTGCGGTGACACATTGTTTTCCGTGGGATGCGGGCGCGTGTTTGAAGGCACGATGGATCAGATGTGGTCCAGCCTAAGCCGTTTACGCGCTCTTCCTTCGGAAACGCGGGTGTACTGCGCGCACGAATACACACAAAGCAACATCCAGTTCGCCGTTTCTGTAGACCCTAATAACCTCGCCTTAAGAACTCGAGAATCAGACGTAAAAAGCAAACGCGATCGTGGTGAACCAACCGTACCGTCGCGCCTCGGCGATGAACTGGCTGTTAATCCTTTTCTACGTGCTGATCAAAGAGATTTGCAGGAGGCCTTGGGAATGTCGGGGGCCCATCCAGTCGCAGTGTTTACGGAAGTCAGACACCGCAAGGATACGTTTTAGACCAGCTGGCCTTCGTTTACTCGGCCGGGGCACTCACAAAAGACTCACCGGAAAGGGCCCACCTCTCACGAGACAACAGGGTGTAAACCACTGGCACAACAAACAGTGTAAAGAACGATCCGAATATCAGTCCGCCCACAATCACAATGCCAACCTGCTCTCGACTTTCAGCCCCCGCACCGGTTGCTAACGCCAACGGCACCGCGCCCAAGACCATAGCCCCAGTCGTCATCAAGATTGGGCGCAACCGAAGGACCGCGGATTCAAGAGCCGCTTCCATTTTATTCATGCCCTTTTCACGACGCGAATTGGCGAATTCAACAATTAGGATGCCGTGCTTGGAGATTAGACCGATCAACGTGATCAACCCCACTTGGCTATACACGTTGAGAGACCCCCCCGTGATATTCAGCGCCAACAAGGCACCCGCCATAGCCAACGGGACAGAGATTAAAATGATGAACGGATCGATAAAACTTTCAAACTGAGCCGCAAGCACGAGATAAATAAAGACGAGCGCCAATACAAAGACGAGCGCCAAACGGCCCGACGCATCTTTGAACTCTCTACTGACGCCACTGTAGTCAATTTGTACCGGAACGCGCGCGACATCACGTACCGTGTTTTCGATGAGAGTTAACGCATCACCTAGCGCTAAGCCTGGATCAACGTTTGCAGAAATTGTCACCGCTCTGAGTCGATTAAAGTGAACCAATTCTCTTGGCGCCACGGTCTCTTCAAATTGAACCAAGTTGGCCAACGGCACCATTGTATCGTCGTGGCCTCGCACGAAAAGGCGCGTCAAGTCACGCGGGTCCGACCGTTCAGACTCGTCGATCTGAACAATGACATCATATTGCTCGCCAGAGCGCTTGAAGCGGGTGACCTCTCGCCCCCCAAGCAAAGTTTCTAACGTTCGCCCAATTGTCGAGACAGATACGCCGATATCAACAGCCTTTTCACGATTCACTGTCGTCTTCAATTCGGGTTTATTGAGGCGCAGGTCGGTGTCTAAATCACGAATGCCTGAATCCGGTCCAAGCCGTGCAAAAACGTCACCTGCAAGTTGTTCCAGGTCTTCATAGGAACCTGTTGTTCGTACGACGAGCTCTATCTGCTTGGTTCCGCCCCTCGAGCCAAATGTAGGTGGCACTGTTGCAAACGCAAAGATCCCCGGTATTGCAAAGACTTGGGGGCTCACAATCTCTGCGATGTCGTAGCTCTTCCGATCTCGTTCTTCCCAGGGAATCAGGGTCGAGAACGTCGACGTCACCGTGGAGACCGGGAATCCAACCATGGTCATGAAATTCTCTATCTCAGGAATTTCTTCGATGATCGCTTCAACTTGCTGCGCATTTCGGGACATGTATTCCGGCGTTGCGCCTTCCGGTCCGATCTGCGCCGTAATCACCAAGCCACGGTCTTCAATAGGTGTGAGTTCCTGTTTTAGATTGAGAAACATGTACCCTGCAGAAGCGGCAATGATCACAATTCCAACCACAACAGCGCCCCGCATATTCAGCGCTACAGAAAGAGTCGAGCGATAGACATCCGACATTTTTTTCATGGCGGAATCAAAGGCCCCCGTTACGACACCTTTCTCGCCCTCTGGCCGCAACAACCGGCTGCACATCATTGGTGTCAGCGTAAGCGCCGTAAATCCTGAAACCAGGACCGCACCAGCTAGGGTTAGTGCAAATTCTGTGAAGAGTTTACCGATAGTACCCGAAGCAAAAGAGACTGGAAAAAAGACCGCCGCCAACGTTGTCGACATTGCGATAATGGCAAACGTTATTTGCCGAGACCCCTTTATGGCGGCGTCTACGGGAGCCACCCCACGCTCAATCTGACGATAAATATTCTCGAGCATGACGATAGCATCATCAACCACGAGACCTATCGCCAACACGAAAGCAAGTAGCGTCAGGGTATTGATACTAAACCCGAGCAAACTCATGATCGCCAAAGACCCGATTAAGGATACCGGAATCGTAACGAGTGGAATGATTGTCGCACGTGCCGTGTGCAGAAATACAAAAACGACAATGGAGACAAGAACGATAGCCTCGGCGATCGCAAAATAGACAGCTTTGATCGACTCGGTAATAAAGACGGTTGTGTCATAGCCGATCCGGACGTCGACACCCTCGGGCATGCCAGCAAGTATGTCAGGCATGGCAGCCGTCACCACATTACTGACATCCAAAGGATTCGCCGTAGACTGTTTAACAACCCCAAACGCGACAGCCTGACGACCGTTGATCTGGCTAAGTTGGCGCTCCTCTTCAGGCCCCAACTCGACTTTGGCAACATCCTCCAGGCGCACCATGTAACCATTGGATTCCCGCAGGATAATTTTCTCGAACTCACGGGGTAACGCCAAATCTGTTTGAGCAACGACGGAATACTCCCGATCAACGCTCTCAATACGCCCAGACGGCACCTCGAGATTTTGCTCCCTAAGCGCCTGCTCGACGTCCTGAGCGGTAACCCCAAATGCAGCCATTCGCGCTCGATCCAACCAGATGCGCATGGCGTATCGCCGAGCACCGATAAGCTGCACATTCGCCACGCCAGGTAAGGCCTGAACTTGATCCACAGCTAAGGTCTCGATGAATTCCGTTAGGTCTAAGGCAGAGTATCTATTGGTCGAGAAAGCGAGGTAAATAATTGGCTCAGCGTCGGCCTCCACTTTGGCGATGATTGGCTCGTCTACTTCTCTCGGTAATAGACCCCGTGCCCGACCCACGCGGTCACGCACATCAGAGGCAGCGGCGTCTGGATCGCGATCAAGCAGAAACCGAACTGTAATTTGACTTTGTTCAGAACGGCTAATGGAGCTGACGTAGTCCACGCCTTCAATACCCGACAATGCGTCCTCAATAATGTCGGTGACTTGCGTTTCCATAATGGAGGCGCTGGCGCCAGGATAACTGCTAATCACAGTCACAACCGGAGAGTCGATATTGGGATACTCGCGAATGGATAAAGATTGCAGCGAAATCAAGCCAATCAGAACAATCACAAGGTTGAGAACCGTCGCCAATACGGGGCGCCGGATACAGAGTTCTGTAATGCTCATGCACCAGGACTCGTCATTTTGGCCACATCTATAACGGCCGCACCTTCTCGCAACTTGAGCTGCCCACCAGTGATGACCGTATCACCAGCGTATAAACCAGAGGTGATTTCAACATCGCCTCCCCTGCGGCCGCCGGTCGTTACATCGCGCAAGGCTGCAGCCCCCTCTTCGACCACAAACACAGTCTGGCGAGATTGGATCGGCACCAGGGCCCGTTCCGGAATCATGATCGCGTTTTCTCGGCGCTCAAAGATGATACCTATCCGTGCAAATAGACCGGGACGGAGACGGCCATCAGGATTTGGCACGCGCGCGCGAAGGGTCACGCTTCGGCCCGACGCCTGAATGCGAGGATCGATGGCATACACCTCACCGATAAAATCCTCACCTGGAAAAGCGTCTATCTGCACCACGACGCTTTGGCCAGGCTCGACGACAGACAACAAGACTTCGGGTAAGGCAAAGACCACCTTGATGGGATCAATCGCTTCAAGATTGACGATCTCTTGCCCTGCCATGAGGTAATCGCCAGGACTGACCCTTCGAATACCCATAACACCGCTAAAAGGTGCATGAATTTTGGTGCGGTCTAGCCAGGCTCGCGCAAGATCGAGCGTCGCGCGATCTTCTTGCAGCTTCGAAAGGGCTTCATCCAACGCCCTCTGCGTTCCAGCACCCCGCCCCTCCAGATTAACAGCGCGATTATAGTTGGCTTGAGACAACCTCAGTCGAGCCGCAGTTTGATTGAACTCAGCGCGTTGAATGCTGTCATCTATGGTGATTATGAGGTCGCCCTTATTGATTGGCTGACCTTCCTCAAAACCTATATCTTTAACGCGGCCTGCGATTTCCGACCGAATGATCACGGCCTCATCAGACGCCAAAGACCCGACGGCCGCTTCCTGCTCGACGTACGTCTGCACCTTCACAACCATTATTTCAACAGGAATGGCAGGACGCTGGGCCTGAGATTGGGCAGCAAAAGAGCCGCTGCCGTCACCCCGGAAGTAGACGTAGCCTCCCGCCGCCATCACGGCAGCCAATATAACGAGAATTAAAATTCGGCCCATTATGTTTCCCGGCCAAAAGAGAAGTAAGCGCGCATCAAACTTTACTCCGAATAGACTTAACAAATTTGCCCAACCCGAGCCGTCGCGTTCGCCTTAATCGTTCAGCCTTCAGAATAGCTTGGACGTCCTGAATGCTTTCTTCTATCACGTCATTAACGATCACATAGTCGTATTCAAGCCAATGGCTCATTTCGTCAGCTGCTTTAGCCATACGATTATTCACGACCTCTTCGGAATCTTGCCCGCGGCCAGTCAATCGCTTTTCTAACTCTTCGTAGGAAGGTGGTAATATAAAAATGCTAATTACGTCGTCTCCAGCAGACTCGCGCAGCTGTTGTGTGCCTTGCCAATCAATATCGAAAAGAACATCTTCTCCAGCAGTCAAATGCTGCTCGACCAAAGTACGCGGCGTCCCGTAATAATTGCCAAACACTTTGGCGTGCTCCAGTAGTTCACCGTCTTCCACTTCCTGATGGTACGCGTCCTCAGACACAAAAAAATAATCTCGGCCTTCCTCTTCGCCAGGGCGTAGGTCACGCGTTGTTAGAGAGATCGACAAAAATAGTTCTTGGTCCTGCTCAAGAAGGGCGCGCGCAATTGTGCTCTTGCCCGCACCAGACGGGGAAGACAACACAAGCATTAGTCCGCGACGCTTAATCAAAGGCCCAGGCATTCCTGCGATAACCTTCCGATTTCTGTTTCTCTATTCGACATTCTGTATCTGCTCCCGGAATTGATCAATCACTGCCTTGAGCTCCAACCCAATAGCAGTGAGATCGGCATCAGAAGACTTTGAACACAAGGTATTTGCCTCTCGATTAAACTCCTGAGACAAGAATTCCAGCCGGCGCCCACATGGGCTACCCCTTTCCATCAGCTCACGCCCTTGTGCGATATGGGCAGTCAGTCGGTCCAGCTCTTCGCGCACATCCGCCTTAGTCGCGAGCAAAGCTGCTTCCTGGGCCAGCCGATCCTCGGACAATGATTGTGAGGCGTCTAGTAAGGCCTCAACCTGCTTCTTAACTCGCAACTTTAGCTCATCTGGCCGGATGGCGGCATTGCTTGTGGCCTGTGACATCAGCCCTTCCATTTGATCGAGTTGTGACGACAACAAATTCGCGAGGTGCGCCCCTTCGCTAGCACGCGCCTCAACTAATGATCCTATGGCCTGCTCCAGTCCTTCAAGCACGGCATCCATGCGGGCTTGACGTTCTGTTTCAGACTTAGGCTCCGGGTCCGCCGTTTCGACAACTCCCTTCACTGAAATCAACCCATCCAGATTAGCTGGACCAATATCACCAGCATTGTTGCCAGCTTTTCTTTTTGCCAATTCAATGAGTTCGTCTAAGAAATCTTCATTGATGCGAAACCCTGACCCCGAACCGACCGCGTTGATAGTTAGGTTCAGTGTCAAATTACCGCGCGCAATTTTGTTGGCTGCCACTCTACGCACGGGCGCCTCAACGCCTTCCAGACCGGGTGGAAGGCGAAGACGGACATCCAAACCTTTCCCATTGACGCTGCGCAGTTCCCAGACCCAGGTCAGCACACCGTTCAAGGCCACGCCCTCGCTTCGCGCGAATCCTGTCATGCTGTTGATGCCCACCGGTCGTCCTTCTCAAAGATTAAAAGTCGCGCTTTTATAGTGGCTTAATGGGTCACACACCAGACCACACAGCCCCTAGCCAACGGCTACGGGGTCAGCTGACCAGCAATGCCCCGGCGTGCTTGTCTACAGTGTCACGGCGTTTTACGGGGAATACCTCGAACCTTTGAGGGAAATACAAGATGAAGGCATTCTGTTCGATCTAGCGCGAAAACTCCTCGCGCTAGACAAGATCAGAACGATTGTCGATAGCGTCATGCGAACTCAGCTGGTCAAGGCTTTGGGCAAAGAGTGATGGCGCAAACGGTCTACATCAGTCACAGCATGTTGCAATCAAACGCTTTGTTAAGGGTCACACGCCTGGCGCTGTGCGGGCACGGTAAGCCGCAGAGTCATTTCACCGGTATGACTATCGATTGTGATCAACTACCCAACGGATGGACCTCCGGTCATCATCCATCGGATTCGCGCGAACACATCACTGACCCAACCTTGCAAACCGTAGGTAATAGTAAGGGCTAATATCACTGTGCCAACAAAAGCAGCCCACGACAGGTCTCCGCTGGTTTCCAGAACGAAAGTCATACCAATTCCTCCGCCAATCCCCTGCTCAATCGAGGGTTTCTTGGATTGTGGGGGCGAGACCCCCAGTCCTGAAAGCGATTATACGCAGCCGGTGACCGGGATTTATCGCTCGCTGCGCTCTCGCTGAATACGGCGCCACTGGGCAACATTACGGTTGTGGCCAGCCAACGTTTCAGCAAACGCGTGGCCGCCAGACCCATCCGCGACGAAATACAAATCCCGGGTCAGCGTAGGGTTCAATACCGCCGCGATAGAATCCCGCCCCGGATGACAAATGGGCCCGGGCGGCAGTCCAGATATCTTGTAGGTGTTATATGGCGTTTCGCCATCCAGATCAGAACGTCGTATTGGTCGTCCGAGTGGACCAGATGGGTCGACGCCGTACGCAACTGTAGAATCTGATTGCAATCTCATGCCGCGCCTTAGTCTATTGATAAACACGGCTGCAACGCGCGGACGTTCTTCAGGCAAAGATGTTTCTTTTTCAACAATAGACGCAAGAATGAGCGCCTCTTCCGACGAGTCTAACGGCAGGCCAGCGGCACGCCCGGCCCAGAGATCAGACAACGTTCGATTTAGTGCCACTTCCATCCGTCTTACCAACGCGGCTCGAGACTCACCACGCTCGTAACCATACGTCTCAGGCAATAATGTTCCTTCTTTAACGGATGGAGAAAGGTCGTTCGTCAGGCCATCTGCTGTAGCGATTAGATTGATGATCTGCTGTGACGTCAGACCCTCAGGAATCGTAATAAATCGGACCACAACATCATGAGCAACAATCTTAGCCATTGCAGCTCCCGGACTGATCCCGGGTTCGAACAGATACTCGCCCGCTTTCAACTGGGCCGCATAACCGGCCAACCGCGCGTGCAAACGAAGAAAGAAATCAGAGCCTATGACACCAGACTGCCGAAGCTGGCTAGCAATTGCGTCAAGGCCTGACCCAGGCTCAACAACTACATTTATCTTTTTGTCGAGTGGACCCGGTGCCTGAATGTGGTCGTTCAACCAAAACCAACCACCAGCCAACACGGCCAATCCAAAACCGGCCAAAACGGTTAAAAAAACAAGCAGGCGTTTCATTTAGGTTTGCCTGATCAGGCAGCAGGACCGAGAACCAAGGAGGCGTTGGTGCCACCGAACCCAAAAGAGTTAGACAACGCAAAACGTATGTCGCGTGCCTTGGCCGTATGCGGCACCAAATCAATATCACAACTATCAGATGGGTCGTCCAAGTTTAGTGTTGGTGGTGCTATCTGATGCTTCAGTGCCAATATCGAATAAATGGCCTCTACGCTGCCAGCGGCCCCCAACAAGTGGCCTATGGCTGACTTGGTTGATGACATAGAGAGCCTATAAGCTTGGTTACCGAACAAACGCTTGACCGCACCAAGTTCAATCTCGTCACCTTTCGGCGTCGACGTGCCGTGAGCGTTAACGTAATCAATGTCGGAAGGAGATAATCCCGAATCTGTAATCGCCCCCCGCATAGCCCTGAACCCACCATCACCGTCATCCGCAGGCGCGGTAATGTGATAGGCATCGCCAGACAGTCCGTACCCTAGAACTTCGGCATATATCTTTGCACCGCGTGCCATGGCGTGTTCGTACTTTTCAAGCACGACCACGCCAGCGCCTTCACCCATAACAAATCCATCACGGCCTTTATCCCAAGGGCGCGACGCATTCTTTGGCGTATCATTGTAGCCGGTGGATAAAGCTTTTGCGGCAGCAAAGCCCGCGATCCCAAGTCGACACAGCGCCGCCTCAGCGCCACCAGCAACCATGACATCTGCGTCGCCGTATTTGATCATCCGAGCTGCATCACCGATCGCATGCGCGCCCGTAGAACAGGCTGTCACGATGGCATGGTTCGGCCCCTTAAACCCATGCTTGATCGAAACTTGACCTGACACCAGATTGATTAAACTGGATGGGATAAAGAATGGCGAAATTCTCCGCGGCCCCTTCTCAAGAAGGGTCACCGAATTATCATAGATGGTTTGCAGGCCGCCGATACCGGACCCGATGATAACGCCAGTACGCTCACGATCAGCATCGCTCTTGGGCACCCAACCAGAATCAGCGATCGCATCATCCGCAGCCGCCAATCCAAAGACGATGAAATCGTCCATGCGTTTGCGTTCTTTGGGTGACACCAAAGAGTCTACATCAAACCTGTACGGATGACCTTCTTCTTGAGGCACCTGCCCACCAATACGGCAGGGAAGGTCATCAACATGAAAGCCCGCTAAAGCCCGAATGCCCGACTTAGATTCAGTCAGTGATTGCCAGTTGCCTTCAACGCCACGGCCTAGTGGCGTCAACAGACCCAGGCCCGTTACTACGACCCGTGTCATTATGCCCTCATCTAGAGACAGTTGCCCCAATCAATGCGACGCGCCCACGTTGCCGTTGGGTGCGGGAAAACCTTAAGACGCGTTGACTTCGATGAATCCGATAGCGTCTTTAACGGTCAAAATCTTCTCGGCCGCATCGTCAGGGATTTCGCACCCGAATTCCTCTTCGAAGGCCATCACAAGCTCAACGGTATCAAGACTGTCAGCCCCCAGATCATCAATGAAGCTGGCGGTCTCAGTCACCTTGGCTTCCTCAACTCCTAAATGTTCGACAACAATTTTCTTTACGCTATCCGCGACGTCACTCATGGCGTCCTTCCTCACTTTATCCCAGGGAGAGTATGTAGCAGCGAAAGTAAGCCAATATGTAGCCTATCGCCCCCAAAAGTTGCGGTTAGGTAGCATACTTCATATGGGAAGGCTAGGTCTACGAACCCCCTTTAAAACCCTCACAAATCAACACGTAGCCTCGTCAATCTGGAGCATCCAAGACCTAAATCATCGCCATGCCGCCGTTCACATGCAAGGTCTGCCCGGTAACGTAAGCAGCTTCGTTAGAGGCAAGGTAGGCAACGGCAGCGGCAACGTCTTCGCTATCGCCGAAACGGCCAGCTGGGATCGCCGCCATCATGGCATCTCTTTGTTGGTCGTTCAGCGCGTCCGTCATAGGTGTGGCGATGAACCCTGGCGCTACACAGTTTGCCGTGATGCCCCGGCTTGCAACTTCTTGTGCCAGAGACTTGGTAAAACCAATCAGGCCCGCTTTAGACGCGGCGTAATTCACCTGACCTGCGTTGCCGGTCACCCCAACCACAGAAGTTATTGAAATGACCCGGCCAGCCCTGCGCTTCATCATACCCTTGACGACAGACCGAGATAGCCGAAAGGCCACCGCCAAGTTCACACCAATAACATCCCAAAAATCTTCATCCTTCATTCGCAGGATAAGGCCATCGCGCGTAATACCAGCATTATTGACTAGTATATCGAGGGGTCCAGCAGCCGCTTCTGCATCTGCGATCAGAGAATCAACAGCATCTGTATCAGCCAGATTGCACGGCACGGCATGAGCGCGATCTCCTAACTCAGAGGTCAACCCTGCAAGCACCTCTTCCCGGGTACCAGAAACAACAACTGTCGCGCCTTGATCGTGCAACGACCGGGCAATAGCGCCGCCAATGCCGCCAGTCGCACCGGTGACAAGAGCCGCCTTACCAGACAAATCAAACATCGCACTCTCCAATTGACTAACGGCCGTTTCAAACGGTCTTGAGAAACCCTTCTAGATCGGCTGGCCCTTGCAAGCTCACCGCCATTAACTCCCGATCAATGCGACGGGCTAACCCGGTCAGCACTTTACCAGCGCCGACTTCAATCAGCGTGTCGACGCCCGCTTCCTTCATCAGCCCGACGCTCTCCCGCCAGCGCACCATGGCTGTCACCTGAGACACCAAGAGCCGACGAATGTCGCCAGGATCAATCACACTTGCTGCTGTGGCGTTTGCGATCAGCGGCACCACAGGCGCCACGACTTCCACGTCGGCGAGAGCGGCCGCCATTACATCGGCGGCAGGCTGCATAAGAGAACAATGAAACGGTGCGCTCACCGTCAGCATGACCGCGCGTTTAGCACCCTTTTTCTTAGCCAACTCCACGGCACGCTCCACCGCAGCAGCGTTACCAGACACGACAACTTGGCCAGGCGCATTATCATTGGCTGCTGCACAAACTTGTCCGTCTCGGGCCGCTTCAGAAGCAACTTCCTGTGCAACATCTAGATCAAGCCCTATCAACGCAGCCATAGCGCCTTCCCCAACGGGTACCGCGTCTTGCATCGCCTTACCACGAATCTTCAACAGCTTTGCTGTATCAAAAACTGACAAAGCCCCAGCCGCGGCCAAGGCTGAATACTCACCGAGTGAATGTCCGGCCACATAACGCGCTGTGCTGCGGATCGATAACGAACTTTGACTTTCCAGAACCCTGGCGGCTGCCAGGCTCACGGCCATCAATGCCGGTTGAGCGTTCTCGGTCAGAGTTAATTCGTCTTCAGGACCCTCAAACATGAGTTTCGACAGGGGCTGCCTTAATGCCTCATCGACCTCTTGAAAGACCTCTTTGGCCTCCGAAAAGGCGTCATGTAGATCTTTTCCCATCCCAACGGCCTGTGATCCCTGCCCGGGAAATACGTATGCCCAGCTCATTTCTTCGCCCCCTAGACTCATTTGCCTCAACGTATAAATCCGCCTCTATCACAAGGTTTAAGGCCAGGATTCCGCGGTGCTGTCAAGCAACCGGAACGAGCGCTAGCTTCGAGAATGCAGAAACCCAAGAAAATCCAAGTGTCTTCCCTTGCTGGGGCTATGGAAATGTGTATATTCCGCGCCTTCATAACTCCTTGCCGGTCTAACCGGCTATGCCCGGAGATCATGGGATCAACGGGAAGAGAGAAGCCATAAGGAGAGCATTCTCATGCCACTCTACGAGAGCGTGGTCATTGCGCGTCAGGATATTTCGGCGACACAAGTCGACACCCTGGCTGACGATCTGACCAAGATTATAGAAGACAACGGCGGATCCGTTGCCAAACGTGAACACTGGGGCCTTAGAAGCCTAACCTTCCGGATCAAGAAAAACCGCAAAGGCCATTACGTGCTGTTCAACATGGATGCACCTGCTGCAGCCGTGTCTGAATACGAGCGCCTCATGCGTCTTAACGAAGACATTTTGCGCTATATGACCATTCGGGTTGATGAACACGATGAAGGTCAGTCCGCTATTCTCACCAATAAAGGTCGCCCGAGCGGACGCCGCGAAGGTGGACCAGGTGGCGGCGGTGGCCGTTTTGACTCCGGACGCGGTCGGCCGCCTCGGGATGATGCACCCGCCACCACTAAACAAGGAGAAAGCTAATGGCCATGGGTCGTAAACCTTTCTTCCGTCGTCGCAAAAGTTGCCCGTTCACAGGGTCAAACGCACCGAAGATCGATTACAAAGACGTCAAGCTTTTGCAGCGTTACATTTCGGAGCGAGGCAAAATCGTGCCGAGCCGAATCACTGCCGTCTCTGCAAAGAAGCAACGCGAACTTGCCCGCGCTATTAAGCGTGCTCGTTTTCTTGCTCTTCTTCCCTACGTGTTAAGCGAATAGGGGGCACATCATGGACGTAATTTTATTAGAACGGATCGACAAGCTCGGACAGATGGGCGATGTCGTGAAAGTTAAAACCGGCTATGCACGAAACTTCCTGTTACCGCAGAAAAAGGCCCTTCGCGCCACTGACGCCAATCGCACATACTTTGAAAGCCGTCGTAGTGAGCTAGAAGCGATCAACCTTGAGCGTAAGGGTGAAGCCGAAGCCGTTGCGAAAAAGATGGACGGCATGCACTTGGTGTTGGTTCGCCAAGCGGGTGAAGGTGGCCAGCTCTATGGCTCCGTCACAGCACGTGATGTTGCCGATGCTCTTAAAGAAGATGGCGTCAAGATGGACAGCGCTCAAGTGGAGCTAAACGCGGTCATTAAACAGCTAGGTAAATACACAGTACCTGTCAAACTTCATCCTGAAGTTAGCGTCGACATAAGCGTCACTGTTTCCCGTTCAATGGATCAGGCTGATATTGATGCCGCTGGCGCTCTGCTCGAACGTGAAGAAGACGCGGCAGAAGCTATCGCACAAGAGCACGAAGCTGAACAGGCGCGGGACGAAGAACTCGATACGCAACCTGCTGATGAAGCCAAAGCAGCGGCTGAGGCAGAAAAAACTGATGCTCCAGCGATCGAAGAAACTAAGGGCGCCGAAGACAAAGGCTAACGATACAGTTGCCCTAGGGCACTTATTGAAAACGCCGGTCCAAGGACCGGCGTTTTTATTTAGGCCGACTCGCGTTTATCCCCAGGTTACACAGAAGCCCACAGGAAATTGGCCGTGAAGCCTGAGACTATTGTTGATATGGTCCGACCATGAACCCTCCGGCTGGCCCAGTTCTAGCGACGGATTCGTCTGATCACGGCGTTTTCCGATCGCCACCGCACAACCTCGAAGCTGAGCGGGCATTGCTCGGCGCGATCATGCTCAACAACCGGGCCTACGAAGCGGTCTCAGACTATCTCCGTGCCGAGCATTTTTCAGATGCAGTGCATACTAAAGTTTTCGAGGCAGCGGCCCGCTTGATGGAACAAGGTCATCAAGCAAACCCCATCACCCTTAAGACTTACCTCGAACAAGATTCACTCATTCAAGATGCCGGGGGAATGGCTTTTCTCACGGGTTTGGCCAATTCCGTAGTCACCATTATCAACGCCGGAGATTACGGTCGCCTTATTTATGATCTCTATCTTCGCCGCGAGTTGATCAATGTTGGTCAAGATATGGTGAATGAGGCTTTTGATTCTGACTTGGATCAAACCGCGCTCAATCAAATCGAGACCTCGGAACAAAAGCTGTTTGACCTCTCCTCTAAAGGCGAGACAGAAGGTGGCTTTCAACACTTCGAGGGCGCCCTCACTGACGCCATTGATATGGCAGAGGCGGCCCACAGACGAGATGGTGCGCTGTCGGGAACAACAACAGGATTGAAAGATCTCGACTCAAAACTTGGGGGTCTACACCCTTCCGATCTTCTAATTCTTGCTGGGCGCCCCGCCATGGGTAAAACCGCCCTAGCAACAACCATCGCCTTTAACGCCGCGGCACACTTCCAAAATACAGATCGGGAAGAGGATCGCGGCAAGTTGGTGGCTTTTTTCTCATTGGAAATGAGTTCCGAACAACTGGCAACGCGCATTCTCGCCGAGCGCGCACGACTCAGCTCACATGACATTCGCACGGGACGATTGGCCCATGACGATTTTGGGCGATTGGTCTCGGCCAGTCAGGAGCTGTACGCGCTGCCTTTGTTCATCGACGACACGGCCGCGATTACCATTTCGGCTATGCGCACGCGGTGTCGTCGACTGGCTAGGCAGGCAAGGACAGAAAAACACAATGGCCTCGGCTTGATCGTTGTGGACTATTTGCAGCTTCTTGATGCTGCGTCTTCCAATCGCAGCGACAACCGTGTTCAAGAAATCTCCGCCATCAGCCGCGGTTTGAAAGCTCTGGCCAAAGAACTTGATGTTCCGGTCCTCGCTTTGTCACAGCTTTCTCGTGCAGTCGAACAACGTGAAGACAAGCGGCCACAGCTTTCCGACCTGCGTGAGTCAGGATCGATCGAGCAAGACGCGGACGCCGTGATGTTCGTTTATCGTGAAGAGTATTACCTGGAGCGCAAGCAGCCGCAGCGTGAATCCTATGACCGTGAAGACCTCTATCAAGAGAAAATGCTTAAGTGGCAAAGCGACATGGAGACTGTGCACAACATGGCGGAAGTGATCATTGGCAAACAACGTCATGGTCCGACAGGCACCGTGAAACTTCTGTTCGAGCCTAGCTTCACCCATTTCGACAATCTTGCCGACATGAGTCACTTGCCGGAAGAAATAGGCTGACGCTCAATGTCGGATCCAAATGCTCCGGTCTCGGCCGACCAGGCAGGCGCGGTTCTAACCATCGACCTTGCCGCCATAACCGAAAATTGGCGCCTCCTGAGCAAAAAACTCAAACCTGGGTGCGATTGCGGCGCTGTTGTTAAGGCAGATGCCTATGGATTGGGAGCCGCCAATGTTGCCGCGGCACTGGCTAGGGCGGGCTGTAAGACGTTCTATGTCGCACTCCTGAGTGAAGGCATTAACCTGCGTAAGGCGGTTGGTCGAGGCCCTCGCATCATTGTCATGCATGGTGTTAACCCAGGCCTTGAAAGTGAAGTCTTCAAGCACAGTTTAATCCCAGTACTCAGCACGCCAGATCAAATTCTGGCATGGCGCACCTTTGCGACCGACACTGGCGTCTTGCAAGAAACGCTAATCCAGATTGACACAGGTATGAATCGTCTCGGCTTGAGTGAGGCTGAGTTTACCAACCATCTCAACGACCCAAATGGCTTTCAAGGCCTTACACCCCTTGCCCTGATGAGCCATCTCGCCTGTGCTGGAACACCAGAGCATCCACTCAACACCATGCAACTCGAAAAATTTACGCGTGCGCTCAGCGCCTTCCGTAGCAAGTTCCCTGATGCAAAAGGCACCCTAAGTAACAGCTCGGGCATTTTCCTTGGTGAGGGCTGGCACTTTGATTATGCCCGCCCTGGGGCCTCGCTCTATGGCCTTAACCCGCAACCGGACACTAAAAACCCAATGCTGCCGGTGGTTCGTTTGCAAGCCAAAATCCTTCAGATTCGGCGCGTTGACAGCACCCAGACCGTTGGATACGGTGCCACCTTCGAAGCTACTGATGGGATGAAATTGGCAACAGTTTCAATAGGTTATGCTGATGGCTTCCTGCGCTCCCTGAGCAACGCAGGGCAGGCTCAGCTAGATGGAATTCCCATTCGGGTTGCCGGCATTGTTTCGATGGATTTACTGACCTTTGATATTTCCAATGTCCCAGATTCAAGTGCAAGGCCCGGCGCCATGATCGACATTATCGCAGAACATTCAACCGCAGACGACCTGGCGCGCGACGCCGGGACGATCGGATATGAAGTGCTTACCAGCCTTGGTCATCGGTATGCCCGTCGCTACCTTCCAGATTCTGTTCCTGGACTTGGCTCATGAATTTTCTCGCGTTGATCGGCCGTGTTGTACTTCGGTTTCTTGAACAGCTGGGTCGCTTCACGCTCTTTACTCTGACGTCTGTGTCTCATTGTGTGCGACCACCAATCTTTCCGCGCTTGATCGGCCGGCAAATGATCGACATTGGATACTATTCTCTTCCGGTCGTTGGATTGACGGCAATTTTCTCTGGCATGGTCCTTGCGTTGCAAAGTTATACGGGCTTTGCCCGATTCAACGCGGAGAGCGCCATCGCCAATGTGGTTGTGCTCTCTCTCACGAGAGAGCTTGGTCCCGTCCTTGCTGGGCTAATGGTCGCCGGGCGTATTGGCGCTTCCATGGCTGCAGAGATCGGCACCATGCGGGTCACCGAACAGATTGATGCCCTGACAACGCTGTCGACTAACCCATACAAGTACCTGATTGTGCCGCGGTTGATTGCTGGGCTTTTGATGCTGCCGTTGCTAGTTCTCGTTGCAGATATTATTGGCGTATTCGGCGGCTACATCGTTGGTGTATACAAGCTAGGATTTAATCCCAACGTTTATCTATCCAACACCATAGACTTCCTTGAGCCCATAGACGTCATTTCAGGCCTCGTCAAAGCTGCGGTGTTTGGATTCATTATTGCGCTAATGGGTTGCTACAACGGTTTCAACTCCAAGGGAGGAGCTCAGGGTGTAGGCAGCGCCACAACCAACGCAGTGGTGTCATCCTCAATCCTGATCTTGGTCTTTAATTACATGATCACTGAACTATTCTTTTCCGTATGAGCACGCCGCCAAAAATTCATCTTGAGAACGTCTGCAAGAGTTTCGGAACCAAAGACGTACTCACCGGAATTGACCTAGACATCGCGCCTGCGGAATCTGTCGTCGTTATAGGAGGATCAGGCACAGGCAAGTCCGTGTTGTTGAAATGCGTCCTAGGGCTGCTAACGGCTGATTTAGGCACCATCGAAGTGGATGGAACTGATGTCACCCATGTGGCTGCCAATGACCGCGACGAGACCAACAAAAAATTCGGGATGTTGTTTCAGGGTGGAGCGTTGTTTGACAGCATACCGGTTTGGGAGAACGTCGCCTTCGGTTTGATACAGGGCTCGAGCATGAGCCGCGCCGAGGCCAAAGAACGATCAATTGAGACTTTAGCCAAGGTCGGATTGTCTGAGGATGTTGGAGCCCTCTCTCCCGCGGAGCTATCCGGCGGTATGCAAAAGCGTGTTGGCCTCGCCCGCGCCATAGCAGGCTCACCCGAGATCGTCTTTTTTGACGAACCGACCACCGGTCTAGACCCCATCATGGCCGACGTTATCAACGACCTCATCGTGACCTGCGTTAAAGACCAAGGCATCACGGCGCTTTCTATCACCCATGACATGGCCTCTGCCCGCAAAATCGGCGACCGCATTGCCATGCTGTATCACGGCAAGCTGATCTGGATTGGCGCGGCGGAAGATGTCGATCACTCGGGTAACGACTACGTTAATCAGTTTGTTCATGGGCGTGCAGACGGACCGATCCACATGGAGCTGCGGCGGTAAGCACGAATGGCCAAAACCCAAGCGCAATTCGTTTGCCAGTCCTGCGGTGCAGTCTATTCAAAATGGGCTGGCAAGTGTGACTCTTGCAATGAGTGGAATACACTTGCAGAGGAAGCCGGTTCGGGCGCGCTCCCTAAAGGGGTAAGCGGTGGTAAAGGCGGTAAAGCAATCTCATTTGTCGGGCTCAAGGGCAAAACAGCGGCGCCACCACGACTAAAGACCGGCATCGCTGAGCTCGATCGCGTCTGTGGCGGAGGGTTAGTAGCGGGCTCAGCCATTTTGGTTGGTGGCGATCCGGGTATCGGTAAATCGACACTGCTTCTCCAAGCCACCGGAGCAGTCGCAGCTGGCGCAAAGTGTCTCTATATCACCGGTGAAGAAGCCGTGGATCAAGTTCGTCTGCGCGCCGCGCGCCTTGGCCTGGAAAATGCACCTGTGGAACTCGCGGCTGCGACCAATGTCAGAGACATCGCCGCCAGCCTTGACGTCAATGACGGCGCTGACCTTGTGGTTATCGATTCCATCCAGACCATGTACACAGATGCCATTGATTCAGCGCCTGGCACCGTCACACAGGTGCGGACCTGTTCTCACGAGCTTATCCGCATAGCCAAGAAACGCGGCTTCACGTTGTTTCTGGTTGGCCACGTCACAAAGGAAGGCACTCTTGCGGGACCGCGGGTTCTAGAGCATATGGTTGATACCGTGCTCTATTTTGAAGGTGAGCGCGGTCATCATTTCCGTATTCTTAGGGCGGTGAAAAACCGCTTCGGCGCCACAGATGAAATCGGCGTCTTTGAGATGGCCGATGCCGGTCTAGCCGAAGTCCCCAACCCCTCTGCCCTATTCTTGGCGGAGCGACGGGGCAACGTGTCCGGCAGTTGCGTGTTCGCGGGACTGGAAGGCACACGACCCATGCTGGTCGAGATTCAAGCTCTGGTGGCACCGTCAAGCCTAGGCACCGCCAGGCGCACCGTCGTTGGCTGGGATTCAGGGCGGCTCGCGATGATCGCCGCGGTCCTGGAATCACGTTGTGGACTTGCACTTGGCGGGCATGACATTTATTTGAACGTGGCCGGTGGGTTGCGCGTGTCCGAACCGGCAGCTGATGCGGCAGTGGCCGCGGCATTGGTCTCGTCCTTTCGGGATTCTCCTGTATCTTCGGGTGCCGTGGTGTTTGGTGAGATCGGTCTGTCCGGCGAAATCCGGGCCGTCACGCAAATGGATCAACGCCTGCGGGAAGCGGCAAAATTAGGGTTCACAGAAGCATGGATGCCCAAGAACTCAGGTCGCCGCAAACAGCCCATGGACTCAAAGTCTGTCAGCATCGAGTCCTTGGGTCATGTACAGGCCTTGGTGGACAAATTCTCATGACCCTAAAAAACACCACGGCCAAATAGATGGAATCTATCCCCATTAGTGGTCTCGACTTGGTCGTGGTGATTGTTCTACTGGTCTCCGCCATCCTCGCTTTCATGCGCGGTTTTGTGCATGAGGTGTTGTCGGTTGCAGCGTGGATTGGGGGCATACTTGCCATCGTTTATGGCGTGCCGGAACTACGACATATCGCACGTGGATACATCGCCAATGATCTCATCGCAGACATTGTCACCAGCGTTGTCATTTTTCTTATTGTCCTCGTCGTCTTATCCATCCTCACAAAGATGTTGTCGAAATCAATTCAGGCCAGCGCGCTCAACAACCTTGATCGGTCGCTTGGTTTTGTCTTCGGATTACTTCGCGGCGCCGTAATTCTTGCAGCCGCACTGCTGATTCTGGACTGGATTATTGATACCGGCGAACGCCCAGATTGGGTGCGGTCTGCTAAAACCTTGCCCGTAATCGAAGGGACTGCAGATTTCATGCAATCTCTGGCGCCAGAAAGCTTTATGGCTGCCGAAGATGCTGCTAAAGAAGCCTCCGATACCGCCAAGGACGCTATGGAACTCAAAGAAACCTTTGATAAGTTGACTCAGCCTCCTCCAGGCAGCGACCCCGACGCGCCCACAACTCCGGACGGCGCCTACGAGCAAGATCAGCGCCGCAGTATGGACCGCCTGTTTCAAACCAATCAGGATGACAACTAGGGCATGACACCGCCGGACCCCTCGCAGCTCACAACCGACCCACTGGATGGAGATACGTTGCACGAGGAATGCGGCGTATTTGGCATCTTCGGCGACCCTGACGCCGCGTCTCATACGGCGCTCGGTCTCCATGCGTTACAGCACCGTGGACAGGAGGCTTCTGGCCTCGTCACTTTTGATGGCGAGCACTACCACAGTCACCGCGGACTTGGGCATGTCTCCGATAACTTTAAGGCAGAAGCTGTCATGGCCCGACTACAGGGCCATATGGCGCTGGGCCACAACCGCTACTCAACAACGGGCGACACCATTTTAAGGAATGTCCAACCCCTGTTTGCCGACTTTGAATTTGGTGGCTTGGCACTAGGGCACAACGGCAATTTGACGAACGCTTTAACTGTGCGTCAGGAGCTCGTGCGCCGCGGGTGCATTTTTCAGTCGACATCCGACACCGAAGTTGTCGTCCACCTTATTGCCATTAGCCAACAAGCTACGGTGCAAGAGCGTTTCATCGATGCCCTAAGGCAAATTGAGGGGGCATACTCCATGGTCGCCATGACCAACACGGCGCTCTATGGCGTTCGTGATCCTCTGGGCGTTCGCCCACTCGTCATTGGCAAGTTGGATAACGCCTACATCCTATGCTCGGAAACCTGTGCCCTTGATATTATTGGCGCCGAATTCGTCCGGGATGTTGAGCCTGGCGAGATGGTCATCGTCGACAAAGATGGGTTGCGTTCAGTGCGACCTTTTCCCGAAGCTGGCTCTAGGTTCTGTATTTTTGAATACATCTATTTCGCGCGTCCAGACAGCATCTGTGAAGGATCCAGCGTTTACGAAGTGCGTAAACGTATTGGCGAAGAGCTCGCACGTGAAAGTCACGTGCCATGCGATGTCGTCGTACCGGTTCCAGATTCCGGCGTACCAGCGGCGCTTGGGTATGCGGCGGAAATCGAAATGCCGTTCGAATACGGCATCATCCGTAACCATTATGTCGGTCGCACCTTTATTCAACCCACTGATAAAACACGGCACCTTGGCGTGAAACGCAAACACAACATCAATCGGGCACAAATCGAAGGCAAGCGGGTTGTCCTCGTTGACGACTCCATCGTCCGGGGCACCACCTCAACTAAGATCGTCGATATGGTCCGCCAAGCCGGCGCTAAGGAAGTACACTTGCGCATTTCTTCGCCCCCGACTGCCCACCCCTGTTATTTCGGCATCGACACACCGGAAAAAGAACAACTCCTTGCAGCTCAACACGATGTTGATGGCATGGCCAAACAGCTCGGGGTTGATAGCCTCGCCTTTATCTCAGTGGATGGACTTTATCGCGCCGTCGGTGAAGCAAAGCGAAACAGCGACACCCCGCAGTATTGCGATGCCTGTTTCACCGGCGAGTACCCGTCAGCTCTGACAGATCTCAACGCTGAAGCCCTTCCGCATCAATTGTCCCTCCTCACCGAAGGGCGGGCTTAGTCCTTATGGTCGGTCCTGCTGGCGACCGGCTTGCCGGACGCATCGCTCTTGTAACCGGTGCCTCTAAAGGAATCGGCCGAGCTGTAGCCAAACGCTTCGCCAGTGAAGGCGCGACTGTCGTCGCCATCGCGCGGAGCAAAGATGAATTGCTTTCGCTAGACGATGAAATTATGGAAGCGACAGGACAAAGCGCGGTTCTCGTAGATGAGGATCTCACCGCCTTCGACAAGATTGATCAAGTTGGGGAAGCGCTATTCAAACGGTATGGAAAATTAGATGTAGTAGTCGGCGCGGCGGCGACCTTGGGACAACTTTCTCCGGTAGGACACATTCCGCCAAAGTTTTGGGATCAAGTATTCAACCTCAATGTCACGGCGAACTGGCGACTCCTTCGCAGCGTTGATCCCCTGTTGCGACAGTCAGACGCGGGCCGCGCTATATTTGTGACATGCAGCCAGGGGTCACTCCCCGCACCCTATTGGGGAGCCTATGGCGCATCGAAGGCTGCCCTTGATCAATTGGTCCGCATTTATGCAGCCGAAATGACCGAGTCCAAAGTGTGCGCCAATCTGATTGACCCTGGCCCGGTTCGTTCCGCCCTTCGCCTCAAAGCTTTTCCAGGCGAGGATCAAAACATGCTGCGCGCTCCAGAAGATGTAACCACCGCCTTTGTTGACCTGGCCGATCCAGCGCATGACAAAACAGGAGAACGGGTTACCATCGCCGATTAGGTTTCGGAGGTCCTATGCCCTACATGCGATTACTCGCCTTTTTTGCAGCTCTATTTGCGCCGACTATCTCGATCGCTAACAGCCAGCCGGACACGGTGTTGATCAATGGCGCCGTCATCACCCTCACGGGCCCGAACAACGATTCCGTGTCTGAAGCATTGGCCATCTCTGGAGATCGAATCTCTGCTGTCGGCACCACCGCCGAATTGTCAGCACTAGCTGGTCCGGACACGACGATCATCGATTTAGACGGAAAAGCTCTTCTCCCCGGATTTATCGATGCTCATGGTCATTTCCCAAGTTCAGGATTGATCGAACAACATTTTGTTGACCTCAACAGCCCACCGATCGGCGACATAACCACCATTGATGAAATGATTCGCGCGCTCGCCGCTAAGGCCGCAAACACACCCGCTGGCGAATGGATTCAAGGCCGCGGCTATGACGACACCTTGGTCGCAGAGATGCGGCACCCGACGCGTTGGGATTTAGACCAAGTGTCGAAGGTACACCCAATCTACATTGGCCATATATCTGGGCACTTGAGTGTCGCCAATAGCCTAGCGCTAGAGTTGGCCAGACTCACCAAAGACACACCTCAACCCTTCGGTGGAAAAATCCGCATAGACGAGGCGACGGGTGAACCCAATGGCGTACTCGAGGAGCCTCCCGCCATGGGAAAGGTTGGTGAACTCCTTCCGCAGTTCTCTGAAAAGGACATGATTGACGCCATCGCCGCAGCAGCCAAAGGATATGCTGCCGTCGGTGTAACCACCGCCCAGCAAGGAGCAACAGGACCAAACGGCGCTGATGTCTTTGTCAAAGCATTCAACCAAGGCGTTCTTCCCATTCGGGTGCACGTCTGGCCGGTCTTGCAAGCCATGGTCGCCTTGGTCGAAAATGGCGGCGCTCTAGAACAGCCAGACACGAACGGTATGGTCACCCTCCGTGCTATCAAAGGGTTCGCAGACGGTTCCATTCAGGGCTACACCGGATATCTCAGCCAGCCCTATCACAGCCATAACCATAATGATCCACGATATCGCGGATATCCGCGCATGGATCGGGAGGCACTCGCCAAGCAAATCGCAACTGTTCACGACGCAGGATATCAAATAGCCATCCACGGTAACGGCGATGCCGCAATTGATGACGTACTTTACGCCTTTGAACAGGCCACCAAAGCCAACCCGCGCGCTGACACGCGGCACATCGTGATCCACGCTCAGATGGCTCGGGAAGATCAATTGGATCGCATGGCTGCCGCTAGAATCATCCCCTCATTTTTCAATCTTCACACCTACTACTGGGGCGACCGTCACTGGAACATTTTTATGGGGCCCGAACGTGCCGCCCAAATGAGCCCAACAGCCTCGGCAGTGAAACGCAGCATGGCTTTCACCTTACACGCAGACACACCCGTGGTTCCGATGGAGCCCATGCGAATCGTTTGGTCAGCTGTGAACCGACTATCTTCTGGTGGACGTGTGATCGGAGCCAGCCAGCGCATATCGGTGATTGAAGCTCTAAAAGGCATCACCACCTACGCCGCCTATCAGGCATTTGAAGAACAAGACAAAGGCACGCTTGAACCGGGAAAACTTGCTGACTTGGTCGTGCTAGAACAGAATCCACTGACCGCGCCAGCGCAGGACTTGGCCAACATTCAGGTCGTTAGAACCATCGTCGGTGGGCAAACGGTTTTTGAACGCTAGTCTTTTGGCGCGTAGGGGTTGTCGGGTTTGCGCACATGAAGGCGCAACGGCACACCATCGAACCCAAACGTGTCGCGCAGATCATTCATCAAATAACGATGATAACTGGTCGGCAGATCGACGGGGCGAGACGTAAACATAATGAAAGTAGGCGGCCGCGCCTTTGCTTGAGTGATGTAGCGCAACTTAATCCTGCGCTTCTGCTTAGAAAGAGGCGGTGGGTGTTTTTGGGTAACATCTTCAAGCCACTGATTAAGAGCTGCCGTCGGTAACCGCGTGTTCCAAATCTCCCGCGTCTTAAACACGGTTTTCATTAATTCCGACACACGGCTTCCCGTCTTCGCCGAAATCGTAATGGTCGGAACACCGCGCACCTGGGTTAGCGATTTTTCTAGTTTTTCCTTTAGTTGAAGCAGTGATTCCTTGCGGTCTGTTGCAACATCCCACTTGTTCACCGCAATGACCAAAGCCCGCCCTTCTTCAATGACGCGTGCCGCGATGGTGAGATCCTGTTTGTCCAGAATGGCATCGGCGTCGAGCACCAACACGACAACTTCTGCAAGGTCCACAGCCCGCAAGGTATCAAGTGCCGAAAGCTTCTCAACAGCATCATTCACTTTGGCTTTCTTTCTCAACCCGGCTGTATCAACCAGGCGAACCCGACGCCCTTCGTATTCCCAATCAATAGGAACAGCATCCCGTGTTACACCAGGTTCTGGTCCAGTAAGAACACGGTCCTCTCCCAGCAATCGATTGACCAATGTCGACTTCCCGGTGTTGGGCCTGCCGACGATTGCAAGCTGCAAAGGTCGTTCTGGATCTTCATGCCCCTCTTCGTCTTCGCCGTCACCTTCCCCAACCACCTCATCGTCGAACCTAGGGGAGTCGGTCTCGTCCACATGATCTATAACTTCATCTACGGAATCCGTCGGCTGGTCGAAGGGTAACAGCGCGTCATACAGTTCGCTCAACCCCTGGCCATGTTCTGCAGATAAGGCGATCGGCTCACCCAACCCTAAGCTAAAGGCCTCATACAAACCCGCTTGAGCCGCCTGACCTTCGCACTTGTTTGCAGCCAATATTATTGGGGTCGAGCCGCGGCGCAGCACGTCTACAAAGTGCTCGTCGATGGGGGTCACCCCGGCGCGCGCGTCAATCACCATTAGGGCGACGTCGGCCTCAGCGACAGCGCGTTCGGTTTGCTCGCGCATGCGACCTTCAAGAGTTCCAGTATCACTGTCTTCTAGACCAGCGGTATCGATAACTTGAAAGGTCAAATCTGCAAGATGACCTTCGCCTTGCCGTCGGTCGCGGGTCACCCCAGGCCGGTCATGCACCAACGCCAACCGACGTCCGACGAGCCGATTGAACAGGGTGGACTTACCCACGTTAGGGCGTCCAACAATAGCGAGCGTGAAAGACATGGGGGCAGAGGCCCTAGCAATCCGTTAGCGATACGCGAGAAGCGTACCGTCGTCGTCATAGACATACATTGTCGAGTTAGCGAACACCGGAGAAATAGTCACTGGCGCCCTAAGCTCTATGTCGCCTAGGACGCTCCCGCTGTAAGGCGATAACGCCAACGCTTCTTCATTGGAGCTAAATACAATCAACCGGTCGCTGGCAATTGAAGGCCCGGTCCAAATGATCCGATCTTCTTGATTGTCAGAATCTTCAAACCGGCGCAACTGGGTGACCCACATGATTTGCCCTGTGCGCACATCAACACAAACCACCTCAGAATCGATGGTTGTGGCATACAAGAAATCACCGGCAATCCATGGCTGATAGACACCCGGGACGGGCACGTCCCAAACCCGTTGACCAGTCCGCAGATCAATCGACACCAAAATTCCTGAGTGGCCTACGGCGTAGACACGGCCGCGGTCAATCACTGGCCGGCCCCGAATATCAGTCAGGCTCGCGGCCGCTTCCGTACGCCGTACGGCGATGACAGAGTCACTCCATAGTACTGACCCATTGTCCACACGCAGGGCGGCGATCTCACCATTTGTGAAAGGCGCAATGACCACACCCCCGTCAACCGCAGGGCTACCGCCGCCAAGCAAAATTGTTTGCGAACTCACACCGGAGTAGGTCCACAGGCGCTCACCTGTCCGCGCCGATAGGGCGAAGACCTGATTATCAACGGTAGTCACGAACACGCGCCCACCATTTACTGACGGCGCTGACCGAATAGGTGCTTCAACTTTGCCGCGCCAGACGGTACGGCCGGACTGAGCATTCAGGGCGACGACTTCAGCGAAGCCAGTTGTTGCAAAGACCAATCCTCCTTCATGGGCCAAGCCGCCGCCAAGAAAATGAGCATCTTCCTCATCCTTGGACACCAGTTCCCGGCGCCACAGACGGTCACCATTGTTGGCGTTGAACGCTGCAACAAACGACTTCGCATCAAGGACAAACACGCGCCCATCTGCGACCACAGGTTCGCCCAGGGTGCGATTGCGCTCTCCCGATCCCGAACCGGCATTTGCGCGCCACACCACGCGGGGCGCGGCTCCAATAACCATGTGATGCATAGCATGATGAGATAACCCACCAGCTTGACTCCAGGTCGTCGTGTCTTCAGGCGCCGGCAAAACGATTTGCGTGTCGACAGCATTGAGGTTAGGCCTCAGAGCACGTTCGAGAGCCAAAACCGAAATGCGTGTGCCGGGAAGAATTTCATCGTCCTCTCCACCATCGAAAGGATTAAGGTCGCTACACGCAGAAAGCAAAACAGCGGATAGCACCCCCACCACAAGGAACGAATACGATCGATTGAAACGTGAATGCTGCATCGTCATCGCTAAGGCCGATCGTCGCTTATGGCGTTCCCGCCGGTTTATCGGAGTCAATGATGGTCTCGTCCAATTCACCACTGTCAGTTACTGGGCTAGTAACAGTGCGCGAGGGAACTGATCCAACGGGACTATTGTAGACGGCAGACAATTCACTGGCGCGATTCTTAATGGCAGCCGGTGTGTTCGCATCATCAACAAGTTGGTCCAGGATCGCGCGGGCACCTTCTATATCTCCACGGCTTGCGGACAGTAGCGCCATCAACTCTAATGCGGAGAAACTATATGCATTACTAGGATCGGTCAGGGGCTCGATGGCTTCTTCCAACACCATAGGGTCTTCCGTATCCAAACCATGAATGCCCCATAGCAGGGTTGCGAGATCACTAAACACATACGCGATGCTCGCGTCATTGCTCAGCGTCCGATATATCGAGATCGCATCCCGCGCATTACCCTGCTCTAAGAGAATTCCAGCGCGCTGTAGGTCAGCCAATGCACCGTAGGGACCGCCCTGGTCGACAATTGCTGACAATTCAGACAACGCCGCCTCATTGTTACCATCAGCTAACTGTTCTGTAGCTCGAGCAAAAGTATCCGCCTGCTGCGCCAAACGTTCGGTCTCTAATCCTTGCCAATACTGAAACGCGGCAACGCCAAACACGAGCCCGGCCATCGCGCCATAAACCCAGACTTTATTACGGTTCCATATCTTTTGAATCTGTTCATCACGGAGCTCGGACTCGACCTCCGTCATGAACGCGTCAACGGCACCTTCATTTTCATCTTCAGGTGACGGCTTAGACTCTTTTTTAGATTTGGCTGCCTTTTGGCCGACAACCTTTTTCTTGGTCACAGGATGGATCCTCATCAGTCTGGTCCGGACACCGGACGACCGGGGGCAAAAGTGGACGAATCGGCGCGTACCATACCCATGCGGCCGCAGTGTTGCAATTCGGGATATCAGGCCAGAATTTGACGAAATATCTGGAGATTCAGCATTTGTTAGAGGGTCAGGCCAAAACTCATATTGACTCCCCTTATCCACCGTAATTTCAGAGAGCGACGGACCATCTGAAATCAACCCACGGAGAGTCTTTCATGGCTCGAGTCTCACTGATTCTGGCCCTAATGGCTCTTTTAACCGCGTGCGGCGCGACTAGTGATCGCATGCTGCGTCAATCCGCAAGCTAAGAGTGCGGCGGTAGAGGGGGGTGATCAGCGGTATGCTCTGTTCAGACAGCGGCCTACCTGTGAGCCAGCGCAGCCGCTATTGCTATGAACCAGTCGGCGACATCAACTGCTTGGATCGCCCAGATCCAGACCGTCAAAACGCACCCGTGGGCTCCGCCGGATACTAAACTGGCCTCTTATTCAGAAATCGCGCTGTTTAGCCACTTATCGCCGTCTTGCGGGACCTCGTAATCAATGAAAAGATATGAATCTCGTCAGTGATTTGAAGGGGCTTACCGGCCAGTGAATCAATTGGTACGGATTTCCGACTATCGGCGCAAAGGGTCAGCCCTTCACTTTACTCGTTCAGAACTAACACAACTCCTTGCTGTCTATTCGTCTCGCGTGATCACCGGCGAATGGCGCGACTACGCCATCGGCGCCACTCCAGCATTTGCGCGCTTCTGCATCTATCGCAGCAGTCGGGAAGAGCCTCTGTTCACGGTCACCAAATTAGCCACGGAGGGCAAGGCCCGCAGTTCATTAGCTCGCAAAGGCAAATATGTGGTGAGCACCCGCCACCGCACCTTGCGGCAAAGCAACTCTCTGCTCAACGCACTAGAGATCTTTAGATCTGAACTAAAACTGGTGCCTCACTAGGATTTTAGCTCGCTATGCTATGGCCTTGTTTTGTAATCAGAGAACCAAATTATCCCGCTATGCAGCATAAGCATTGCTGTTATGCAGCATTATCCATTTATTTCATAATAAAGTAATATTATTTCGCACATATATCGCGATGTAGGTCGGTACCCGTTGCACCGGCAAAGCGATAAAGGAGGAATGGTATGGAACGCTTAACCAATTATCTGCACGTCACTGTCGTAATTTCGACCGTGCTGTCGACGGGCGTTATCTTTGCGTCCAGCGCTCGAGTCCTCTTCTAGGGGCAGTGCACTGCGCATAGGCCAACCGGCTACCGCCGGCTGAGGCTTGCTCCTGATCCTTGGACTATTCGTCCTCGTACTCCTCGTCTGCCACGAGGTCAGCATCTAGATCGGGAGCGAGCCTATCGCTCGCCTCAGCCACTCCATCCTGTAAAGCACTATTGGTGGGTATAGGGATCGACTTTTAGTGGGCCAGCGACCTCGCGCTATACGGCACTATAAACAACCAGGTCTTAGCCGCAGAGTCTTCTTGTTCGCCGCGCGATCTGTGACCATTTCACCGGCATGCGAAAACTAAGCCCCGATTCCACTTACTGCGCCGGTGACCGTTCACTGATTCCATACCGACGCGACTTAACAAGCCCAGTTGGATACGCCACAAAGTCATTCGGATTTGATAGCCCCGAACAAAGCCCAAGACGTGTAATTCCCGTGCGCGGGGGGCGGAGTTTTGCCGAGGGCAACCTGACGGAAATAGTTTGGATCAGCACCGCCTACATCCGGAATGGATGCGGTAAAACATTCACCTTCGCTAAACCCAGCGCTGGCCAGGAGGTCGACACACTCTTGAGACCGGAAATCCCTGTAGTGCGGCTCATTGTTATGCTCGTTATCCCAGTCGAGATAAAAGTTGTAATAGGCGTCAACCTGAGAAGCTGGTGGCAACTCCATATGAACCATCATGCCCCCCGGTTTAAGAATACGACGACACTCACCGAGTATTCTCTTGGTTGCTGCAACAGACGTCTCATGGAAAAAGAAGCTTGAAACCACGAGGTCGAATGTGTTCTCGGCGAAGTTGAGTTTTTCTGCATTCTGCTGTGAGAACTGCGCATCAATGCCACGAGCTGCAGCCCGCGCGTGGGCATAGCGCAAACAAGGTGCGGCTAAATCAACACCGGTTAGCTCCGCGTCTGGAAAAATATCTTTATAAGGAAATAGGTTGTTGCCGATGGTACAGCCGGTCTCCAGTATCTTTTCGGGTTTAAAATCGGGGTAGCGAATTGACAGCCACTTGCTAACAGATGCTGCGACGCCGCTGCGGGTTTTGCTTGGTAACAGCGACCCCCTGAATACCAAACCGCCGTGCGCATAGATTGCCCCTTGGGCGACATCACCTTTAGCATGTTCGTCGTGCCAACACCCCGGCATAAGGTGGACATCAAGAATGTCAATGTAATCAGGCATCTCTAAGTCAGGGTCTAAGGTCAAAGATCCACCGTGGGAATTTGATTGCTGTGCTTGATCAGAAATAGAAATCATCTCAGGCAGCTGGCGCTCGACTTCTTCCCGAACTGATTCCCAGACCATCTCCTGAGCATTGTACCGAAGACTACTCCACACACGATAAGTTAGATTATCGGCTATAGCATCTCGGACTTCCTCGCCAGAATCAGGCTCACGCCCATGGGATGCGACGAAGTCCAGCTTCACAGATTTTTCGTAAGCCGCCTGCATATCGTCAGCGACATCCTTCATGATGTGTTTGCGCAACCGCGAAACAAAACCCTGACGGGCTAGCTCGTCGTGTGTTGGATCAACCAATGTGTCGATATCACGAATGGCGTTCATGCAAACCTCCAGAGCAATGACCAAGTAAAAAGTATCGGCGCGGTCAAACGAATACGCAATGGCTCAACAGCACTACTTTCCCGCACCGAACAAATAGTAGCTAGAGAAATTGCTGTGCTGCGGCGCTTCTGCTTCGCCGCGGGCAAAGGCAGCGAATTCTTCATCACTGACCCCGCCGCGATCGGGGATACGAACAAGGCGGCAGTTTTCCGACGCGAATCCGGCTTCTTCCATTAGAGCGATGGGGTCTTGCCTCCGGAACGCGGCATAGTGAGGCTCGTGATTGTGGTAAGCATCCCAATCCAAAAAGAAATTATAGTAAGGGTCCATCGATGAGGTAGGTGGTAATTCCATATGGATCGTTACACCACCCGGCGCCAACAACCGATTGACCTCAGCCAAAATCTTTTTAGTCGATGGCACAGCCACCTCATGGAAAAAGAAGCTTGAGACCACAAGATCGAACATTCCGTCTTCGAAATCCGTCTCCTCGGCATTTTGTTGTGAATAGTGTGTGGAAATACCTTGCGCCTCAGCGCGTGCATGACCGTATCGTAACACCGGGGCGCCGACATCAATGCCGTAGAGTTCGGCGCCGGGAAACGCTCGGTGAAAAGGCAATAAATTCGAACCGATCGTACAACCCAAATCTAAAATTCGCTTCGGTTTAAAATTGGGATATTTGAGCGTTAAGTAGTGAGAAATGGAGTCTGCGACGCCGCCCTTGCCCGGATTTTTGGCTGGCTTTAATGCCCCTGAAAACACTTTAGTACCGTGAGCATAAACGGCTCCAACAGCAACATCTTCTTCAAGGTACTCTGTATAAAAACAGCCGGGCATTAAATGAATGTCCAAAGCGCTAACCGCTTTTGGGATCGACAGGTCCGGATTTAGCCTCAATGTTCCGCCGGCTGGCGTTTGCCTAGCCACTTTATCTGCCACATCAATAAGTTCTGGCAAAGCCCGCTCCACCTCTCCTTGCACGGAGTTCCACGTCATTTCCTGAGCATTGTACCGAAGAGATGACCACGTCTTGTAAAAGGTTTTTGGCTCCATAGCCTTTCTGACCGTCAACGCATGCTGCGGGCTTTCCCCATGATTAGCGCGGAAAGATGGCTCTACTGTATTTTCATAAACCGCGCGCATGTCTTGCGCGAGATCAGCCATTACAAACTTGCGCAGGAAGGCAACATACTTTTGTCGCGCCGCTTCGTCATGTGTTGAAAGCGGGATACTGTCGATGGACGGCAGCGCATCTGCACCAGATGCCTTTTCTTCGCGATACACGATCGTCTCCGGTCAAAACTCACTAGTCACAACAAACTCGTCACTTAAACGGATATATCAGAGTTTTTTTGGCCTATTTCAACTGGAATCATGCGAAAGCAGAGCAAAATCACCCCGGCTTGATTGACGTGCTAGACCCCGCTTCACTCTCCCTTTAGCTGATAGCGCCATAGCCCTTCCGGTTTATGGCCTAATCAAACGGCCGCGATGGCGTATCAGCCTCAAAATGTCATCAGCGGGTGTTTAATTTATCATTTGTCGACTGTTTGGGATGGAGTCATCGACAAAAAACCCAACGCAACCTAACCGATAAACAGTGTGTTTCTTTAGAAAGGGATTGAATCGTTTAACGAGTGAGGTCTGGGATTGCGAACTACCGGAAGAAGAATCCGAACGAAAATAGTTAGGGGAAGGACGGAAGTAACAGCGTCATTACGTATACTTATTGATATTTTCTAGCTTCAGTCCCTCTCAATCGGGCTGGTTTGCAATAATGCCTTAAAATAGTAGGGTAAGGGATATTTCTTAGAATACACCTCAGGGGGCAGATATGGCTAATGTACGAGTATTTCTTGGAACTCTCGTGCTAGTTTTGGCAACAATGGTTAATGCTCAAGGAGCCACAGCAGATGGCGAAACGAGCCTGATCAAACCTGAAGAGATTATTGTCACCGCTACCAAGCGTGCGCAGAGCCTTCAGGAGGTCCCCATAGCTATCACCGTCGTTAATGCCGCTGTGATTGAACAATCACAGATTAACGACCTGCTAGATCTTCAAACCGTAGTGCCAACATTGCGCGTTACCCAACTTCAAAATTCTGCCCAAACAAACTTTTTGATAAGAGGTTTTGGTAATGGGGCAAATAATGCCGGCATTGAAGCAGAGGTTGGCGTTTTTATTGATGGCGTTTACCAATCTCGTGCGGCGTCTTCGATACTAGACCTTCCAGAACTTGAAAGAATTGAAGTACTTCGAGGCCCTCAATCAAGTATTTACGGGAAAAATGTGTCTGTAGGGGCAATTTCAATCACAACAAAAGGCCCAGAATTCGAATTTAGCGGAATGGGCGAGCTGACCTATGGCAATTATGACCAGATAATTGGCAAGGCTAGTATTACGGGTCCAATTTCTGACAAAGCAGCATTCCGCCTCTCAGGCTCCATCAATCAGAGGGACGGCTACTACACTAATACGGTCACAAATGGAGATATTAACGATCGAGATCGTTTTTCATTGCGAGGTCAAATTCTCTTAGAGCCGTCTGACGCTTTCTCAATCAAAGTTATTGCTGACTATAACAAAATTAATGAAATTTGTTGCGGAGCTTCTCAGCTTTTCAATGGGGTACTCTCACAAGTGATTGGTGCACCTTTTCCTTTTGGACTTGGAGAACCAATAGGAAACCCCGCTAGGCTGTTTGATCGCGAAGTTGCCTATAGTAAAGACCCAAGCAATGAACTTGAGGGTAAAGGATTATCGATAACAGGTGAGGTAGATCTTGGCTTTGCCGACCTTACATCGATAACCGCATATAGAGAGCAATCAAATAATAGCGACAATACAGTAGATTTCTCGGGAGCAGATATCGTCGATCTGCTTCAATATCAGAAGTTTGAGACCTTCACGCAAGAATTCAGGCTAACTTCCAAAGATGATGGCGATCAGCTTGACTGGCTCCTTGGCGCCTACTACTTCGACGAAAGCGTACCAACATGCTGTAGGACACTCACCTTCGGCACGGACGCATTCAACTTTGCGAATGCTTTAGCTGGCGGTCAACTTCCTGCATTACAAACTTTGCTTAGTTTGCCCCCAGGTTCATTGTTCAGGGACGGCACAGGTATCGTCGACAATTATACCCTTGACGACGAGTCGGTACAGGTTTTTGCAAACGCTGACTTTCGCGCATCTGAGAAATTAACCTTCTCCATTGGTGGCGCTTACATTGATTCGAAGAAATCTGCCACATCGAACGTTGTGATGAATGACGTGTTGTCCAGTCTAGACTTTCCTGCAATTGGTGAAGGAGTCATAACGCAGACGGTGGTAGCACAACAATATGCAGCGCTAGGGGTGGACGCCACCAACCCGGCAGCTATCGCCGCGATAGAAGCCATTGCTCCCGGAACGTTTGCGGCAATATCTGCTGGGGCAGGAGCGTTTGCGGCAGCAAATAAAGATAATCCCGCAGTCAATCCACTCCTTGCATTCGTACCTCTTCAATTTTTCCCGGTGCCTGTTAATTATCCGAACGCCAATGAAACAGGAGTGCTGAGTGGCGATAAAATTACCTATCAAGCACGATTGGCCTATGACTTCACAGACACATTCACAGGCTATGTCAGCTATGCAACTGGTTGGAAAGCTGGGGCCATTAATTTGTCATCAGACTCAAGGCCTCCCTCTGCTAATTCAAGTGGAAGATTTGCACGACCCTCAGACGTGAGTGTGATTGAAATTGGTCTTAAGAGTAGCTTTGACCGAGGTTACTTCAACTTAGCGGTTTTTGAGCAGGAGGTGAAAGATTTCCAATCCAATCTATTCACGGGCGCCGGCTTTGAAATTTCTAACGCAGGTAGTGAAGTGCATAAAGGGTTTGAGATTGACGCGGCATTCGCACCAACAGAAGACCTAGTTATCGCATCAGCAGTTATCGTAATGGATCCAAAATACAAATCTTTCCTTGGAGCGCCTTGTCAAGCATTCGACGTAGCGAGATGCGGCGCTGGTCAGTCATCTAGAGATTTGAGTGGGACAAAAGCCGCTGGCATCCACGAAATCAGCTGGTCCACATCCGTTACTTACTCACACGAGTTTAATAGTGGTTTATCCGGGTTCTTAAGGGGTGAGTATCTCTACGAAAGCAATGTTGACGTCGTAGACAATGTGCCAGCCTTTGCCTTAGGGAGCCCGCTTGCTCAACGTAAGGTTAACAATCTTAATGCTAGTGCAGGGTTGGCGATGGATAACGGAATAGAATTCTTGCTGTGGGGCCGGAATCTTACAAACGATAATAATCTTCTCAGCGCATTTCCAACCGTTATCCAGGAAGGCAGCTTTAGCGGTTACCTTAATGCACCGCGCACCTATGGGCTAACTGTTCGCAGCAGATTCTAATAGGGAAGGTTCATAGCGCTACTGCGCTATCTCAACGAGGACAAGAGGGACTAGTGAGTGTCTGAGATGCCCTATGTCAACGCCTAAGAGCGATTGCCGCTCGTTTGATGCCAGTGTGTCAGAGAACTTACATGAGCCACATGACGCTTTTTGAGCGCCCCTTCAGCTCATGTATAGAAGAGTCTTTTTGAAGCCAAAAATTCTGAGCGAAAAATTTTTCAGAGAAGAGATTCATCTTCCTGATCAGATACGCTTGTCATGTAAGTGGAGTCGATTACTTTCCATAGTCGAGCTCACTTCGCTTTGAGTGGAGCGGTTGGTAGCTGGTAGCTGTGGTTACAGTCATTTTTCCCGATCTGATCTTCTCAGGTTGACTTTTTATGTCTCACTTTTTTTCGTCGATGTATTCTGCGCTCTAGGTCTTTGGGTGGGGGCACAACTTAACCACACCTTTAAAGGGCAAAGGAGTCGTCATTCTAAGATTATTAGGGAATTAAGAGGAATATGATTAAACCAAGAGTAATTCTTACCCTCTGGGTGACAACTTTGATGAGCGCTTTTGCATCCGCTGCCGAACATAACGGTGTTAAAGAATTCGCGGTGCCAGTTGAGAAGTATAATGACAAAGAGAAGCTTTTGGTGTGTGAGTCCGACGGCAGATATGCTCATGATTTAGTCAGAAAGCCATACATGAATGCTCACGAAGAAATTCAAGCATTCTCAACAACCGTCTATGCTGGCGTTTTAGATAAAGAAAGAATGGTATCCCAGTTATAAAAACCTGCTTCTGCCATTAAATTGACATGGTCTTTCAAAGTGAAAGATTCTGGGCAAATCTCCTTGCCGTTAATTACCTCATGTATTTTTAGTCCTCTCGAAAAATCATATCGCTTAAATGGATGAATATCAGTCAATGAATTCGTTAAAATTTTCCCATTTTCAAACTCAGGATGTTTTTTGATTAATCCTGTCTTAATACATGATTTTTCTTTTTCTTTTGTAAGAGCAGTGCAAACTGAGATGGACAAAAATGTTTTATGCAGTTTTTTCTGCTCATCCATTTCTAATAAAATATCTTTGTGCTGCCAAAAATATTCCAAAATAATACTTACTGGTACGCTGTGCTCAATGTGAACATGATGAGAGCTGTACTGCTCCCCTCTGAGTTTTTTTCCACTTCTTTTTTCTAGTGGGATTTTCATGTAATCCTTAGAACGGTAAATAGCCCCTCTGCATGCTCCTAATTTGCCTTCTTTGGACATCCAACCATAGTAATCGTGTGCTTTCCTGGCTCTCACATTACTCCCACCCAACCTTTCTTTGAAGCTCTTGAGGCTCTTAGACTCCACTAGACTGTTTTTTATAAAATCAGCAAAAATTATAGGGTGAAATTGGGTATTTCTTCGAAATTTATTTCTTATGCTATTTTTGGAATCAAGATATTCCTCCATGTGTCTTCTAATTTCATTCATGCTTTTAATCTTTCTTGTCTCCATAACCATTTTTAGTCTTTTGGTTGCGTATCAAATTTGATTCCTTTTTGTTTCAAATTTTTCAACGTATTGATCTAAATCTTCACACTCGAAATAGACGCAAACACCTTCTCCTTTTGGTATTGATGTTGTTAGGTCTAAAGAGAGAATAGTGATTTGATTTAGATTCATTTCACTCCCACTCAAGGGTTAACTTGCGTGGGCTGTTGGGCGAACAGGCGCTTGGGCCTCGCGCCCACAATATGTGCTGGCGTTTCATGAATGGGATGAATGGTCACAGTTACTTTTCCGGTACCTGAACGAACCTCACGGATACTTTGGTATTCATCTGAAAACCAAAAACCACGGGCTGCTTCCGCACAGGGAAACTTGGCGCCCATGACGCCTTGGTTTTCTGGCCACTCTCCTTCAAATGCTTCGGTTTGCTCGTCGAACAAGTAGTATCCTTGTTGGTCCCGATAGGTAGTTAATCTCCGCAGCTCCTTCGAATATGCTGCTAAGGGTTCTTCGTCCTCGACTTGAACAATCACTAGCATGATAACAGGTTTATCGCAGACAACCTCCAGATGTTCAGGTTCGGCAAAAGCATGGGTATCAATAAAAACAGCCAGTAAAACACAAAAAATAAAACGCATATCAACCACCGTCCTTCTCCGCACTCAACTGTCGATGAGACTTAAATTATCGGATTTATTTGTATTTATTTTCACTTAGTAACAAGTATATTTTGCAAATGATTTTATAGACTTGCAATTTTTTATTTTAATTTTGGTCAATCAGTTTTTGTCCATTTCTAATTCAGGGCGTCCCGATAAGGGTAAGTACTTGAAAGTGAATTTAATCGATCTTCTAGAAGGTTAATTTGCTATTGAACCTTCCTGCACAGACCTCAAAGAGGTGGTGAATTCCCATCACCCTCTGCTTGGATACTATGATCGAATACTAAGGTTGTCCCGCCTTCTTGTCTCTAGGACCTGCAAAGGTGTAGTGGCTGACCAGTCGACCCTCTGCGCCATCATCGGCATGACGTTCCGTATAGCCCGCGTACCATTCCATACCCCCGGAAAAGGCCGGTTCAATTTCCGCTGTTGCGCCCAGGGCCAAGATGAACCAAATGCGTTGTCATATAGTGAGGTTCAATCTAAGGATTCAAGTTCCAATGGTGCACACTTATGTCGTCACCTATTGTTACCGTCATTAAATCCTCGCCAACTTCCAACGGGCCATCAAAAGCAAGTCTGGCATCGCGCTTCAACTCGGTGGCAAATTCTTCTCCCGGGTCGATGTGGTAAAATACTGCGAGCCGAGGATTTACGGCGGCAAATATTTCGCCTGCTTGGGTGGGTGTGGTGTGCACACTTTCAATCGCTTTGATCACTAAGTAGGGCACATCGGGGTGTGCGTTGGAGTAGGCTTCAGGTGCAAAGGCTTCGTGGAACAACACGTCGACCTCTCGGGATTGGGCGATCAGATTTTCACTCGGGCGCGTGTCACCGGATATGGCCAGGGAGTGTCCTGCATAATCGACACGGAATCCAAATGCCGGTTTGACAGGTCCGTGATCAACCTCAAACGCTGTGACGGTCACCCCATTGGACTCAAAGACAACACCCTCTTCAAAATCGGTCGCGTCGATGGTGGCGCCAATCGCGGCATAGCGGGTGTGCTTGTCTCGACGGATGGTGATGTCAAAGTCAAAGGCGTCCACGAGATGTTGCGCCATGCGGCTTGTGCCGTCCGGCCCCCAAAGACGCAGCGCCGTGTTGCGTCGCCCCAGCACCCAGCCGGTGAGGTAAAGGTCTGGTATACCGACCACATGGTCAGAATGAAGATGGGTTAAGAACACTTTGTCGACCGTGTCGTAAGGCACGGGTATTTGATTGAGGCGAATGGTGGTGCCGCGCCCAGCGTCAAAGAGAAGGGTTTCCGTACCTGCCTCTACTAATATGCTGGCGCCGTATTTGTCTGGAAGTGGCTCAACATAACCCGAGCCAAGGATGGTGGCTTTTAGAGTGAGGTCTTCCGCTGAGGTGGATGATGGATAGATAGATGCCCAGTGCCAGATGATGCCGAATGTTAACCAGCGAAATATCGCCATAACCAACATGCCCCTTTCTTTCAACAAATACAGAAATAGAGAATAGTCAATTTGAGCCGATTTGGAGATAATCCGGCCTTATTCATCTCTCTTATATACTGGGGCATCCTGTGTGATTATGGGGGTCTATGACCAATGATTCCCCACAACCTCACGCTAGAAACTTAGACGAGGCGCTTTTGGCTCGCCGCGCACTGTTGTCGAGCACGGCGGCCGCAATGGCTGCTGCAGCTGTCACATCACCTCTCTTGCATATCGATCAAGCAGAGGCATCTCAATCGTCTGGTCTGGATTTCGATGAATTGCCCCACGGCATTGATGAAACCCATCACGTTGCTGAAGGATTCACTGCGGACGTGCTGATCCGGTGGGGTGACCCATTGTTTGCTGACGCACCTGGTTTTGTGGCCAATGCGCTGACGGCCGAGGGGCAGTCCAAACAGTTCGGGTACAACTGTGATTTTATTGGCTACTTTCCGCTGCCCTACGGATCTAATTCGTCCGATCACGGATTGCTTTGCGTCAATCACGAGTACACCACCAGTGATTTGATGTTTGCGGACGTTAAAGGCTTCAATCCCTATCCCGCGCCGACCCGGCGACATGTCGATGTGGAAATGGCCGCCCATGGCCATGCAGTTGTGGAAGTGAAGCGGCGGGCAGATGGCACCTGGGCCTATGTACAAAATAGTTCATACAACCGACGCATCACGGCCTCCGGAACTCAGATGACACTGAGTGGCCCTGCCGCTGGTCATGATCGACTCAAGACCAAAGATGATCCGACGGGGCGAAAAGTGATCGGAACCCTGAACAACTGTGCCGGTGGGCAAACCCCTTGGGGCACGTGTCTGATAGCCGAAGAAAACATCCACTATTATTTCGCAGGTGATCCCAGAGGCACTGCCGAAGCTGGTAACCACTTAAGTATGGGTTTGAATCAAAGCCTATTCTTTTCCTGGGGTGACTACATTAACCGTTTCGACGTAGAGAAAGAGCCGCATGAGCCTAATCGCTTCGGTTGGGTTGTCGAGTATGACCCATACACGCCTGACTCAGTTCCTATAAAGCGTACCGCGCTAGGGCGGTTTCGTCATGAAGGCGCTACATCAGTGATCAGCGCTGGTGGCCAAGTGGTTGTCTATTCCGGCGACGATCAAATGTTTCAATACGTATACAAATTTGTCTCTACGGGACTCTACGACCCTGAAAACCGGGAGCAGAACCGCAATTTGCTGGACGAAGGAATTTTATATGTGGCGCGGTTCCAAGAAGATGGCACCCTAAAGTGGTTGCCGCTGGTCTGGGGGCATGATGGGTTGACTCCTGACAACGGATTTGCGGATCAGGCTGATGTTCTCATCGAAACGCGGCGGGCGGCTTCTTTTTTGGGGGCGACACCTATGGACCGCCCCGAAGATGTTGAGACCAATCCGGTGACTGGGTCCGTTTTTGTGGCTTTGTCTAAAAATCCATTTCGGCGGGCGTTCCGGACCGATGCTGCTAATCCAAGAGAACGCAATCGCGCTGGGCACATTCTTGAATTGATCCCGCCTGGTGGCGAAGGCGCCCTAGCCGATCATGCGGCAACGACATTTTCATGGACCGTATTTTTGCAGGCGGGAGATCCTCAAGACCCACGATCTGGCGCGCAGTACCATGCTGACGTCTCAAAGAATGGCTGGTTGGCCAACCCGGACAACCTTGCCTTCGACCCCAAAGGCCGGTTGTGGATCGCGACCGATGGGGCGTCCGATTTTGACACTGCCGATGGGGTCTGGGCGACTGAGGTTCGTGGCACCAAGCGAGCGCTGACTCGGCATTTCTTTAAATGCCCGGTGGGGGCCGAGTTGACCGGGCCTGCCTTTACGCCAGACGGAGAAACGTTGTTTTGTTCTGTCCAGCATCCAGGCCAGGGTGGGGGGTCGACCTACGATAAGCCAACAACCCGCTGGCCAGATTTTGAAGCCGATACGCCACCGCGACCGTCTGTTATAGCCATAACCCGGAGGGGCGGCGGCTCTATCAGCTAGTGACAGAGAGGGTTGGGGCTTCGCACGCTCATCAAAACTTGGCGAGTTTGCACTGGTGGTGATGGCGGCCCACTGCACCGCAGACCTAGGCTTTTAGAACTATCTGTGAACCATAACCTTGGAATCTGCATTTAGATCACCGTTCGGATCAACCAGATGCCCCGCAGGAAAAGCCGCGGCAGTAGCGGGCGTGGTCGTGTCCAGACACAGAAAGTGGTTGTTGTCGGCGTCGCCTAGATCTGCCAATGCTGCCGGACTCACCTCGGACCGAGAGCCATCCGCAGCGGTAAGGCTTACCTTATATAACGTCCTCTGTGCCTCGCCCAACTCATCTCTGTTGGGCAGTCTCACGCCACCTGTCCAGGTCACCCGCACCACTTGTTTGGTGGCGGTGGGGCAAGACGTTCCCCGACCCGACAGCGACCAGATATCCTTTGGCACCGCCGCAGCCAAAATAATCTCTGGGCCGGCGTCGAGAGGAATAACCGAGACTTGGGTACCACGAAAGTTCACCTGGGGGCTGTCGGTGGCGTCTGAGAACACATCATCTACGATCAACACCTTAACTGGCGGATCATCATCGGCATTACCGAATTCACCAATCATCAAAACCGTCCGATTTTCATCCATGTCGCCTGCTGGGCGCAGGGTGACACACATAGGCGTGTTAGTGGCTCCGGACTGCCTGACCACACGGAAGTCTTCAGCTTGCAATGAATCTGGGTTAACGGTGTGGCTCAAAACCACCGGCATACCGTCCTCACCCGACGCGCCTAAACACAGGACATTAGCACCA
>JAQWQC010000014.1 GCA_029245025.1 Rhodospirillaceae bacterium
TCTCGCCCGGGTGCGTTTAACTCCAACCTCTCTCCGGGTGCATTGGCACCGGGTGTGGCAGAGGCTGTTGCCGCGGCGACGGGTGCGGGTCTAGAAGTCGACCCGGAAACGTTGGACTCGTTCGACGTCGGTATCAAGTCCAAGTTTATGGATGGACGCGGTACCGTGACGTTGACCGGTTACATTGGTTCAATCAAGGATCAACAGACCCCACAGTCGATCACTTTGCTGCAGCCGTCATTGTTCATCGGCACAGTGCTCACTAACCTGGGCAAGACCAACATGAAGGGTATCGAGTTTGAGACATCCTTCCAGGTGACTGATGAGTTCAACGTGTCTGCGTCGTATTCCCTTAACGATACGAGTATCAAGCGCGGCGATGATCTGTCTGTTGTGTCAATCGGCGCTTCCCCGAACGTTACGGGCAACCGGCTGGCGCAAGCGCCGAGGACTCAAGGATTCATCAATGGGACGTACACCAATGCATTGAACAGTTCGATGGATTGGTATGCCGGCGCTGACCTCATATACGTTGGCGGCAAGTACGTCACCAGAGCTAACTTGTTGTCGACCGGTTCGCAGTACTTGCTTAATGCACGGATCGGCATTGACATGGCGGATGTGCGTGTTGAGTTGTGGGGCAAGAATATCCTTGGCGATGAAACACCCGACCAAGCGCAGAAAGCTTTTGACTATCAAACCTTTACGCCAACCGCGCTTAACATCGCTCTGCCGAAAAAGACGACCTACGGTTTGAGGGTCAACTATAATTTCTAAGCACTAAGTTCCCCTCCCACGGGAATTCTCACTCCATCGACCAGCCCATGTTTTTGGTCCGATGGAGTGAGAGCTCTTTTCTAGACTAGGATATGGTATTCATCACATCATGATTAGAAAGCTTGTGAGGGATAAAGCCATGGAAAGACAAAGGGGTTCTGGTTTTTTTTGGTTTTCCACATACCTCACGATATCGTTTTTCTTCCTTCTTTCGAATCAAGCAGACCTTCGAGCCTCTGATAAAAACCAAGCTTTAGTTGTTACGGTTGACCGTTTAGAAAACGCAGATTCTGAACCGGGAAACTGGCTCTCCCATGGCCGGACATATTCCGAACAACGATACAGCCCACTTAACCAAATTGATTCTTCTAGTGTCGAAGACTTAGCGCTAGACTGGTATTTCGATCTCAACGACCACAATGTTGTTGAAGCGACGCCCATTGTTGTTGACGGTCTCATGTACGTGACTGAAGCCATGGGTAAGGTCTTTGCCTTGGACGCGAGGACCGGGCAAGAGGTCTGGTACTTTGACCCTGAAGTTCCCCCTGAAACGCTTGTTCGGGCCTGCTGTCAGCCGGTCAACCGCGGCGTGGCAGCTGGCAATGATAAAATCTTCGTTGGCGCGCTCGATGGCCGACTCATCGCCCTTGACGCGCAATCGGGCGAAAAAATATGGGAGCAAGTCACCACTGATCCGACGCAGGCGTACACCATCACGGGTGCTCCGCGCGTTGTGAAAAACCGGGTGATCATCGGCAATGCGGGCGCTGAGTATGACGTGCGCGGGTATGTGTCTGCTTACGACGCAGATACAGGAGAAATGGATTGGCGCTTTTATACGATACCCGGTGACCCCAGCCTGGGGTTCGAAAACGATGCGTTGAAAGAAGCGGCGGAAACCTGGACCGGTGAGTGGTGGAAAATCGGCGGTGGCGGGACGGTCTGGGACGCTATTGTTTATGACCCTGATCTCGACCTCCTCTACATAGGAACCGGAAACGGAACGCCGTGGAATCAAACCGCGCGGTCACCTGACGGGGGAGATAATTTGTATCTGTCCTCCATCGTGGCATTGCGCCCGGATACAGGGGAGTACGTTTGGCACTATCAGACGACGCCGGCTGACAACTGGGATTTTACGGCAACGCAACCGATCATTCTCGCCGACATCGAGATAGAAGGGGCGGTCCGCAAGGTCTTGATGCAGGCGCCAAAGAACGGCTTCTTTTACGTGTTGGACCGCGTTACGGGAAAAGTGATTTCCGCTGAGCCGTTTTCTGGTGTGAATTGGGCTAGTCACATAGATCTTGAGACTGGGCGACCTATCGAGAATCCCGGCATGCGACCTGTTGGTAATGAGCCCATTTATATAGAGCCCGGGCCGTCAGGCGCACACAATTGGAATCCAATGGCCTTTAGTCCTGAAACCGGCCTTGTTTACATCCCCACGCTTGATAGTCGGTTCTTGTGGCGGAATGATCCGAATTTCGAATACGCGCCGGGTCTTTGGAATTTGGGATACGACCTTAGCGTCAAGATGGATTTCTCTAGTGTTGGGGTGGAGCGAAAGAGGGGCAGTTATCTCCTCGCGTGGGATCCGGTTACACAAAGTGAAGCTTGGCGTGTAGATGGAAGTGGAGGCGGCACTCTGGCCACAGCAGGCGGTTTGGTCTTCCGCGGCACACGGGCAGGTCAGTTTGCGGCCTATGATGCCTCTACTGGACGAGAACTCTGGTCTGCTGATGTTCAAAACAGCGGCGTGGCTGGGCCTATTTCCTATCAGATCGGGGAAGATCAGTATGTCGCCATCGCGCTTGGGCGCGGCGCTGCGACCATGATGACGGGTGCTGTTTATCGGCCATCCGATTTACCCCATGCGAACCGCGTGGTTGCTTTTAAGCTCGGTGGTGCGGCAACGCTGCCAGAGTACACCTACACGCCTGAAGACCTGAGGGCGCCGCCCACCGAAGAGATTGATGCGGAGACCGCCGCTGTGGGTGTGGGCCGACAGGTCTTTCACCGCTATTGTTTTGGGTGTCATGGCCGTGAAGCACGGGGCAACAGGATTCAGCCTGACCTTCGTTTCTCCGATTACCTGGACAATGGGTTATGGAATGATGTGGTCTTAGACGGCCTGTTGATGGGGGTTGGCATGGTGTCGTTCAGCGATGAGGTGAGCGCTGACCATGCTGAAGCCCTTCGCCAGTACGTTATTTTTGAGGCGCAAAGGGCTAATCAATCGACATTTAATCAAAGTGGTGGGCCGGTTCAATAATTGCCGAGACATATGTAATATTTGATCAATGAGAAATATGGCCTGACCCGACTGGGTAAAAATATTGAGCTAAGAGAATGGAACGAGAAAACTGACCATGGTTTGGCAACGAACTCAATCAATAGGCAAAGTGAGCATGCCGTTTTATGGAATGCTGCTATCGCTGATTGTCAGTTTTCCTGCGCAGTCCGAAGACGCGTGGGGCGGCATCCGCCTTTTTGAGGCAGACCTCTCCGCAGGCTACCAAACTATCCTAACCCAGAGTGATGGCGTCGGATTTGCAAAGGTGGATTTCGATGTCAACACGATGAAGATGACCTGGGAGGTCGAGTACGAAGGCCTCACGTCACCGCTGACAGGTATAACGCTACACGGTCCGGCGCAGCCCGGCACCAATGCGGTCGCAATTATTGACCTCGGTGTAAATGGCTTGAAAAGCCCAATCTCCGGCTCAATGACGGTATCAGATGCACATGTCCAATACATGCTGTTGGGGTGGACCTATGTGCTTCTCAAAACAGAGAAATATGACCATGGCGAGCTACGCGGGAAGCTCGACACTGTCCCGCCTCCGGGGTTTAAGAAAACCAAATTTAACTAAGGTGGGGCGACCGGGAATAACAGAGCAGGAATGCATGAGATGACCTGTTGCAGAGGAAAGAAAAATAGAGTGGCTATCAAATACGAATTCGGATTGATCTCGAAGAGCGCCGTTCATGTTTCCGCGACCGCGCTTATGATGTGGGGTTTGTCTGCGCCAGTTCAAGACGCATCTGCAGCTGAAGCGAACAGGCTCGGTTTTGTTGTCGAGTCTTGGTACACCGCCATTTACGACACTGAATATATGGAGGAGTGCCCAGAAGGGATCGTCATCGGTAATGATGAGATTTGGTTCAACGGGCTGTCTCCTGAAGACAAAGACATCGAGACCGGGAGTGGCACGCTTCAAGTGTTAGACTTGCCCCGACGGCCGACCCAATACCTGCGTGGTCCTAATGGGGAGGATGTTTGCTGGCATCCAGAATCGGTCATCGATCCGCCTATGCGTACGGTCACTGGCAAGTATTCCTACGGTATGAATCTCGATGGAAACGAGAACGGGAACGCAACGCCCAACACATGTGCTCATGGCAATTTTCAGACGCCGGATGGATCAGTGTCTGGTGTGGACAACCAGCTTTATAGGTTAATGGGCTGCGTCTACGGTTACCGATCCGAAGGCTACCTTGAACATCACGCTAACCGGGAGCGTCAGGATGAGAGCAAAGGGATTATTCTCATTGACGTGAAGAATGTCGACGACCCACGCAATGATGACGATGTTGAAGTCTCATTTTACCTGTCAGCAACGGATCTCCATTTTGATACGGCCGGGCGTATTGTGCCGTATGGCAGCTATCAAACAATAGAGAACAGATACGGTGACACGGTATCAGGTCAGATAATCAATGGTGTGCTCACCACAAATTCTGGTGATGTCACGCTGCCGCTTCATGGAAATGATGGTTTCACTGACATGGTGTTCCGCGACTTCCGTATTGAAATGGATATTTCTGAGGAAGGCGAACGGGCAAAAGGTCTCTGGGCTGGTTATCATCCGGTGTCTAGTTTTTGGGATCACATACAGAAGGTGCAGCACAATGTTCCGGTGGGGCAGTACAGTTGTCCAGCGATGTATGTCGCCGCGAACGAGCTTGCAGACGGCTATCCTGATCCTGAAACCGGCCAGTGTACGGCATTGTCATCTGCATTCACCTTCGATGCAGTCGCAGGGTTTATTATTACCGATAATCATAAAAGTGATGCGGAACGTTTGGCTGAAAACATAACCAGTGTGCGCAAATGACCTTCAAAAGTAACGAGAGTAGGGAGTCTGGCCGCCGTTGGTCTTCATGCCTGAGGGCGATGTTCACGGTCACTGCCATCCTTTTGACCGCTTCGGCTTGTAGTGACCCCGCGCCCCATATTGAAGGGGCAGAGCCAACGTTGCGGCGTTTAACAGAGCAGCAGTACCGCAACGTCGTTTCGGACTTGTTTGGTGGCCATATTATAGTCTCGGGGAGCTTTGATCCGATTCTCCGGAAGGATGGCCTGGTCTCGATTGGTGCTGGTAACGCAACTATTTCGGCATCCAGCTTTGATAAATATGAGAAACTGGCTCACGCCATCGCAAATCAGGTTGTAAGCGAACAGAATCGTGGACTGTTTGTACCATGTGAGCCAACTCGCATTAGTGGGCCAGATGAGTCCTGTGCGAAAGCATTTTTGCAGCCCGTAGGTCGTTTATTGTTCCGCCGACCGCTTGATCACTTAGAGCTGTCGCAAGCTGTTGATTTGGCCAATGCAGCAAGCGACCAACTCGGCAGTTTCTACGAAGGCCTCGCCTTCGGTCTCACGTCTTTAATGGTAAGTCCAAAATTCCTCTTCGTTATAGACGAGGTTAAAGATGCATCGACTGAGGATGTGGAGCTTACAGATTATGCGAAGGCGGCTCGGTTGAGTTTCTTCCTTTGGAATACCACGCCTGATGTGGCGCTGCTGGATGCTGCAGACTCCGGAGCGCTTTCCACGCCAAAAGGCTTGAAGGCTGAGTTAGACCGTATGATGCAATCGCCGCGACTGCGCCGTGGTGTGCAAGCCTTCTTTGCGGACATGTTTCATCTTGATGAGTTTGACCATCTGGAAAAAGACAATCTCATCTACCCGGCATTTGACCCGCAGGCCATGGATGATGCTAGGAAGCAACTCCTCCTTACAATCGAACACCACTTGCTTGATGAGGACGCGGATTACCGAGATCTGTTTGTGACCCGCAAGACGTTTATGAGCGGGCCCTTGGGCCGTGTTTATAGAACGCCAGTCTCAGAACCTGATCTGTGGACGCCGTATGAATTTTCAGACGGCGAAGGGCGATCAGGCATTCAGTCTCTTGCAGGATTTATTGCGTTACACTCTCACCCGGGTCGAAGTTCCCCTACCATACGCGGAAAAGCCGTCAGAGAATTACTCTTGTGCCAAACTATTCCTGATCCCCCAGCTGATATAGATTTCAGTGTCTTTAATGAGCCCAGTTCGCAGGAATTGGTCGCGCGAGAACGACTTGATGTACACAATTCTGTACCATCCTGCGCCGGGTGCCATAGGCTCACGGACGGCATTGGTCTATCTCTCGAGAACTACGATGGTGCAGGGCAATTCAGAACGACGGATAGGGGTTTTGAAATTGACGTCAGCGGAAACCTTGATGGTATTGATTACACGAACCAGTTCGGATTGGCCAATGCTTTAAGTCAGAACCCTGCGATTCCGGCGTGTCTGGTGGAACAGACGTTGGCCTATGGTTTGGCGCGCAAGCCAGGTCCTGAAGAAAAAGATTGGGTTGGGTTTCTTTTCAATCAATTTGCTGAAGGCGGGTATCGCTTTAAGCCCCTCCTTCACTCTGTTGCCGCAAGTGATAATTTTTTTGCCGTTATTGCGCCACAACAGGGGCGCGGTGCTGAAACACGAGTGGGAACTCTGAAGACGCCAAATAAAGGTTCAGACTCATGACTCTCTTGAAGATAAGCAAACCCAACAGGCGTGCATTTTTACGCGGAACATTGGCTGGGGCCACCGTGGGTGTTGGTGTGCCGTTTTTGAATCTGTTCCTGAATGAGCATGGCTCGGCTTTGGCTTCGGGGGCTCCCATGCCATTGAGGTTTGGAACTTGGTTTTGGGGCCTTGGGCATACACCAGGACGTGGAATGCGGCCTCTTGAAGGAACCGACTATGAATTCATCGAAGAATGCACGTCTCTCGAACGGTATAAAAAAGAGTACATAAACTATTACAGTGGGTTCAATACGCCACTCGATGGCGCGGCCAGTGCGGTCCACTATACCGGTTGGGTTGCTGGGAAGACGGGGAGTGTTCCGCAAGGCTTTGGGGAGATTCCAGCCCCCACCCTTGATACCATCATTGCAGATAAGATCGGTACCCAAAGCCGATTTAAGTCGCTCGAACTCTCGAGCACGGGCAACCCGATAGACAGTTACTCTTATCGTGGCACGGGCAATCACAATGCGGCCGAAGTGTCGCCCCTGAATTTTTATCTCCGGCTATTCGGAACCGAATTCCGCGACCCGGCTGATAAAGATTTTAAACCTGACCCTCGTGTCATGTTGCGGCAAAGCGTTTTGTCTGCCGTGGAGGACGATCGCAAACGATTGGTCCAAACGGTGGGCTATGACGACAAGGCGCGACTGGACCAGTATTTCACATCAGTCCGTGAGCTAGAGCAGCAACTGGAAGTGTCACTGTCAGCGCCGCCAGCCATGGACGCTTGCCATAAACCAGAGCAGCCAGAGGAAGGTCCACTTGGGTACGAAGTGGAAACCGTCAATGGTACCCATGATACCCTGGCGCAGATTTTAGCGCTGGCACTCGCTTGTGATCAGACCAGAGTGTTCAACATGATGTATTGTCAGGCGGCATCTGAGTTGCGGGTTAAGGGCACGACGTTCACCCACCACATCCTGTCCCATGAAGAGCCGCCCGATGATCACCTTGGATACCAGGTGCAAACGGCATGGTTTAACGAACGAAGTTTCGAGGCCCTGGCTCGTATGCTTGATACGTTTTCTAGCATTCGGGAGGGCGATGGAACTCTCTTAGACAACATGCTTGTTTTTGCTCAAACGGACACCAGCGATGCTAAAACTCACTCCGTGATCGGTATTCCAAGCCTGACGATTGGCAAAGCTGCTGGTCGCGTAAAGACTGGCTTGCACATAAATGGCAGTGCTTCACCGCAATCTCGCATAGGTTTGACGTTGATGCAGATGATGGATGTTCCAGTAGCCGAGTGGGGTACGCGCTCGCTGCGAACGTCTGACCCGATCTCTGAGATCTTGGCATGATGAAGGCTCTAAAGGCGCTTGGTATTCTTGCGACCGTCTCTGGAACAGCCGCTGCGCAAGTCGATGGCGTTCCAGAAGGAGTTGATATTCAAAGGACAGGGGCAGGCGTTTACTTCATGACCCAGACACAGCAGTCGCTGTATTGGAATGGGTCCGAGGTGACGGCAGGCGAAGTGACCTGCCTTGAAGACTGTTTGGAGACATGGGTTCCTTTCCAGGCCAATTCAAATGGTCAGGGCGAGGGGTTATGGAGCGTCATCAACCGCCCAGATGGCTCTTTGCAGTGGGCCTACAAAGACAGGCCACTCTACACCTATGTGAAAGATACGTTCCCAGCAGCTAGGCTCGGAGACGGAGCGGCGCGTGGGCGATGGCAAGTTTTGTTTGAAGTGCATCAGGTCCCAGCCAGTATGACAATTGCATCGACAGCACTTGGTTTTGTGCTGGCCGACCATAGGGGGCGCACGCTTTACTCTCTCGCGACCGTGCCTGATTCTGATGCCCTATCTACGCTTAGGAATCATTGGACCCCATTTGAAGCCCCATGGCTTGCTTTAGATCAAGGGGATTGGAGCATTCAAACTAGCGCCGCAGGTGCTCGTCAGTGGTCGTATAACGGGGATATATTGTTTACCTACGACAAGGACAATGATCCGCAAGATGTTCACGGGCATGGATTGGACGGTGAGTGGTCCGCCGTCATCCTAGAACCCGCGCCTGGATTACCGTCGTGGATTACTGTCGAACAAGTGGACCTTGGGCTAGCCTATGCCAATGAGAATGGGCTTACGATTTATGCGCCGGTTGACATCAACGCAATTAATGCGGCGCAGTCGTGCCCCGAAGAATGTATGAAAGCGAATTGGCGGGCAATTCTAGCAAAGCCTGGAGAGCAATCCGTTGGAAACTGGGTCATTGTTGAAAACAAGGCCGGGCAACTGCAGTGGTCCTATAAAGGACAACTTCTTTACACACATACTCGGGATAGAATGCCCGGAGAAATGAAAGGGAATGGCATCGCTGTTGGCTATCGCATTGGTGACGGTTGGCGCATCATTCCTGTTGATAGCGGACTTCGCAGATCCCGGACCTAGCGACATACTGAGTGTATCGACGGGTCTTTTTTGTAATAGCTGAAAATTCGAAGGTACCCAGAAAAGATGAATGAACATGTTGGCACTATGACATCGGCCCAAGAGTTCAAGAGCGGCTGGCGGGTTTTACTGGTCGCTGCCATGGGCGTGACCTGCGGTATTACGGCTGTCCCGATCTACACCATCGGCGCTTTTGTCGGGCCGTTGGAGGATGCGTATGGATGGTCGCGCGGTGCCATTCAAAGCGCGACGGTTTTCTGCTACCTCACTCTTATTTTTGCTGGTCCCGTCGCTGGGTATCTAACAGACCACTACGGGCCACGGCGGGTAGCGCTATGGTCTGTATTTGGTATGTCCGTGGCTGTCGGTAGCGCCTCGGTTTTGGCGGGCACGCTCTGGGGTTTGTATCTTGCCTATGCGTTGATCGGAATTCTTGGTGCTGGCACATCACCTGTGGTCTGGACACGGGCCGTGAGTAGCTGGTTCGAAAAGAAACGCGGGCTTGCTTTTGGGCTGACTCTTATGGGGACTGGCTTGTTCGCCACTGTGGGCCCCCTTTATGTGACCTGGGCTATTGCAGAATACGGATGGCGCGGTGGTTACTTGGCCCTTGCTTTTGTGCCCATCGTATTTGTCTTGCCGCTTGTCTACGTCTGGTTTTTTGTGCGCGCGAGTAGTGGTGATGACTCAGCACATGCTGCTGAAAACGTTGATAACCCTGAGGCGGGGATGGACCTAAATGCAGCTCTAAAAACGTCTCAGTTCTGGATCATCGCTTTTTCGTTTCTGTTTTTTTCAACCAGTATTTCGGGCTTTATCTCCAGCTTCATTCCGATGTTAACGGATGGTGGTCTATCGCGCGCTGAAGCGGCTTCCATGGCCGGTTCTATCGGGCTGGCGGTTCTTCTTGGGCGTGTTCTTACGGGTATCCTGTTGGATCATGTTCGAGCCTCAGTCTTGTCGACAGTTGTTATGGCTTTCCCCGCCATTGGTTGTCTGCTTTGGGGGCTCGGTGTGCTCGGGCCGTCCGGCCCGTTGATTGCAGCAATTTTGGTCGGATTTGCAGGCGGTGCGGAATTCGATTTGGTCGCTTATATGACGTCCCGCTATTTTGGGCTGCGCCACTACGGCAAACTCTACGGTATTCTATTTTCACCTGTGATTGCTGGCGCCGCTATTGGTCCACTTATGTTTGGGTTTGGGTTCGATAACTTTGGGTCGTACGCACCAGTGCTCCTTTTGGCTGCGGCTCTGTTTGTGGTGGGCGGTCTTTCTCAGTTGTTTCTGGGAAAATACCCGAGCTCTTTCATTAAGGGTTGTCCTTCCCGAAAACCTCATCCGCTTGAAATAAGCTTGGATCATCTGTAATCCGATTGGCATGGCCCAGTTCACGATACTTTTCTTTCTGACTATCTTGGCGCTTGTTAAGTCACCGAAGCGTCTCGCTTTAGAGAACATCGCCCTTCGGCATCAGGTCTCGGTTTTGAGGCGGAAGCATCCGGGTCGTATCCGAGTTTCCCGCATAGATCGGTTGTTTCTGAGTTGGCTGACAAAGGTATTCCTTTCAGTTCTTGACGCCATTGTAATTGTGAAACCTGAGACGGTGTTGAGGTGGCATCGGCATGGGTTCAGGCTGCTTTGGCGCTGGAAGTCCCGTAATCTGGGCGGTCGGCCAATCATCGATAAAGAACTACGCGATCTCATCAAGATGGTAGCCCGCGACAATCCGCTATGGGGTGCTCCACGTATCCATGGAGAGTTGCTTAAGCTGGGTTTTGATGTCTCTGAATCGACTGTGAGCAAGTATCTCAAGCGAACTTATCGGCCCAAAGGCCAGAGCTGGAAGACGTTTATTGGCAGCCACAAAGAAGCAATCGCCGCGGTTGATCTATTCATTGTTCCTACAGTCGGCTTCAAGATTCTGTATGGAATCGCAATTCTACATTTAGGTAGTCGTAAACTTGTTTGGACCAACGCGACCTATCACCCCACAGCTGAGTGGATTGCCAATCAGGTTAGCCAGGCCTTTCCTTGGGAGACCGCACCGCAGTATCTCGTGCGCGATCGAGACGCCATTTACGGAAATGTGTTTAAACGACGATTGGACGCAATGGGTATCAGAGACCGCCCGACGGCATATAGGTCTCCTTGGCAAAACGGATATGTAGAGCGTGTCATTGGGTCGATACGACGAGAGTGTCTGGATCACACGATCATCTTTGGTGAGGCTCACTTGCGCCGAACGCTTAAGAGTTACGCTCAGTATTACAATCGGGCTCGGACTCATCTGTCTTTAGAGAAAAATTCACCGGTTCCGCGCCCTGTTGAGCATGATGGCGCTATTACCAAGTGTCAGCACTTAGGTGGACTGCACCACGAGTACCGGCGGATGAGGTAAAAACGAGGGACAGCCGATATTGGGCGCCAATCACACGCCATTAGCCCGCAACCGTTTGAACTGTTTAGACAATGTGGGAGAGGGGAGAGAAGTCTCTCTAACCCCAAGTCTGGTTGGCTGGGGCGGCAGGATTCGAACCTGCGAATGCCGATACCAAAAACCGGTGCCTTACCACTTGGCCACGCCCCACCAGGGAATGGCGGGACCATAAGGGAAACTGTGCGTCGCCGCAACGCCTTGAATAGGCCTATTTTCGTGCATCTTTTGTGTTAGCGCGGGCTGCGATTACAGCGTGTCTAAGGCCTCAATAAATGCGCCAGGGGTAAGTATTTGCGGCTGAACCTGGGGCTGCCCGGCGGCGTCATAGAGTACGTATAGCGGCACGCCAGATCGCCCGAAGGACTCCAGCGCCGCGGTGATAGAGGGATCCCGGTTGGTCCAATCCGCTTTCAGGTAAACCACACCTTTGCTTTCTAGAGCGGCTTGAACGTCAGCGTTTGAAAGCACCGCTTTTTCGTTCACCAAACAGGTGATACACCAGGCGGCGGTAAAGTTGATGAACACCGGTGTACCGCGCGCGCGCAGTTCATCCAGACGGGCGGGTGAATAAGGCTCTGAGTTGCTAGCCGCATTTCCCGCTTGAGCGGACTGTGCGTTTGGTGCTTGTGGAATACCTGCTAAGACGATCGCTCCAAGCGCTGCTGCAAACGCTAGTCCGGTTCCAATGACCGGCCGATCATCGCCGCTGCTTCCGATCATCCAAGCGGTAAATGCCACGAGTATGATGCCGGCCAATGTCGCAGCGAGACCCATCGGATCTACTTGCTGTGCAACCACCCAGATGAGCCAGGCCACCGCCCCATACATGGGGAAGGCGAGCACCTGTTTGAAGGTTTCCATCCATGCGCCCGGCTTTGGTAATGCGCGGGCGGCGGCAGGCATGAAACCAATCAGCAGAAATGGAGCTGCAAGTCCGAGGGCGAGCCCTTCAAACACAGCAATAACAACCAGAGGGGGTTGAGTCAGCGCATAGCCGATCGCTGGTGCCATCAGTGGGGCCGTGCAGGGCGTGGCGACTACAGCAGCCAAGACACCGGTGAGGAATGATCCAACAGGACCGTCTCCCTTTATCCAGGTCGAACCAAATCCCATCAAAGCGTTGCCGATGTTGAACACACCCGACAAGCTCAAACCAACGGCGAGCATGATGTAGGCTAAAATTGTGACAAAGCCCGGGGATTGGAGTTGGAATCCCCAACCCAGCCGGTCGCCGCTCGCTTTTAATACAAGAAGCACAGCCACCAGAACGCCAAATGATGCCAGCACACCAGCGGTGTAGGTGAGGGCGTCGCGACGGGCGCTGCCGCCTTCGCCATACTTAACGACCGCCAGTGCTTTCATGGACAAGACGGGCAAAACGCAGGGCATTAGATTCAACAAGATGCCGCCAAGGAATGCGAATAGCAGCGCTGCGACCAAGCTCATATCAGTTGCGGCCATCTCCGCAACCGGCGGAGCAGCTGCGCCAAGTATCATGGGAGCATTTTCAAAGGCGAAAGCGCGTTGTGTTAATCCTGCACCGACGGTGATCAGTCCGCCCAGAGTCTCCACTTGATCCGGGCCTGGCACTGTCGCAACCGTAAGGCGGAATCCTGTAGCCGTCCGCGTCACTCTTTGCGGCGCCGTGTTGTCCATTAGGTATGTTGCGTATGGAAAAAAAGTAATCTCTCCACTTGGTACATCACCCCAATCTCCATCCACAGTTAGCACTTCGGGTGTCATCGATGCGCTGACTGCCCCTGGTAAGGGTTCAGGGAGGGCGAGGGCAACGGAATTTAAGTATGCCCCATCCATGGTTGAGGCTTGCGGAGCGGCTGGGTCGATCGTGATGGGGATTGAGAACGAACCATCTTCAGGAATACAAATGTCGGCGCAGACTAACCATGTAACACGCGCAGAAAGAAGCACATTGCCTGTCTGTGATTCGTCGGCGACGGATAGACGGGCCAGCAAGGTGACTTCATCGCTATAGCCGAAGTTCATGAGGGTGCCGTAAGGCTGGCGCTCTGGTGTTGGCCATTGAATAGGCCCTGCTTCAAGATCGGGCACCGAGCTCCAATTGATCATCGTGGCCAGGCCTGAGTCACCTGGATTGCGCCAATAAGTATGCCAGCCTGGGTCTATCTCTAGTTTGAGGCCGACCCAAATTGTATCCCCGGGTGCGACGGCGGGGCGTTCCGTCATCAGTGTGGCGGTTACGCGTTCTGTCGTCACAGTCGCTTGAGTCCATGCGGGGCCGACAGATGACAGCGCGAATGTGCCGATCAGGCATATAGTGGTGAGAAAGCGATTCATTCAACAGATTCTAATGTCCCCACCCCAGGTTTCAAGTCAAGAGCGCAGGAGCGGTGCGCCTTTAATTAGACTGTTTTACTCACCAAAGGGGTCGTTTCGACCCACCAGGACGGCTGGGATTGGCGTAAGTTTTCCCGTCCCGCTTTGGCCTCGTCTGCAGTTTCGAATAGTCCAAAGCAAGTCGGGCCAGAACCGCTCATTCTCGCTAGTTGGCACCCTGGGAGGGAGTTGAGCTTGTTCAAGACGTCGCCAATGACTGGTGCGATTGCGCGGGCGGGGGCGGTGAGGCTATTTTCCCGCTTGGTCAGATAAGTGGTCAGTGCCTCAAAGGCTTCGCCTTCAGACCAAACCTCGGTGGTTGTGTGGATTGGCCCATCGAACGCATTGAACACATCAGCTGTTGCAAGAGAGATGCGCGGGTTGGCGAGCACCAACCATGCTTTAGGCCACGGCGGGAGGGTTTCAACACGTTCGCCGATGCCCCTGATTCGTGCGGCTTGCCCGTGACGGCACATCGGAACATCAGCCCCCAGATGTAAAGCTAAAGTTTGATCGCTGATCGGGCCGCTGTTCGATGCACCCCAGAGCGTCGTGCAACCTAAAATCACAGCGGCGGCATCGGCTGACCCACCCCCAAGCCCAGCTGCGACGGGAATATTCTTTTCAAGTTCGATATTCACGCCGGTTGTTACGCCGAGGTGGGTCTGCATATGCCGGGCAGCACGGACCGCAAGATTACTCTCGTCTGGTTTCATGCCGTGAGATTCGGGCCCCGTAATATGCAAACAAATATCATCCGCGGGCCTTAGGGTCAGGGTGTCAGTTACAGTGGTGAACCCAATAAGAGAGTCCAGTTCGTGGTATCCGTCGTCACGACGACCTGTGATGTGCAGGGTGAGGTTAATTTTGGCCGCAGCGGCCAGGGTTAAGGCCGCCGTCATTAAACCGACCCTAGTTGCGCGCCAATCCGCGTTGCAGTTTCGCCCGCAACTCTTCGGATTGCTCTTCGTCTGGTTCCATAGACAATGCACGCCTCCATTGGAATCGCGCTTCGGTCTCTCGACCAACCGTCCAATAGGCATCCCCAAGATGTTCGTTGATCGTTGGGTCAGAAGTGTTGAGGGTGACCGCACGTTCAAGCTGGACGACGGCATCCCCGTATTCGCCCATGAGGTACATTGCCCAACCAAGGCTATCGACGATATATCCGTCTTCGGGGCGCTGGCTGACCGCCAATTCAATCATGCGCCTTGCCTCAGAGACATTCTCGCCGCGGTCCAACCAAGAGTAGCCAAGGTAATTAAGTACCTGGGCTTGTTCGGGACTGAGTTGGAGCGCCTTCTTGAAATCTTTTTCGGCACGTTTCCATTTCTGAGCCCGCTCAAGAGCCATGCCGCGTGTATAATAGAGAGCCCATCCGTCAGGTTCTCCATCGGGGTACCGGCTAAACGCACGATCGTAAAAATCGACAGCTTCTTCAAAGCGTTCTCTATTTCGCAATATGTCCCCAACGGTAACCAGCGGCTCTGGAAAATTTGGCCGTCGTCGTGCCAAATCTTCGAGCATTTCGATCGCTTCGTCCGTCCGATCTTCACGCTCCAGATTCTCAGCCAATCTCAATTGCGCAATGAGATAGCCGGGATCATCGGGGCCGATGGCCCGCAACATTTCGTTCGCGGGCTGATATTGTTGACGGGCAGACATAGCGTCGGCAACTTCGCGACGGAGTACGTCTAGATCAGGATTCAAGTATAGCGCCATGTGGGCATAGACGATTGCAAGTGTAAGACCGGAAGACCGGCGGGCACTCGACATGCGAATACGTGTGATTGCGTAAAGGGCTTCGGCCATGCCCATTTGGGCGGTCAGTACCGGTGGAGTTTGTTCTGGGTCTTCGTATTGATTGAGATAGCCATCCCAAAGCGCCGAACCGCCACGCTTTTCTCGAAAGTTCTCTACGGCTTTAACCGCTTCATCGCTGTAACCAAGACGATGCAATCCGTTTGTTGCCAGGCGCAGAATTGAAAGAGGTTGATTGTCGACATTTGCAGCAAGCGCTCGATAGTACACCAGTGCGGCTTCATCACGATCGTAAAATTCGTTGAGCATTGCCGACATCGTCGCAGACAACACGCGCCATTCCTTGCGTCCTTCATAAGGTGCTAAAGCGGATAATGCCTCTGTATGGTTGTCAGTTGGTGCTTTCGCCCAGGCACGAAGAAGCGGAAGAGCTAGACCTATCGTGCTGCGACCTGGAATGCCTTCGATCAAAGTCTGTGCGTCTTGGAACTCTCCATTTTTGTAATGGTCAATAGCCATCAACAGTGGGGCAACGGAAAGGCTGGGTCGATCAGCATAGGCGGATTTGGCGTAGGGTAGGGCGCCATCGATATCGCCGGATTGGGCTTTTTGAAAAAATGCACGGAACATGATAGTCCGATTGCCCGGGTCAATAGCTAACGCCTGGTCAAAGTAATTTGCCGCTGCCGCTGGGTCAGCTGTTGCCTGGGCGTGGAGACCAGATAAGTACGACGCCGCTAAACCAGTAGGTTCGGACTCCGCTTGCGAGGGGAAAACAAAAGTGAGACCGATAGCCAAAACCGCGGCCAAGGTCCATGTCTGGTCTCTCATCGAGGAATTAATTTTCATAACTGTATTCTAAATGGCATGCCGCTTTAAAAAAAACCCGTAATCGTATGGGGTGTCTTCACCATTTCGTTAACGGTTGCTGCTTCGGCCTTACATATTTGGGTAATTTGGCCCACCACCCCCTTGGGGGACGGTCCAATTTATGTTGTGGCTCGGGTCCTTGATGTCACAGGTTTTGCAGTGGACACAGTTTTGGGCGTTGATCTGGAACCGTTTTCCGCTGCCTTGGCCAGCATCGACCACTTCATACACTCCAGCAGGACAATAGCGTTGAGCTGGTTCATCCCATTCCGGAAGGTTTTTATCGATCGGTAGGGTGGGGTCGCTTAGGTGAAGGTGGATCGGCTGATTTTCTTCATGATTAGTGTTTGAAATAAAAACCGAGCTCAGCTTATCGAACGAGATTGTCCCGTCTGGCTTCGGATAAGAAATTGGCTTGGCTTGATCAGCGGGGACTAACGTATCCGCATCCCGTTTGCCGTGCTTCAACGTAAAGGGAATTCCAATGCCGAGATTGTTCATCCACATATCAAGCCCACCGAACATTAATCCGGCGAAAGTACCGAGCCTGCTCCAGAGCGGCTTTACATTTCGGACGCGCTTCAAGTCTTTGTATATCCAAGATGCTTTGTAGGCCTCTCCGAAGGCCGTTAGTTCATCGCGATTGCGTCCACTGGATACGGCCTCAAAAGCAGCTTCCGCAGCTAGCATCCCCGATTTCATGGCATTGTGACTGCCTTTGATTCGAGGCAAGTTAACCAAACCTGCTGAGCAGCCAATCAACGCGCCACCCGCAAAAGTCAGTTTGGGAACAGACTGAAAGCCGCCTTCCGTAATCGCGCGGGCACCATAAGAAACTCTGCGACCACCCTCGAGCACGGGTTTTATTTTTGGGTGGTGTTTGAAGCGTTGGAATTCGTCGAACGGCGATAGGTGAGGGTTTTTGTAATTCAAGTGAAGTACGAAGCCGATGGCGACTTGATTATCTTCAAAGTGATACATGAATGAGCCGCCGCCTGTGTCGCTTGAAAGCGGCCACCCCATGGTGTGGGTGACCTGTCCCATAACGTGGTTCCCGGGCTTCACTTCCCACAGTTCTTTTAATCCGATACCAAATTTCGGGACGTCGCAGTCTGCATCTAGATCAAATTTAGAGATCAACTCTTTGGCCAAAGATCCACGTACGCCCTCTGCGATGAGCGTATACTTGCCAATCAATTCGATGCCTGGCTCGTAACTTGCTGTGTATTCACCATCACGACCGACACCCATATCGCCAGTAGCGACGCCGCGCACAGAACCGTCATCTGTATACAACACCTCAGCCCCAGCGAACCCGGGATAGACTTCCACTTCCATCGCTTCGGCTTGTTCAGCAAGCCAGCGACAAACGTTGCCCAAGCTGACTATGTAGTTGCCATGATTACTCATCAACGGCGGCATAATAAAGTTGGGAACTCCGAGGCCACCTTTTTCTGTCAGATACAGAAAGCGATCTTGGGTGACTTCAGTATGGAGCGGCGCTCCTTTGTCCTTCCAGTCCGGGATCAATTCATTTAGGGCAATGGGATCGATTACAGCGCCAGATAATATATGGGCACCTACTTCAGAGCCCTTCTCTAGGACACAGACGGAGATCTCTTGGTCTTTCTCTGAGGCTAGTTGTTTGAGGCGGATGGCTGCTGACAGACCAGCAGGCCCGCCGCCGACTATAACCACGTCGAACTCCATCGCTTCCCGTGCTGTTGCCCCACCGTCCATCGCATATTCCCTTCGAATCGAACTATCTGAATTTGGCCAGAACATAGCCGTTTGGACCGGGTCCGGTCCATGGTAAGCCTATGAATATGAGCAAAAACGCATCATCACCTGATCTGCCAGCGGATCAGGCTCTCCGTTTCTACCTGGATGCGGGCGTTGACGAGACTATTGGCACAGAGCCGTTGGATAGGTACGCGTTGTCTCAGGCTACCGCTAAGGTGCCGAAGCCCAACCGACAGCCGACGCCGGCAACGTCTCAGGGCAAGTCCCACTCCTCTGGATCGAAGCTAGGCATGCCAGCTTCACTGGCCGCGCCGGCACTATCTTCTGCGGCGAGTCAGTCCGCAACGGCATTGGCCGCCGCTACCTCATCGCTTGCAGAGCTAAGGGCTGCTGTTGAAGGATTCGAGGGCTGTTCTTTAAAGTCGACCGCTAAGTCCACAGTGTTTGCCGATGGCAATTCTGACGGCCGATTGATGGTCATTGGCGAAGCGCCTGGCGGAGACGAAGATCGGCAGGGGCTGCCGTTTGTTGGCGTGTCTGGAAAGCTCTTAGACTTAATGCTCGAGTCCATTGGGTTTACCCGCGAGAGCGCCTACATCACCAACGTGGTCCCTTGGCGTCCGCCGGGCAACCGAAAGCCTACACCGGAAGAGGTGGCGCTTTGTGTTCCGTTTCTTGAGCGTCATATCGTGCTGGTTAAACCTGAGGTCATACTTATGGTCGGTGGTTTGTCTGCGAAAACGCTTTTGAACAGAACCGAAGGCATTACGCGCTTACGCGGTCGGTGGGAAACAGTGGCGACCCCGGGGGTAGACGTGCCAATTCCCGCAATCGCAACATTTCATCCAGCATATTTGTTGCGTTCACCGCAGCAGAAGCGCCTGGTTTGGCGTGATTTGTTGGCGGTAAAAGAGAAGCTAGACACCTCCGCACCGTCGTGATTGGGTCTCGCGAATCAGCAATACTCATGGACAGAGATTATGGCCGGCATTGACGAAAGAAAACCCTTTGTCCCGATCAACATCGGTGTACTTACGATCACTGACAGTCGCTCGTTAGAAACTGATACGTCGGGTCAGTTGTTGGCCGAGCGCTTGGTCACTGCCGGTCATGCATTGGCTGAGCGCAAGCTAGTTAAAGACGAGGTGCCTGACATTGTTGCGCAACTGAATGCCTGGATTGATGACCCAAACGTTGACGTGGTGATCACTAACGGCGGTACCGGCCTAACTGGGCGTGACGTGACACCTGAAGCCTTTGAACAGGTCTGCGAGAAGGATATTCCCGGTTTTGGCGAACTGTTTCGTTGGGTCAGTTTAAAATCAATCGGAACATCGACGGTTCAGTCTCGGGCGACGGCAGGTGTAGCCCGCGGCACCTATTTGTTTGCCCTACCCGGGTCGAACGGCGCCGTAAAGGACGGCTGGGACGAAATCTTGAGATACCAACTCGACATTCGGCACACGCCCTGTAACTTCGTGGAATTGATTCCGAGATTGCGGGAAACGTAGTCAGACTGTCATCGTCGCAGACGTGCGTAACTCTCGCCGTCATCTACATCGCTAAGTTCATCCACCAATGTAACGCGCAAATGTCGCAGGTTGGTCTGCGTGTCTTTGAGTGCGTGTTGAGTCGACCACCGCACAGTATGAAACGGGTCGCGTACGGGTCGTCGGTTGGCGAATCCGACCAACCAATACCCGCCATCTTTAGCTGGGCCGAAGACCGCATCCGCGTGACCCAGGGTGCGAAACGCGTTGTTGATGTGGTCCATAGACACCCCTGGAATATCACTGCCTATCAAAACAACCGGGATACCGCGCGGGAAACTGGTCAGACCACGCTCCATGCGCGTTCCGATGTCCCCGCGACCTTGCTTCAGTAAATGCGTTAAGTGCGGCCATTGTCTTCGCGTTGTCATTTCTCGATCAGGTGTAACCTGGATTACTGTTTTCCAGGGTCCGCGACGCAGTCGCCTAACAGTCTCGGTGAGTGTGATGCGATAGAACTGCCAAGCCTTCATGCGCCCGATATCAAGGGCGAGGCGGGTCTTAACCGCACCAAAGCGCGGCGCTCGGACCATGATAATAAGTACACCTTTATTCATCCGTAAAGCTTTGCGATCCAGCGCGGTGGCACGCCACATATATACAAAAATAGGCAGAACAGATTGCGCAATGGTCTCGCCCACCAACCGCCTCGGCGAAAGCGATCCGCTGAGGTGACAGCGGCGCTATCAAATATATGGATCTGCCGCTTTCCGATACGACGCACTAAGTCGGCATCTTCCATTAACGGTATTTTCTGATAGCCGCCAACCTTATTGTATAGGTCGCGGTGAATGAGAAGCCCTTGGTCTCCGTATGGTAATCCTAATAAACGACAGCGCCACGCAACCATTCGTTCCACGCGACGCGCTTGGCCCGCGGTGTCATCAAGTGCAAACCGAAAGGCGGCTGCGCGGTCCCGGTTGTTTGCGTCATATACAAATGAGCGAACTTCTTCCACCCAGCTGTTTTGCAGCACCGTGTCTGCATGAAGAAATAGTATCCATTGCCCTGCCGCTGATGCAGCGCCGTGCGCCAGCTGCTGACCTCGACCACGATTTGATTGAACGACAGTGACTCCGGCATCACGAGCAATGCTTACTGTTTCGTCCTCTGATCCTCCGTCTGCGACGATGATTTGTGATGCCAGTGGCCAGGCGGTAAGCGCTACCAAGCTCGCAGGTAAGTGAGCAGAAGCGTTCAGGGTTGGAATGACGACGGACAAGTCTATAGCCGGTGACTCGCTCATAGTGGGTCGTTAACCCTTTTCTGTTGATGGCAATCACTTGGGGTTGGCGGCATAATGCGCCAAGTCCTGCAAGATCACCAATAGGAACGCTATTTCATGCCCGACTTCTCAATAGAGCGCGAGGTCGCTGGCGTCGTCGCTGGTATAGATGAAGCGGGCCGTGGACCTTGGGCTGGTCCGGTGGTGGCCGGGGCTGCGATCTTGGATAGCGACGCACTTGCGGAGCCTCTAGTTGCGGGTCTTGATGATTCCAAAGCGCTTACAGCAGCCCGACGAGAGTCTTTATATATTTCTCTCACCGAAAGCACGGCTACGACGGTTAGTGTCGGCATCGCCTCAGTCAAAGAAATTGATACACTTAATATAATGAAGGCAACGTTTCTCGCCATGACCCGCGCCGTTGAAGCGTTAGGTAGATCCATCGACTTTGCCTTGATCGACGGCAATTGCGCGCCACAGCTTGCGTGCTCTGTTAAAACCGTGGTGAAGGGCGACAGCCGCAGTTTGTCTATCGCTGCAGGCTCAATTATGGCCAAGGTCACACGGGATCGTTTGATGGCTGCACTGGCCCTAGATTTCCCCGGGTATGGCTGGGATACCAATCAAGGTTATGGCACCAAAGGTCATAAAGAAGGCCTGGAGAGGTTGGGGGTAACACCTCATCATCGAAAGTCCTACGCCCCAATTCGGGCCTTATTGGAAATTACCTAACCTCAGAATTGTATCTTTTGACCCATATCTAGCGGTTGGTGAATTGCGGACTCCCACATGTGGGTAAAACCGGGTAGGTCCAACAATAGCCTGTGAGAAGCCTGTTAATAATTCTCTAACCCCTTCCTTTCATTATCAGACTCATAAATAGGTGGCCCATCAAAGAGGCTGTCAATCGTGTGGAAATCGCTTGGGGGCAGCCCAGAACAGGGTGCACCGCTCCAAGTTTCAGGGATGTATGTTTCATGGCAAAAGCGAAGTCAGCCGGTAAATCGAAGGTCGCAGCAAAATCGACTCTCAAAACCAACGTCATTTATGGCGGTGACTGTATCGAGGTGATGAACAGTCTACCGGAAGGGTCGGTCGATCTCGTTTTTGCCGATCCACCTTATAACCTTCAGCTTGGCGGAGACCTGGCACGACCGGACAACAGCCGCGTTGATGGCGTAGACGATGCTTGGGATCAGTTTGATAACTTCAAAGCGTATGACGAATTTAGTCATGGCTGGCTGACTGCCGCCCGCCGGGTCTTGAAAGACACCGGCTCACTCTGGGTTATTGGTAGCTATCACAATATCTTTCGTGTCGGGTCAACCTTGCAAGACATCGGGTTTTGGATGTTGAACGATGTAATCTGGCGCAAGACTAACCCGATGCCTAATTTTCGTGGCACGCGTTTCACTAATGCTCATGAGACATTGATATGGTGCTCCAAGTCTAAGGACTCTCGTTACACCTTTAATTATGACGCGATGAAGAACCTCAATGAGGGGCTTCAGATGCGGTCTGATTGGTCGCTCCCGCTGTGCACGGGATCTGAGCGTCTTAAGGGACAGGAAGGTGCCAAGCTGCACCCAACGCAAAAACCAGAAAGCCTGCTCTATCGAATCGTTCTTGCGGCCACCAAGCCTGGTGATGTGGTGCTCGATCCGTTCTTCGGTACTGGCACAACCGGCGCCGTCGCCAAACAGATGGGCCGCACCTACATAGGAATTGAACGAGATGAAACTTATATCAATGGTGCGCGTGAGCGTCTTAAGGGCCTCAAAGAAATCGAAGACAAAACCCTTCTCGATACGCCGTCCAAGCGCGCTCAGCCGCGCATACCGTTCGGGTCAGTTGTGGAGCGCGGCCTCCTTCGGCCGGGAGCTGTCCTTACCGATATCGCAGGACGATACACCGCAAAAGTGAAGGCTGATGGCACACTTATATCTGACGAGCACAAAGGCTCAATCCACCAAGTGGGAGCTGCTGTACAGGGTGCGCCAGCCTGCAATGGATGGACGTTCTGGCATATGAAAATGAAAGGCTCGCGGGTCGCCATCGATGTGCTACGCCAAAAGGTGCGCGCTGAACTCGGCGAAGCGGTACAATAGCGTGGGCGTTTTTAGATCTCCCAAAATTTTGAAATCCTGGCGGGTGAGGGAAAGCAGCGCACGTCTGGGCAAGGCGCCGGAATACTTTCGGGCGCGGCGATCTAAAAAAAGCTAAGAGCGCGCCCTATAAATAATGGATAGGCTTAGGGCACCGCCTGGTCAGCCTTTGGAGTCAATTTCAGACATTTGATAAAACTAAGAAAACAAAAAACCTAACTAGCTCCGGAGCTTATCCGGGGCGGGTTTCTATTTGTCCAGACCTTAGGGTCTATTCGGTTGGAGCGGGTTGCGCGCCTTCCGCCGCCAGTTCCGCTGCATCAAACGCAGCGAGCTCGCGTCGATAGAGCCGCAACGTCGTGGGCATCAACAGAACCACAGGCACGCCAAAAATCAGAGCGGGCAGGGATACCGCGTAACGCAGTCCTTCGGCACCAAATACGTAATCAGACAGCAAACCTACCGATGTTGGTCCCAGCATCAAACCAGCGATGCTCATGCACATATAGTAGAGGGCGACGACCTGACCTCGCATTGTGCTTGGGACGATATTGAGGAGGGCTGTAACACCCACAGCGGAAATCATCGCCAGGCCAACCGTATTGAGAGCTATCATGACAAAGGCGAACTCACCCGACGGCATCAAAGGGATCGCTACACCGGTGGGTATTAGAAAGAAGACGCCTAGCATTGCAATGAGCAGCGGAGTGTCCGCTTTGCCTTTGGACGACATTTTGTCAGATAGCCAACCCGATATGTTGATCGTCAGCGGTGCAACGGTAATCAGAATAATGGCATTGGTGATGGCGTATTGCTCGGCTGACCATCCCCATGTGCGTGAAAACATCGCTGGATTCCAACCATGGCTATACGCGATAATGGTCATTAAACTGAAGATGGTCATAAAACTGAGGTAGCTCGTCCAACGGCGTCCGACGTACCTCAGCATCTCGCCAAAAGAACCGGTTTTGTCGCCTACTCCAGTGATAACCTGACGTCGCACTGGCTCACGCTTAAAGAAAAAGAGTGCGGATAGGGCGAGGCCGGGTAGGCCAACGACAATAAAAGCGAACTGCCAAGGGGCGACAATACCAAGGAGGGGTAGGCTCACTTCCGCGCCACTCTTAGCCCAGGTGAGAACTGTCGCACCGATAAACGAGGCTGTGGCGGCGCCTAGCGACATCGCCATCGAATACACAGCAATCGGTTTGCCCCGTTGTTCCTTCGGAAAAGAGTCCGCGATCATCGACATCGCGCAGGGGCTTAGGGTTGCCTCACCGACACCAACGCTCATGCGCGCAATAAACATATGTAAGAAATTCTTTGCGACCCCGGAAAGTGCAGTCGCGGCGGACCATAAGGCGATACCAAAACCGACGATCCAGGTGCGCCTTTTTTTGTCAGCCAACCAGCCAAATGGCAGCCCCATGGTTGCGTAAAACAAGGCGAACGCCGGGCCGAGGAGGAGACCAATTTGTGTGTCTGTCAGTTTTAGATCTGCCTTTATCGGCTCAACCAGCAAGCTCAATATGAAGCGATCAACGAAAGACAGGATATAGGCCAGGGTCAGCAAGGCCACCATGGTCCAAGCGACAGTCGGCTTAGGGTAAGGCGCGTTTTTGCCCGCTACAGTTATTGAATCAGTCATGCATCCCCAACCTGACTTTGGAAATCTTTATGACCTCGATGGTACACACTGAGAGAAGATGGCGCGATAGGGCGCGTGGGTTTTTCCCTCACCCATGTGGGAAAATTCCCCAGGGTAGTTCTGCCGCGCAATGTTAGGTATTAGCGTTAGATCTAATCCTGAATAGCCAATCGACCAAAGATATGGTGAACTGTGGCTCTTCAAGGGGGGTGTTGGAAAATGAAAAGAGTTGCGACAGCAAGTTTTATTGGCACGGCGTTAGAGGGCTATGATTTCTTGCTCTATGCCAGCGCCGCAGCCCTGGTTTTTGGGCAGCTCTTTTTCCCGGTGACGGATGACCCAATCATCGGCACCTTGTTGGCCTATTCTACGTTTACAGTCGGATTTATCGCACGCCCCATTGGCGGCATCATTGCGGGCCACTATGGCGACAAGATTGGCCGCAAGCCGATGTTGGTGTTGACCCTCACCGTGATGGGCGTCGCGACGATGCTTATCGGGTTTCTCCCGACCTATGCTCAGATCGGCGTGCTTGCGCCGATCCTCCTAACCATTTTGCGATTCATTCAAGGTTTGGCCTATGGCGGAGAGTGGGGCGGTGCCATTTTGATGGTCGTTGAATATGCTCCCGAAGAGCATCGTGGTTTTTGGGGTAGCATTCCGCAAGCAGCTGTGCCCTTCGGCTTTCTCCTAGCCACTGCGGTCCTAAGTTTATCAATATCTCTCAGCGGAGATCAGTTCCTGGTCTGGGGGTGGCGCATACCATTCATTCTAAGCATCTTGCCTGTTCTCGTCGGCCTCTACATTCGGATGAAGATTGACGAAACGCCCGAATTCCAGAAAGTCCGCGAACAAAGCGCTGCGGCCAAAGCACCGTTGGTTGAAGCGCTGAGTCTCTATTGGAAGCAAATTCTGTTGGCGACAGGTGTGTTTGTTCTGGTCAGCGGCCCGTACTACATCATTATCTCGTTTATGTTGTCTTACGGCACCGGGACTCTAGATGTGCCCCGAGAAGTGATGTTGACAGGTGTATTGATCGCCTCTGGCATACAAATTTTTGCCTGTGTTGGGTTCGCGGCGTTGTCCGATAAAGTTGGCCGTCGACCGGTTTTGTTTGGTGGCGGCATTTTCATGCTGCTCTACGCTTATCCGTTGTTCTGGCTGGTCAACACCGCCGATCCAATGATCATATGGGCGGCTCTCAGTCTTGGTCTTTTTGCCTTTGGTGCCTTGTACGGGCCTATTGCGGCGTACTTCGCGGAGTTGTTTGTCTCTAACGTCCGTTACACCGCTGCATCACTGGGCTATCAGGTGGGGCAAATTTTCGGCGGCGGAATTGCACCGTTCATCTCGACAGGATTATTAGCCATGACCGGCGGCGCTTATTGGCCGGTGCCGCTCTATATGATTGTTCTGACTCTGATTGGCTTGGCGAGTATTTGGGGGTTGGCCGAAACCAATCGGCAGTCGTGAGCGCCCGGCAGTTAATCCGTTAGGCCAGCCGTAACAAAGTCCACGGTAGTTCCTAGGGAGCGACCATTGGTGTGAAGCCGATCGAATGTGAGTCCGGCACAGTGACTTTCCGCGCGAGCATATTGACGAGCACCCACCTTACACACGCCTGCCATTTCGGTTGCGCGGTTGCCGTCAGCCAATCTCTGGTTTCTGATGCGAGTCCCAAGTGCCGCATAGAATTCTCTATCTAAATATCAGCATTGCTAACCCCACGTGCTTTGCCTCCTCTAGGGGAAGCTTGCTGCATAAGTTTCGCCACCTCATGTTTTGTGAGAGGTGACAAATGCACTTTAAGGTTATGTGGAGCAGTTCTTCTGTGCGATTTTTGTGAAGTTTTGTGGTCAGCGTAACCCTACTTTCGTGAGCCGCTACATTCCCTGACCTTAGGACATCTAAAGTGTGATTTCGAGCTACGATCAACTGATCGAAATCATAGGTCTCTCTCGTAAATTTTGGTAAATGTCCTGACTACGAGGGTGCAACGAGTCTCTATATCAGATAAATCGTAACTGTTGCGGCGTCTCCGCGTCGAGTTACACAAGATCGAATGGAACCTTGGCGGCGACAATGCGCTCGCTGAATTTCTACGTCAGCAACTTGCTTATAGGGAAGCTGGTACAGCCGATGAGCGTCGTGAACAAGTATTCCGCCGAGCTGTTTAGGATCGCTAAAATCCATTACCACACATTTACTTCACCGCGCCAAACATCCACCAGCGTTCGCCCTTGTAGCCACCCAGCGTACTGAGTTGACGACCAATCTTGCCCAGGTCTTTTGACTCATGGCGGTGGCGGGCGACGATGGTTGACCAAGGTTGAAAGCGACCGGGTTCAATATCGGCCTCGGTGCCAGCGTCAAACAGGTTTTCTTTTTTAAACCCAGCTTTTTGCATGGCCGCGAACACATCAAGGGTGTGCAGCTTTGTCCAGAAGGGTTCGTTGTTGTAGTAGGCGTCCCAGTCGCGCATGAAGCGGTCAAAGATCGGCGTATCTTTATCAAAGTTCGGCTGTTCCAAATGTAGCATCACCCCGCCGGGGGCGAGCAAGCTGTACATGTGGGTCATGGCCTCGCCAACGGTTTTGGTTGAGGTCTCGTGCCAGAACATTACCGAGATGATGAGGTCGACACTGCCCGGTTCTAGGTCGACCGTCTCTGCCAGACCTTGGATGAAATTGACATTGTCGTAGCCCATATCGTGCGCCCGCGCATGGCCATAGCGCAGCATTGGTGCCGCGGTATCGACGACGATGATCTCAGCATCCGGATAAGCGGCCGCAAGAGGTAGCGTGTTGCCGCCGATGCCGCCACCCATATCAACAACGCGTTTGGGGTTGAGGTCGGGAAAACGGTCGCGGACGAAGTTGGCCATTGCACGGCCACCGCCGTCGCCCTTGGGGCCGAAGCTCGCGCCGCCGATGGGGAAAAGACTGACTTCATAGGTTGCGGCGGCTGTCACGTCATCGGGTTTGGCTTCAGTGTAATAACTACCGGGCATGAGGTGGTTGTCCACCGCCGCCTGATAGCTTGGAATTTCCACGCCCAAATTTAAGGACAACGTGTTGCCACCATCATTCAACGCTTTGGCTGTTTCGCTCAAGGTGTCGACCCGCCGCAGAGCGACCTCACGACTGACCTGCTGGCTGGCTTCCTGGGTGTTGCGGCGTAAGGCCGCCCACTGCTGATAGTAGGGGTCGTCCAGCATGGCCTTGCGGACATCGGTGGCTGTGCTCGGATCCTTCCCATGCGCTTTTACAAACGATGGCCGCACTCTTTGTTCGTAAGCAGCGCGCACGCCCGGCGATAGCCTTCTGCCAATATACACATTGAGCCCGGTTAGGAAGTTTAGCCGAGCCGATTCATCATGATCCGTGTTTGGAAACACAGCATGGCCATCGGCGCGATCGAAGGTGGGAGGGAGATTTCCCGTGGCGGTAGACATCAAAGATTCTCAATTTCCGCCGCGCGGAGGTGGCAACTCACCAGTGGTCACAAAGGGAGCGGGGTGGGCGTACGAACCCCAATTCCGACCTTCCTCGGGCACCTCAACCCATTTGTTTTCTCCCTCAACGCATTCCTGGATGGTCAGGAAGTAAATTGTCGCGTTGGCTTTGCGCGGCATGAGTGCGAGAAAATTAAAGCGGTCGAATTCTAGGTCTCCCAGCTCGCCTCCGCGCCAAATGATTTCATCAATGGATTCTGAATAGGTGACCCCTTCGGATGTAATAGGGGGCTGCATCTTGCGCATATTCATGCTGAGGTCCCACCCGGCTTTGACCTCGGGCCGCACCATGAAGATATCGTCAGGGATACGAATGCGCACGCCCGTCGTGGCGTTTCCAGCGCAGCCGTGGGGAATGCCGATCTGCACCAAGTGCCAGCCACCGGCCGGGGCGTCTTTATCGACACTGAGAGCATGTCCCCAGGCCGACGAACCCAGGACTAGGCAGGCGGCAAATACAGCAGAGCTGAGAAGGTTGCGGGTCATGGCGAGGGTCTCCTGATGTGTTTCGCTATAATCTTATACGCATTGCTGGGAAGGGCATAGCGGCTGTCTGTCCGTAAGCATGTCTACTTTTACGTGTGTCACTCGATTGACGCTCACGCGTTCACTCCTGGTGCGCGCTTTACTTTCCAGCAGGGCCTGATCTTCCTCCGGCCTACTGGCCGCGCTACTCTGTGACTTACAGACAGAGGGGGCGATCGTGGCGAAAGCAGCTTACGAACCATCGGGAACAATCCGCGATCAGGTTTCAGAAGAAGAGTGGAACCTGCGCGTTGATCTTGCGGCGTGTTACAGGCTGTGTGCCCTGTTCGGCTGGAACGATTTCATCTTCACGCACATCTCGGTGCGGCTTCCCGGCAACGACCGACATTATCTCATCAATCCCTTCGGGCTGTTCTTTGACGAAATCACCGCATCAAGTTTGGTAAAGATTGATGCGGGCGGAGAAATCCTTCTTGATGAAACCGGCCTGGGATACAACGTCGGCGGTTATGTCATTCACGGGGCTGTGCATGCGGCCCGAGACGACGCCCATTGCGTGATTCATCTGCACACCAACGAAGGTGTTGCGGTGTCTGGGCAGAAAGACGGTTTACTGCCCTTGAACCAAGACTCCATGAGTTTGATTCCAGACCTCGCCTATCATGACTTTGAAGGCATTGCCTTAGACACCGATGAGCGCGATCGTTTGGTTGATCACATTGGTGACAAGAACGCCGTTATTCTGCGCAACCATGGTCTGCTCACTATGGGAGCTGACGTCGCGATCGCTTTCTTAAAAATGTATTCCCTGCAGAAATCTTGCACCATGCAAGTGATGACCTTAGCAGGCGGCGTGGAGATCGGCTATCCGTCGCAAGAGGCACAAGATAAGGTCCGGGTTCAAGTCACTGGCCGTCGTCAAAAAAGCGCGATCGGGGGTGCGACCACCAGGCTCTCTGTGCCGCAACTGGCGTGGAACGGATTTCTGCGGAAGCTCGACAAAATTGACCAGAGCTATAAAGACTGAGCGACGATCTTAAATGGTGGAACGCGTTCCATGCTGGCCAGGAGAACCCGCGCCGGGTACTGGAGGAGTGCCACTTAAAAAGGACGCTGGGTCTGCGTCGTCCGGCGCCAAGCCCTGAACTGTTGTGTAAAGTTCTTCTTCTTTTGCTATGCTCTCGGGAGTAAAGCTGGCGACTTGGTCCCAGGTCGCTTCGTCAAACACTTCTTCTTGCAGAGCCAGAGTTGAGTGTTGTCCGCTCAAGAGAATCTTGAAATAGATCTCCATAAAAGCCTCGACGGCAGAATTGAAATCAGCCCACCCAGACTCTCCTGCTGCTTTGTAGGCTACAGCAGCCGAAACCAGGGCGTCCAGGGCGTCGCGGCTTTTGGCCAGACGCATATCGAGGTTTTCAAGCGTTGTGTTCTGGTCACTTCTATCGGTCACATGCGGCTTAAGAAAGTCGTGAATGCGTTGGTCTTGCGCATGAAGGCGATCCATCGCAGCCTTTATGTAAGCAACGCATGCACCAAAGAATTCCTGTTTAATGTCAGCGCCGCCATCTTTCTGTTTCAAGCCCGCGTCAAAGGATTTGCGGACTTGAGAAAGGCGCGCCCGCTCCCGTGAAGTTTGAACTCGCGCTTCATAGCCTCCAGAGACATGGGCCATCTATTCGAGTCCTTCCATTTGCCGGGTAAAACCTGGTCAGCTGCACTTCGAGAAGCCGCAACTGGTGCATGAGTCGCACCCTTCTTGGCGCAGTAAAGCATACGTGCCGCACTTGGGGCAGGCTCGAAAACGCTTATCCCGTTTTGGTGTGTCGAGCCGCACCACATTGGCGGGTTCCTCAGTATCGTTCGATCCAACACTTTTTTTACCTGGTGCTAAGAAGCCTATTGAGATCATATGTTTTTCGATTACGCCGCCGATCGCAGCCAGCAAACTCGGGACATAGCGTCCGTTTATCCACTGTCCACCGCGAGGGTCAAACACGGCTTTGAGCTCTTCGACGACAAACCCAACATCACCGCCGCGCCGGAACACCGCCGAAATCATGCGCGTTAAGGCGACCGTCCATGCGTAATGCTCCATATTCTTTGAGTTTATGAATACTTCGAAGGGGCGGCGCTGACGGCTACCGTCTGTATTTTCTAAGTCGATGTCATTGACCGTGATGTAAATGGCGTGGTCACTCTCGGGCCAGCGCAGTTTGTAGGTTTGCCCCGGCACTACGTCTGGCCGATCCAGAGGCTTGGTGGTAGTATCTTCTGGCTCGGGAGATTCGCTTTCCGTGGCGTTAGCTTCGAGCACGGCACCGCGCACGTCTGATGGTCTATATGTCGTGCAGCCCTTGCAGCCGTTGTCGTATGCCGACATGTAAACGTCTTTGAACTGCTCGAACGGGAAGTCGGCTGGTACGTTGATGGTTTTTGAGATGGCGCTGTCGATATGTTTTTGTACAGCTGCCTGCATAGCGAGGTGAGCGTCAGGTAGCAAAGTTTGCGCATCTACAAAATAGTCAGGCAAAGGTGTGTCATCGCCGTTTAATTCACGGAACAGACGATAAGCGTAGTCGCTGACCACTTGGCCTTTTCGGCTACCATCCGGCTGAACTACATGGCGCGTGTAGGTGAAGCTAAAGACTGGCTCTATTCCAGACGAGACATTATCGGCAAACAAAGAGATTGTTCCCGTCGGCGCGATCGACGTCAGTAGGGCATTGCGAATACCGTGTTTTGCAATGCCGTCCTGGATGTCTTGGGGTAATTCCTGGATTGTCGGGCTGGCCAGATAGGCGTCTTTGTCGAATAGCGGGAATGCGCCTTTCTCTTTGGCCAATTCCACCGAAGCTCGATAGGCACCATGAGAAATAATCGCTGCCCATTGTTCTGCTGCGGCGACAGAGTCAGGTGACCCATATGTTAAGCCGCTCAAAATAAGGGCGTCGGCCAGCCCGGTCATGCCTAGGCCAATGCGACGTTTATTGATCGCTTCGTTGCGTTGTTCTGCCACAGGGTACTTTGAGGCTTCGACGACGTTATCCAGCATGCGCGTCGCTGTTCCGGCTAAGTCTGCGAGAGCCTCTGCATCAATCTCTGCTTGTTCTGTGAACGGGTTTTTAACCAGACGGGCCAAATTGATCGACCCAAGCAAGCAGGTTCCATAGGGCGGCAAAGGTTGTTCGCCACAAGGGTTGGTTGCTGCAATGGTTTCGCAATAAGACAAATTATTGCGGGCGTTAATACGATCAATGAAGATGACGCCTGGTTCAGCATAGTCGTAGGTCGCCTGCATCAATGAATCCCACAACGCCTTCGCACTGACGGTTTTGTGGGTTGTGCCGTTGAATTTCAGTTCCCACTTTTCATCGGCTTTGACTGCAGCCATAAATGGGTCCGTTGCCAAAACCGAAAGATTGAAATTGGTCAGCCGCCCTTGGTTCTGCTTTGCGGCAATGAAGTCTTCAATATCAGGATGGTCGCACCGCATGGTCGCCATCATAGCGCCACGTCGGGACCCCGCGCTCATGATCGTCTTGCACATGGCATCCCAGACATCCATGAATGACAATGGCCCTGATGCATCTGCGCCGACGCCCTTAACCAGAGCGCCCTTGGGACGCAGGGTCGAGAAGTCGTATCCGATGCCACCGCCTCGCTGCATCGTCAGAGCCGCTTCTTTGAGGTTCTCAAAAATCGACGCCATGTCGTCGCCGACAGTCCCCATGACAAAACAATTGTGCAAGGTCACCGTTCTTCCGGTGCCAGCGCCAGCCAAAATGCGCCCGCCTGGCAATAGACGATAGTCAGCAAGTGCTTGATAAAAATAAGGTTCCCAGGTTGAAGGGTCGGTTTCCACACTCGCTAGGGCATCTGCAACACGCTTCCAGGTGTCTTTGACGGATTTGTCCACAGGCTGGCCATTAGTATCTTTGAAGCGGTATTTCATGTCCCAGATTTCGTTTGCGATGGCAGAAATTCCAGCCACGGGTAATACTCCTGGTGTTGAAACAGTGGGTCGATAGGGCGCGCACCATAAGGTCAATTGGACCAAGAGTCTCGCAGAAGTGGGCCTTTTATGGAGTACTGTGAAGAAGTCTCACGGTTCGGCTCCTCGATAGACATATGATGACCCCTGAGAAATCAGAAGTCACGGACTGTCACATAACTGTCTGATAACACACCTAAATTGTCGGCATCGAAAGCGGTGTGCTTGATGAAGGATTATAAACCCACAGACTTATCCACAATTAGGTTATGGGGAGGTATGGGTTTTAGGTGGCGGTCTCGCTCTCAACGAACTCAAAGCCATCGGGCTTGGGCAACGCGCCGCTCGCTGTCTCTAGTCTTTTGCGCAGCTCCGCCAAGAATTCGTCCCTTCTTAAACCGGCCGGAATGGCAGGTAAGAATTCAAAAACGATAGTCCCCGGCAACTTTTTTAGCCGTGTTTTCCCCCAGATTAGACCCGTATTCAGTGCCATCGGTATGAGTGGCGCCTGACAATGATTGTACAGGGCGACGATACCCGGTTTGTACTCCTTTCTTTGTCCCGGTGCAGTGCGCGTTCCTTCGGGGAAAATGAGTATGGATTCGCCATTATTGATTGCCGCATCGGCTCCTTTCAGGATGTGCCGCATAGCACTGGCCCCACCTGAGCGGTTTATTGTGACTAGTCCCGCGCGCTTGATGTACCAGCCAACCAACGGAATCCACTGCAAAGATTCTTTAAGAATAAAAACCGGATACTCAAAGAGCATGAACAGAATATACGTTTCAAACGCCGATTGATGTTGTGCGGCAACAATGCAAGGCCCATCAGGAAGATGCTGCTGGCCCCGAATTTCGAAACGTACATCAATAAGCCAGCGCGCCAGAATGGTTATGCCGCGTGACCAAAAACGGATAACCCCTAAAGCACTTTGACGTGTTACCAGGAACGGCAAACCAACCACCGCTACCGTTAATGTCCAGGGCAAGAATACGACGAGATACAAAAGAGATCGAATAAAGGTCACGCGTTCATTGCCTGTGTTGTGTTGCCGTGTCTTGTGTTGTCAGAGACGGTTAGGCGATTTCTCAGCGTTGAGAAAAGATATTTTGTGTATTCCCGAGCCAATAAGCTGGCGGTGCCAGGGTAACGCCACCAGTCGGCTTTGACCTGCTCTGGAAATACGGGATGGGCGATAATCTCTGAATCTGGCATCGCATGCCGCAATTCACTTAACGCCCTAGGCATGTGATACGCGGCCGTAACCAAGCGTATGGATTTAACATTGTTCGCCCTAGACCATTTAGCGGTTTCAACGGCGTTGCCCGGTGTGTCCTCGGCTTCTGAACCACCCGAGATTTTTTCCAATAGAGCCCCCCGATTTGGTTCGTCCGATGCGATAAGGTTGGAGATGTTTACTGCCGGGTCCATCCCCGAAATAAATAATTGGTCCGCGCGCCCTTGAGCCAAAAGACGTACTCCTTCGTCAATACGACCGCTACCTCCAGTCAGTACCACAATGGCATCGGTTTGCACCTCTTTTTCACCCAAAGACGCAGGCACCAACTGCGCGTATGAGACGAGGCCAATGCCCCATCCGAAGACTAGCAGGCTTGCGATGACGATTGAGGCGCGCAACGCCTTTGATCTCACTATAGTCATCGCTAGACCATAGACCGTAGAGTGCTGAGTACCGTGATGAAGGCTGTCACCGTTGCGAGAGTTGCTGCAAAGAGTGACACCAAAGGTGGCAATACCCAAAACCCTAGGCTCAATCCTATGTCGGGAAGAAAACCACTTTCCACGTTGCGAGCGAGTAAGCCAATGGCGAAAAGCGCAAATGCTCCCGCCACCAAACCTCCTGCCGATCCTTTGAAGGCCGCGCTCAGTGTTCTTTTGGCAAATTGGGTTGCCACGTATGCGTCTCGCGCACCAGTCAGGTGCAGAACAGAAATAACTTCTTTGAATTCGGCCAAGCTCGCTCGAGTGGCATAGACGATTGTCAGCGCCAACGCAGTCGTGACGATAAGGGCGACACCTATCGTTAATAAGCGGAACCCTTCTGTCAGATCAATCAAGTGCTCGAACCAAAGACGGTGATCATCGATGATAGCGTCGTGCACAACCGTTGTAACGGCTGACCGCAATGCTTCTATTGTTGCGGTTGATCCATCAACGAGGGTGACATCTATCAAGTCGGGCAGGGGTAGGTCGCTTGCGGCAGCGCGTTCTCCAAGCCAAGGGGCGAGCAGCGCGTCGATCTCAGTATTGGCGAGAACTCTGACTCCCTCGACGCTGGGTAAATCCTTAAGCGCTTTTACAGCGCGGTCAGTTCTGGCCTGGTTGGCTTCTTGTTCAGAATCTGCAGGTAGCGCGGGGATTTGCACGGTGACGGTGCCGGTTACAGCCTTGGACCAACCCGACAGAATAGTGTCGAACACTGCTACCCCGCTCACCGCTAGGGTCCCCAGAAAAACCATGATAGCGACAAGCCACGGAATAAAGCGAGAAGCGCTGTCACCACTCCATGGTAAATCTGTTCTCAAGCTAATCATGTCTGTGGCTCATTGATCGCTTGATCAGATTCGGCGGCGCTCCTGTAACTGAGTGGGGGGAGTTCCGTCAAAGCGCTGTCGGCCAATGCCAGCCTTGAATATTCAAATCGTGCAACCAATTGCTCGTTGTGCGTTGCAATGATGATGTTTGATCCCAGTTTGTTTAACTCGATAAATAACTGCATCAACCGCATGGCGATTGCATCGTCAACACTGCCCGTTGGTTCGTCAGCAAGAATTAGCCGTGGTCGATTCACTACGGCTCTTGCGATAGCGACCCGCTGCTTCTGACCACCTGAGAGAACGGCTGGCTTTGCATTCATAAAGTTATCAAGCCCAACCCATGACAAAAGCTCAGTAACGTTGCTTTTGATTTCCGGTTCAGGAGCGGCGGCAACCCGCAACGGAAGTGCAACGTTGTCGAATACCGAAAGGTGTTGGAGTAGCCGAAAATCCTGAAACACCACACCTAACTTACGACGAATAGCAGGTAAGGAGCGCCGAGCGGCGGCTGTCACGTCTGTTCCAAACAAATGAACAGACCCCATGGTCGGCCGCTGTGCCAGATAGAGTAGTTTGAGTAAGGAGGTTTTGCCCGCACCAGAGGGACCGGTCAGAAAATGGAATGACCCTGGGGGCAGGGCCAGATTGAGGGCGGACAATACATCAGAGCCGTCGTCGTAGCGCAGACTCACGTTTTTGAGTTCCACGGCAGCGGTGCCATCTGGCGTCTCTGGGGGTTTGAAAATCTGCACTCTTTGGGCCTGTTAATCTGTTTAGTCTCTCTTAACCTAAAACGAACGTCTTGCCTGTAGTGTAAGACGCAGTTGTCCCAGTGTTTCAGCCGTCTTGTAGTAGGGCAGACTCGTTATATGGTATACTATCCCAGCGTCCAACACAGGACATTGCATGTGCATAGCGTGCCCGTATTGTAACGTAGGTTCTGAAATCCCGACTGATTTGCTTGGCCGCAAGGGCCTAAGCCTGAAAAGTGCCACCTGTGGCCACCCCTGTTTTCAGGTAGCCGTCGTTGATGAAATTGATCTCGCTGATTGTCTTGCTTAGTCAAGAGCTAAGGAAACTGACAGTCTATGCTCTTGATGAATGCGGGGCTATGGGTGGCCCATAGGCGGCCCCCGCAGCGACTTCGCTCAAGGGATATGACGCCCTAACCAATGCGCCAGGGGATGATGCTTTATCCTGGACGGGAAAAGAAAAATCAAACGGATTTGAGCAGCAGGTTGCACCTGATCAAGGTTTTGCGTCTGGGAGGGCAGGTTCAGCTCCTGCTGGCATCGCTCCACAGCCGCCTGGCGAGGTGCCTGTTTCATGGTTACAGCAAACGCCCGGAGCCAATGGCGGCTCAATGCTGGGTGGCGAAAGTGGCTGCCCAGGCGCTCCCGGCGCAGCTCAACGGGGTGTTGAAGAAGGTGCGAGTGGTGGCCTGGCCAGCCGATTCTGGAGGATGGGGCCTCCGGCGATTCTGATGCCCAAGGCGGCCCGATAGAAGAAGGGGCTAGCGGCGGACCTGATGAAGGTGATTAAGGTTTCAGTTGGCTCGCTAAACGACCAGATGATGACAAACTAGGAGGTAGCTCTAGGGCAGGCTCAAGGGATAGCGATGCCGGTAAACCGGATAAGAAAAAACCGAAAAAGAAAAGCAAACCTGTCGATCCGGCTTATGTGACGGCTGCCGTGATGACAATTATAGTCGTGCTGATCGGCTGTATTTTATTTGTGGCGCGTGATCAGTTGGCCGAAATTTGGCCGGATATTAAGGGCGTTTATGAAGCGCTGAATCTAGATGACGATTAGCCTCAGGGTCTCCGGATTTCTGCGCCGCAACCTGCTCGTATTATGAAGGGTGGCGTTCAGGCTCTTATTTTCACAGGGTTCATTATCAATTTAACGCCCGATAGTCAGAACGTGCCCAATATTAAGTTGATTCTGGTCAACAAAGACAATGAAGTTGTGCGGGAAACGATGGCACGACCTGATTCAGCGACCGTGGAATCTAATTCACCATTGCCATACAGAATTGAATTGCAGCTTCCTGTATAGTTTGCCACGACCCTTCGGGTTGATTGGGACTAAAACTGTTCCAATAAGCGCCTGAGGTATTGTCGTTCTTCTCGCGGGCGAAGTCGCTGACCTGAGCGGCGCCTGATTTCTTGAAGGATTTCACGGGAACGCTGTGACAAGCCGCGTGTGTCGGGATCGGTCGGCAACTCTGTATCTTTGTCGTCATCTGGACCGAGGTTTGGTCCCATTGCCCCAAGGGGTTTTCCAGCCTGACCCGGGATCGGAATAAGACCCGTTAGTCCCTGTTCAGCTAGTGCTTCCATGATTTGTTGTGCAGCACCCTGCATGCCATTTTGAAGATTGGCTAAAGCATCTGCTTGTGCGTCTGATGCAGGGCGCCAAGATTCTTGGCGCAAAGCGCGTTCTGCATCTCGCATGGCTTGATCCGCGTCCCCTAGTTCGTCGGGTAGCTGCCCTGTCATCTCTGCCATTTTACTCATCAAGTCGCCTAGACGCTGTCGCAATTCTTTTTGTTGTTCTGCGTCGTCCTCACCGTCTATTGCTTTATGTGATTGTTCCTCGCCGCTATCGTTTTGCTGATTTTGCTGTTCTGAATCGCGAGCAGCTTCTTGATCACGTGGTCCGCTTTGGGCATGTTCCAGCGCCTGCTGCCGAGATTGCTCAAAGGTTTTGTTGAGCATATCTGACTGTTGCTGGGTGATTTGCTTAAGGTCTTCCATAATCTGCCGGGCGGCTTCGACTTCTGGATTATCCATGGGGCTGAGTGCTGTGTTGCGAAGCTGCTCTAACATGTTCTTGAGTTCTGACAGCATCTCTTTGGCCGCGTCCTCTGCGCCCATGTCAGAGAGTTGGCGTAATTGCTCCATCATCTCAGCTAGATCCTGGGAACCCACCGTTTGCATGTCACCGGTCTGTCCACTAAGCGAGAAACTTCCCTCCGGCATGTTTTTCATTAGGGCTTGATAATACTCCATGAGGGCGCGTTGAAGGTGCTCAATGCGTCGCCCAATTTCTTCCTGGGATGCGCCGTTTTCTATCGCTTCACTGAGCGCGTCTTCGGCATCTTTCAGTGCCTGCTCAGCAAAAGCCATCACACCATCTTCTAAGCGTATGGCCGCGCGCCACATTAGATCGATGACGCTGTCCAAAACGTCGGTCGCATCTTGTAATTCGAGCCGGCTACGGGCGCTGGCGATTGCCAGATGTGCGATTACGTCGCCGCCGTAACTTTCAGGCACTTCAATGATACGGCTTAACGCGCTGGCAGCCGCAGGCGCAGTGGAGGGATCTTCGATCAAATCTTTGCGGTATTGAATAATTGTCGCGGCAACGAGATGGGAAAACGTGCGTTCAGGAAGGCGAAAGGTGGTCACTTCACTCATGCCGCTCTGTCCGGCGGCATCGCGGGCTGTCAGTTTTAGGGCGACATCTTTGCCAGCCCAAGGATGGGCGGTGAAATCATGAAAAGATTGTTGCTCAATTTTCTTTGGGGTTAGCGGTGGCACAGAAACAGAGAAATCCCTAGCCCAATTTTTTGAATAAGGGCGTGTTTCTTCTGGCCGGTCGATGCGGCCTGATATGGAGACCACTCCATAATCATCCTCTGCGCCGTATCTAAGGCCGACACGAAAGCGGCCCGTTTCGTTGGGTGGTTCGCTCAACGCAATTTCAGGCTGATTGTCGGTAAGTGGAGAGAGTGGCCAGCTCGCCAATATTTTGCTCGTTTGTCGCACTACCACCTCAGTCCCTATCGGAAGCGGTCCTTCGTATCTCTGGCTTGCGTCGTCACTCATTGCGAGGTCGATGCTAGTTTCGTTGACGACCAGTCGGGCTGGGCGTTTTGTGCCGGTGACAATCACCAAGACCTGAGTTCCTTCGGGCACGACGATTGGATCATCCGTCATCATCTCGACTAAGGGGTCAAGCAGAATGGGAGGTCTGTTTGTATAAGTCGGGGGTGTAACCCAAACCTTCACGTCGACGAAACCAGTGTCGCTGGTCAGCGCTGGATTTACAGCGCGAACGAAGCGAGGTCCGATATCACCTTGAGCCCCAAGGATTCCGACCACACAAAGCAGCACAACTAATCCGCGAATTGCGAACTGATCTATTGCGGCGACAACTGCGCCTGGGCGCGGGGTGCGCAACCGTTCAATAAACCCAAACATGCGCAGACGATGCGCTAGCCAAAGTTTGTTTTGTCCCAGACCTGCTTTGTAGCCGAGATTATCCTCCCAGGCCGTAAGTGGTCGGTGGCTCATGCCCGATAAAGTTTCCAGATGATGTTTTGCTTGAAGAGCGGTTGGCCAAGAGAAGCTAGAAAACCCTGTTCGCACTTTCCAAAGTAATGCGATAATGAAGATGGAAAGGCACAGTCCGTGTAAAAAACCGGGAAGTAGCGGCAAAAGGTCAAACAACGCAACGGCGACAAAGCCGCCGAGCATAAGAATCGGGACCCAAGCTGCTGCCGTTATGCGTTCAAGCCCGAGGCTAAGGCGCGATAACATTAGGCGGCGGGCTATGAGGCGGCGGAGCCGCAATAATTCACGCCAATTACGAGACATAGGGGAGTTTAGGCTGAGGTCTGGTTTGGTTCAATTCTAGAACCAGGTAGCGCTAGTCCTCTTCCGTCATCCAATCTGGAAGGCTTTCCAACGCCCACAGGTCCTCGACAGTAGGCCTTTTCCTAATAATGGCGAAGGAGCCTCCGTTCACCATAATTTCTGGGACCAGAGGTCTGGCATTGTAGGTTGATGCCATTACGGCCCCATACGCACCCGCAGTTGCGAATGCGATTAGATCGTCTTCGTCGAGCGGACTAAGAGTTGCATCACGGGTGAAGCGATCTCCGGTCTCGCACACCGGTCCAACGATATCTATTATTCTTTTGGCCGAATCTGCATTCTGCTCGGTGACAGGCAACACATCATGATGGGCGTCATACATCGCTGGTCGGGCAAGATCGTTCATCGCCGCGTCAACGATAACAAATTCTTTCGTTTCACCGGGCTTCACATAGACAACTTTAGTGACCAGGATACCGGCGTTCGCGGCGATCACTCTTCCTGGTTCGAACAAGATTGTACAGCCAAGATTGCCTACCGTACGGCGCACCACTTCGCCATATTCGGCCGGGCTTGGTGGCGCCGTATTGTCGCTTTTGTAGGGCACGCCAAGGCCGCCACCTAAGTCTACTGTCCGAATATCAATTCCAGCTTCGCGTAGTCCCTCAACTAGACCGGCCACTTTTATGAAGGCAGTTTCGAATGGAGCGAGGTCAGTGATCTGTGATCCAATGTGGACGGCAACGCCACGCACGTCGATCCCAGGCAGTGCATCAGCAATTTCGTAAAGCCGCAGTGCATCTTCCCAAGCGACACCAAACTTGTCTTCTTTGCGTCCGGTTGAAATTTTGTCGTGGGTTGCTGCATCTACGTCTGGGTTTACCCGGAACGCTATAGGTGCCGCGTATCCTGCTTTGGAGGCAATATCATTCAATCGGTTGAGTTCAGCTTCGGACTCAACGTTGATCTGACCAACGCTACTATCTAATGCGAGTGCGAGTTCTTCAGCTGTCTTGCCAACGCCTGAGAACACGATTTTCTCTGCTGCGATACCAGCGGCGAGGGCACGCTTTAACTCGCCACCGGAGACCACATCGCAACCAGCACCCAAGTTTCCGAGAAGGCGCAGAACAGCTAAGTTTCCGTTGGCTTTGGCGGAGAAGCATACGCGCGTGTCGAGCCCCTCAAGTGCATCGGTAAATACGCGGTAGTGACGGGTCAGTGTTGCCTCAGAATAGCAATAGAACGGAGTTCCAACTGCTGATGCAATAGCGGGTATCGGCACGTCTTCAGCGTGAAGGACGCCATCGCGGTATTGAAAGTGGTCCATTGTGATCTGTCCGTAGATCTACTGACGCGGATATTGTTTCGGATATTGAGAATCCGGTGGTGGCGTCAACGCGCTTTTCTTTCCGCATGCGGTCAGGCTGCCGAGGCATAAAACTATGGCGACACATACCAACAAAACGTTTATTGGGCGGGTCATAGGTTGCCTCCCGTCAAAAACCGTTCACGCGCGGCGGAGACTTGTGCCCGCACATTCTCTGGAGCGGTTCCTCCATAACTCGTTCTGCTGTTTACGGAGGCTTCCACGGATACAACTTGAAGCGCGTCGGCAGTCAACCGCTCGTCGACTGAGCTTAAGTCACTTACTGATAAGTCTTCAAGGTCACAGTCTTTATCTTCGGCTAGCTTTACAACTTGTCCGGCGATATGATGGGACTCGCGAAAGGCCACATTCTTCTCCCGCACGAGCCAATCCGCAAGGTCTGTGGCGGTTGTGTAACCTGCACCCGCAGCGTCCTGCATTGTTGCTTTGTTGACGCCTATATCAGAGATCATGCCTGTTGCGGCTGCCACGCATAACTCAAGCGTATCGAAAACGGCGAAGACGGGTTCTTTGTCTTCCTGCATATCCTTCGAGTAGGTCAGAGGTAATCCTTTGACAACGATCAGCAGGCCGTTCATCGCCCCGATAACACGACCAACCTTGCCGCGTAGCAATTCAGCTGCATCCGGATTTCGTTTTTGAGGCATCATCGAGCTGCCCGTTGAGAACTCATCTGTGAAAGCGACAAAGCCGAACTGCGCACTTGCCCAGATCACCAATTCTTCTGCTAACCGAGACAGATGGACGGATAGGATTGATGAGGCGGCCAGGAACTCTAGTGCAAAGTCACGATCAGAAACAGCGTCTAGGGAATTTGCCATCGGTCTGTCGAAATCCAAGTCTTTTGATGTCCGATCCCGATCAAGTGGGAACGAGGTACCGGCCAATGCACCAGCGCCTAGCGGGTTTTCATTCAACCGCGTCCGCGCGTCGGCAAAACGGCCCCTGTCCCTGCCGATCATTTCCACATACGCCAGTAAATGATGTCCAAATGTCACCGGTTGGGCCGCCTGCAAATGGGTAAACCCAGGCATGATTGTATCCGCATGCGCTTCAGCTTTATCAATCAGGACCTTTTGTAGTCCCTTTAGCTGATCGTCGATAGTGTCGATAGCGGCCCGCACCCAGAGGCGAAAATCTGTCGCAACTTGGTCATTCCGTGACCGAGCTGTGTGCAGCCGCCCAGCTGGCTCGCCGATCAAATCCGCCAAGCGACCTTCGATATTCATGTGGATATCTTCCAACGCCCGCTTGAATGTGAAGCTACCGTCGCCTATTTCTTTCTCAATCTTGAGAAGCCCGTCCATAATGGCTTCGCCGTCGTCTTTCGACAGAATGCCCTGGGCTACAAGCATGGCACAATGCGCCCGCGAGCCCCGGATGTCCTGCTTCGCGAGGCGCTGGTCGAAGTCGATAGAAGCGTTGATAGCTTCCATTATGTCAGATGGGCCGCCGGAAAACCGACCGCCCCAGATTTGGCTGGTCATGAGACACCTCCTGCCTGTTGGGCAGTATAAAAGGACTAAACGATGCTAAAGGCCTTAATTTTCGCGGCCCAAAGCCTTACAACGCTCGTCGTAGTCGCGGTCCTTACCATCGCGCTGGCGCCCCTGTCCAGCGCAGCAGACTCTGGGATCGCAAAACTGAAATGGCATGACGAGCCGCTCGTTGCACCAGATACACCTTTTCGGGACCGAGACGGGACAGACCTAGCTATCGCCGACTTTGCGGGAAAAGTCCTAGTCGTTAACCTTTGGGCGACATGGTGCGCTCCCTGTATTCGGGAAATGCCCACGCTTAACGCACTCCAGGCCGATCTTGGTGGAGCTCGATTACATGTGATTGCTCTTTCTCAAGATAGGGAAGGGGCTCGCGTAGCGGCACCTTTTATAGAAAAAAATGGTTGGTCCAACTTGGACCTCTATGTTTCCGACGGAACAACGTTCGCTCGGGCCGCCAACATCCGCGGTCTCCCCACCACACTGATAATCAATCCCAATGGGATGGAAGTGGCGCGGCTGGAGGGAACAGCCGAATGGAATGACTCTGCGATTAAAGACGTTTTGTTAGGTCTTGCCGAACCAGGCCCTTAAGACATTGACAGTCGCACAGATTGATTGTTCCGTTCAAACCAGCGGCGCATCAGGAAAGCGATTGCAATGCTCAAGAAGCTTCCGACGATAACGTCACTGACAAAGTGAACAGCTGTGATAAAACGGCTGATGCTGACTATTAACGCGATAACAAAATACAAAGGCGCAAATCGCGGTGTCAAAAATGCCAGTGCTATCATCGCTGACCAAATTGACTGGGCGTGGCCTGACGGCATGCTAGCCATCTTTAGGGCTACCCCAAATGGCTCGAACCCAGATTGGTGGTCATTAAAAAGGTAGCGCGGGCGATATCGACCAATGGCTATTTTTAAGAAATTGATCAGCACAGCTGCTGTCAGCATAGATACCAGCATGAAGACCCATGCGCGTACCTGGTTTCTGAACCTAGTGATGTGTTCTTCGTCTTTTGCTCGGTGGGCGAGGGCAAGACTAGAAGTAAGTCCAGCGGCTGCCAGTCCATACCAAAAGGCACCGTTCGCAGCTTCCGTGAGTGTCCCCATTAGTCTGTGAATGCTGGGATCGAGTTCTGTCTTAAAATACCAAGCCAACGGAACGTCCCAGAACAAAATGAAACCACCAGAGACGATGGTGACTAGTAGGAGCCAGGGGCGCAGTCGTATCAAGTCCCCCTTAAGAATATGATAGGTGGGCTTCATTCAATCACCCCTTGGGGGGAGACTGCGAATGATCGACAAAGATTCTTTCCGGCCTTTGGAATAATTGTAGCCTTCCACGGTATCGATAACGGCCATGACGCCCTGGGTGGAGGCAATCATTTCACCCACGTTTTCCAATTGAGTTGTTGCGACAACACCTAAAGCCAATGGGTCGGCGGCAACGTGTGCGGCGACATTGCGAGGGGTGGTTAGCCAGGCATTTGTGCCAATCAGAAATACAACGGATGGTTCATGATAACGCGATAGAGCAATGCCAGGGCTATCCGGAGTTATATGTGTCTGGATTGCCACGGCTAACCTTGGGCTTAATGCAAGGTCACGCATGTTGGGGAGAACCCACCCGACAATCAGCCCAAAGCTTAAAACCGCCGTCACCAGTACGATGAACATCAAATCTGTGCGTTGCAACCAGAGTGTGCCGATGGCCGTTACGAGAACCAGAATCAAGAGGCCTGATGAAGTTTGATTGCCGCCATAGGAGAGAGTTGCCCAATACAGGCCGCCTCCAAGCACTAAGGTGATCCCGGTCCACAAAACATTGTTCCAGCGCGCTCTAATTGTTTCGGATTTAGAAAGCATCGCAGCTGCCGCAAGCGCCAGGCCTGGGATCGCAGGAAGGACATAATGGGGCAACTTGGTCGGCACCAACTCAAACATCAGCCACGTCGCAGCAGCCCATGCCAATGCAAAGCGTATTGCAGGGTCTTGGCGGTGGCTCCAGGCCATGATGGCGCCTGGGATAAGAAGTAGTGAAGCTGGCCAAAGTGTGATTGGGGCAACGATCAGATGAGTACCGGGTGGCGCGCCGTGGCCCTCGGCGCCATCGAACAACTTCGGTAAAAAGTCCTCCGTCAAAGAGTCTATAACGATGTTGTCTTGTCCGTTTGCTACCGATGCCAATAGCCATGGTAGAACAAACGCCAAGGCAATCGGCACACCCACTTCTGGCTGCAAGCCGCGCAGCCAAGTGACATTTCGATCGGCGATAGACAACGCAATAGCTGTTGCGCTGGCGACTAAGATTGTAATTGGCCCCTTTATCAAAAGGCCAGCACCTATCGCCGCCCAGAACAAGAGGGCAATCCTTAGTCGAGGTATGCGGTTTGGTGGGGCGCGGTAGAACTCATAAAGCGCGATGTGCGCAAGAACAACTGTTAGCAACACAACCGCATCAGTTTTGGCGAGATGAGCTTCTACCGCTGTGATTAAGGTGCAAGCCGTAAGTCCGGCAGCAATCAGGCCGATGTGAGCATCAAACATTCTGCGGCCAAGTACAAAAATACCCAGTATGGCGAGCCAGGCTGCCAATGCTGACGGCAGACGATACGCCCATAGTGCGCTGGTGTCTCCTTGAGCGCTGTACTTGATAGAGGGGTACTGCAGCCAATGAATCCCGATTGGTTTCTTAGTTCGCGGTTCTTCTTGAAATTGGATGACGGCGACATTGCCAGTTTCGAGCATCTGTTTTGTGGCCTGCATAAATCGTGACTCATCACGATCTGTCGGCGGCAAAGAGGCGAGTCCAGGTAGGAACAAAGCCATACAGAGCGCCGTCAAGACCAGAAACGGTCGAATACCATGTGTGAGGCTGGTCACTGAGCCTGACATCCTAGTTCCAAATACAAGAACGGCCCCCATTGCACTGGAGGCCGCCTTGGAAACGCAAGAAAAAACGTCGCACCAGTTTCGCTGATCTATCTTGTTGGCACTGGTTCCTCACATGAATAGTCATAGAAACCCTTGCCGGTTTTGCGACCGAGCCACCCTGCTTCGACGTATTTAACAAGCAGTGGGCAGGGACGATACTTAGAGTCGGCTAGACCTTCGTAGAGGACGCTCATGATCGACAAGCAGGTATCAAGACCAATAAAGTCGGCCAATTCCAGCGGTCCCATCGGATGGTTGGCGCCGAGTTTCATGGCTGTATCAATGGCCGAAACAGAGCCAACGCCTTCATACAGAGTGTAGATTCCTTCATTGATCATCGGGATCAGAATGCGATTGACGATGAATGCTGGGAAATCTTCTGACGATACAGTTTCCTTCCCGAGTTTTACGGCAACGTCTCGCACGGCAGAAAAAGTGTCTTCGGCTGTCGCTATACCGCGTATCAGCTCTACGAGCTTCATGACCGGTACTGGGTTCATAAAGTGCAGACCCATAAACCGTTCCGGACGATCAGTGCCTGCACCTAAGCGTGTGATGGAAATGGAAGAGGTGTTGGAGCAAAGAATAGCGTCGTCACGGATGATCGGACAAACGTCATTAAAGATCTGTCGCTTGATTTCTTCTTTTTCGGTCGCGGCTTCGATCACCATGTCGGCGTCGGACATACATTCAAGCGCTGAAGACGTCTCAATGCGCTGAATTGCAGCATCTTTAGCGTCTGCAGTTATACGTTCTTTTTTAACCTGCCGCGCCATGTTGCCATCAATACCGGCCAAGGCTTTTTTGAGCTGCTCGTCGCTAATATCGAAGATTTTGACGTTGTAGCCTGCGAGGGCGCTCACATGGGCAATGCCGCTACCCATTTGGCCAGCACCAATAATACCAATCGTCTTCACTTCGTAACTTGATTTAGACACTCGACTCTCGTCCTTTCTGGCCTGCGCAACGCGACCGCTATCATCACTCAGTTAACGTTCCTTTTGAGTCGGCCTCGACTAGAGGGCGTCTGACAATTGCGGAACCACATCAAACAGGTCGCCTACAAGTCCATAGTCAGCAATCTGGAAGATTGGCGCTTCCTCATCTTTGTTGATTGCGACGATGACGTTGCTGTCTTTCATGCCGGCCAAGTGCTGGATAGCGCCGGAAATGCCAATCGCCACGTATAGGTCCGGTGCAACAATCTTACCGGTTTGACCAACCTGGTAGTCGTTGGGGACATAGCCAGCATCGACTGCTGCTCGCGACGCGCCAACTGCGGCACCCAACTTGTCGGCTAGTGATTCGATAATCGCGAAGTTTTCAGAACTACCAACACCGCGGCCACCTGAGATCACAATGCTAGCTGACGTTAGCTCCGGCCGCTCGGATTTAGAGAGCTCCTGGCTAACAAAGGTTGAAACCGCAGGGTCATTGGCGGCGCTGATAGCATCTATCCCAGCAGATCCACCTTCAGCGGCAGCCTTGTCAAAGGTTGAGCTACGCACCGTAATCAGTTTCACGGAGTCGTTGCTCTGGACCGTGGCCATCGCGTTGCCAGCATAGATCGGGCGAACGAAGGTATCGGCCGAAACAACAGCGGCTATATCGGATATCTGAGCCACATCAAGAAGGGCTGACACGCGCGGCATGAAATTCTTGCCGGTCGTCGTGGCCGACGCGAGAATATGTGTGTAATCGCCAGCAAGGCTGACAACCAGACCAGCGATAGGCTCTGCCAACTGGTGCTTATAGCGCGCATCATCTGCAATTGCGACGCTGGCAACACCAGCAATCCTTGCTGCTTGATCTGCCACAGAAGAGCATCCGGCTCCAGCGACGAGGATATGAATGTCGCCGCCAATCTCAGATGCGGCTTGGACTGTGCTTAATGTTGCCGGTTTGAGTTCGGCATTGTCGTGTTCAGCTACAACTAGACAAGTCATGCGATCACCTTGGCTTCGTTGCGGAGTTTTTCCACCAATTCGGAAACGTTAGCAACTTTGATGCCACCTTCACGTTTTGATGGCTCTTCAACTTTGAGTGTGACGATGCGTGGTGCGGTATCTACACCAAGCTCGTCAGGAGTCGCGGTATCGATAGGTTTCTTCTTCGCCTTCATAATGTTTGGCAAAGAGGCGTATCTAGGTTCGTTGAGACGTAAGTCTGTGGTGACCACGCACGGCATTGAAAGCGCGATTGTTTCTAACCCGCCATCAATTTCGCGTGTCACGTTTGCTTTGCCATCTACTAAATCAACCTTTGAAGCAAATGTACCCTGAGGCCAGCCCAGCAGTGCTGCCAGCATTTGCCCAGTCTGGTTCGCGTCGTCGTCAATGGCCTGTTTGCCTACGATCACAAGGTCAGCGCTTTCTTTGTCGACTAATGCTTTCAACATTTTAGCTACAGCGAGGGGCTGCAGTTCGTCATCAGTCTGTACCAGGATGCCGCGGTCGGCACCCATGGCAAGTGCAGTGCGGATCGTCTCTTGGCACTGCTGCACACCCATACTAACTGCGACAATTTCTTCTGCTGTGCCGGCTTCTTTAAGACGGACAGCTTCTTCAACAGCGATTTCGTCAAACGGGTTCATGGACATTTTGACGTTTGCCAATTCAACGCCAGTGTTGTCTGCTTTGACGCGAACTTTGACGTTGTAGTCAACCACCCGTTTGACGGCTACCAAGACCTTCATGGTGACGGTTCCGTATACACTTGGTGAAAAAATCGGGCGCTGAATGCGCTATCGCTATGCAAAAAACCCTGCTGCATAGCCCGAAACGAGATAAAGAGGTAATCCTTTGGCTGGGGTAAGTCAACGCTCAATATGTTGCGTTGCAGCATCGTGTTCGCACCGCAAAACCAGGCGAAAGCCTGCGATTGTAAGGAGGCCTTACCTATTCTCGCCAGGCTTCCACAAAACATCACCCGTGCTGCTATTATTTGCCCAGCGGGCCATCACAAAAAGCAGATCCGATAGTCGATTTATGTAGGTCAACGCCTGCGGGTTGATGGCTTCTTGCTTGGCAAGTGAGGTCATCATGCGCTCGGCACGCCGGGTCACCGTTCTGGCGTGATGGAGATGGGCGGCTGCGGCTGTGCCGCCCGGAAGCACGAAGGAGGTGAGAGGGTCTAGACCAGCGTTTAGGTGGTCGATGTCCTGTTCCAGTGCTGTCACCTGCGCTGGTGTGATTCTAAGCGCCGGTGCTGAAGCATCTGACTGGGTTTCGGGGGTGCAAAGGTCTGCGCCCAGATCGAACAAGTCGTTCTGTATGCGTGTGAGTGTCTGCACCATATCTGTTGTGGGCTCACCCTTAGGAGTGAGCGCGATAATGGCGAGGCCGATGACGGCGTTTGTCTCATCGATTTCGCCGTAGGCCGATACTCTAGGCGCGTGCTTTGGGAGGCGAGTCCCATCGCCAAGTCCTGTTTCGCCTTTATCTCCCGTACGCGTGTAGATCTTGTTGAGTTTTACCATCTGCCTGGTCCATTACGCTCCAAAGGTTGCTAGAATAAGGCCTCTCGCCGTTCACCGTTGGTGTGTTTTCCAGTATGTTTGGTCTTTATCCCTAATGAAACAGGTTCTCTGCTCTTGATCAGGCTTTCACCAACGCTGTCACTGTACATCGGTTGGCAATTCATTGTCGCCTTTGTGAGCGTTCTCCTCGTCGTCATGGGGTTGATCATGCTGTTCGACCTCATCGAGTTGGTCCGAAGATCGGTTGTGGCTGACGACCTGGGTATGGGCGTTCTGCTCGGCTTAGCAGCATTGAAATTACCACACACACTTCAAGATGTTCTGCCTTTTGCTGTTATGATTGGTATGATGTTTGCGCTGTTTCGGCTGGCGCGCAATTCCGAGCTAGTGGTCATGCGCTCGGCAGGTGTGTCTGTTTGGCAGTTCTTAGCCCCAACCCTTTTTCTGGTCGCTGGGCTTGGCGTGTTCAATCTGCTAGTCGTGAATCCGTTCTCTGCGAGTTTGTATCAAACCTATGAGCAATTGAAGGATGAGATATTTCTGAAACGAAATAATGCATTGAACATCGGTAGAGAGGGTTTGTGGCTGCGCGAGAGTTCAGACGACAAACAAACAGTCGTGCACGCAAGCAGCGTTCGGCAGGACGGCAGTATATTGTTTATTGGCGGTATAAGTCTGTTTGAGATGGACAAGGCTGATCGTTTTGTGCGGCGCTATGAAGCCAAAGAGGGTCAATTACTTGACGGGTTCTTTAAGCTTGATTCGGTTTGGGAAACATCACCGATTATAGAGTCAATATTCCATGCGGAATTATTTCTTCCGACTTCGATTTCAATTGGCCAGGTGCAGGAAAGTTTCGCTGCACCTAAAACGATGTCATTTTGGGATCTGCCGCAATTCATTCGGTTTTCTGAAGAAGCAGGATTCTCGGCACGTTCGCACCGACTGTATTGGCACTCTTTAGTGGCTTCACCATTCTTATTCTGTGCGATGGTGTTGGTCGCTTCGGCATTTTACCTGACGACAAATAATCGTCTCGGAGGCTGGACAAGGCGCGGGTTGGCCGGTTTGGGGGCCGGCTTCATGTTGTATTTCTTTTCACGTTTGACCTATGCGCTGGGCTTATCCGCAATCTTACCACTTCCATTAGCTGCGTGGGCCCCAACGACGGTAGCTGCTTCACTTGGACTGACCTACTTGCTTCACCATGAGGATGGTTAATTCAAGCATGACCACTGAAAGTACCAAAGACGCCGCCAACTTGGTTTGGGTTTCTCTGGCCTTTGCCGTTGTTATGGCAACAACTTTGTTCCGTTTATTGGTTGTTTTCTCTTCGCCATTACCGCTCTTTTTTGATGAGGCGCAGTATTGGACCTGGGCGCAAGACCTCGCGTTTGGATACTATTCAAAGCCCCCTGTGATCGCTTGGGCAATCGCTGGCACCACTGCTATATGCGGTGATGGAGAGGGGTGTGTTCGTCTCAGCGCGCCGTTGTTTCATGGCGGCACGTCGATGATCATCTTTTTTATAGCAAAGACACTTTTTGACGGGCGTGCCGGATTCTGGGCGGCAGTAACCTTTGCTCTGATGCCTGCTGTCAGCTTATCCGGGATGATTGTGTCGACTGATGTGTACTTACTATTTTTTTGGTCTTTGGCTTTGTTGGCGATTATTCGTGCGGAAGGAATAGACCGGTGGGCATGGTGGGGGGTCCTTGGCTTTGCGCTCGGTTTCGGCTTGTTAAGTAAGTATGCGATGGCGTTCTTCTTGATGGGGATCGCTGTCGATTCCTTATGGCGCCGACAAGACTCGCCTGTTTGGCGCCGGCATAAATTCTGGTGGGCTCTCGGCCTCGCTGCGGTGATTTACCTACCGAACCTCATGTGGAATTGGTCCAATGGATTTCCCAGCTACATTCACACTGGGGAGAACATCAATATCAATGGAGATCTCATCAACCCAGCAAAGGCTCTTGAGTTTGTAGCAAGTCAGTTTGGTGTCTTTGGACCAATTTTGTTTACCTGTTTTCTCGCGCTCACAGTGATGCTTTTGGTGCAGCGGTCAGCAAACAACACGCTTACGGATGTGCAGCGTCAGCTTTTCTCTTATTCACTTCCGATACTAGGGCTGATTACCTTCCAGGCCTTTTTGACACGAGCCCACGCGAATTGGGCGGCGACAGCCTATGTCGCTGCGACCGTTCTTGTGGCTGCGGAGTTGCTAAAACGGAAGCGTGTAAATTGGTTGAAAGGTTCGCTTGCACTTCATGTCTTGGCCGCTGTTGTTCTCTACAATTTTGACCTCATCGCCCGCACATTTGATATTCCAATCACACCGGGGATGGATCCCGCCCGTCGCATGCGCGGATGGGATCATGCGGGCAAATGGGCGAGCGATCTTCAGCGCGAAATGCCTGGCTTGAAGCTTCTTTTTGACGATCGGAAAGTGATGTCCGCCCTGACCTACTATGTAAAACCGCATCCCTTCGACGCCGTGATGTGGAATCCAACAGGTAAGCGTAACAATCACTTTGAGTTATTCACTGATATAACGGGGTCAGAAGGAGATGATTTTCTCTATGTGATTCGCCAAGACTGGCCAGAAAGAGCTGGTTCTTCCTTCGCCAAATCGAAACTGATTGCCACATTTCGTTCGCGTGCATATTCGGGTGATGCATTGGAACTCAGTGCATACTTGTTGAGCGATTTTAGAGGCTACGAGTAGTGGTGCGCCCGTCCATTTTATTTGTGGGCAAACACCCTTGGTTCTTTGCTGTGGGACTTGCTGGTCTCGTGAGTGTGTTCCCGGTCCTCGATTTATGGACCAGTGGACTCTTTTTCAATCATTCGACAGCGAATTGGACTCCACGGTCTAATTTCATGCAGTTCGCGCGAAGCGGGGTGCCGCCTCTGATCATCGGGGCACTACTCTTTTGTCTCGTGTTGTGGCTGGCCGGTAAAATATTGCGGCAACAGTTTTGGGATATGTCCGGACGGGAAGCCGGTTTTCTTTTGTTGACGATACTTCTTGGGCCCGGGTTGGTCGTTGAGAGCGTCCTCAAGGTTTATTCTGGAAGGGCTCGTCCTCGCGACATAGCTGTTTTTGGCGGCGAAGACCCTTTCACACCCGCTATTTGGCTGGCAGAGGCTTGCAGCCGTAACTGTTCCTTCGTGTCGGGTCATGCTGCGCTGGCGTTTTGGGTGACAGCTTTTGCGTTTCTTTTTCCGGTCGGGCGCCGCCGACCAATACTTTTGATGGGCATAGTGTGCGGATTGCTCATGGGATTGGTGCGAATGGCTGAAGGCGCACATTTTCTCAGCGATATCTTATTTGCTGGCCTTATTGTAGTTGGGATTAATACCTATGTGGCCAAACTCATGCTCAGCAATAGGAATGCAAACGATGGCGCTTAAAGGCCTTGCATGCAAGTTATCGGGAAAACTTGCTGATACGTTTGTAGAAAAGTCAGATCGCGGACCTTGGCAGCCCGCGCAATGGGAGTGTCCTCGCCTCTTGTTGATCGATTAGGATAGGATGCCGGAACTATACAGACGTCGGCGGGTTTTTTGCGTTTTGGCATCAAGGTGCAAGCACCCCGTGTATTTATGTTGGTCATACGGAAGATCTCGCGACCACCGCTTGAAGCGGCGCAGAATAACCCGGATTCAGCGCAATACGATCGCAATGACGGTGTTTATGTGACGTGGGCTGGGTGTGAGCTAGAGGGCCGCGCTGGCGAGGTCTTGTTTTGAAGAATATTTTGAACCCAGCTATCGATCAATTATTGCTGGGTGTTCCAGAAGAAGCCGACCCAGAAACCAAGTCAATCGAATTTCTACTTCCGCTCGACTAAACTCGTGTTCTTTTTGGTCGACGGGGAGTCATTCGTACTTGGTCTTGGCCGTTGAATCGTTATGCTCTCGGGTATGAAAAAATATTATGTCGATGGCCCTATAGGGCAAGTTCACGTGCGAGAGTTGGGGGAAGGTCCGGCCCTTGTGTTGCTTCACCAAACGGCGTGGTCTTCGCTGCAGTTTAAACACGCGATGCCATATTTGGCCGACCGTGGGTTGCGCTGTATCGCTATTGATACTCCAGGATACGGTTTGTCAGATGGACCTGAAGACCCGCCGTCTGTGCAGGATTACGCAGATTCTCTATCTGTTGCTTTTGACCAATTAGACGTCGATCAGCCTGCTGTACTGGGGCATCACACCGGGGTTTCTATTGCGACGGCTTTTGCGGCCAAGTATCCAGAGAAGATCAGGCAATTGCTTCTCCATGGAATACCTATCTACACTCCGGAGAGGCGAGCTGAGCGGTTGGCAAAACCGCACTTTGATCAAAGCCCCAAGCCCGATGGTTCGCATTTTACAGACCGCTGGGCGTTGGCCAACTCCGCGTCCGGTGGAACGGCCTCGCCAAACGCGATCCATTGGTCTTTGGTTCAATTCTTTTGGGCAGGGCCGAACGAATGGTTCGGTCACCATGCCGCGTTTAAATACGACATCGATGTTGACTACAAAGCGCTCACTGTTCCGACTGTAGTGATCTCCAACACCGGCGATGTTTTGCACGAGAGGATGCCTTATCTCCGAGAAACGCGACCAGATTTTAAGTTTGCTGAGCTAGACGGCGGAACGTTCCACATTATTTTCGACGAGCCTGAACGGTGGTCAGCACTGGTGGCGGATCATGTTCTAGGTGTGGCGTCATGAAACCCTGCCGCGGATACGTCGAAGGCCCGACGGGTCAAATCCATTTCCAGACGCTCGGAGAGGGGATTTTGTTAGTGTTGTTTTATCAGTCACCAAGCTCATCCAACATGTTTCACAAGGCTTATCCTTTGTTGGCGGCGGCTGGCATTCAGGCCATTGGTGTTGATACACCTGGGTTCGGCAGTTCTGATGTGCCCGACCCAAGGCCATCGGTCCAAGATTACGCCACCGCCTTTGCACCGGTGCTAGATCACTTTGGATTAAAGGCCGCCCATTTTCTTGGTCACCACACAGGTGCCGCGAATGTTGCGGAGTTTGCTCGCCAACATCCTGACCGGGTTGAGACCCTCATTCTTAACGGTCCGCCAATATTCTCCAAAGAGGAACGAGAGGGGCGGGTGGGCGCGCCAGGTCCGACACCCATTGAGCCAGACGGCAGTCACCTGACGACACGATGGAATGCGCGCATAGCTGCGACGGTCGGTTGGTCTGATATCGACGCAATGCACAATAATGTGCTGCAAACGCTATGGGCCGGTGAAACATTCTGGTATGGCCACGCGGCAGCCTATGAATACGATATTACCGATGCCTTCATGGGGCTAAAAATGTCCGCTTTGATTCTCACCAACACGGGTGACGACATCTACCATCTGAGCTGCCGGGCGCGGGACATGCGACCGGACATGGCGTTTGTCGAGTTAGATGGTGGAACCCACGATATCGTCGATGAACAACCTCAAGCGTGGACCGATGCGGTGATTACTTTCATCAAAGGCGCGTGAGGAAAGCCCTATTCTCCTGGATTTCGCCGTAATTTTAAGCGGTAGATGACTCACCTCTGATAGCATGAGCTCATGACGTCTGAACCAGCACATATTTATTCCGTCAAGACGGCTTACCCTCCGCATGTCATGCGCCAGGTCGACGTGACCACTAAAGCTGCCGAAGTCTTTGATCATAAACCAGATTATTTCAGGAGGATGGCGGCGGCCTATGGCAATGCCGGTGTGGAGACACGCCACTCCTGTGTTCCACTCGACTGGTATCTCGAGCCCCACGGCTGGCCAGAGCGCACGCGGCTGTACGAAGAGAACGCCATTGCGCTGCTTGCAGAGGCGGGGGCGTCCTGTATGGCTGCTGCCGATGTCTTGCCGACTGACATTGCGGCAACCGTGGTTGTGTCAAGTACCGGCGTCGTCACGCCGAGTTTGGATTCCCTGCTCCAAGGACCGTTAGGCTTGAAACCCCATGTTCAGAGACTTCCAATTTTTGGGCTTGGGTGTGCGGGGGGTGTCGTTGGCCTGTCCCGCGCTGCAGCTGTGGCGAGCAGCTTGCCCGGGCGTTGGGTTCTCTTTCTCTGTGTTGAGTTGTGTGGTTTGACCTTTCGACCGTCGGACGACAGCAAAGCCAACCTCATTGGTACCGCAATCTTTGGGGACGGCGCCGCTGCTCTGTTAATCAAAGTGCCCGAGGCCGCTAGCAACCGAGCGCCTTGTGCAGCAGTCTCCGCATGGGGCGAGCACACATGGCCAGACTCTCGCGAAACAATGGGATGGAGGGTTGAGGACGACGGTCTCGGCGTTGTGTTCTCAAGAGAGATTCCCAACTTAGTGCGCCGAGAATTGCGCCCGGTCACGGATCACTTTCTCCAAAATAATTGCCTCACGCTTTCTGATTTGGATGGTGTTCTGTGTCACCCCGGCGGCGGAAAAGTTTTGTCAGCGATGGAGGCGTCTCTGGAGTTGGAGGGCGGTGATTTGCGTCATGCGCGGTCTGTCCTGCGTGATCGTGGTAATATGTCAGCGGTAACAGTGCTCGCGGTTCTAGAGCGGGCACTGGAGTCACATGATACTGGGAGGCACCTCATGACCGCGCTCGGCCCAGGTTTTACTGCCGCAATGGCGTTGGTGGACTTGAAATGATGGCGGGGGTCTAAGGTCATGCAATGGGCTGCTATCGCAATACTGGTGTGCGTTGCCCTTCAAAGGTTAGGTGAGTTGGTCCTCGATGAGAGGAACACAAGCGCACTGATGGCTGATAGCGGCGTTGAATTTGGTGCAAGGCACTATCCCTTATTTCTCATCCTTCACAGTTCCTGGTTGATCAGTCTGTTTGCTTGGACAGTGTGGAAGTCCCCGGAGGTCCATTGGATTTTGTTCGGTGTATACCTTTTGCTTCAAGCTGCGCGTGTTTGGATCTTAACAACACTTGGCCGATTCTGGACGACACGCATTATAATTGTTCCCGGTGCGCCGCTTGTCACTTCTGGGCCTTATAGATTTGTACGTCATCCCAATTATTGGATTGTCATTTTTGAAATCGCGCTCTTGCCAGCAGTTTTGGGGGCCTGGGAAATCGCAGTCGTTTTTTCGCTCATGAACGCTGCGCTCTTGTTTCATCGCATACGTGTCGAAAATGCAGCACTCTCACCGCGTCGCTGAATCTGACTACATCAAGTCATCTTCTGTTTCCGCTTCGACAACTTTCCTGGCGATGTCGAATTTAAATCCCGCCCGGCCTAGTACGGCGAGTTCCTTCTGCTTCAATTCAGACGTGATCTCTTTGATTCTAAATGGGCCCAAACGCCGACGTGTTGCATAGGCGCGGGCCGCTTCTAGGTCCGGATCGCCAAATTCCGCTGTCGCATGCTCAAGGGCGGCATTGATGGTGCTGGTGGCTATTCCTTTTGACGCGAGGTAAGCGCGTATCTTGAGTGGAGATTGACCACGTCGCAGCATGGTTAGGGTTTTGCCGTCCGCGTATCGAGTGTCGTCGATGGCTGTAGAACGGACCAAACCATCCACGACTTCATCGATCCAGGCCTTTGCCTGTTCCATATCTGTGTCGTAATGGCGGGACGCTTTAAGTGTGCGTCGGTAAAGCACCCGGCGCAAATTCTCTGCGCTGGTAGCGAAACGCTCCAAATGGTAAAGGGCAATATTACGGAGGCGGTCTTTGGTGATGCGCCGTGGCACTTTACGCGCGGGCTTCCGCGTATCCTTGGCTGCTTCCTTCCTGTTTGAAGTTCGGTCTACCACGCAGCCACCCCTTGATATCCATGTCTGCGAAGCCTAAACCAACTAACCGAGCAAGGCACGAGGTGAGGCTTGAACAATACGACCCAGAATCGAGAGTTTTTGATACCTCATCCTCGCGATGTGGGGGCCGTGAATTGGCGCGGCATGTGGGAACTTTATATGAAAGAGGTCCGCCGCTTCTCGAAGGTGGCCACTCAGACCGTTGGTGCGCCAATGGTCACCACTTTACTGTTCCTTATCATTTTTACGTTCGCTTTTGACCGTCCGGCTGTTGCTGGTGTGCCGTTCAATGACTTTCTAGTGCCCGGTCTCATAATGATGTCGATCGTTCAGAACGCGTTTGCAAACACGTCCTCTTCTATTCTGGTCGCTAAAGTTCAAGGTAATATTGTAGACGTATTAATGCCGCCTCTTAGCGCTGTGGAATTAACGGTCGCTTGGACTTTTGGTGCCGTGACGCGCGGCATCGTTGTCGGTATTTCGGCGGCAATTGCCATGTCATTTTTTGCCGATATGCATCTGCACAATCCGTTTCTGATCGTCTATCACGCCCTAATGGGCGCAGTCTTCATGGCTTGTGGTGGTATTATTGGGGCGATCTGGGCCGATAAGTTTGATCACATGGCAGCAGTGACCAATTTCGTGATTACACCGCTCACCTTCCTCTCGGGCACGTTCTACACGATTGACCGTTTACCTGAAGGTTTGCGTTTCATTTGCCAGTACAACCCATTTTTCTATGCCATAGACGGCTTTCGCCATGGGTTTCTTGGTCAGGATTCAACCCAGGTGGGATTGGGAGTAGCGATTACGGGTTTAACCGCGTTGGCAGCACTAACGACTACTTATTTGATGCTCAAGAGTGGCTATAAACTCAAGGCCTAGGCTGGGTTCTTCCCATTGCTGCTAAGGCCAAATGATTGACAAAATAGGGTTGAGAGCGATAAAACGGCTGAACTCGGGCGGTCTTTTGGCCGCCCCTTCTATTTTTCACGTCAGAGAAACGTGACTAATGGGCAATAACTAATGTTTCATGCCCCGCGGACAGGACAGTGCGCGGGGCCTTGTGTTTTAAGAAAGCGATGAGGGTCAGGCCATGTCGACGCAGGCTGTTATGTCCACTTATGCAAGAACAGACCTTGTTTTCGAACGGGGTGAAGGGTCGTGGCTGATCTCTGCCGATGGCCAGAGCTTTCTTGATTTTAACAGCGGTATCGCCGTGAGTGCCCTCGGCCACGCTCACCCGCATCTGGTAGAGGCGTTGCAAGATCAGGCTGGAAAGTTTTGGCATTGCTCAAACTTGTACCGCATTGATGGTCAGGAAAAATTGGCTCAGCGGCTCATCGATGCGTCTTTCGCAGATACGGCGTTCTTCTGCAATTCGGGTGCTGAGGCGTTGGAGTGTGCCATTAAGACAGCGCGGCGGTATCACCAAGCTGGTGGGCGTCCTGAGAAGTACCGGATCATTACAGCTGATAACGCATTCCATGGTCGGACTTTGGCAACGATTGCAGCAGGTGGGCAGGCTAAACATCTGGATGGTTTTGCGCCCGTGGTTGATGCCTTTGATCATATTCCTTTTGGCAATCTGAATGAAGCACGGGCAGCGGTCACCGAAGAAACGGCAGCTGTGCTTGTTGAGCCGGTCCAGGGTGAGGGCGGCTTGGCCGTGGCGACCGACGATTATCTAAAAGGGCTTCGCGCCATGGCCAATGATCATGGATTACTCTTGATTTACGACGAAGTTCAATGCGGCATGGGCCGGACAGGCAATATGTTTGCCTACGAGAAATCCGGTGTAGCGCCAGATATCATGGCTCTTGCAAAAGCGCTGGGTGGTGGGTTTCCTGTTGGCGCTTGCTTGGCAACGGCCGAGGCTGCCGAGCACATGGTTCCGGGTACTCATGGATCGACCTTTGGAGGTAACCCGCTCGCGATGGCTGCCGCAAATGCCGTTCTAGACGTCATGCTGGCTGGGGGGTTCGTGGCCAGAGTGCAAGCGGCTTCGAAGAAGTTGCGCTCCGGTTTAGATGGCCTTGTTGCGAACAATGAGAGTGTGTTTGAAGGTGTGCGCGGCAGGGGACTCATGCTTGGGCTTAAGTGCCACGTCCCGAATGGTGATGTCGTAAATGCGCTTATTGACCAGCATATGCTTACGGTTGTCGCGGGCGATAATGTTGTTCGGCTTCTTCCCCCTTTGACGGTATCTAATGAAGACATTGAATTGGCTTTAGCTAAGTTGGACGCAGCTGCAAAAGTGCTGGCGGGTTGATATGTCAAGCGCGCTGAAACATTTTCTCGACTTAGATGTCGTTGATAAGGTGACGTTAAGGGAGATTCTTGATCTTGGTGTTGCTTCGAAAGCGGCTGCCCCATCGAGCAGAAGCGACGGGCCGCTGGTTGGCAAGACGCTCGCTATGATGTTTGAAAAACCATCGACCAGGACGCGCGTGTCTTTCGAAGTGGGTATGAAGCAACTCGGTGGTGAGGTTGTTGTTCTTTCCCAGCATGAAACACAGTTTGGACATGGAGAAACAATCGCTGATACGGCGCGGGTCTTATCTCGGTTTGTGGATGTTATTATGCTTCGAACCGATGACCCGCAAAAACTCGCCGACCTAGCCGAATATGCGACTGTGCCGGTCATTAATGGCCTGACTGATTTATCTCATCCGTGTCAATTGATGGCCGACGTTATGACGTTTGAGCAGCATCGTGGACCGATTGCCGGACGCACTGTCGCATATAGCGGCGATGGTAATAACGTCGTCAACAGCCTCATACATGCGGCGACACAGTTTGATTTCAATTTGCGATTGGCCTGTCCCGATTCTTTGCGGCCCGACCCTGCAATTCTGCGGTGGGCGATAGAATGTGGCGCGGATGTTACGGTGACAGATGATACGTTGGAGGCTGTCGACCAGGCAGATTGTGTGGTGACGGACACCTGGGTCTCAATGCACAACAAAGCGGAAAGCCGAGTGCAGTTGCTGACTCCCTATAGGGTCACCCAAGAAGTTATGGGGCATGCCAAGGATGATGCGCTCTTTATGCATTGCTTGCCGGCCCATCGCGGCGATGAGGTTGTTGACGAAGTAATAGATGGTCGCTGGTCTGTCGTGTGGGATGAGGCGGAGAATCGACTGCACGCGCAAAAAGGTATCCTGCAGTGGTGCCTAAGCTGACTCTGACCCCATGACTAAGAGTCCAATTGATCAACAGTCTGGCGTAAGTCAGCCCTTTCTGCTCTATGACGGCGCCGTGCGAGGCCGCATTGTGCGGCTGAATGGTGTCGCGGATACAGTTCTTCGGGGGCACCATGACTATCCAGATGATGTTACAAAAATTCTAGGTGAGTCCATGGCCGCTGCTGCTGCACTGGCGGATGGCCTTAAATTTGAGGGCTCTTTCACGCTTCAAATACAGGGTGATGGTCCGGTTCATATGTTGGTTACCGATATTACAAGCGATCGAGTGATGCGGGGGTGTGCCAAGTTTCATGAGGATGAACTCGCAACTTTAAAAAGCGGTCGTGACACGGCTGTGTCGCTCTTGGATGTGCTAGGAACAGGTCACATTGCGTTTACAGTGGACCAGGGGGCGGATATGGAGCGCTACCAGGGCATTATCGAGCTTGCCGGCACATCAATTGGTGACTGTGTTCATCAATACTTCCAGCAGTCAGAACAGTTGGAGACAGCCATTAAGATTGTTTCTGGTCGGACCGATCCAAACGTTTCTGACTCACCCTGGCAGGCTGCTGCATTAATGGTTCAAAGAATGCCAGTTGAAGGTGGTTGTGCGCCAACTGACGAAGACGAGGATGCGTGGCGTGCGGCGGTTATTCTTATGAGTAGTGTTTCAAATGAAGAATTGCTGAACCCCTCATTAACTGAGGAAGATGTTCTGAGCCGCCTATACGGAACAGTTGGTGGTAGATTACTTGATCGTCGCGACCTTACGGCTGGCTGCCGGTGTTCGCGCGCAAGGTCTGCGAAGATACTGGCATCTTTCCCAATGGATGAAATTTTATCCATGGCGGAAAACGGCAAAGTTTCAATGACCTGCGAATTCTGCGAATCAAATTTTCAATTCACCGAGAATGAGCTTTCTGCAGTGAAAGAATCGTCGTCAGGTGAATTCGATTCTGTGCAGGGGATTAGCCAATAGGGCTAACCGCGCCAAAACCTCGGAAGAACCAGCACCAACACCGTATACAGTTCCAGGCGTCCGAGAAGCATTCCTAGAGCCAATAGCCATTTAGCGGCATCTGGCAGGGGGGCGTAGGTTCCTGCTGGACCTATTGTGGTGCCAAGACCGGGACCCACATTAGAGACCGCGCTGGCAGCGCCCGAAAACGCTGTGATGAAATCAAGACCGAGGGCGGCAAGCGCTATCGCCAACAGGCAAACGGTCAAAGCATATAGATAGAAAAAGCCCATCACCGAGGTTGCGACAGAGTCATTAATGGGTCGTTTGTTGAAGTAAGGCGTAAAGACGCCGTGGGGCTGAAGCAGTTGACGAAGTTGTACCCGAGCTACTTCAAAAAGTACTTGGAATCTAAATATTTTAATTCCGCATGTGGTTGAGCCTGCGCAGCCACCTACAAACATAAGCATGAATAGAACAACGACGACGAGGCCACCCCATTGTCCAAAATCGGCTGTCGCATACCCGGTACCGGTGATGACTGATACTGTATTAAATGCTGCGTACCTTGCAGCTGCCAGTGGAGCGTAGGTGTCAGTAAAAACGAGGTAGCTCGCTATAATGCTAATGAATACCACTAGGACACCGATAAACCACTGTACCTGTGTATCATTCCACAGGTCATCGGCGCGGCCGCGCAAGACCTGGAAATAAAGTAAGAACGGGATGCCACCGACGATCATACCCATCGTTGCAATGGTATCTATGGCCGCGCTGTCGAAATAACCAATGGACGCGTCGTGGGTCGAGTAGCCCCCAGTGGCGATGGTCGTCATGGCATGCGTTGTAGCGTCAAGGCCTCCCATGCCAGCTAGCCAATATAAGGCCGCCCAGAGCGCGGTTAGTCCGATGAAAACAAGCACAAGTGCAGCGGCCAACTGGGTTGCGCGGGGCAAGAATTTTTCCTGCGCCTCGAAGCCCTCAACCTTGAACATTTGCATACCACCAACTTTGAGCATGGGCAGTATGGTGAGGGCCATAAGGATGATGCCGAGCCCACCGAGCCACTGCAGAATGCCACGCCAGAGCAGGAGTCCGGGTGGCGCTTGATCCAGACCAGTGATCACCGTGGCGCCCGTTGTGGTGATGCCAGACATCGCTTCGAAGAACGCATCTGTAAAAGAGAGGCGGAAATCCGAAATCATAAACGGCACGGATGCGAATGCTGGAAGTACGATCCAGGATAATGTGGTGAGCAGGAAGGCTTGCCGTAACGTGAGTGTGACTTCACCTGTTCGGGTGGTCATAACGGTTGCGGCACCGACAAAAAGTGTAAATGCGGCGGATACAGCAAAGGCCGCCCAGTCTGGATTCCCTAAAAGCAAATCTACTATTGCAGGGATACCCATGCCTACAGCCAAAACAATTAACAATAGTCCAAGGACGAGAAAGACAGGCCTAAGGTCGATCATAACTGTCTTGGCCCTGTAGCCAATGGTTCATGGGCGGGCTCTAATATGTGCACCACAGTAACTGTCGAAGCACCATCATACCCCACCTCAGCACCGTTCAAAAGGCCTCCGGGCAGGATGAAATTTAGTTAGACCTGGATTTATGTCTTGCCAATAAAGGCAAGAAACTCGCGTCGCGTGGACGGATCATCCCGGAATGCACCGAGCATTGTGCTAGTCACCATTGTTACATCAGGTTTATGGACGCCACGAGTACTCATGCATTCATGGTTACCCTCAACCACGACGGCCACACCCTTTGGTGCTAACACATCGTTTATGGTTTTTGCGATTTGAGCCGTCATCTTTTCCTGGATTTGTAGCCGTTTTGCATAGGCTTCTGCGACACGCGCTAACTTAGAAATGCCTACGACCCGATTATTAGGAAGGTACGCTATATGTGCTTTGCCAATGATGGGAACCATGTGGTGTTCGCAGTGAGACTCATAGTCTATATCGCGTAGCACCACCATTTCGTCATAGCCTTCAGTCTCTTCGAATGTAGTCCTTAAGATTGATTCGGGATCCTGCCAGTATCCGGCAAAGAATTCTTTGTAGGACCTCGCGACGCGGTCCGGTGTGCCAAGTAGGCCCTCGCGGTCTGGGTCATCGCCCGCCCATTTAATCAAGGTGCGGACCGCTTCTTCCGCCTCAGTTTGAGTCGGCCGATCCATTGCGCTTTTGCGGTCCCCATGGTCACGAGGCGCGTTCTCCATAAATCCATGGCGGCGTTGGGTCATGTCTTGTCCCTTTGAATGAGCGCATTCCTTGATGCGCTTTCTTGTATGTTCCAAGTGTACGTAATTAGTACGTAATCACCAGCCCTACGGATCAATAGGTCTAGTTGACGACCGCAGAATCGTAAGGGCTATCTAAGGAAAAGGCCGGAATTTCAACGTCGAATCGCTCACCCTGAGCGCTCTCCATTTCGTAGGATCCAACCATAATGCCCGAGGGTGTGGGGAGTGGGGTGCCACTGGTGTATTCAAAGCAATCACCTGGATTGAGAACAGGCTGCTCGCCAATAACTCCAGGGCCCTTGACTTCCTGTAGCCGGCCAAGTTTGTCAGTAATGCGCCAGTGTCGCTTGAGAAGTTGCACAGTTTCGTCGCCGACGTTCTCAATATTGACCCTGTATGCCCATACGTATCGCTCTTCGTCTGGCTCTGATTGTTCGTCCAAGTAAAAGGGTTGAACGGTGATGATAATTGAGCGGGTCGTTTTTTCGTACATTCTATAACCGGTCGCTAATTGAAAAGGGATAAGGGCGCCGCGGGCTAGAGTTTATCATAGGCTAGCTTATAGGCCACAACCACTTTCTCAGACGATACCTTAGTTAGCGAGGGCTTGATCTAAATCTGCGATGAGGTCGTCTGCGAATTCTAAGCCGACCGAGAGACGTACAAACCCTGGCGTAATACCAACAAGCTCTTTGTCTTCGTTAGAAAGCTTCTGATGAGTGGTTGTCGCTGGATGACAAATGAGGCTTTTCGCATCACCCAGGTTATTGGAAATATCGATAATTCTTAGTTTATTTAAGAACGCGAATGCGCGTTCTTTGCCACCATCCAGTTCGAAGGCCACGACTGTTCCACCGCGCTTCATCTGCTGCATCGCACGGTCATGTTGTGGGTGAGATTCCAGTTCTGGGTACAACAAACGGTTTATGCCACTCTTTTTTGACAGGTGGGTGGCGATCGACATGGCGGTATTACAATGCCTATCTACTCTCAGACTCAGTGTCTCCAGGCCTTTGAGAAGGACCCATGCGTTGAAAGGACTCAATGCGGGACCTGTGTGCCGAATAAATGGTGTGACGACCTCCTCTATGAAGGACTGGGTGCTCAGCACTGCGCCGCCTAAACACCTACCCTGACCATCAATGTGTTTGGTTGCCGAATAGATCACCACGTCGGCTCCAAATTCTAAGGGCTTTTGCAATTCGGGAGTTGCAAATACGTTATCGACAAAGACCAGTGCGCCAGCGCTGTGAGCAAGTTCGCAGACAGCCGGTATATCAATTATTTCCAAACCCGGATTGGATGGTGATTCTAGGAATACGGCCTTTGTTGGCTTTGACAGGGCCCGGTCCCATTCTTCAAGATTCCGACCATCGATCAACTCTGTGGTGACCCCAAATCGCGGCAAGAGGTCTTCACAAATATACTGGCATGAGCCGAAAAGCGCTCGGGAAGCGACGAGGCGATCGCCGGCGCTGAGGTAACTTGCAAGCGCGGCAAACACGGCTGCCATACCGCTGCCCATTGCTTTGCACTGGTCAGCTCCTTCAAGTAGAGCGAGGCGCTGTTCAAACATTGTGACAGTGGGGTTGCCAAAGCGCGAGTAGACAAAGCGGTCAATGTCTTGATTGAACGCCGCTTCAGCTTCCTCAGCAGATTTATATACATAGCCAGAGTTTACAAATATTGCCTCGTTTGTTTCGTCGAACTGGCTACGTACGGTTGCGCCGCGTACAGCTTGTGTTTGCGGATTCCAATTCCGTTGGCTCTCATAATCGATGGTCATTGCGCGTCCTTTTCGGCAATAAAAAACCCCCGACCGGTGAGGCGGGGGCAGAGCCCTCGACCTTTTAGCGCTTTATTTTACGTGGCCGCAATCCGGTCTTCAAATCACCACAATAAATATCTGTTAAACCGAATTCCCTAATCGGTCAAGACGCTGGCTTAGCTTTGATACCGTTCAAAGGCGCGATCGTATGCCGTTGTTTTAAGGTTGTCTTCAATGTTTCTTCCGCCCGAGGAGCTTAGTTTTCCTACGCCTGAGCTACACCACAGGATGCTGTCTCCGAGGTATTCGTAGTCTAAAACTTTGTCACCTAGAAAACTCACCTGAGGGGCGGCGCCATGCTTCTGTAAGTTGATAAACGCGGCATACATAGCGAGTTGGTCAATACCCCACGGGAGATTCTGCTCGTGATAGAAATGGGCGATGTATGCCGCGACCTGATGTAAATATTTGGTCGCGGCACTGGTTGGGTGGGTACCTACGAGACACGCATTAAACTGGTTCCAGGGTTCCAATCGTCCTGGTCGAGCCCGAAAGCTAATGTCCGTGTTGCCGTTACTTAAGAAGAGGTCTTCTGGTGAGGTGTTGAACAGCCCGTCAACATCCATCAGCCACAAAGATCGCTGATATTCCAAGAAGTGATGATAATACCGAATAAATCTGATGGCGTGGAAATAGGCTCTTTTGACTGCGAGGTCGGCCCGTAAGAAATCAGGCCGTTCAACGCTGAGAGCTGTGCGAACATCTGGAAGGTCAGAACAAAAAATTAGTGCCGTTTCAGTATGTTCTTGAGTTGAGTCCATGAGATGAATGTGCACCTCACTCCCTGGCCCGTTCGCTGCTAAAGAGCGTAGTAGGGGTTTGGCAAACAAGTCGAAATATGTATCGTTGCAGGACATATAAAGAATGTCTGATTTGATAAAACTCGCTTCCTTAATTGTTTCAACGTTGGGGAGGCGGGCTGTCAGATCTGAATCGGTCGCTTTTTCAAGTTCGTCAAAAAAAGGTTGGTCGAATCGGATAGCCTGCGCCATCGCATTCAGAGATTGATCTGTAACTCGTGCGAATAAGTCTTGAGCCGCATCCAGCTTACCCGAGGCAAAGGTTGCTAGGCCGTCCGTCATTAAGGCCCAGGAGTTTCCCGGGCTATTTTCTACGAGCAGGGCAGTCGCTGACTTAAACTCTTTTAGGGTTTCAGTGGCATGGTGGAAAAATAATTCTTCCAGCGAGGTTGCGTGATATGGCATGAGCGTCTTACTCAGTCGTGCGCTCCATTCTTCGAAAAGAACGATAACGCTTAGGAGAGTGACGCGGTCCGCTAGGTTTCCCGCCTTATCCAGGGTAATTTTCAGCACATGTATGGCCTCTTGCGGGGTCTCTTTCCACAGAATCCAGCCCAATTTAGTAGCTGCTTGTGCATGTCCCGGGTTGTGCGTCAAAGCATTATTGTAAGCTTCAATCGCGCCTGACTCTTGGCCAAGAGATTGTAAGAGGTTGGCATATTGTGCCCACAAATTTGAATCCTCGGGCGTTTTGTCGAGCACTGGGCGATAACACCGTATCGCCTGGTCAAAAGCGCCTAAAGTCTCAAAGCAATTTCCGAGCGCTGTGAGCGTTTTGGTGGTGGGTTGTGCTTTGGCCGCTTTTTGCAGGAAGGGCAGGCCGTCGGCCGCAAGGCCACCTCCAAGTTTTAGCAGTCCCATATGATAGTTTGCGGGGGTGAAATTAGGAGAAATGTCTAAGGCTGCACGAAAAGCCACCTCGGCGTCCTGATCTCGACCCTCTGCCAGCGCAGTATTACCATTCTCTACTTGAGATTCGGCAGTAGGATCAGTTCTCTCCATCTTTCACTACGCCTTCTAACAAAGGTGCTAACCGCGCTGGTATGCTGATTATTGGAACCAACTTAGCGGTCCGCAGGGCAACCCAAAAGCCGTTTTCTGTTTGAACTGGAGGTCATGATTGGCTAGAACACAGCATTCATCGATCGTCCGGCCCAAGCCAAGTCGTGTTCCTGGGCGCGTAGGTCTCTATTCAGAGTGCTCATATGGCAGATACCTCAATCGAACAAGCTCTCAGTTTGCATCAGTCCGGTGATCTGGACGCAGCTGAGAAGGCCTATCTTGATATTGTTATAGATGATAATCAAAATGCTGAGGCCCTGAAATTATTGGGAGTCTTGGCATTTCAGAGAGGTAAATTTGATGATGGCATCAATTACCTGGAGGCCGCGATCGAAATTGATGATACCATCGCTGAGTATCATTTCGCACTCGGTCAGGGCTACGTTGCGACCGGCAAGGTAGAGGACGGCATTAAAGCTATGTTGGAAGCTGGGCGGATCGATCCGGCCAGGTCCGATATTTATGGCGCTGTCGGTGATGCATTTCAGAAAATACGTAACTTTCCTGAAGCCCTTCGCGCTTACCAACGCGCGATAGCGCTCGATTCAAAGAACGTGAATTACAAAGTCGGTGCGGGTCTAACTGCAATATTTTCTTCTCAACTAGATGTGGCGACAGAATATCTGGAACAGGTCATCAGCGAACGGGATAATATTCCGCACGCATTTTACGGCCTTGCGTTGATCAAGGCAGAGTCTGGGGATAGTCAGGCTGCCCATGACATGATTTCTAGATCAGTCGCTTTGGATGGCAATAATCCTGAGTATCAACGTTTGAAGACCTTGTACGAGGGAAGTTGACGATAGGGATTAAAATAGACTTATAATCTCATCTCCCCATTTTAGAGAACGGACTAGGTGGATAGAGACCTATTTGAGAAAATAGCTAGGTGATGTGGTCAGTTTACATACCTCTTCTTCTTCTGGGTTTGACTTGAGTCCCTGTCAGTAAGGTGACAGCATGAGCTAAAGTTGCGAAGAAAAATAGAGCCAAAATAATCATAACAAGACCATAGTTTACGATCCGCGGATTGAGCGGATCTGGCGGCTGTTTAGCTCTATAGTAACAAAGAGCAAACAGGCCAATCTCTACAATCATAACAGCGACCGTAATTGCCAGCTCTATATTATTTGTCATTTGCATGGCGGTGAAATAGATGGAAGAAAGTTGGTTACCTTGTCTATTTTAAGAGTGGATCATAGGCGTCAGGATCGCAAGGTTCGAATTTAGACATATCCAACATCTTAATCCTTGTTTGTGGTTTTCCGGGATCACCGTCTTGCCAATTGACCAGTCCCATATCTATGAGCCGTAGTAGATTATATTGGGAGGCGGCGTTGGGATTCTCACTAAATGACCGACGATACCAATATGCAGCTAAGTCGAAATTCCGATCCAAACCAGCCCTGCAGGACTCATATATTTCACCTAACGAAAATTGAGCTAGACGGTGGCCTTGGGCGGATGCCTTCTGGAACCAGGGCAGGGCTGCCTTCCAATCTGGTTCCGGTATTCCTCGACCTCGGGATAACATAAACGCGTACCAATATTGACCAAGATCGTAACCTTGTTCCGCGGACTCCCGGAACAAATCGAGTGCTTGGCCCGGATCTCTCTCGACGCCGGCGCCTTGATCATATGCCGCTCCGAGCATGAACTGGGCGCGTGCATCCCCAGTCTTTGCTAGCTTATCAAATATTTTGGCTCCTCTTTCCAGGTCTTGTTCGACTCGGTCCCCGTTCATGAGTCGAATTGCAAACTGCAGTTCCGCTTCAGTCGAACCTTCAAGTGCTTCTTTTTCGAGCGCGCTCGTTTCCAATGATTGGTGGTATTGTTGGCTTGGATACCAATTCATTAGTGTTTCTTCCTCTGATGTTCTCGGTGTGGAGCAAGAGGAGATACATGTCGCAATTGCCATTGCTGAGAACATGTTCTTAAGGGTCATGAGGTGTAGTCTCCAGAATTCTTTATTGGATAGGTGTAGTCGACGCGTTTGCGTTAATCTCGACGAAGGATTCGGTGAGCCCCCCGAGTTGTGAGCGGAAAGCGTCCCTAACTGACCTTGAGGCACTACGACTATCAATGATGTAGGGTGTGAGTAGCACAATTAGCTCTGTTTTTTGTACGGACTGAGAGCTACTTTTAAATAGATTCCCTAGAATGGGCACATCTTTCAGGTATGGAACTCCATTATTTCCAGTGCTGAAGTTTTCTGAAATAAGACCTGCGAGAAGAACCGTTTCCCCATCATCAATTGACAAGGTCGTTTCAAAGCTCCGGGTTAGGATGATTGGACTTTGAATATCTGACGTGTCGTTGCCTTGTGCTTCACTAACTTCTTGGGAAACGGTGAGTTCTACGCGCTGACTTGAATTCACTATAGGAGAAATATTGAGGACAACACCCGTGTCTCTGTACTGAACTTGCTGAAGAATATTACTGGTGCCGCCGGTTGATCCATCAGGTGCTGTTTGTTGGGTGGTTATGATGGGGACCTGAGTACCCACTTGCATTGATGCAGTTTTTCCGCTCGCTGCAATTAGCCTTGGACTGGATAGGATGGAGACCCGGCTTTGATCGGCTGCGGCATTAAGGGCAGCTGTAAAATCACCAGTATCACGTATCAAGTTAACTTGTAGCCCGCTGTCCGATTGAATCGAAATGCTGCTTGGAACAGTGATTGCAGCATTATCGAATTTTAGGACTGCCCCAAGCGATTCGCCTTGATCCAGGGTGACTTCAGCGACTGTCGCTTCTATGAGCACCTCAAATGGTGCTCGGTCCATTTGCTCAACTAGGGACCGGAATTGCGCGTACTCTTCGGCCGACCCTTGAAAAATCAATGCATTTCTGGGCTTGTCGACGGTGACTGAATTAGAGACATTACTTTCGACTTGTTGGCCATCCGTGTTGTTGTCCGGTGCATCTGTGGAAAGAAGCTCTGTTATTATGGCGGCTATTTCTTCCGCATTTGTATTTTTCACTTGGTGGTAGTAGACGCCTGTTGTGTTAATGGTCTGCCCAGGTTGATCCAGCTCAGACGCCCAATCCAGTACGTGTTGTAAGTTCTGTTCACTGGAAGAAAATACGATAATCGTATTTAGTGCCTGTACAGGAATCATCTTTATTGGAGCATTCGTATCGGGTCCGAGTTCAACTGAGTACCCTTCAGCTTTTAGGACTTCCATCAGTTGCCGTGTGAGTTTATCGGCGCTCCAGAATGCGGGGGAAATCTTTAAACTCCTACTGCCCGCTAGATTGGGTTGGTCCAATATATCAATTACGTCCGTAGCAGCCAGAACATCTTCGGCATTGCCTAGGAGTAGAAGGGCATTTGAGTATGGAATCGTTATAATCTGGACCCTATTGCGCATCGTAAGGTCAAGCCATACTTGCATAGTCTGGATGCGAACATTGTCAATTGTTGCGTAATAGAAAACAGGGCGCATATCCCCTGGAACACTGGTAAAAGCTCTAGATCGTATGATCCGAGGGACTTCTTTCTGCGCTTGTGAATTCTCTACAACCCGATACACACCGTTTTGATACGCTACGCTAATACCGTAATTCGATAGTACTTGTGTGATTAATTGATAAAAACCGTCCGGACTCGTCGGCTCTGCGGTGCGCAGTGTTACGAGCTGTTTTCGATCGAGAACGGCGCTATCAATTTCAAAGGTTACCTCCAGTAATTCGCCGAATACTGTATTCACAAAGGCAGGTAATAATACGCCTTCAAAATTGATACTGATGTCTTCCCCTACAAGTTCTGGGGGCTGGGTACTGGTAATTGGGGCGGCACTTTCTCGACCACTTGGTGTTCGTAAACCTGGCTCAGAGGTTAATGAATTCCTGCCAGTTGCAGCTCCTTCGACTATCAAATCCCCATCAGTATTACTAGTTTTACTAATCTGCATCGGTGTCGTAATCGGGGTGCGTGGCAGCGTCGTGCAGCTCGCTAAAATTGTGCTGAGAGTAAGTGCTGCACATAGCTGCGCTGCAAGCTGGAGTAATCGCTCATTGTCGAAGAGACTCATCATGTATCCCTCTTATCTTTCAATATCTTCAAACAGAGCAATAGTTCTGCTCTCATTGTCTTTTTGGAGCGCAATGGAGTTGTCGTAAATTTCCATCAACGTTTCGCCACTTGGGAGGGTTTCCCCTGCACGTGCATGCTGAATTTCTCCAGTCTCTACATTCTTGAAGACGATTTGACGCTGATTCCCTTCAGCGATTATTCCAAGTAAGCTCCACTCTGTAAATTCCTCTCCCTCTACCACTGCATCGGAAATTGCTTTAATCACGGGAGTGCCACCAAATAGGGGCTCCGCAAGCATGGTATCGATATCTGACTCTAATATGAGGGCGTTCTCAATTGGCAGAGACCAGTTTGCATCTCGACTGGCCCGTTGTTGTACGGAATTGGAACTCAACAGTGCTATCACTACTCCAAGAAGGGCGGACAATAGAAGCCCTCCAGCTAGATGTGAATGACGCAGGCCTAGAACGCGAGCCTTTGTCAGAAAGGAATTTTGGTTAGAGCTCATGAACCTACCTGCGGCGCTCTAATGAATGTTGTTAGATCCATTTCTAGTCGTGGGTTGCGACCAGGCCTGACAATCAATTGCTCAACGACCAACCAGGAATTATGGCTGGCTCCATCGTTGAGGAATCTAACAAGAGCGATTTCATCAAGTGGGCTGATTACTTTTGCTCTAATCTGCTGAACTGATGACAAAGTTAGTTTTCCTCCACCTAGTCCGTTGTCTAAAATGGGACCGCGCGTGAGCTGAACTTGCCTTACTTGGACATCGTATTTATCAAAGGTCTGCCTAATCCATCGTTCAAATCCAGCCTCTGCAAGGCCAGGCGTGCTTCCAGACCAGAACTTTTCTTCCAGCTGTAAAATGCGGGCTTGAGCTTGTACTGCCCTGCTTGGCCACCTTGTTTCGAGAGCCTGCGCTCTAATCTGCGAGAGTTGTTCTCGCGCCAGGTTTAATTCTCTCCGAGCTTCTCCAGCTTGGCCTGCAATATAAAGAACAAGGGCTAGATATAGTAGGCCAGCGCTTATGCTAGCAAGCCACTTTAAGCGATCATTTGCAGCGAATTCTTGCTCAAGGCGATCTTGAGCCTGGCGTACAAAAATTCTGACTGTATCGAGTAAGGGAAGGTTGGAAATCATAATGAAGATTCCGCAATGGTAGATATATTCATGCGCATAACGATACGGTTCCCTCTGGTTCCGGCGCTCACTGACGAGAACAGGGGGTCGCTTTCAAATGCTGTGATGAAAACTCTCGTATCAATATCTTGCTCAGACTCTAATCCAAACTCGAGCATACCGTCGTCGTAGTCCCAGCTAGACAGCGTCACAGAATGCCCTTGTAATAACGAATGAGTTTTTGACATGATTTGAATCTGATGTGGATAACGCTGCAGTGAAAACAGGTCTTCAGTTGTTTCAAGTGCAGATAATGCCTGGGCCCTTTGACTTCTAGTAGCTCTACTTTCGTCTTCCACTACAGAAATCTCGCGTGTTGTCACTACTCTCATTGTCGAGTAGCTTGCCCATTCAGAAGCGAAATATATGCATGGTGCGATGAGTATTGCGACACTCGCGGCTAACAGGTGCTCATTCCTGATAATCTGATTAACCAGAGTCCCGCCAGTCTGACTAATATGCCATGGATTTTCGAGCCAGATAGGTTCAACGACCGCTGGAGGAGCCAGGTTTACAGAAGCTCCCGTCGTTCTAACAAATAGTGACCACTCGGTTTGCGAAGGAACGTCCGCCCACCAACGAGACGTGCTAAGAAAACCATCTGCCCATACCTGAGCTTCAATTCCCTCATTGCACGACACCAATCGAATACCATTTTTGCCTGGCTGTCTTATGTAAGCTTCGGGCACGATTTCACAGTCAGTTGGATTATACCCTTTATCTGCAATACGTCGGTCTAAAGCTTCGCCGTCCCAGGCAAAGACACTCGCAACATTCCCAGACCAAGTTACGGAGAATCGCGTGTCGCTGAATGGAGACCATGCACCGATTTTGAGTTTAAGTGCAGATACCCTCTTTTTCCCAGTAAGTTGTTCGGGGAGATTAAATACAGCATGCTTCAGAGTATTTCGTGCAGGAATCCAAATGATTCTTCGGTCAGAGCCTGGCAATTCTCTCAAGCTATCCTGTTGCTCCAGCAATCTCTTCGGGACTGGGGAAAGTAACTTCTGGATCGAGTTGACCCAGTGCCTTCCTGTACGCTTTAGGAATACTAAGGACATAATCTATTTGCCAAGGTTGGTCCCGTTGCAACGGGAGTAAGGTGAGTGAGAATCGAATCCGTTCATTTGATTCGCGGTCAATTAGGTCAACGACAATGCATCGACCTGGAGTGAAACTAAAAAAGAAAGGTTGGTTCAACAGAACAACGCCAGCAGCTTCGCCGACATTTCTAGCATTCCTAAACGGCAAGTTTTCTCGATAATTCACCAACATGTTAGCTCTTTCCATAGATATGCCGTCTATATAGGAGGATAAGACTTCACGTGGTGCTGTATTGGGATTGAATCCGGATGCACGACAGGTAGACATCAGTGGTCGTTCAAATTGGGTGTTCCAAAGATTAGCGTTACTTTCCCAGCCAATAATGCGTTGCGCCTCCCAAGGCGACATCAAATGACCGTTTGCTGGCGGATGAAGGCCAAGGCGGCGATAATCATTTTCTTCCGCCCCAGACAGGCGCCTTAAATCGTCAGCATCTCGATAATCTTGGAGTGTATCTGCAAGCTGGGATTGACTACCTTCTTCGACACCAAGCGCTTTCAGGAACCTTATCGTGTTCTGCGCGCTAATATTGTTAAGATTAACGAGCCCTCTACCATCCTGGATTTGTATTGCATATTTCTGATTACTAGCCACGATATATGGGCGGCCATCAAGGAAAATCAATTTATCGGATTCATAATTAGAATTCAGAACATTCTGGAAGGCTGACCCAGCGGGTTGCGAAAAGAAATTCCCGACTTGTAGTCCCCGATTTGTATAAGGACGCCGTGCGACTGCAAAAATAATCTCATTTCGTATGTCAGCAAATGCAATCTCTGTATTAATCTTTTCCTGAATAGCGATAGCGTTGGTCACAGCGTTGCCAACCCACTCCGATAGGATAGCTGCAGCTAATCCAATCGCGGCTATCACCCAGAGGGTGACTGGTAATATAAAACCTCTTAAAGCATCCCGTTCCATGCCCATGATATCTGTTCCATCGCGGTGGAAACGCGTCACGATCAGGAGCAACATAAAGGCAGGAACAAGCGTTAGACCTAGCCTGAGTATATCGTGCACCTAAAGACGATATAGTAGATGCTTATTCTTTGATCACCGAATTAATTCCCTGTAACGCTTTGGAATTCCTTAATAAAGACCGAAAGCTGAGCTTGCACCTCATTAAGTGGTGACGACCAACCGTCTATATTGGTCTGCCTAAAAAGGCGCATTTTAGGGTACCAGGGACTATCCGATCGTTCGTCGAACCAGTACCAGAGCCAACCACGGCCAACACAAGGTACGAGTGTCCAAGTTCTGCATCCAAGAGCACCAGCGATGTGTGCGGTGGTATTGCTTGTGGTGATCACGAGGTCAAGCGCGCCCACTTGATTTGTGAATGACTCAATATCTACAAGAGAATCAATGTCGTAATCGCTAATGATATTATTTTGAATTTTACTAGGAAGAGCCCCCAACTCCTCTTCGGTATCACCATACTGGAGATTGACAAAGGTAATTCCAGGGTGCGCCAGTAGAGGCTCTAGATCACTCAAGTTTAGAGACTTATTGGAACCAAACTTTGCGTTAGAGCTTTTCCAAGATATTCCCACGAGAATATTCTTTTGTTTGTGTCCCCGATACTTTTTGCGGAGCTTGGTAACTTCAGTTTCATTGGCGACTAGGTAAGGCCTCCGTTCCGGACAATTTTTGAACGACTTCCAAGTAAGAGACGCAACCTGCATAGCAGGGCTTTGGACTGTGGAAGGTGGATAAGCCACATTATTTTTCTGAACGCTTTGTAAGGAGATGCACTTCGCATCGGGGAAAGATCTTGAGGCAAGTGGCACCAATCTATCGCTCGTCGCAATAGTTAGATTCTGTAATTCACTCTGTATATCAGAAATAAATCCAAGCTGCAGAACTTCATCCCCAAGGCCTTGATCAGTCCAAATAATTATGGGTTCCTTTAATGGCGTTTCCGAGTTCCATAAAGGAAGAGAATTTGAGGCGGGGCTGCCACATAAACCGCTCGAACCGTATTTACGGTTGTAGTCTAACCAAGCCGAAGATAAATCCCCTTTTAGAAAATACGCACCAGCCCGGTGGGCAGCGGCCTGTTCGAAATTGCTGTTTAAAGTTAGGGCATGTGTAAACGAGTCTATCGCACGGTCGTGTTCTCTATCCATGAACCACGTAAAACCCAATAAATCATGTGCATTCTCATTATTTGGCTGAATTCTAATTGCATCCAGGAGGTATTTACGCGCGACTTTGGGAGAATCATATTTCAACAAATCTGCGATATTTGATCGTGCCTCAAAAAGACTGGGCTCCAAGTTTATTGCTTTTTCATAAGCTTTTAGTGCCTCGCACTCTTTACCCTGCTTTGACAATGATAGGCCTAAATTGTTCCATAGTATGGCCGATCCCGGTAGTCGACTAAGTGCATGATGGAACGATGCCTCGGCTTGTGCCGGTAGGTCTTGGTCAAGCGCAACAAAACCCTGAACCATGGCTAGGCCTGGGTCGCTATGAAACTGTCCAGTAGTTGGGGACAATGAATATCCAAGGTCGGCAAGTCTATTTTCTTTCCGCAGAAGTAACGCCAGCTGAATCAATGCATCCGCACAATTGGGATCAACCCGTAAGGCCTCTCGATAACTTTCTTCAGCTTCGCGGAATAAGCTTAAAGCACGTTGCGCATGCCCCATATTAGCATGCGCAGCGGCAGAATTCGGGTCAGCGATCAACGCTCTTGTTAGAACTTTGATCGCCTTGTTAGCGTCCCCTTGTTCCAAAAGAATAAGGCCATAACTATTTAGAATTGCCGGATGTTCTAGAGACTGAGACAGTGCATGCTCAAGTATATTTTGGGCATCTTGCAACTTTCCCTGTGCGCGGCAGGAAAGCGCATACATATGACTAAGGTCAGGGTGGTTCGGTTGACTCGCTAACAGCGGCGCGCATAAGCGGTCAAACTCAATAAAGTTTCCCTTCTCAAAATGCTGAAGTGCGCTCCGGAACTGCGCTTCGTCTATTTGCCCAGAGCCCGTCACTGACTAGTGCCAAACGGTAGGTCTTGCGTTCGTATCGGCCGGTTATGGGGGCCCATAACCCTAGTGATATGTACGGGGCGCTGTTCCATACCCGTGTCTATGCGAACGGTACGCGGAACTTGGAGTGGTTTATCGGCATTCCGTGGTGGCCAACTTGCGCTCCAATCGCCAGTTCGACCACGATACGAAAATGCACCGACATTACCAGCCCAACTTGTCAAAACGACTGAATCATAGCCCATTTCATAGTAAGTGAGCGCGGTCTCGTTGTCTGTTAGACTGTAGTCTAGTTCCATTGCGAAGGCAGTCGGTGCACCGCTTGCGCCATACAAAGGACTTAAAGTTAGACCCTTGAGCCTTCTTGAATCGCCAGCAAAGACCCCAGGCTCATCAGTGTGATCTGGGATCATACTCCGAAGTGGGCTGGTCATAATGCTGGACTGAAGTCCAATCGTCTCAATTCGAGTTAATGCATTAATTACGCGATAGCGTGTATCTAGAACCAGCGACAATCCGGAGAATAGTATTGCAGAAATAAGACTGGATATTAGCAGAACTACTATGACCTCAAGTAAAGTGAAGCCCTTTTGCATTGAGTTATGGCCTATCCTCATTGGCTATTAGCCCCAAACGGATTGCCAGTTTGAATCTTGATGTAGCCCACTTTCCGTGTAGAGAAGGAAAACCAAGGCAGATCCTCCTTGAGGAACTCTATTTCTACGTTGTGGAAGCTTACAAAGAAGCCTACCAAACCAGTGCCCGGCTGGACCGTTTCATTGGGTGGTACGAGAACTTCGCTATCCCAAGTAAATGATGCGTACCCCATGTCAATTTCACCGGATGGTGACAACGCTGGATTTACGGGATCTATGATTGCCAGTGCTGATTCTATTGCAGCTGCGCGTGCATTTGCCTCAGCAACTCTTGTCAATTGGTCCAGGGATTGACTAATGAGAAGCATGATCGGAAGGGCAGCGGTGCCGATTATGACCATTGAGACTATGGCTTCAATCAATGTGAAGCCCTGTTCTGAGTGTCTATGTGATCGCATAGTCATTGGGTGATCTGGCAATACGGGGGTGCTAGTCCAAATTCATATGCCATCGAGCCAACAAAGATTTTTATTTGTCCGCCGGTGCAGAACCCAGAAGCACGATAGAAAATCGGTTGGGGAATGCGAATTTCCCATCCGTCGGGAATATCTAATTTTACTTGTTTCAGGCTAGCAGCTCGATAAGGTGTTTCAATACCAAGATCGGTTGCGGCTAGTGACTGATTGTCTTTCTTACCATCAAGAGATGCTGGAACAGAAAGTGTCAGATCGTGGTCAAGAACTAAGTCCTGGTTTGCGCCATATGCTGAGTAGGGCAAAGTATTAATTTGCCGAAACAACGTTTCTTTTTGATTTGAGAAACTAATGCGGTCAAAAAGCCCAGGAAAATTTGGTGCTATTACAGCAGCTGTCAAACCCATGATGAAGACCACCACGAGCACCTCGAGAAGGGTGAAGCCAGCTGTTTGAGCGGTCAGTTTACTGCGAGTCGGCGTCCAATAAACCCACATCTGCATTAATCCCTTCGCCGTCGGCTTTGCCATCTGCGCCAAAACTAAAAAGCACGACGCTGGTCGTATTTTTTGGTTTGTATTGGTAGGCATTACCCCATGGGTCTAGTGGCACACTTTCTGCCAGATAAGGGCCTTGCCATTTTCTTCGAGTTCGCTCGTCGGAAGGGGCGTTCATGAGTAGCATGAGCCCTTCTTCAGCTGTCGGATAGCGGCCAACGTCAAGCCTTAGCGTATCAAGGGCGCCTTTTAGCATACGGATCTGAGTGTCTGCAGCCGTCACTCTTGAACTATCTACTCGGCCAAGTAGCTGTGGACCGACCAGGCTAGCGACAAGTCCAATAATGACGAGTACGACAAGCATCTCCAGCAAAGTAAACCCACTTGCAAGATTAGGGTCTCTATAGTCGTCGGTTTTATTCAGGCGCATAGCATACTTCCTAAAGGGAGACCTGATTAACGCTTGTGATGGCTAGCATAATGGCTGTTACGATGCCACCGATCACGATACCAATCAGTATGATCGCTGCCGGTTCAAGGATTAGAAGGAATCGCTTCATTCGTTGTCGCCCTGAATCTTCGTAAAGAGTGGCGAGAGACCTCAGCATGCTTGCCAGTTCACCAGATTCTTCACCAACCTGAACTAAGCTGAGGGCGGTGTCTGAGAATGTCTCTTGCTCTCTCATTGCGATCGATAGTGACTTTCCTCCTCTGACTAATTTACTGACTTGCTCCATGCGTGTGTGGATTGATTTGATACCAATTGTTCCTCTTGCAAACTCCAACGCCTTAATTAGATCTACACCGTGCCGCAACATGGTACTAAGCATGGATGACCACTTTGCCAATTCGGCCTCCCTTAACCATGACCCGATCAGGGGGATGGACGACATTGCCTGCCGGGCCGCATCTTTAGTTGATGGTTGCTTAAATACCCAAATAAGGGTGAACACAGTCGTTGCCATAAAGATAAAAACGAATGTGCTATTCCCGCTTAGAAACATCCCGGTTGAAAGTACTACTTCTGAAATAAAGGGCAGTGGCTCTTTAGACGATGCGAGCATCGCAGAGAATCTTGGAACGACGACTAAAAAAATAAACAGAACGGCACTTAATCCGGCAGAGACTAAAATGGCAGGATAGGTAAGAGCATTCTTGATGTCTTGCTGTACCCGGTATTCATATTCCATTTGCTTGGCTGTGTCGGTCAAGGCAGGTCCAAGCTCACCGATCGATTCTCCGGCCGCGCTGAGTTGGAATGCATACGGAGGAAGGGCAGGGAGGGTGGTTGCAAATGCAGATGAGAATGCAGCGCCTGAGCGCAATGACCTCGACATTTCGTCAAAAGCTTTGGAGAGGGCAGTATGTAGACCTTGTGATTTCAAGGTCTCAACCGCGGCGATAAGGGGGACTCCGGCGTTGAGTAGAAGAGCCAGTTGTTTCACCGTAAGGATGTAGTCTTGAGCCGATGGTGGCCGTTGAAAATTAAATATTTGGCTAGTTATGCGCTCTGGTTTTAGTGCGTCAATGGAAACGGGCGTGAGGCCCTTGGCTGCTAGCAACCGAACAGCGTCTCGCTCGGACTCTGCTGTGATCTGGCCGATGAGAGGCTTGCCCGCGTGGTCTATTGCCTCATAGTCAAACGCCGACATGTCTCGTCTCCTGACAGGCTTAGCTGTTGTTTTAACCTAATTCGGATGGAAAGCGGAAGTTAAGCGAATGTCATGTAAAAAAGGATCCGGGAGTGGCCAACCTGCCTGTCGGACTTAACCTTAAATTAAGGATAGATAAATAGCTGGAGACAGCATGGCGCAGACAAAAAAAGGGGAGGGTAAAAACCCTCCCCTTTCGTACAGCTTCGAAAGAAGCTGAAATTTTCAACCAGCTTACGGGTTGTTTGCAGCGCCAGCGTTACGGAAGCCTGAAAGATCAACCAGCGACTCAGTTGCTGTATTGAACATCAGGTGCTGGACGTAACCAGTGAACGCGCCACTGACTGCCAATCCATACTGCCCACCGTCTGGTGTAATAGTAGCACCAGATTCAATTGTCGGAATATCAACCTGCAAGGTTGCTCCCGGTGCAATTGTGGAGGAGGTGTATGTACCCAGTACTACCCCGGTTGCATCGTTAGTAACGACGATGGTTGCTGTACCAGAAACGGTGCCGTTGTTCACGATACGGACCAACGAGTTAAACGTTGTTCCTGCTCCTGTGGAGGATTGTGCTGTATTGATCGCAGCGGACATCCCGCCTCGGCTCAATGAAGCCAATGAACCAGAGGTGCCGCCAAGAGCGGCAAGGTTCTTCGCATCACCAACACTGTAGGCAGCTGTCAACGTACCGGCCGGCCACGCTGAGATGGCATCCGAACCGTCGAAGTTAACAACAATGTCGTATGATCCAAGCGGACTTGATCCGGTCACGCCGACATCAAAGGATGCCGTGTTGCCAGCTGTCGTGGTCGGTACGAAAGTCTGGTTCGTACTAACAGCGCCAGCGCCAGGCGTCAGAACCAAGGTCGAAGTGGCCACGTCAGTTAACACACCATGCTCAACAGTCAGTTCAAGAGCTGACACAAGGTTGGTGAAGCTAGCTGTAGGTGCGGCGACAGTACCACCGACTGGATCACTCAAGTTAGTGCTGAGAACGCCCTGACCACCGGACAGTGTAACTGCACCGAGGTTAAGAGTTACCGCAGCACCAGTCAAAGTCGAGAACGCTGGTGTGGCAGTGTTGAGGATCGAAGCTGCGACCCCTGTCCGGTGACTTGCTGCCAATGAGTTGACAGAAGTAATCACATTTGCGCTCGTGATCGTTTCGAACGTTCCTGCAGAACCATCACCAAGCACTGAACCGCTAAGAGCAATGCTCGAGCCTACTGTGGCAAGACCATTGGCTTCATCGAAGATAATGCCTGAAATTTGCAGAACATCGATACCAGCAGCACTGTTACTACTAATGTCCAAGCAATCCTGAACCAGGATGCGATCAGTCAGGGTTTGCACAGTACATCCGGTGAATGTTGTGGCGGCCTGAAGTGTCGTGCCGGATTCAGAATAAATTCCGACAGCACCACCTGATGTCACGAAATCTGAGTTTGAACTACGAAGTTCAAGAGTGAATTTCGAGGTCAACGAATTGGTCAGATCAATGTTCCAAGCAGCCGGTCCGAGTGACTGAGCTTCCGGCGTATTACCACCGAAGACCTGTGCCGATAAGGACAATGCTGTAAGAGATGTGGCAGCCTGTTGGGCTGTGCTACTGGCGGCAGTGACGCTACCAGCAATAGCAGTTGACGATAGGGCAGTTGTTGCCAACAGCGCACTACCGATTTGAAGAGTTTGTCGTTTCATAACTAAAGGATCCCCTTAAGTTTCCAGATATCTGATTTAAAACAAGTTTACGCGCATGCATACGCGTGGTGCGCCCGTCAGCGCAGATGCATATCACCGTTTCGCGGGGTCAAAGTCAAGCGGTAAGGTTTTCCATGTGTGTTTTTTTTGCAACACATCTCCCCACACCAAACCATGCGGAAATGATTAGAGTGCTGTCCTAAAAGCGGCCTGTGCGGGGTGTAGGTTTGGGCAAACGGCCTCTTACCCTAAAAATCGGCCTAAAAGTCACGAGAAGCTATTTGACCCATAACCTTATCCCAGCCGTCACTCGCGCTTTTCCTGGCTAAACGGGTGTTTTTGTACCACGGGCTGCTCGCTCCTTCTTTGAACCAATACCAGATACGGGCCCGTCCGTTCGGCACCAGTACCTGCGTCGAGAGACCGGCGGCACCCGCCAAATGGGCTGTGGTATTGCTGCAGGTAATGACCTGATCAAGGGCAGCAAGCAGCGATAAGGTTTCATCAAGATCTCCATTCAGATCGACCATATCGATCGAAGCGATCTTCTCTTTGAAGTTGTCTGGTAAGGCGGCGATATCTTGCGCAGATTGGCCATACTGTACATTTACGAACGTGACTCCAGGCGCGGACAGGAGCGGGGCCCACTCTGGGAGAGGTACTGTCTTTGTGTCGCCAATAAGAGGGTTGGAGCTGGCCCATGAGATGCCGACAAATTTTTGGTCTGCCCCATATTGGTCCTCTAGGTGTGCCCTAAGGGCGGCGCGCAGATCAGGGTTCCAAGCCAAGTAGGGTTGGCTCTCTGGAAAGGCTGAAATGGTTGGGCGAAATACTAGCCCTAAATCCACAAGAGAGAGCTGCAGATCTAAGTCAGTCAGATCTGCGTCGCCGTCCAGCTGGTCAGTGACATGCACATTTGAAATGTTAGAAAAAGAGCGAGTGAACACGGTTTTCAGTTTGCTTGAGCACAATAAGGTGCAGCTTTTCACTGTTGACGCTAAATTTGGCAAGAAGCTCGCGAACAGAACCTCCTCTCCCAACGCCTGTTCACCCAACACTAAGACGTCCTTTGTGGCGAGGTCTTCGCCCTGCCACTGTGGTAGGTTGTTTTCAAAGATGCCATAAAATGGAGCGTCAGATTTAGCGCGGGCATTGTAGTCACTCCAACCCTCTTCTAGACGCCCTAAAGTCAAGAGGGTCAAGCCGCGATTAACCCGTGCATTTATATTGTCCGCCTCAATCTCTAGTGCGCGGCCATAAAAACCTAGTGCTTCGTCGTGACAATCCGTGCACGTGAGGTAGTTGCCCAAGTTTGTAAACGCCTGGGCCCAATTTGGTTTTATGTTGATAGCCGTTTTGATGTGCGTGATTGCGTCGTCGTATTGGCCTCTGTCGGCATGCACACTGGCGATGGCGAAGTGGGCGTCATGGTCATTTGTATTGAGGGTGAGGGCGGTCTGGAACGCATTCGCGGCATCATCAAGATGGCCGAGTTTCTGATAGCATTTGCCGATGTTGTAATGAGCTTTGTCATGGTTTGGATTATACTGCACCAGGGTCTTGAGGTGCTGTAACGCTTGTTTTGGCTGGTCACTTTCTTGCAATAGAACACTGAGATTAAGGAGAGCATCCTGAAATTTAGGATCACGGTTGAGGGCAGCTTCATAGGCTATTTGGGCTTCAACCGTGCGATCTGCCTCGCGAAGGGCGTTACCTTTATTAAAAGGGATGACAGCGAGGGTTGGGGCCGCGGTAATGGCTTTGTCGAAGAGGATGAGCGCCTGGTCCAGGTCGCCCTTTTGTGCCGTGATAACCCCGAGGAGATTGAGGGCGTCGGGCTGGTTTGGGTCTTGCTCAAGGGCCCGACGATAAAGCCGTTTGGCTTCTGTCAAATGGCCAGCCTGATGTTGGCTGACAGCTGCCTCTAAGATTTTCTGAAGAGTCATCTTCGGCATCACGGCAGGGGGCGTGGCGCGAGTGGTTCAGACAGCCATGTTGAAAACGCGTCTGAAACGTCTTCCACAACCCCTGGCCACCAGGGTTGGTCTGGCGAAGGCGTCGACTGCTGACGAAACAAACGCACCGATGAATACCAAGGGCTGTCCGATCGGTCCATAAACCAAAACCAGAGTGGCCCGGTGCCTTGCTGTGGCAGCATAACCCATGTTGGAACCCCTAGGGAGCCGGCTACGTGTGCTGCGGAGCTTGAGATTGTAATGACGAGGTCCAGCGCTGCCACTTGAGCAAAAAAATGTTCCAGGTCGGTTAACTGGTCAACTTCTGGGTCTGTGTAAATGTCAATGCCAGTGTCTTTTGAAAACTCAGCTAGCAGGTCATTCACCGCGCCATACTGCAAGCTGACAAGGTACATGTCTCTTGAATTGAGTAGTGGTTTTAGTGCTTCAAGTTCAAGTGTCTTGTATTTACCAATTTTTGGATTTCCACTCATCCAAGATAGCCCGACAATTCTTCTGCCCTTGGCTCGTTCAAGATACTTTTCTCGATAGTGCTGAGTCAGTTCAGGATCTGCTGCCAGGTGCGAGTGTTTTTGTGTATCAAAATGATCAAAACTCTTGCGCACATAGCGCCCCATGTTGAAGGCCGGAATCTGATAATCCGCACGTTCAAGTGCACTGCTTACTGCATTACGATCATATCCTGATATGACCTCGATATTGGGATATGCTCTGCGCAAGATTGGGGCTAGGCGCCTTGAGCATTCGACGATGCAGTTCGGCGCCAGCGCAGCGATATCTTTGATAATTGTCGACTGTAGAATGTGTTCTCCGAGGCCATCCGTGAAACGAACAAGTAATATTTTGGAAGATAGGTCTTCACCACGCCAGAAATCTGTTTGTGTTCCGCTAGAGCAGATAAGCGCGTCATCAGAGAGTCGCGCGTCAAGATAGGGCCATCCTTCATCGAGTTGGCTTAGCATGAGGTTAAGGTGGCCGAGGCCAATCGAAGCTCTTGTGTAGTTTGGATCAAGTGCTAATGCAGCTTCATAGTAAGGTTTTGCCAGTGCATGGCAGCCCATGTCTTGAAGCATGACTCCTATGTTGCTCAAGGCTGCCGGTGTTTTCTCCAGGGCGTATGAAAACTCCAACAATTGAATAGCTTCGGCTGGCCCTAGAATGTCGTTAGCGATCCCTGCAAACCAAACAAAATCTTCAGCTGTCGTACCATCGTTTTGAGTAGCCAAAGACAGTGTGCTTCCGGCCCTTGTGTCATCTCCTGCCGCCAGGTGTGCAATGCCTAATACGATCTTAAAGGTGCCCTGCTTTGGGTCTTTTTCAACTGCTATTTCGCATGCTGAAACTGCAGCCTCAAACTGACTGGCGCGCAGCAAAGTCAATCCCATGACGTTGTACGCCTGGGCCCAATTTGGTTTTATGTTGATAGCCGTTTTGATGTGCGTGATTGCGTCGTCGTATTGGCCTCTGTCGGCATGCACACTGGCGATGGCGAAGTGGGCGTCATGGTCATTT
>JAQWQC010000027.1 GCA_029245025.1 Rhodospirillaceae bacterium
CCAGAATGGATGCTGGAATGGCGATTGAAGGCATTCCGATTATGGCTGACCCAAGAGGATCAGGAACCAGGTTGGGCGAAGCTCGACTACCCCAAGATCGACTATCAGGATTCTTATTATTATGCAGCTCCCAACATAGGAGAGGGGCCGAAGAGTCTTGACGAAGTCGACCCGAAGTTGCTGGAAACCTATGACAAGCTTGGTATACCGCTGCGTGAGCAAGAAATGCTTGCTGGGGTGGCGGTTGACGCTGTCTTCGACAGTGTATCGGTTGCCACAACCTATAAAAAGAAACTCAATGAGCTTGGCGTAATCTTCTGTTCCATGTCAGAAGCTATTAAAGAGCACCCTAATCTTGTAAAAAAATACCTTGGGTCTGTTGTTCCATACAGCGACAACTATTTTGCAACGTTGAACTGTGCCGTCTTCACGGACGGATCATTTGTATATGTGCCAAAAGGGCTGCGCTGCCCGATGGAGTTGTCGACATATTTCCGCATCAACGAGAAAAACACGGGCCAGTTTGAGAGAACACTAATCATTGCTGATGAAGGCTCATATGTGAGTTATTTGGAGGGGTGTACCGCGCCTCAACGGGATGAAAATCAACTCCATGCCGCTGTCGTAGAGCTGGTAGCTCTCGACGATGCAGAGATTAAGTACTCAACAGTTCAGAACTGGTACCCAGGTGATGAGGACGGTAAGGGCGGCATCTACAATTTTGTGACGAAGCGCGCTGCTTGCCGCGGAAAAAACTCCAAGGTTATGTGGACGCAAGTCGAAACGGGATCTGCAATTACTTGGAAATATCCGAGTTGTATTCTGCAAGGTGATAACTCGAGCGGTGAGTTCTATTCGGTGGCAATAACCAACAACCGCCAGCAAGCTGATACCGGGACCAAAATGATTCATCTGGGCAAGAATACAAAGTCAAAGATTATTGCCAAGGGAATATCTGCTGGACGGTCGAACAGCACATACAGGGGATTGGTTCGTATCCAGCCTAAGGCTGAGGGTGCGCGCAATTTTACACAGTGCGATAGCTTGCTGATCGGCAATCAATGTGGTGCGCATACTGTGCCCTACATCGAAAGTCGCAACCCGACAGCGCAGACCGAGCATGAAGCGACGACGTCAAAGATCAGTGACGAACAGTTGTTTTATTGCCAGCAACGTGGACTAAATCCAGAAGAGGCCATTTCGCTTATCGTGAACGGATTTTGTAAAGAGGTGTTGCAGACATTACCCATGGAATTTGCGGTCGAAGCGCAGAAGCTGGTCGGCATTAGTCTGGAAGGGAGCGTCGGCTAATCGCCCGGCAGTTTAGAAGAAGAATTAAAATGGCATTTATAGAAATAAAAAACCTTCACGTATCGGTAGACGGCAAAGAGATCCTCAAAGGAATTAATTTGGCCATGAACGGAGGCGAGGTTCACGCGATCATGGGGCCAAATGGAACTGGTAAGAGCACTCTCTCATACGTTCTGGCCGGCAGAGACGGTTACGAGGTCACGCAGGGCACGGTCTTATTTGATGGCAAGAGCTTGCTTGAAATGGAGGCAGATGAAAGAGCCCGAGCCGGCGTATTTCTGGCCTTTCAGTACCCTATGGAAATTCCTGGCGTTGCAACGTCAACTTTCTTGAAGGCGGCGCTCAATGCGAAACGCCGTGAACAGGGTCTCGCAGAGATCGACGCGATCGAATTTCTCAACCTCATCAAGAGCAAGACCAAAGATCTCGAGATTCCCTATGAAATGATAAAGCGCCCTCTCAACGTTGGCTTTTCTGGCGGTGAGAAAAAAAGAGCTGAAGTCTTGCAGATGAGCCTTCTTGATCCACGGTTTGCGGTGCTTGATGAGACTGATTCTGGCTTAGACATTGACGCACTCAAAGTGGTGTCTAGCGGAGTAAATGCTCTGCGTAGTCCCGATAGGACCTTCTTGATTATCACACACTACCAAAGGCTGTTGTCTTACATTGTTCCAGACTATGTACACGTGCTCGTTGGCGGGCGAATCGTGGAAAGCGGCGATAAATCGCTCGCGGAGCTCTTGGAGGCGGAGGGTTATGCTCGCTTCGAAGAGAACGAAGCGGCTTAAGGCGGTAAAGACGATGACCGCTGGTAAGCTAGATGGCAAAATGGCTTTTGATGACACTTATGCAAACGCCGTAGGCGCATTGCCCGGGGCTAATGAGTCTTGGGTCGACAGGTTGAGACAAACGTCACGCGCTATTCTCGGAGCCCACGGCATTCCGGGGCCAAAGACTGAAGCGTGGAAATACACTTCACTCAATGCGGTTGCTAATACGCCCTTCATTCCAGCGACAAAAGTTGATGATGTTGATCTTTCATCTCTTCCTCTTGTTGCGCCATTCTTAGAAAATGCGATTAAAGTCGTGTTCATCAACGGCGTGTTCCGAAGAGACCTGTCGGATGAATTCGATGGCCTTGGCGTGGGGGTTGCAATCACCCCTTTTGCCGATGTGCTAAATACAAGCCCCAATTCTTTAAAAGACGTGCTCGGTGTTTTCATGGAACCGGGCGAATCTTTTACGGCGGCGATGAATACTGGCTTCATGGAACAGGGGGCTGTCATTCACCTCTCAAGTGATGTCCAGCTTGAGCAGCCAATCCAGCTTATTTCAATTGGCGCTTCTGGCTCAGTGCCGTGTGCATTCCACCCTCGATTTGAGATCGTGTTGGAAGCTGGAGCGCTAGCGACTGTCGTTGAAAGTCATTTCGGACTTCCTGGCCAGCCTTATCTTTCCAATCCGGCTTCTGAAATTTTACTTGGCGAGCGAGCGATACTGAATCATTACATCACAGCGAGCGATGACAGCGATGCGTTTCATCTTGGTCGGACCGCCGTTTCTGTTGAGAAAAATGCAAAGTACGATTCTTTTATCTTGTCTCTTGGCGGCGGCCTGGTGCGCCGTGAGATTAAGGTCCGCCTTGAAGGTGACTCCGCGGCGGCGACTGTGGATGGCGCCTATGGCCTTTCTGGTAATCAGCACAGTGATATTTTATCTGAAATCCTGCATCTCGCACCCGAGACGGTATCCAATCAAATGGTCAAAGGAGTTCTGGCAGGGGATACACGTGGCGTATTCCAAGGGCGAATTTATGTCGCTCGTGACGCGCAGAGAACAAATGGTCGGCAACTTCATAAGGCGCTGCTGTTAAACCGCGGCCCAGAAGTTGACTGCAAACCGGAGTTGGAGATTTATGCGGACGACGTGCAGTGCGCCCACGGTGCAACAACTGGAGAAATGGATCCTGGCCACATCTTTTACCTTATGAGTAGAGGAATTGATGAGACTGCAGCCCGCGCCCTTCTAGTTGAGGGATTTCTTGATGATGTCGTATTGAGTATTTCTGATGAACCGGCGCGTAAATTGGTTTTGAAGATGGTCAAGACGTGGCTAGCCAAGCAAGAAATATTGACGATAGGTGAAACATGAACGCACTCGCCTACAACACTGTGAAGAGCGAATCACGTGTATTTGATTTGGACTTGGTAAGGCAAGATTTCCCGATCCTCAGCAGGGCTGTTCACGATAAGCCACTTACCTACTTGGACAGTGCTGCGTCTGCTCAAAAGCCTCAAGCCGTCATCGACGTGATTCGATATCAATATGAGCATGAGTACGCCAATGTGCACCGTGGTGCGTATTCTTTAAGTGAGGCGCTAACTAGTAAATATGAATTAGCTAGAGAAAAAGTACGTCAGTTTATCAATGCTAAGAGTGACCGTGAGATTGTTTTCACGAAAGGGGCCACAGAAGCGATTAACCTGGTTTCCGCTACATTTGGTAGAACACTTGAAGCCGGAGATGAAGTTGTAATTACTGGTCTTGAGCATCACTCTAACATCATTCCGTGGCAATTATTGCGCGACCAGTGTGGCATTGTTTTGAAGATTGTCCCCATTTCTGATGAGGGCGACGTCTCGCTGAATGAGGTTGAACTCGCCTTAACCAAGAAGACGAAGCTAGTTGCTATCTCACACATATCTAACGCGCTCGGAACGGTGCTACCGATAAAGGAAATTGCTGCTGCGGCTCATGCTACTGGCGCCAAGATCCTTATCGACGGGTGCCAAGGAATAGTCCATGAAAAAGTCGATGTTAAAGATTTGGACTGTGACTTTTACGCCTTTTCTGGTCACAAGTTGTATGGTCCGAACGGTATTGGAGTTTTGTACGGTAAAGAAGAAATGCTCGACGCTATGCCGCCTTATCAAGGTGGTGGAGAGATGATTAGTAACGTCACGTTCGAGCACAGTGAATGGGCAGAATTGCCAGCGAAGTTTGAAGCTGGTACGCCGCCTATCGTTCCGGCTGTCGGCCTTGGTGCGGCAATTGATTACCTTTCAAGTTTTGACCGAAAAGATATAACGGCGCACGAGAGTGATTTACTCGCGTACGCAACTGAGCGCCTTCAGACGCTAAACAGCATCCGGCTTATCGGCACGGCAGAGAAAAAGGCGGCAGCAATTTCTTTTGTGCTGGAAGGGGCTCATCCACATGATCTTGCAACGATATTGGATCGCTCAGGTGTATGTGTGCGTGCAGGGCATCACTGTGCGCAGCCCTTGATGGATCGATTTGGTGTTACAGCTACAGTGCGAGCGTCATTTGGCATGTATAATACGCGAGAAGAAGTAGATGTGCTGATCGGTGCTTTGGGTCGTGCAAGGGAGATACTGTGCTAATGCAGGTATCGGAAAAAGATGAGGATATTCTCTCGCTATACCAGAAAATAATACTGGATCACGGCAAATCCCCGCGCAACGCAGGTGTTGTTAAGCAGCATAACTGCCGAAGCGAAGGAAAGAATCCTTTGTGTGGAGATAGAGTCACGGTCACAGCAGCATTAGGCGATGAGGGGCAAGTGTTGAATTTGAAGTTCGATGGTAAAGGGTGCGCTATCTCTATCGCTTCAGCTTCGATGATGACAGAGGCGGTTAGAGGCCTTCGAGCCGATGATGTAAGAAAGATGATTCAAGCGGTTGCAAAGTTGTGTAAGGAAGACACCTCTGACGATCAGTTTTTTTCTGAGTATGGCGATGGTCTTGGCACCAGAATCGAATACCTAAGCGCATTAAGTGGAGTTAGACAGTTTCCCGCAAGGTTTAAATGCGCGAACTTACCGTGGCAAACATTGTTGTCATGTCTAGATGGCAACGATAGTGCGACTACAGAGGGTTAAGTGGGTTTTTGCGTAATTATGAGGAGTGCGATTAAATGATGCCGCCCTATTCTATGCCGGCAATGGATGGAGAGCCGCCAGAAGAAGGTGATGTTGTAACACGGGGAACAGCCTTACCTGAGGATGCCGAGTATGTGGCCACTGAATCAGCGGTTGTCGAGGCAATGCGTAGCGTTTTTGATCCTGAGATTCCTGTTAACATTTATGATCTGGGCCTGATCTATGACATAAACATCAGTGATCATGGCAATGTTGATGTGACTATGACTCTTACAGCTCCAGCATGCCCAGTTGCTGGGACGCTTCCAGGCGAAGTTGCGGATGCTGTCGCGGCAACTAAAGGAACCGGAGAGGTTGCGGTTACTATTACTTGGGATCCGCCCTGGACGCCTGAGAATATGTCTGAAGTCGCGCGTGTAGCATTGGACATGTTTTAGTGTCCCGTTCCTTTAATACAGGGAGAATAGAATGACTTCTTTGGAGAGGCCAGCGCCGATTACCGTGACCGATGCGGCCGTCGCACGAGCTGTATATCTCATCGGAAAATCTGATCATCCTGTTGTTGGGATCCGGGTGGGGATCGAGAGCAAGGGGTGCTCTGGGTTTGCCTACAAAGTTGAGTACGCTGAAGAGCAAGGCAAGTTCGAAGACGTGGTAGAAGAGCAGGGTGTAAAATTTTTTATTGATCCAATGGCCGTCATGTACTTGCTCGGATCCGAGTTGGATTATCAAGAAACTAAAATGGAAAGCGGGTTCGTTTTTACAAACCCGAATGAAACAGGACGATGTGGTTGCGGGGAAAGTTTCTCTGCGGTGCCTCAAGAAGAAGCCCAAAAGCCAGGCTTATGATTCGGGGTTATTAAGTTATCCGCGGTCAGTATTTATTCGCTCTTCTACTTCATCCAAAAAATTAACAGGGTGCAATAGGGCCCAGGAGGTTACTGCGATGGCAGTGTTTTGGTGTCTGCCAGCGAAGATTTGCATTATAGTCTCCGCCTTAATCCATCAGGTATAGGAACTTATGGAAATCATACTGATCATTCTTCTAGCGATCTCGTTGCTAGTTGTGCTGGGTGTTCTTGTGACGGGACTCTTCGCCTTTGTTAAGGGGGGCGAGTTTCATCAGAAGCACGGCAATAGGTTAATGCAATGGCGGGTCACATCTCAGGCCGTCGCTGTTTTTCTCGTTTTACTTTTGGTGCTCACAAGGGCCGCCGGAGACTAGCTTCCTATTAGAATGCGAAGAACATTCTCGCAGCGGTCAAAAACAGAAAACCTGAAAACAAGTACCTTAAGGTTCGTGCCTTAATTGCATGCGCGACACGACTGCCTAATGGTGCCGTTAGAACCGTTGTACCGGAAATAATGACGAACCCGAGAGCGTTGACGTATCCGAAAGAGGCGTAGACCTGATCCGCTACACCCCATCCACCAATTACGTATCCGAGAGTTGCTGGCATGGCGATGATCAATCCAAAGCCTGCTGAAGTCGCGACCGCACGATGCATAGGATATTTGACAGCGTTCAGAAATGGCACCGATAGAGTTCCTCCACCGATCCCCATCAAAGCGGACAGGATGCCGATGAGCCCGGGAACCCAAGATGCGGTGTATTTACCATACCAGGGGGCAGGGGTGCTTAGTGCCAGGGTGCCATCAGAATCAGGTCTATCTCGTAGGATTAGATCTATTGCAACAGCAAGTGTGATGCCGGCGAAGATAAAAGCCAGGCCTGATCCGCTGAACTGGGTGGTCGCTAGCCATGTTCCTACTATCACGCCAGTGACGATACCCGGTAGCCAGACCCTAAAAAGGCGCCAATCAACGGCCCCTCTCTTGTGATGAGCAATAACCGAGGAAATAGAAGTCGGAATGATCGTTGCCAATGACGTACCGATTGCCATGTGTAAGCGTATGCTCGGGTCGACACCTACAGCTCCCAATGCGGTAAATAGCACGGGAACGATAATAATCCCCCCGCCAACACCCAAAAGACCTGCGAGGAATCCTGATAAAGCGCCGGTCATCAAGAGACCAAAGATAAGGGGGAGTTCTGGTACTATGAGGTTGGCCATGTAAATGGCCCCTCGTGCAAGTTAAAGGATGGCCAGCTGAGAAAGTTGTTAACAATTTCATGGTCTGGAAGACTTGATTGTATAGTAATTTAGTCTTGCGCGGACAACAAGGATTGTATGGGATCGCTATGCCCATGACCCAATTTTTGGTGGAGAATAATAAGAAATAATTACAATGATTTAGAGATTATTTCCAAACGGCGGAGAACGACTATTCCGCGCTGAGCCGCTGATAAGACAAAGCCTTGTGGGCTTCCCTCGAGTAGTCTGAAAGTGTCTCAAGAAACACCCTTAGATCATCTTTTAATTTCGCAAAACCTGGCCGTCGACTGAGCGAATTTTCATCGACATAAATTGAGCGATTGATCTCTATTTGCAGGGCATGGACGCCGGTTTCGGGTTCGCCGTAATTCTTAGTTGTGTATCCGCCTGCGTACGGGTTGTTTCGAATAATAGAATAGCCAAGGCTCCCTAATATTCTTTCTGCCTCTTCAGTGACAAGAGAGGCACAGGACAGACCATTACGATCGCCTAGGACAAAGTCGATACTATCACTCGGATGGGTCTTACCCTTTGGAAGTCCAGCTGACGGCATTGAGTGACAATCAATTAAAACGCAATAGCCGAATTGGTCTCTGGCGGAGTTTACAAGGCGGCTCAATGTTTGATGATATGGTTTGTAGAGGCGATTAATTCGAGCCTCGGCTTCAGCCCAAGTTAGCTTGCGCGCATAGATCTCTTTTTGATTTGCGACAATCCGCGCGATTGTTCCCAGGCCTGCCGCAACGCGAGGTGAAGCTTTGTTTACGAATTCCGGCAGGGCGTCGTAAAACATTTCCGGGTCAAGTTCATAGGGTTCTCGGTTGAGATCTAAATAAGCGCGCGGATATAGTGCTCGTATCATCGGCACCCCGGAGAATTGGGCCGAGGCGAAAAGTTCGTCAATGTAACAATCTTCAGATCGGCGCAATTCAGTCTTGCTAAGGCTGCTGGACTCAATTAAATCGATGGGATAGTGGCTGCCTGAGTGCGGTGAAGAAAGCACCAAAGGACTAGCAGGGTTTACTGGTTTGATGACTTCAAAAGGGTCGGTTAAATCTGCCAGACTACTCATTCTATCTCGTCCAAACCGTCTTGTAGGCAAAGCCCAATATGACTCTTAAATGCTCTTCTGAGGATTGAGCATACCTCAATATGAGTGTTCTGAAACACTTGCAATAATCCGGCTGTCCACCTAAAAGAAGGCCCCGTTCGTCTTGGACCTAGCCCAGGGCCATTCGATGGTATGGACGCGTAGCTCAGCGGGAGAGCACCTCGTTGACATCGAGGGGGTCACTGGTTCAATCCCAGTCGTGTCCACCATTTTCTTTATAAAATTGGAATCGGACCGCCGCTTCATCGTTCACGACGCGTTTTTGATAGCCGTCGCGGTGCCAGCCTGTGTTCCAGAGAATTTTAGAAGAATATGCCGTAGGCTACTGAAACTTGATCGGGGTTATTCTTTTAGGGAAAGGCTTTCATAGTTGATTTTACCCTTATTGGGGGCATATCCAATGACGCGTGGGCCGATGGCATCAAGTAGTGGAACCTCATGCAATAGTATCGCGGTGGCTTGGTTATGATAAAACGCCAGAACTTCTCTCGTTAGTTCTACACGCCGATCAAGATCTGATGCCTCCATCGCTGCAATCATTGTTGGCATGATGCGCCGATCACAAAACCAGGGATTAGGCCATAAGCATGAGTGAAGGCGCATTGTTCTAATCGGCTCGAAAGTCGGCCAGGCCCCGAAGACTTGGCTAAATCCGTCCCCTCGCCACTTTCCTTGTAAAATGATTCGAACCATTTGAGACGTGGGTATTGCGTTGACATTCATTATTACGCCGACATCAGCCAAGTTAGATGCGACCAATTGGTAAATAGCGCTGTCCGACGCGTTTGAGCCGATAATGACTTCAATATCTAATTTGAAGCCGTTCTCATAACCGGCCTCTTTTAAAAGTGAACGTGCTCTTTCTGGATCGTAAGGGTAGGGCGTCAGTTCAGGATTATACCCCAGCAAGCCCCTTACTGCTCCTTGTGTGGCTGGTTGGCTATAGCCAGACAGCAGCACTTCGGTAATCGCATTCTTGTTAACAGCGTAATTTAATGCACGTCGAACACGGACATCGCTGACCGGTTTACCCTCTTCTATGACAAACGTGATGCTCATCACATCAATTGGATTTCGCTGATGCATGTGACCGCCAGCGGCCTCGACAACTGGAATGTCATCAGGGCCCATCCCTATAGATATATCTATGCCTCTGGTGATGAGTGCTTGCAGGCGGCTTGTGACCTCGGGCAGGTGCAAAACTTGCATCGCCTCTATTTTGGGTGGGCGCCATGATCTAGGATTCGCTTTGTACGAGACTTGGCCTTGTTCCCAGGACTCAACAACAAATGGTCCCGAACCTATGGGATTCCTTGCGAATTCATCTGGTCCTAAGGCATCCCAGTGATCAGGCTCAACGACATATAAAGCAGCCATAATTCGAGGCAGAATGGCCGACGGCTTTGCAGTTCGGATAGCAACAATGCGGTCATCTATCGCGTGGGAATCGGCAATGACAGACAAGTCTCGGGCGGTACTTGTTGTTTGGCCATGAGGTGTCTTCAGGTAATCGAGTGAATGAACAATGTCATGGGCAGTTAGTGGGCGCCCATTAGAAAAAACGACATCATCACGTAGCGTGAATTGCCATTCAGTAGGATTCTTCTGCTCCCAGGAACTCGCCAATTCGCCGACTAGTTCACCGTCTTCACGAAAAGTCGTCAATGTTTCGAAGACAGGTGACCAAGTATATGCAGTGAAAACGCTAACGGAACGATATGGGTCACCATCACTCGCCGGAAAAGCTACAACCCCAACCCGCAGTGGAGATGCAGCGCTTAACTCAGTCTGTAACCACAGCGACAGATACAAGCAGGTCAGAAAACCGGCTATATGCTGAGGTATCTTCAAGTTTCTCACTTTGGATAAAATAAACATTAGTCTTGTTCTATCTGATATCGCTGGCATGATATCTACTCTACCCCTTATATGGAATGCGTATATCGCAAACTATTTCAAAACCCGGCGTAGAAAAGCGGTTTTTCAAGGCGCATAAGATGTTTAGAAATTTGGGTTATATTGCGGCACTATTCTTGACGGCATCTCAAGCTCAGGCGCTATGCATACTAAATCGCAGTACAGAGGCAAGTATTGGATGCAGGAGCGGCGCGGCCTGATGGTACGTATCCTGTGTCTGTCTATACAGTCACTAGACGTGGTAAGTGCGCCATTGTTCGTGGTTGTTTTTTTTATGACTCAAATGCAGAGCAGATGTTTTTCAATGGCCTAACGTCGTCAAGCTGGCCGATCGCCTTTCAAGACAATTCCTGTAGTTGACGGCCCTTTAGCCAGCACCCACGCAATTTAAATAAGGTTAAGCAAAAAATGAATGATAGTTCTGAACTACTAAACCAAGCAAGTCGTCGGCAGGTGCTAGCAGGAGGAGTCGCCGCAGGAATGGCTTTAAGCGTCGGTGCGACCGCGTCAAAAGATTTGGCGGCGAAAGACAAATTCGATCCATCAGACCCTGTTAGCGTACTACGTAATCTTCATCGTATGAGAGGGAGTGAAGAAGGCCATATCGCTATGGGCTGGTTGAAAGGGCAGCGTTATGGGGTGGTTGATGCCGAAATTATACCGCTGATGGGTATGGTAACGGGAACCTTTGCTCGTCATAAAGTCCTGTCAGATGGGGCGATCGAGTTGACCAGTTTTGAATTGGCTTTCTATACAGATTTAAGCACTGGCAAAGTGCTGGACACGCTCAAAATACCCTACACGGGCAAGACGGTAGACGTTCCGCGATTGCTGCTCGGCCCCAACAAAAGCGTCGTCCGCCCCGTATTTCATGAGTTGACTGAAGTAGGTGATGAAGTAGAGCGCACAAACTCAGAAACGGCGATGCGCCCCGTAGGGTCAATGCGTTTTGAACGTTGGCTTGGACCCGTAACAGTTAAGGATGGCCACGTATGGATTACAGAGGCATCAAGCGCGAAAGTCGTACCCGCGGACCCGACGGCAGACAAGGTCATTTATAGTGAGTCGGTCACCTACAAGGGTGACCATGAAGACATGATGAACCCTGGTCTGCCGACAGTAACTTCGACACTAAGCTACACAGGTATAACAAGCTGGCGTCCTTGGATGGAGATGGGTGACCTTCCTGGTCACACGACATCGCATGCCGTGGGAAGCAAGTCCTTCGATGTCGACAGTTTACCCGACGATTATCGAGAAATGGCTGAACGTTTTTATCCAGATGCTATCGCAGACCCGGCGGCTATTTTGGACAAACTTGGTTAGAGCTTGGCTATATATCTAGTTCTCCAACGAACTCGGCGTGATCTTGGATATACTTGAACCGCGCTTCTGGTTTTTTCCCCATGAGCTGATCCACAAGTTTAGCCGTTTCATTTGAGCTCTTATTTGAGTGATCCGCATCGGGCAGTGTTACGCGCAACAAGGTACGACGAGCAGGATTCATTGTTGTCTCTTTAAGTTGAGCTGGAGGCATTTCGCCAAGACCTTTGAAGCGACTGACCTCGATCTTGCCCCGGCTATCGAATTCTTTCTTAACAATTTCATCTTTATCTTTGTCATCCATGGCATAGAAGGTTTTGCCACGCTGGCTAAGTCTGAAAAGAGGGGGCATAGCCAGATAGAGACGGCCAGCATCAACTAGGCCAGGTAGTTCGCGGAAAAAGAAAGTCATCAGCAGGGAGGCAATGTGAGCTCCATCGACATCAGCATCTGTCATAATGACGATCTTCTCATATCTGAGCTTTTCTAACTTAAAGTTGTCTCCGCGTCCGCAACCCAAAGCCTCAAACAAATCTTGTAATTCTTGGTTTGCTCTAAGTTTGTCTTGGGTGGCTGAGGCGACGTTTAGTATCTTCCCGCGCAACGGCAATATGGCCTGAGTCTCTCTATCTCGCGCCTGCTTGGCTGATCCGCCAGCCGAATCCCCCTCGACCAAAAACAGCTCGGTTCCTTCAGCCTTCGCCCTACTGCAGTCGGATAGTTTTCCTGGTAACCGCAGTCTTTTGGTCGCGCTTTTACGATCTAAATCTTTTTCTTGTTTCCGCCTCTGCCTAACGTCGGCTCGCGACATCGCAAGCTCTAGTATTTGACCTGCGGTCTCTGGGTCACCAGAGAGCCAATGCTCGAAATGATCTTTGATTATTCCTTCTACAAGTTTTGTTGCAGAAGCTGAGGATAGTTTTTCTTTTGTTTGTCCCTGAAACTGCGGTTCAGAGATGAACACAGATAGCATCGCGCATGCACCACCAACCACATCTTCGGCGGTCAGTGCTTTGACCTTTTTGACACCCGCCATTTCACCATAGGATTTGAGTGCTTTGCCCAAACTGGAACGGAAGCCTGCTTCGTGCGTTCCACCCTCAGGAGTAGGGACGGTGTTGCAATAAGAATTGAGAAATCCGTCTTGGTCGTCAGGCCAGCAGATTGCCCAATCGACTCTTCCACTTTCGTCGGCGGTTTCAACCGATCCGGAGAAAAAGGCTCCGCTTACCAAAGTTCGCCCTGTCGTGACTGACGAGAGGTAGTCCTGGAGGCCTTTTGGAAAATGTAATTCTGCCTTTGGTGGCGTTTCGTCGTTCCCAGTGATTAGAGACTCATCGCACGACCATTTAATTTTAACGCCTTCGAACAAGTAGGCTTTTGACCGGGCCATTTTGTAAACTGTCGCTGACTTAAACGAGGCGTCTTTGCCAAAAATCTTACTGTCAGGACGGAACGAAATAATTGTGCCGCGGCGGTTTGACGTTGATTTAAGTTTTGTAAGCTTCGACTTGACGTCACCACGACTAAACCTCTGCTCCCAATGGGCTTTATCTCGAGCAACTTGAACAGTCATTTCTTCGGATAAGGCGTTAACAACAGATACGCCGACGCCATGCAAACCACCGGAAGTTTTATAGGCCTGGCCAGAAAACTTTCCGCCAGAATGCAGGGTGGTCATTATGACTTCGAGAGCAGATATTTTTGGAAACTTTGGGTGCGGATCCACCGGGATACCACGACCATTATCTCGGACCGTGACTTCATTTCGCTTGCCGAGATGGACTTCAATGCTGGTCGCATGCCCGGCCACGGCTTCATCCATTGCGTTGTCGAGAACCTCTGCAACGAGATGGTGAAGGGCTTTTTCGTCGGTTCCACCAATGTACATCCCAGGTCGTCGGCGCACAGGCTCGAGACCTTCAAGGACCTCAATGTCCTTGGCCGTATACTTGGACTTCTTTTTACCAGTCTGTTGGAAAAGGTCTGACATGGGCGCATTATATACACAGCGGTGTAAGCAACAACTGCATGCGGTGTTAATAATGTCCTTTAATCACAATATGTTGTGGATATAGTGCAAAAATGACTGAACCCCTTAATCCCGATGAGCCTCAAGGCGAGGTGTCACTTCGGACAGTAGGTATGCCAGCGGATACCAATCCGGCTGGCCATATTTTTGGCGGATGGGTGCTTAGCCAAATGGACATGGCTGGTGCGATCCATGCGTCGAGTTGCACGAATACGCGCGTCGTTACAGTTGCCGTGGATAGTATGAAGTTTCATAAACCGATCCATGTCGGCGATGAAGTAACCTGTTACACGACCATTGACCGAATTGGGAGGACTTCTGTAGCTATTCACGTTGAAACGTGGGTGCGACGAGCCCGCCACGGATCTCCGTTGATGGTCACGGCAGGTCTTTTTACATATGTCGCTATCGATCAGAATGGCGGGACCACTGAGATATCGTCTTCTAAGACATAAACTAAAGGAACTCTTTTCATGCCAGATACGGCTCTTCCAAGCGAGGGTACAGCGGTTCGATTAGCAGCGATCGTCGGAAAAGAATACGTCATCACCGACGAGGCGGAGAGGCGTGTTTATAGCAACGATATCTTTTTCTGGGGCGAGTCTGAGACAGCTGACGTGGTCGTCCAGCCAGGCTCACCTGAAGAGGTATCGAATCTCGTCAAAATCGCAAACGAGTTTGACCTGAATATCTCAACGCGTGGTGGCGGTATGTCCTACACCAAGGGATATGTGCCAGCCGAATCCGATTGTATGCTCATTGATCTGAGGCGCCTCAATAATATTCGCGAGATCAACGTCACGGATAGATACGTCGTAGTGGATGCAGGGTGCACATGGATTAGCCTTGCTGATGCCTTGAAAGAGCATGGCTTAAAGCTGGATTTCCCAGCGCCATTCTCAGGTATCTATTCCACAGTCGGCGGGGCAATGTCACAGAATGTGCCGTCTACTATGAAAGGCATCTTGGGCATTGAAGTCATTCGAGCGGACGGTTCGGTGGTGCGGACCGGGTCTTGGGGGCGCGTCAACCCAGATACACCGTTTTTTCGTGACTATGGTCCGGATCTAACAGGTCTGTTTCTCGGGGATACCGGTTCGTTCGGCATAAAGACAGGCGTGTCACTCCATATAAGTCAAAAGATGGGCGTGACGGCACATGGATCCTTCGCTTTTGAAACCTATGAAGATATGGCTCAAACCATGATCGAGCTTGGGCCCTATGATTTTGTGTCACGTCGGGTGGGCTTGGATCCGTTCAAGAGTCAGAATGCCGCCAAGGTTGGCTTCAAAGAAGCGATTAAGACCTTGGGAGATGTCACAACGACGGGTTCCACGTTGATGTCGGGAATCAAAGACTCAATGAAAATGGCATCCGCTGGCACCAATTTCATGGACGGTGTTAAATGGTCTCTGCATCTCACTGTTGAGGCAATTACTGAGAATGCCGCCGAGGCCGGACTCGAAATTGTACGCAAGATTTGCCTCGAACGGAGTCGGGAGATTGCAAACATCATGCCCCGAGCGATGGAGGCGAGAGGTTTCTCGGTTCGTGGATTCCTAGGCAAAGACGGTCAGCGTTGGGTGCCAACCAATTCTTTGTGGCCGCTGAGTAGGGCTGTAGAAATAGCAACCGCTATACAGGACTTTTTTCATAGCCGTCGCGCGGATATGGATAAGCACGGCATGTGGGAATCGTATATGACAAACTACGGCTACGGTTATTTTATGTGTGAGCCGAGCTTTTATTGGGTGGACGAAGTCAGTGAACATCACCTTAGGCATTTACCGCCAGAAGAAGCTAAGAAGTTCCGGGATATCCCCGCCAACCATGATGCTCGTGCATATGCACAAAAACTAAGGTTCGAACTACGAGACTTCTTCCATGATTTGGGGGCGGTACATGTGCAACTCGCCAAATTCTATCGTTATCAGGATGCACTAGCGCCAGAAACGTCTCGCCTACTATCTGACATCAAAGGCTTGCTTGACCCAGACCGCCGCTTCAATCGCGGTAATCTTGGTCTTTAGGAAGTCAGCTGGCCGGTTCGTTTAAACGGCCCCATTTCCGTTAGAATGTTGACATCGTCTTCTATAGCGGGACGCTCTTGGCTTAAGTACTGTTCGACCGCACCTCGGAAGCCGCCGTCAGCAATCCAGTGAGCCGAGTACGTTTTGCGCGGAAGATAGCCCCTCTGAAGCTTATGCGGCCCTTGAGCACCTGCCTCAACCCAGCGTAACCCGTGTTCAATAGCAAAATCGATTGCACGATAGTAACAAACTTCAAAGTGCAGCATCGGATAGTGCACGACTGTTCCCCAATTGCGTCCGTAAAGCGTATCGCCACCAAGCAAGTTGAGGGCCCCGCATACAATCTCACCATCTTGCTCGCCCATTATCAGGACAACTTGATCGCCCATCCGTTCGGACAAGAGGTCAAAAAATGCGCGCGTCATATAGGCTTGGCCCCATTTTCGATCAGAGGTCAGTCTATAAAAATGATAGAACGCATCCCAGTGGCGCTTGGTAATGTCGCTGCCACTGACAGTGTAAATTGATACACCTGCGGCATTTGCCTTTTCGCGCTCTTTTCGAATGTTCTTGCGCTTACGGGAAGATAAAACGTCGAGAAAATCGTCAAAAGTGCTGTAGCTATCGTTTTTCCAATGGAACTGTTGGCCGTAACGCTTTAGCAGTCCTGCGGCAGTCATCACATTGAAATCATCTTCTTCTGGAAAAGTGACATGCAGTGACGACACCTCATGCCGATCTGCAACTTCTATCATACCGGCCAAGAGCATGCGTTTGAGGTCAGTCGGATTGAAATTCGGATTGTTCGGGTTGGTCATCAATCGAGGACCTGTCACAGGCGTAAATGGAACTGCACACTGTAATTTGGGATAGTAGCGTCCGCCAGCCCGTTCATAAGCATTCGCCCATCCCCAATCGAACACATATTCTCCGTAAGAGTGATCTTTTAAATACATCGCCGAGCAGGCGAGCAATTCACCTTTAATCGTCTCTATCGCGACATGTTGAGGTTGCCAGCCGCTCTCTCTTGTGACGGATTCTGAGTCTTCCAGAGCGCTATAAAAAGCGTGTCGTACAAATGGATTGAAGTCAGCGCTCGTTTGCCTTGCACATCGGTCCCATTGAGCGGCATCAATCTCATGGATCGACGGAACGACGCGAACATCAATGGATTCTAGGCTTGGTGAGTTTTCTTCAGGTTCGTCATTGGGCATGGTTTTAGAGCCGTGACTTCTAATTAATCTCAATCACAGCTTCTATCTCTACCGGTGCATCAAGCGGCAAAGAGGGGCATCCCACAGCTGCGCGGGCGTGACGTCCCGCATCTCCAAAAATACTTACCATGAGATCAGATGCGCCATTTATGACTATTGGGTGGTCAGTAAATTCAGCCCCCGATGCTACAAAACCGCCAAGTTTCACAATACGTTTTACTCGGTCGAGGTCACCATCACAGGCGACCTTAAGTTGCGCTATGATGTTTAGAGCGCATTGTTGAGCCGCGGCAACAGCCTCTTCTAGCGATACTGCAGCCCCAACGCCACCTGAACAGAGCAGTTTTCCGTCTTGAAGTGGTAGCTGACCAGATATGAATACAAGTGAGCCTGAAACTGTGAAGGGCACGTAATTGGCCACCGGCGCTGTGGCCTCTGGTAGAGCATGGCCTAATTCTTTGATGCGAGCTTCAATTTTGTCGGTCATTTGTTCTGACACGTTTGAATGGAACCGGCTATATGGGCAGTGCATGTCTGTATCATCGCGCTAGGGGGCTCCAAGCCTGAATTGAAATATGCTACCCCGTCACTTAAAAGCTAGGGCTCTGGGCGTATTCATGCCATTCCCGACACGGTAGATCAAATTCTACCGGGCGGTTAATAAAGCCGGAAACCACACCGGGTCAGAAACCTGCGTAATCTAAGGCTATATCGTTATGAGTAAGCTTTCACTTCCTAAAGATAAAATCAAAGTGTTGTTGCTGGAAAATGTCCACGCCAATGCTGTTGAAGTCTTTAAAAGACAAGGATATGGACAGGTTGATGAGGTATTAGAAGCGCTTGATGAGAGTGAGCTCAAAGAACGCATTGTCGACGCTCATATGATAGGCATCCGATCGAGAACCCGAATAACGGAGAGCGTGCTTTCAGTTTCTGAGCGATTAATGGCCGTTGGTTGTTTCTGTATTGGTACCAATCAAGTTGATATCAAAGCAGCGAAAATGCAGGGAATACCTGTTTTTAACGCGCCTTACTCGAATACTCGATCGGTTGCAGAACTGGTACTTGCTCAATCCATCATGTTGCTTAGAGGAGTCCCTGAAAAGTCATGGGTCACCCATGAGGGTGGTTGGATGAAATCCGCGTCAGGGTCTTACGAGATAAGAGGTAAGACCCTTGGTATTGTTGGGTACGGCCACATTGGGACACAACTCTCTGTCATGGCCGAGGCGTTGGGCATGCGCGTTCTATTCTACGATATCGTAGAAAAACTTGCACTGGGGAATGCCAATGCGGTGAGGGACTTGGATGAGCTGCTTAGACTTTCTGATATTGTATCGATGCATGTGCCATCGACAGACCTAACGGAAGGAATGATTAATCGTGAGCGCATCCTGGCGATGAAAAAGGGTGCTCATCTAATCAACGCGTCACGAGGCAATGTTGTTGACATCGAAGCTTTGGCGGAATTTTTATCTAACGGGCACTTAGCGGGTGCGGCGGTAGATGTCTTTCCTAAAGAGCCAGCGTCGCCTGATGAGACGTTTGAGAGCCCGTTGCGCGGCCTAAAGAATGTAATTTTAACGCCCCACATTGGTGGTAGTACGATGGAAGCTCAGGCTAATATAGGTACGGAAGTTGCCGATAAGTTGGTAAAGTACTCTGACAATGGTTCCACTCTAGGGGCGGTGAACTTCGGAGAAGTCGCACTACCTCCTCAACAAAATGCAATTCGTTTTATGCACATTCATAGGGATGTTCCCGGCGTCTTATCCAAAATTAATGGCGTCTTTTCGAGTCGCGATATCAACATTTCTGGCCAATACCTTCGCGCAGATGGAGAGATAGGTTACGTCGTCACAGATGTTATGGGCGATTTGGAAGTTGGTATGGGTATCCGTCGAGAGCTAGACGCCATCGACGGAACCATAAGGAGCCGCTTCTTATATTAGGTCTGGCTAGTTGCCTGAGTGGATCCCTATTTCGAGCATTTTTCCGGTGTTGTCACGCCATGACTTGAGAATGGTCAGCAGCTGGCGTGTCCACCCCATGTTGAGGCTATCACTAAGGCGTAGCGTTGCTGCTTCTGATACAGGGTTGGTGATACGCCAACCGGACGCCCTTTCTAAGGTTGAGGGGCCAGGAATTTTGAATCCTGTTCCGTGCTCCAGCGCGGGAATAACGCGCACGCTACGACCATCAGTCGTTATTGTCACACCTAAGTCAGCTGCAGCGATTACTTCTGCTGCATATTGATCTGCTAGTCCGGCATGAACCACTCTCATTGCGTCGGCCGTACGACTTATTCTTAATTTAGATGGAAATAGATAGAGTACATCGATACAAGCCACAGGAGCGACTGCCGTACGCTTCCCGACACCACCGACAACCAGTGAGCCGCCCCGTCATCGTGCCGGCTAGGCGCATTGGATATAATGCCCGCCCCAATGTGTGAACGACATCCTCAGCTTTGAGGCGGCAATTCGCATACTCTTGTGGGCTCGGTACCTTGAGGCGGAGAAAAGCATCAAAAAGATCTTTCAGCCAAATTTTATCAGATGACTCTGCCCCTATTGTGCTCGCCGGTACCAGCGGGTCTGCGAGTGCTCGGTCCGGAAGAGATGATGGAAAAGTCAACGGTGCAAAGGCTGTCTCAGGCTAAAAAAAGAGCCCTGGGCACTGCTATGAACAACCGCTCGTCGCGCCACATGTATTGCATTTCATGCATGTCCCGTTCCGAACTAACGTGAAATTGCCGCATTCACCGCAGGCATCACCCTCATAACCCTGCATTTTGGCTTTGCTGACTGCGGCCATGCGTTCATTTGAGGGGGGCGCGCCAGCCATTACCGCAGTAGTTCCACCACCCTCAGAACCGGATACCGCGCCACCAATACCTTTAGACGCATGGGCCGATTCCCCAACAGCGGCATCGAGGGGTATGATAGTTTGCGTTGTGGTGACGTCATCGTCAGTTTCTTTGCGTTGGTCGCTTGGGTTCAAGAAGTATAAATTGCTCGAGCGGATGTACCCTTGCGATACCGTGCGCTCTGCTATTTCAAGTAACTTCTCTGCTGCGTCACCTTCGCCCATCGCGTCTGGTGTGGTGTCAGAATGTTCGACATGCCCAAGCTCGTATCTGCCCAAGTAAGACACAGCGAGCTCTCTAAAAATATAATCGAGGATGGACGTTGCCATCTTGATCGAGCTGTTGCCATCAACCAATCCAGCTGGCTCAAATCTCGTAAACGTAAATGCGTCTACATACTCTTCGAGGGGCACGCCATACTGGAGGCCAATTGATATGGCAATGGCAAAATTATTCATTAGGCTCCTGAAGGCGGCGCCTTCCTTATGCATATCAATAAATATCTCACCTATTGTCCCGTCGTCGTACTCCCCCGTACGCAGGTATACCTTGTGACCGCCAACCAGTGCTTTTTGCGTATATCCTTTCCGCCGGTCCGGTAGGCGCTGGCGCTCCCGTGCGACAACGCGTTCGACGATGCGTTCTGCAATTATTTCGGCGCGCGATGTTGCCGGATGCGCCGCGACGTCTTCCACTCGTTGACCCGTTTCGTCTTCATCCCCTAAATCGTCAAATACAGCAGAAGCTAGGGGCTGAGAGAGTTTTGACCCATCGCGATATAGGGCGTTGGCTTTAATGCCCAATTTCCAAGATTCAATGTAAGCGTTGCGGCAGTCTTCGACGGTCGCAGTATTCGGCATGTTAATTGTCTTAGAGATGGCTCCCGAGATAAAAGGTTGAGCGGCTGCCATCATGCCAATGTGACTGGATGCGGATAAAAACCGGGTGCCGATTCTTCCACAGGGGTTGGCGCAATCAAAGACCGTCAAATGTTCCAGTTTCAGACCAGGTGCGCCCTCAAGCGTCATCGCACCGCACGCGTATATATTTGCCGCCTCAATTTCACTTTCGCTGAAGCCGATCGACTGGAGCATATTAAAATCAAGTCGGTCGAGATCTGCAGGATCAATGCCAAGACGATCGGTGCAGAATTCCTCGCCTAGAGTATATTTATTGAAAACGAACTTAATATCGAACGCATTCCCCAAAGCGTCTTCTATAGCGGATATGGCGCCTCCATCGAACCCACGGTCCATTAGCGCCTTGTGGTGTACGCCTGGAGCACCATCAAGAGTGCCGTGTCCAACTGCATAGGCCTGTATGTCGTCGATTTCCGGATCGGCATAGCCGAGGGTTTTTAGCGCGACCGGAACAATCCGATTAATAATCTTAAAATATCCACCACCGGCGAGTTTCTTGAATTTCACAAGCGCGAAATCTGGTTCGATGCCTGTTGTGTCGCAATCCATAACCAGGCCGATCGTACCTGTTGGTGCAATTACGGATACTTGGGCGTTTCGGAAGCCGTGAGACTCTCCTACTTTCAAGGCTTCGTCCCAGGCACTCTTGGCGGCGGCAATGATCGTCGTGTCGGGGCAATCCGCACCATTGAGTGGGACAGGTTTGATACTAAGGTCCTCGTAGCCGTCGTGATGGCCATACGCTGCACGGCGATGATTCCTGATAACACGCAGCATTTTGCTTTTGTTTGTTTTGAATGCAGGAAAGGTTCCGATCTCTTCAGCCATCTCAGCGGACGTGGCATAAGAAACACCAGTCATAAGCGCTGTAATGGAACCACAGAGTCCTCGGCCTTCAGGGCTATCGTAGGGGATGCCACCTGCCATCAGCAGTCCGCCGATATTGGCATACCCGAGACCTAAAGTGCGAAACTGGTAGGATCTCTTGGCAATTTCTTGTGATGGGAACTGAGCCATCATAACTGAAATTTCCAGGGCAATCGTCCACAGTCGGGTTGCATGCGAGAACCCGTCTACATCAAAAGAGCCTTCGTCGCTCCTAAACGTCAGTAGATTTAAAGAGGCGAGGTTGCACGCGGTGTCATCTAGAAACATATATTCGGAGCAGGGGTTCGAACCGTTGATGCGACCCGAGTTCGGGCAGGTGTGCCAGTCATTTACGGTAGTATCGAATTGAATGCCTGGGTCAGCGCACTGCCAGGCCGCCTCAGCTATTCGATCCCATAGGTCCGCCGCGTCAACGGTCTGTGCGACCTGGCCATCATTTCGATTTCGCAGTTCCCAGGTTTTGCCAGCTTGTGCTGCTTCAAGAAAATCATTGGTAACGCGGACACTGTTATTGGAGTTCTGCCCAGAAACAGTCAAATACGCTTCAGAGTCCCAATCCGTGTCATAGGTCTCAAATTCAATCTCTGTATAGCCTTGGCGAGCAAATTGGATGGACCGTTGAATCGCATTGTCCGGAACCATAGCCGTCCGTGCGGCGCGCACAGCTTTCTTAAGCGCATCATTCTTGGCGACATCAAACCGGCTTTTGCTGTCAGCGCCATCCCAATTGCGCGTGGCCTGGACAATTAAATTGAGGTGCTTCTTACAGAGCTTAGAGCCAGTTACCAAAGCTGCAACTTTTTGTTCCTCTCGTATTTTCCAAGAGATGAAGGACTCAATATCTGGATGATCTACATCGACTATGACCATTTTGGCCGCACGACGGGTGGTTCCACCTGATTTGATTGCTCCAGCTGCTCGGTCACCAATTTTAAGAAAGCTCATTAGGCCAGATGATTGACCGCCCCCGGACAAACTTTCACCAGCCCCTCGGATGGAGGAGAAATTGGTGCCAGTGCCAGAGCCGTATTTGAACAAGCGCGCTTCGCGAGTCCAAAGGTCCATAATGCCGCCATCGTTGACCAAGTCGTCGGACACAGACTGTATAAAGCATGCATGTGGCTGGGGATGTTCATAGGCGCTGGCAGATTTGGTTAGTTTGCCGGTGCGATAGTCCACATAAAAGTGACCCTGGGCTGGGCCATCAATTCCGTAGGCCCAATGGAGACCGGTGTTAAACCACTGAGGTGAGTTTGGCGCGGCCATCTGCATGCAGAGCATGTAGCGCATTTCGTCGAAGAATGTTTCCGCATCGTCGGCGCAATCGAAATACCCACCCTTCCAGCCCCAATAGGTCCAAGTGCCAGCCAAGCGGTCAAAGACCTGTCGGGCGCAAGATTCACCGGTAAACCGTTTGTCTGATTTCAGGCGTTTTAGGGCATTGTGGTCCGCTTCTTTTCGCCATAGGAACTCTGGAACATCATTTTCTTTGACGGATTTTAGCCGAACAGGAACGCCAGCTTTGCGAAAATACTTCTGGGCTAGTACATCACTCGCGACCTGCGACCAGCCTTCAGGTACGTCAATTTCCCTCTGCGTAAAGACAACGGATCCGTCAGGATTTTTAATTTCACTTTTTATTTTGCGGAATGGTATCGCTGCGTAGGGCGATTTGCCTGGCGTCGTAAACCGTCGCGTAATCCGCATGACGTATCCCTCTGGCCAAACCGGCCTCAAAAAAATCTCACTAAAACGTCAGCCCGTGAGGTGTAATCTACATGCATTCTCGCCCTGGTACGGCGTGGACATATCCCTATGCGATTCAGGCCTTCCCCTCGGCCCTTCGTACCCATAAAACAACATTTAGTAGGTCAACTAGGACGCACCACTACGTTACGGTTTCAAATATCAACTTTCAACAATATTTTGTGCTTGATGACTGAAATATCACAATATTTTGATGATGCTGATAGCCGGGAGGATTTGTGAGACAATTTTGCGGGACCCCTATGTCCTACTACGAAGCTAGACTAGACCCCAGAAAACAGCCATATTCGCCCATTCTTCACACATGGAAAGTTTGCAGCATGACCCTTGGCACTTGGTTGCATACAAAACTCAAAGGCCAAAAGGTTGGAGAGGACGATTTGGGGAACGTTTACTACAAATCTTCCCGCAAACGTGCTGGCAATCGGGAAGAGCGTTGGGTTGTCTTTGACGGAGATGCTGAGGCATCGAAAGTACCGCCTGAATGGCATGCCTGGTTACACCACACAACCGATGAACCGATCCAGACCGAGCGAAAGTCATGGCAAAAGCCACACCAATCGAACCAAACAGGTACGGAAGACGCGTACTTACCACCGGGACATGATCGAAAAGGTGGGCAAAGAGCCAGCGCGACCGGTGATTACGAAGCCTGGAGCCCGGATGGCTGACTTCAACTGGCGGGAAGTTTGGCTAGGTCTTGGTGCCGTCTTTTTTGCTTTTATCTTATTTGTGACGCTGACCATTGATACGTCGCAATCGAAAAATGATGTAAGCCAAGCTCTAACGATTGCAGCTGAATTTGGACGAATAGATGGCTTGGTGATTGGCAGCCCGGTGCGTATGGCCGGGATCAACATAGGTAATGTGGGGACTGTAGAACTCAGTGATGATCAGAGGGCCCTCGTGACGCTGGTCATTGAGGACTCAAGTCTCATCATACCTGTTGATACTGCTGCGGCGATCGAGACCGATGGAATATTCGGTGAGAAGTATATCGAGTTGTACCCTGGTGGCGATATTAAAGCGCTTTCCGCTGGGCAACGTATCTCTTATGTTCAGGACTCAGTTGTCCTAGAAACATTATTCAATCAAGTAGTTAGTAGAGCCAAGGCGAGCAGAACAGCTGGAGAGAGGAACGTGCCATGAAGCGCAACCCCATAGAAACTGTGCTCGGGGCGGTTGTTCTGCTGGTCGCTGGCATCTTTCTTTCATTGGCATATTCGACTGCGCAAATCGCGACCAGTGAAGGCTATAGGCTAGAGGCGACCTTCTTAAAAGTCGGCGGGCTACAAGTTGGGAGTGATGTTCGCGTCAGCGGTGTCAGTGTCGGAACGGTTGAGTCTCAGTTTCTTGACTTGGAAACCTATGAAGCCAAAGTCATTATGGTAATTGACCAAGCGGTAACGATTCCAGATGACACTGTCGCAGCAATTGTGGGGGATGGCCTTCTAGGCGGTAAATACGTTGATCTTAGAACCGGCGGTTCAGAAAACTCGCTGGGAGATGGTGAAGTCATAGCTAATAGCCAAGACTTTCAATCGCTTGAGGATTTGGTCGGGGAGATTATATTTTTGGCGACTGGCGGTGATTCTTGAGTTTGGTTGAACGCCTTGATGACGCCGCTATTTCCTGTTCCAAATACCGTTTATGAACCCTCGAAACGCCCTAAATTCTATCGTTCTATTGATAAGCCTTGTAGTTGCTGGTCTGATAAATTGTTCACAACCAGTCTCGGCGGCTTATTTGCAAACTGATACCACCGTCCTACGGTGGCTAGATAAGGTCACAGGTCGTGTCAGCACGCTAGAAGCTTGGGTGGGCGATACAGTGTCGATCGGCACTTTAGCCATTGAAGTGCAAACTTGTATGACTCGGCCGCCGGAAGAGACTCCTGAAAGCGCGGCATTTCTGAAAATTTGGGACAAGAGGGCAAGCGAAAGTCCGACAGAAGTTTTTTCAGGCTGGATGTTTGCGTCGAGCCCAGCTCTTTCCGCTATGAACCATGCGGTCTACGACGTTTGGGTGCTCGACTGCGAGAATAGAAGACGCTCAATACCTGAATAGGGCAGCGGTGGGCCAAATCGACCAAGGTGACTCAAGGCTTCGCCAAGTTCTCGCATATAATTCTTATGAGGCAGTTCAACTGCGCCAAATTGTGTCAGATGATCGGTTATGAACTGTGTATCCAAGAGCCTGTATCCACCTTTCTTCAATATCGCAATCAAATGACACAGCGTTACTTTTGACGCGTTGTCGCGGCGTGTAAACATGCTCTCCCCGAAAAACACAGAGCCCATTGCTAATCCGTATAGCCCCCCAACCAGTTGATCGTCGATCCACGCCTCTACACTGTGAGCGAGTCCGGCATCAAATAGACTATAGAAGAGGTCAATAATTTGTTCGTTTATCCAGGTGTCTTCCCTGCCTGGTACTGATTCCGCGCAGCCTAACATCACGTCTTTGAATGCCGTATCGACACGTATTTCAAATATTTCTTTGCGGAGTATCTTTCGGAGAGATTTGGGGACGTGAAAGTTTGCCAGTGGAATTACACCCCTTTCCTTCGGCTGAATCCAATAAACCTCTTCTTCATCTCGAGATTTCGCCATTGGGAACACCCCGAAGGCATACGCTTTTAGAAGGAGTTCCGGAGTAATCTGGGTCATGCGATTGCAATTTTCCCTTTATCCATTCCTATGATTAATTGTCAGCACCAGACAGAACAAACTTTTCGAGCCATCGAATATCGTAGTTTCCATCAACAAAATCTGATGCGCTCACTAATTTTTCATGAAGGGGGATGGTGGTTGTAACGCCTTCAATTACGTACTCACTGAGTGCGCGCTTTAAACGCATAAGACACTCGTTTCTGTTGCGGCCATGAACAATCAGTTTGGCAATCATGCTGTCATAGAACGGTGGCACCGAAGCACCAGCAAACAAACCTGAGTCCACGCGTACTCCGAGACCGCCCGGCATATGGTAGCCGGTCACTTTGCCAGGCGATGGGGCGAACGTGAATGGGTCTTCAGCATTAATTCGACATTCTATTGCATGACCTGCCATAGAAACTGTGTCTTGCGTTAAGTCGAGTTCTGCTCCACTGGCAATTCTGATTTGTTCCCTTACCAGATCTACGCCTGTGACCATTTCTGTAATGGGATGCTCCACCTGAAGCCTGGTATTCATCTCGATGAAATAGAATTCACCATCTTCATATAGAAACTCTACTGTGCCAGCATTGTGGTAATTGATGCGTTTCATTGCCTCGCATACGATTTCACCGATCTTAGTTCGCTCACTGGCGTTGAGAGCGGGGGAGGGGCACTCCTCCAAAACTTTCTGATGTTTGCGTTGAAGCGAGCAATCGCGTTCACCAAGATGGACAACGTTTCCATGCGAATCAGCAAGGACCTGCACTTCAATGTGGCGGGGATTGGAGAGATATTTCTCCATGTATACTTCACCATTCCCGAATGCAGACTTCGCTTCCGCGGACGCTACCTTGAAAGATTCCATCACATCGTCTTCAGACGATGCTACTTTCATACCGCGTCCGCCACCGCCAGCAGATGCTTTGATTAGGACGGGATAGCCAATCTCGGCGCCGACTCGTTTGGCATCTTCAGGTGTTTCTACCGCGCCATCCGAGCCAGGAACGACAGGAATACCGCTCTCTTGGGCTGCCGCTTTTGCTGCTACCTTGTCACCCATAACTCTAATGTGCTCAGGGGTGGGGCCAATAAAAGCTATGCCATGTTCTTCAATCATCTCCGCAAAGTCTGCATTTTCAGACAGGAAGCCATACCCCGGATGAATCGCATCGGCGTTTGTGAGCATGGCAGCAGAAATGACTGCGGCTTTGTTGAGATAACTATCAGCACTTGATGGCGGGCCAATACATACAGATTCATCAGCCAGCCTGACATGCATGGCTTCGGCATCAGCGGTCGAGTGGACAGCAACAGTCTTGATGCCCATTTCGCGGCACGCGCGCAGAATGCGCAACGCGATTTCACCTCGATTGGCGATAAGGACTTTTTCAAACATCAGAATCTGTATTTATTCTATTACGACGAGCGGTTGGTCGAACTCTACAGGCTGCCCATCAGTAACAAGAATAGCTGCTAATGTACCGGCCTTGGGGGCTGGAACCGGGTTAAAGGTTTTCATTGCCTCGATGAGCAGTAATGTTTGTCCCTCTGTGACTGTGTCGCCAGGTTTAATGAATGGCGGAGAATCGGGTTCTGAAGCCAAATAGGCGACCCCAACCATCGGCGCTTTTACGGCACCGGGATTAGCAGATGCGTCAACGGCCTTCGCGTTTGAGTCTGAAGGTACTGGGCTTGCTGCCGCTGCTTGAGGAGGTGGGGGTGGAGAAAGCGCTACAGATGTTTGACCGACATGACGAGCAACTCGAATTCTCAGAGTGCCAGTATCATATTCGATTTCAGAAAGCTCTGTCTCGTCAAGAATGTTTGCCAATTGTCGTACGAGTTCACTATTAATTTCAGCCGATGAAGTGGCTGAACCTTTGGGTTCTTTAGACATAGGTGTTAGTCGCTTTTCAGTAAATTCGCCATTGCGTCGATCGCCAAAGAATATCCGTGTGCCCCAAAACCACAAATGACGCCGCTAGCAGCCTGAGAAACGTATGAGTGGTGACGGAAATCTTCTCTTTTGTAAATATTTGAGAGATGCACCTCGATAATAGGTATGTCTGATGCGAGAAGGGCGTCCATAATTGCCACTGAAGTATGAGTGTAGCCGGCGGCGTTCACGATCAGGCCCTTTGCCTTCTCACGGGCTTCTTGTATCCAGTTCACCAGCGCGCCTTCTTCGTTGCTCTGCAGGAATACTATAGAAAGTCCCACGGATTCCCCAATATCCGTAGAGATTCTCTCAATATCCGAGAGGGTCGTATGGCCGTACACCTCTGGCTCCCGTGATCCCAGGAGATTGAGGTTGGGTCCATTGATGACATATACGATTTGGCTCACCTTATGGTCCTTTGACGGTAGTATGCGAGTCTTGGCTAAGGCTGTCTCTGTTATGCAGAGACGTATACCATTCTTCGCTGATCGGCAAAAACTATGTCTATCACGAGTCGGGTGCTGGGAAGAGTTGAATCCGTGCAGGGCCAGACCCATAATAAAATTCGTAAAATAAGCGCCCAGTTGGTGAGTAAGGACTGCAATGCAAATAATCGTGAATGGAGAATTTAAGGACGTAGAACAGTCGCTGTCCGTTGAGTCATTTTTAGCGGATTTGGGCGTGGATTCTAGGAAGGTTGCCGTTGAGCGCAATATGGAGATTGTTCCTAAAACCCAATTTGGTTCGACCCTTATTGAAGAAGGGGATAAACTTGAGGTCGTTCACTTTATTGGCGGAGGTGATGGTGAGCTTTCGACTGACGTGCTGGAGGTGGCTGGCCGTCGGTTCAATTCGCGATTGTTGGTGGGTACCGGGAAGTACAAGGATTTTGAAGAAACAGCTGACGCCATCGCGGCATCGGGGGCTGAAATCGTAACTGTCGCGGTGAGGCGAGTTAATATTGCGGACCCGTCGCAGCCCATGCTGATCGATTTCGTTGATCCCGAAAAATATACCTTTTTACCCAACACCGCCGGATGTTTTACTGCTCAGGACGCAGTTAGGACCCTACGACTCGCTCGTGAGGCGGGTGGATGGGATCTTGTTAAATTAGAGGTTCTAGGTGACGAAAAGACTCTATATCCTAATGTTACGGAAACGCTTGATGCGGCAAAGCAACTTGTCGACGACGGTTTTCAAGTGATGGTTTACACCAACGATGATCCAATCATGGCGAAGAAGCTGGAAGATCTCGGGTGTTGTGCGATCATGCCGCTTGCAGCTCCAATTGGATCCGGATTGGGAATCCAAAACCCTGTTCATATCCGCCTCATCATTGAGCAATCTAATGTTCCTGTGCTGGTGGACGCTGGCGTCGGTACCGCGTCGGATGCGGCGATCGCAATGGAATTGGGCTGTGATGGCGTGTTGATGAATACCGCTATTGCTCAAGCAAAGGGCCCCATTGCCATGGCAGAGGCGATGAAACTTGCTGTGATGGCTGGTCGTCTTGCTTATAAGGCTGGCCGAATGCCTAAGAAAATGTACGCAGATCCTTCTTCACCGTTAGCGGGTCTAATCTAAGGCTAGGCATATAATTGTTATTGGCGACCAGGCATGCCCCCGATCGGGGAGGGTTTGGTGATCTTTTCAATTTCCAGTTTTTCTTCTTGGGATGGACGAAATTCAGCCGCTTTGACATTGCTCTTGATTTGGGCTGGTTTTGTTGCACCGGCGATGACGCTGGAAACAAAGGGCTGATCCAGAAGCCAGCCGAATGCCAAATCCAGCAAACTATGTCCATAAGTATCAGATACGGCTTGTAACTTATTCATCTGCTCAAACCTGTCATCAGACCAGAATGCATCGGCTAATGCGCCGCGTCCCTTCCACGCATGCCAACGCGTTCCTTTTTTAGGGCTTTTATCAGATCGATACTTCCCTGTCAGGAGACCGCTTTCTAAAGGGAAGAACGGTAGTATTCCGACGCCATATTTTTCTGCGGCCGGAGTAAGGTCCAGTTCGATTTCTCGACTGAGTAGGCTGTATCTGTTCTGTGCAGAAACGAAGCAATCAAGACCAGATGTTTGAGATATCCAGTCTGCTTCGACAAGTTGCCAACCATTGAAGTTTGAACAACCAATGTAGCGCACTTTTCCATCTTTAATCAGATCATCCAACGCTTGCAGGGTTTCTTCGATTGGTGTGTCCGGATCGGGCGTATGTATTTGGTATAGATCAATGTAGTCAGTTTTCAGGCGCTTCAAGCTCGCTTCTACAGCTTGCATAACGTAGCGTCGCGAAGTGCCGGTGTTGTACGGGCCGTTTCCCATAGGATTGCCGAACTTTGTCGCTATTATCGCTTGATCACGCTTTTTTCCGAGCGCCCTCCCAAGAAAGGTTTCGGATTTCCCTTGTCCACCATATATGTCAGCCGTATCGAATAGAGTGACGCCCTGGTCCAAAGCTGTGTTGACCACAGCGTTGGTTTGTTGCTGATCCATAAACATGCCGAAGTTATTGCAGCCCAGTCCGACCGCAGACACTTTCAAACCAGACTGGCCAAGATTGCGATATTCCATGGTGTTTCAATCTTCCCTAGATCAATACAAGACCTTTAGACAGTGGCTTAGATCACACCACGTGGTGTTGGGCAAATCTCGCCTACCGAGTAAAGAATTTGGCTTAATTCCACCTAAGTTGGTGCCAAAATCAATTATCTAAACCATTGTAATAAACAGAAAAATAAGTTGTCATCGTTATTGCTAATCTATTCAATCTTGTGAGTGGCACCAAAAAAAGCTTTTCACCGTCAATAATGATGACAAAAAGATAGTCGACAAGCGAGTCCTCCTACTCATCACCCAGCAAGAGTTGAATCTCGCGATTGATGGTCGCGGACTATTCGTTACAAATGTACAGGCAGGAGGTTCTGGAGATTGGCAAATCACCTGTGCCGGCGGTATCGCTTAGATCGTCGTGGGGCTTTGGAGCAGTCGGGCGTTGACTTGGCAGATCAGTTCACGAAGGCGATTGTGACTTAACGAGCTTATTCAAATTCTGCGACTGTGCTCAGAACTGCTGACGAAATGACACAGTAGGCAAGAGATCTTAAGCAAGCATGTTCTAGTCGATTAGGTTAAGTCTGTCTCATCAAGAGTTTTTCTTTAAAGACCTCGTGCACAGATACTCCAGCTGTGGATGCGATTTCATGCACACTCATGCGTGTTTCTCTTAGAAGAACGCGTATGAAATCGGGCCTAGAGCGCCAGGAGCCGGACCCGGCACGTCGCGTAATGGGTGCTTTCTTGGAATTTTTTTCCTCGTCATCAAGTTGTAGCCCGCGTTTTACTGCGTCTGCCATCGCTTGATCATGGTGACGCTTTTCTGCAGCAAGACGCTCGCTTTCAGAACGGTATTTTTGATTGGGCTTTGACGTTCGTAGCGTGTCACCGAAGCCCCACTCTGCGTCTTTTTTCTTGGGTTTTTGTCGGTTACGCGCAGCTCTTTTGTAATCTTTCGGTGGATCGGCCATTCCGGCTGCTTCGTGTAGACTCATGCCGCGTGATTGCGCTAATCGCGTCGCTGCAGCCAGAGCTGCCTCTTTCTCACCCTCATAAGTGGTTGAGTTGGCAACTTCCAATAGCTTGCGAAATCTATCGCGTTCGCGTTCGGTCAGGTTTTGTGTGGTTGTCATGCTAACTCTGTCGCTTGCTAGCCGCGTGATTTTTCTTGTTCAATCAATTGATCAAACTGCTCGCGCGACACTGCTCCAGGCACGAGTGAGTCACCTACAATAAAAGCTGGAGTGCCGTTGATCTCGAGTTGTTGTGCTATAGCTCGGTTTCTATCAATAATTTCTTCGATACTAGGGTCTTTCATATCCGCTTTAAGTTGATCTACGTCCAAGCCAACTCCACGGGCCAATGTCATTATTACTGATTCGTTGAGAGCGCCGCGATGGGTGAGCATCGCTTGATGAAACGGCCCATACATATTTTGGTTGCGGGACGCGAGTGCTGCCTTTGAAGCTACTACTGAGTTCGGTCCAAGAATGGGAAACTCGATAAGCACCAATCGAAGTTCTTTGTCGTCTTGAATTGTATCGAGGACAGTTTCGAACATCGACTTGCAGTAACCACAATTGTAGTCGAAGAACTCGACTACTGTAACGTTGCCGTCCGGGTTCCCTATCACTGTGTTTTCGGGTGGGTTGCGGAGAGCCGGTTGAAGCTGTGCGATATTTGCTCTCTGCCTGTCACTCTTAGCTGTATCTTGCTTAGCTTGAAGTAGAGTTATTGCTTCGGCAATAATTTCTGGATTCTCAAGAATGTACTCACGCACCAACCCTTTAATTTGTTGGGTTTCTGACGCCGAGAAATTTTCATCATCGGCAAATGCTGAGGTATGCAAAAGGGCTCCGATGATGACCGCGAAACCGCCTAAATGCCGTGCCACCGCTCTACTGGACATGTGCCGTGAAAGGATTAGGTTCATGGGAAAAATCCTGAATTCATCGTTATTCGCGTTGGTATGGAGTTTTGCGCCGCTTAAGTCCAGTGGGTTTATATAAATGAGGACTAGTGCTGCCTTTATCTCCGTCGATTTCTCTGATCTTCAATGTAATTGCGGGCTACGGTTTTGAGGTCTTGAAGCCGAACCCAGATAGGGGTTCCGGTAGGTAGTTCTTCTTCAGCTTTGAGGGTAAAGCGAACAACATCTCCGAATTGCCCCAATAAAAGAGCTCGTTCCGCGGCAGCATAAGCAGACATGCCAAGCTGGTTATTAATGGCATATGATTTTGCTGATAAATTCCAGGCAAAAATGTCGTTAGGGTCTACCTGGAGTGCGATCCTCAGGGCATCTTGAGTTTCTTGAGTAAACGCTGGGTCGCCGGACTCCACCATGGCATGAGCCTGAGCAACCAATATGAGTGGCGCGAACGGCAATAAGCGTGTGGCTTCTTTATAGGCGGTAATTGCCTCTGGGATTCGGCCATTTTCTAAGAGCATTTGCCCCTTCAGTTCCCAGAAGTAGGGGTCGTCAGGATCTTCTTCTATGAGCCCATCAATAAGGGGGACGGACAAGTCGAGACGTCCGCGTCGATAATGCGCGACAGATCGAGCATAACGTGCGGGTAGGCTAACATCCGATTCCGGGTATTTCTGAAGTGTCGATTTTTGTGGCTTCAGAAATGAGTACAGTTTTGCGACCATGCGTCGATGTTTTTCCTCCAACTCCTCGTTTGGAGCAATCTCGGAGTAAGACGACTGATCAATGTGGGCCCGAATAGACGTCATGCGGTTTCGTGTCAGGGGGTGCGTTCGCACATAGGGGTCTTGGCGGTCTGTAATCAGCAGTTCCTGACCCGAAATTCGTTCAAAGAATTTGTACAATCCTTCAGCAGACTGTTCCGTTTGGTCTAGTGCCTTTAAGGCAAATTGATCTGCAGAAGATTCTTGTCCCCGGCTGAAGGCTAAAACTTGTCTTTGTGCTGTGCCCTGTCCGCCAAGAGCAACTGCCATCCCCAAGTCGGCGTTGCCGGTTGCCACACCCGCCGCTACTCCAAGGAGTGTAGTAAGCAGGGTTGTGCGAAGCGCAGCCTCCATTTGGTCGCTGAATGTGACAGTGTGTCCGCCAACCAGATGCCCGGTCTCGTGAGCAATAACTCCAATAATTTCCGATGAACTGTTTGCCGCCATCAATGTCCCAGTATTCAGGAACATGCGGTTTCCTGTAGTGACGAAGGCGTTAAGAGAGTTATCAGCGATTATGCGTATTGTTACAGATTTAGGCGGAAGCCCTGCTGTCTCGAGAATAGGGTTCGCATAGGCTTGGATCGTTTGTTCGATTTCGGTGTCCCGGATCAACCCAAATCCTTGAGCCATGGCAACCTGGCTTTGTAACGGAAGCGCGATCGCCGCGAACCAAAAGAATAAGTTTTGAATTTTGTTTAACTGATTCACTGTTCTGAAGTGCCTTTAGGAGATTAGTATCGATCGTAGGGAAGGCGGCTAGTCTGATCTTCATAGGATACGTCAATACCAATGGTCTACCTAGGGAATCGTAAGTGAGAATGTGGCGTAACGATGGTCGGCGTATTTTGGTAAACGCCGTTTTTTTGGTTGGGTTCGGAACCCTGCTGGCCGCTTGCGAAGTAGTTGTACACGCAGATTTTGTAGGCTACCCATCGAAATCGAGAAGCGGCGGGCTAATAGTTGCAGATGAGCCGCAAGCCGTTCTAATCGCTCAAGAAATCATAGAAAACGGTGGGTCTGCGGCCGACGCTGCCGTGGCGCTTGGATTTGGATTGTCTGTGACGCTTCAATCTTCTGCTGGACTTGGTGGGGGCGGTTTGTGCCTAGTTTATGACTCTGGCCAAGAGCGCGTAAATATTTTGGACTTTAAGCCCATGCCAGCTAAAGGCCGCGAAAAGACCGCAATATGGCATGTAGCAGTTCCAACCTTAGTTCGTGGCATGTACGCACTCCATGCAAAGTATGGGGAATTGCCTTGGCAGCAACTTGTCGTACCAGCTGAAAACATGGCTCGTAATGGAATTTATGTCAGTCGGGCTTTTGCGAAAGAGCTCTCTAATTCAGCGGCGTCGCTTTCGAATGACCCTATAGCGCTAGATATGTTTATGTCGCGAAATCGTACAACCCTTGAGGAGGGCGATCGTCTCGTTCTAACAGAATTGTCGGCCATGCTAAGCAGTATCCGCCGAGCTTCGCCCTCAGGTTTCTATGCGGGAGAAGTAGCCAAATTGATCGCTGCCGAATCTGAGAAAGGGGAAGCTTCTCTGTCGGTTAAAGACCTTAAAGATTATGCTCCTACATGGCGCGAGGCTGAGGCTCTAACTGTTGGAGGTAAAGAATATTATAGTGCCGCGTATGCTACGAGAAATGAGAACCTGTTCCAAAGTTATGCGTCAGACACAGTGGGCGGAACGGGTTTTGTTGTTGCTGACTCCGACGGCGACGTTGTTGCATGTGTGCTTACAATGTTGCATCCATTTGGTTTGGGGATCATGCCAAACAAGCTCGGGTTTTTGTTTGCCCCAAGCCCCGCTGGAAAAACGCGCCCTTTATCACCTCTTGCGATAGCCATATCTGTTGATGGAAAAAGTGGCGGTGTGGAATATGCCGCAGCTTCTCGTGGCACTGGTGCTTTTGTGCAGATTGATACCGCATCAAGGAATGCTGGGTTAGCCCTGTCCGGTATTACGTCATTACCTGAGGGCGAAGAGAAAATGATGCGCGGGCTAGCCAACGCGATGTTTTGCGAAAATGGACTGAAAAAAGGGATAGAACGCTGTGTGATTAAGCGCGATCCTGACGGGCATGGGTTTGGTACAATTGTTCTTGGGGAGCCGTAGGCATGACTTTGAAAGTATCTACGAGAGGTAAGATTCCCCCATTTATAGTTATGGAAGTTATGAAGCGTTCAAATACGCTTGAAGCGAGCGGTCGTGAGGTTATCCATTTGGAAGTTGGGCAGCCAAGTACGGGGCTACCATCGGGAGCTATTGAACCTGTTCAAAAGCTGATGGGTGATGCATCTCTCGGGTACACAATTGCGAACGGTATTCCAGAGCTAAGAGAGCGAATCTCCAATCACTACAAGGTACGTTACGGGGTCTCCGTTGATGCTGACTCAATATTTATTACGACGGGATCGTCAGCAGGTTTCCAGCTTGCTTTCCTATCGGCCTTTGATCCTGGTGATCGAGTGGCTTTGGCATCGCCTGGGTATCCCGCGTATCGCCATATTCTGACTTCGTTGGGATTGGAGCCTGTTCTAGTTCAAGTAGGTAGTGATTCAAGGTTTCAGCCAACAGTAAGCCTGCTAGAGAGATTAGGGTCACCTATTGAGGGGCTTATACTTGCTAGTCCGTCCAATCCAACGGGAACGATCCTGCCTAAAAATGAATTTGAGAAAATAATCGAATATTGTCGGGCTAAAAGCATTCGTATCATATCGGATGAAATTTATCACGGCATCTCTTACGGTGAGGAAGCGGCGACGGCAGCGAGTGGTGGCGCTCCTGAAATAGTGGTCAATAGTTTCTCCAAGTATTTCAGTATGACCGGCTGGCGTATTGGCTGGCTTGTTGTCCCTCCTGAGCTCGCGAGATCGGTAGAGTGCTTAGCTCAAAATCATTACATCTCTCCGCCAACAATTTCGCAGTGGGCGGCGGCGCATGTTTTCGATTGTCTGGATGAGCTAAATGCTAATGTTGCTCGCTACGGGATAAACAGAGACATTCTCCTCAAAGGCCTTCCGGGCGCCGGGATCGATGATATGGCGCCTTCTGACGGAGCATTTTACTTGTATGCCAACGTATCCAAGTTTACGAACGACAGCGTTGAGTATTGTAACAAGCTACTGGATCAGGCGGGTGTAGCGATCACTCCTGGCGTAGACTTCGACCCAGTCAATGGTAATCACTTCATCCGGATTTCTTTTGCAGGATCGACTGCCAGCATTACAGAAGCCGTTAGAAAAATTGTAGACTGGCAGTTACCGTAGGTGGGACGCCCAGAGGGCTCACGTATCGTTGTTCCACCATCCTTTGCGCGGCGAGCCCGTTGGCGTGTCGACGGTTGAAGATAGGGGCTTAGTCGTTGTGGACTGAAGCCTGGGCGTTTCCTTTGGTTCACTGCTAGGTCGTTCCATGCTGGCAGGTGCCGATTCTTTGCTACCGCCTCCTTCTTTTACTGAAGAACGAATTGCTTCTGCACCCTTTTTGAACACATTGAAGAATCCAGACTTAGACATTGGCGATGGGTCTGGAGCATCTGCGCTACTACTTTCGTCAGAACGTGTCGCGTTTGATGTATCTGAAGCGGAAGAGATAGGCCCATCACCCTCCTCGGTATTATTTGAATCTTGTTGGTTATCGATCTTAGCTGCCTGATCATCACTATGCTTTCGCCTTCTACGACCGCCTCGGCGTCCTCGACGACGCCCTTTACGCTGGGGTTCTTCGCCATCTTCTTGGTCTTTTTGGTCTGTGCCGTCCAAATTCTGGCTATCAGTGTTGCCGTAAATTTGTGAAGACGCGTTTTCGTTTCCTTCAGAGCCGCTTTCAATCTTAATGCTGACATCTTCACCTTCGGAGCGCTTTCTTCTTCTTTTTCTTCTACGGCGTTTTTTTTCACCTTCTTCGTTGGGGCCGTCTGGCTCATCTTCCAGTTCCGCGGTCTCCTCGCCCCGATCTTGCTCTACAGTTCTAGGATTTTCTACTTTCTTTTGCCCATCCACTTTCACGCGTTCCATACGAATATCAGGTGGGATCAATTCGCTATCGCCCAGTATGAAGACATTCATATCGTATCGTTTCTGAATGTCTTCTAAGCCAGCCCGCTTGTAATTTAAAATGTAAAGTGCGACCTCAGTATGGACCGATACAGTTAATTCAGCAGTTCTATGTCGCAGGCCTTCTTCCTCGATTGCTCGAAGAGTTTGCATTGACGTAGACTCAATAGATCGAACAATGCCCGTTCCCGTGCAAGCCGTGCAAACCGCGAAATTTGCCTCGAGAAGGCTCGGTCTTAGTCGTTGGCGAGAAAGTTCGAGTAATCCAAAATGACTGATGCGACCAACTTGTATTCGCGCGCGGTCGCTCTTGAGCGCCTCTTTCAATCGCCGCTCAACCGCATGATTATTGCGAGCTTCGTCCATATCAATGAAGTCAATGACGACCAAACCGGCAAGGTCCCGTAGTCGAAGTTGCCGAGCAATTTCGTCTGCAGCTTCGAGGTTAGTTTTCAGAGCCGTTCCTTCGATATGTCTTTCTTTAGTTGATTTTCCAGAGTTTACGTCAATGGCCACGAGAGCCTCGGTTTGTCCGAAAACAATCGACCCGCCCGACTTAAGTTGCGTTGTCGGGCTATTCATTGCGTCCAATTGACTTTCAATTTGATAGCGATGGAACAAGGGAATGGACTCATCCTTGTATCGCTGGACTTTCTTCGCGTGGCTCGGCGTTAGAGTTCTCATAAACTCTTTAGCTGCTTTGTATCCGTTCTCTCCTTCGACGAGGATTTCTTCGATATCTTTCGTATAAACGTCTCGGATTGATCGTTTTATTAAGTTTGCTTCTTCGTGGATGAGGGCGGGTGCCCGTGACGCCATCGTAACTTGCCGGATTTGGTTCCACGTTCGCTGTAAGTACTCATAATCTCTCTTGATCTCCGCCTTACTTCGCTCTGCACCGGCGGTTCTAAGGATAACCGCCATGTGTTCTGAAATTTTTAGATCGGAGACAATCGATTTCAGTCTTCGTCTATCCTTCACATTCGTGATTTTACGCGATACGCCGCCTCCCCGTGCGCTATTTGGCATGAGGACACAATACCGACCGGCCAGGGATAAGTATGTCGTTAGAGCTGCACCCTTGTTGCCGCGCTCTTCTTTAACGACCTGGATAAGTAAGATTTGCTTCCGTTTGATAACTTCTTGGATCTTGTATCTACGCGATGCGACGAACTTGCGTCGATGTGCATTCAGATTTTCGTCAGTTTCATCTTCTCCACCAATCTCTTCAACACCAGTTCTGCCTTTTGGTGCCGGTTCACCAGCATCATCGCTATTAGTGTCTTCTGTTGAGTTCTCAGCTAAAGAGGTTTTGGCAGTGCTGCCCTGGGATACGGAGCGTGTTTCTATTGAATCTGGCGCGTCGGAGGACTTCGATGAGCCTTCCATCTCAAAGTCAGAATCCTCTGCCTTTACTGAAAGAGGAGGTTGGCTGGAAACCAAAGCAACGATCTGCTCTGGATTATCCTTGTGTTCTTCGGGAGGGTTTTCTGGATTGCTTTTGGCAGGCTGAGGTTCGTCAGGCGGCCCTGCTTGTCCTGGCGGCTCATCTTCGGCTTGCATTGAATCGTGATGCTCTTTCGCCTCTTCAATTAGGGCTTCGCGGTCCGCAACAGGAATTTGGTAATAGTCGGGATGTATTTCGCTAAATGCGAGGAAGCCGTGCCGGTTTCCTCCGTAATCAACGAAGGCCGCTTGTAGTGAAGGCTCAACACGAACAACTTTAGCGAGGTAAATGTTGCCTTTGTTCTCTTGTTTTGTAGATGTTTCTAGATCGAACCCTTCAAGGCGAGTTCCATCTATCACGACCACCCGGGTCTCCTCGGGGTGGTTCGTGTCCACCAGCATTCTCTTTACCATACTTAAAATAACTCCAATGGTCCGAGACGGTCAGCTCTGCGCGCAGGCGCCCGCCTCGAATTGATGACAAATTGGAGAACGTGTGAGTCCCGGCTGGCGACCGCGAGCGTTTCAGGCTCGTGTCGCGGGTAAAAGGACGACTTGATTCAAGATCTCGGGAAATCATAAGAAATAGACGGACCTCGGTAGGAGTCACACGTTCCACCTTGAATTAAACTTTGATCGCTGAATTTTCGTTGCCAAAGAAAACCAGCATATTCGAATGTTAGGGATTTATGTCTGATTTTGAACTTTACGTGTTCAGCACCCCTACACGCGCCCCAAACGAATACATGAGGTTTATTTCGGTGAGGTTAAACAAACGACCCAACTTGCTAAACTTAATGGCTTGGTCACGCGTTCACAATCTTTTCTTCTGCCGACAGTGATTGGGTAGACTGCTATCGCCCAAAAACTATGGGAAAGCTGTACGGATTCAGCAAGATTCGCTATATTGTGATCAAATCGAGCCTATTCACACAAGATATAGACCTATATGTCCGAATCATCGGCTGCCAATAACAAAAGAAATGAATGTGGTTCAGCGCCTTTGTCCGGTGTTTTGAATTCAAGTAGAAGGACGGTCCTTGGCCTACTGACGGGAATCGCTAGTGTCGCAATCGCACCGGACGTGTTGGCAGGTATCAGGTCAGCCCTTTCATTCCGCCTGCACGATCATGGAACTCACACGCGCCTGGTATTGGAACTGACGGAAAGTGCTGATTTTAGAGTTTTTCAGCTAACTGACCCGTTTCGAACTGTAATAGACCTATCTGAAATTGCCTGGAATTTACCGGAGGTAGAAACAGTTTTCAGAGCTGGCGTTGTTAGAGACCTAAGGTATGGACTTTTCCAACCCGGGCAATCGCGTGTCGTCATCGATTTAGCTCAACCCGCAAATGTTGAACGTGCTTTCGTACTTGCTCCCACAGCTTCTACCCCGTGGCGGTTGGTCATTGATCTTAAGCCCGCATCTGAAGCAGCGTTTCTTGGTCAAATAGGCCCAGCAAATGGACGACAAGTTTTGAAGCCACAAGGACAAATAGATTCGACTGTGGAACCAACGGAAAATGTAAGTATGGCGAACGTGCAGCCAACAAATTCCGGTATTCCTTTGCCTGATAAAAAACCTGCCGTTCGTCGTGCAGATAGAAAACGTGTGATTGCCATTGATCCGGGGCATGGTGGTGTGGACCCGGGTGCGATTGGGGTTAGTGGTGTAAGAGAAAAAGATATTACCCTGGCTGCCGCGCGTCAGTTGAAAGAATCTTTAGAAAGAACAGGGCGCTACAAAGTTGTCTTGACCAGAACTCGTGACGTATCTCTAAGGCTGCGCCAGCGGATAACTATATCTCGCCGGGCCGCAGCAGACATTTTCATTTCATTGCATGCGGATTCTGTCGGTCGACCAGATGTGAAGGGTCTGTCCGTTTATACTTTGTCAGAAACGGCATCTGATAGAGAGGCTGCAAAGCTAGCAGAAAAAGAAAATAAGGCAGACCTTATTATAGGAATGGACCTTACAAATGAATCCAGCGATGTCCGCAATATCTTGATAGACCTCGCGCAAAGGGAAAGCATGAACCTGGCTGCTCATTTAGCTGCCAAGCTCATTTCACAGCTCAAGCGTGAAGTTACGTTGTTGCGAAATACGCATAGGTTTGCTGGGTTTGCTGTATTGAAAGCGCCAGACATGCCATCGGTACTTCTCGAAATGGGTTATCTCTCTAATCGTCAAGAAGAGAAGGCATTGAGGCAAAAGGGCTATCGCCAAAAGCTCGTTGTATCGATAACTCGCGCATTGGATAGTTATTTTGCAGATACAGATCTAACGAGCCGGATATAGCAATGCCTTGATTTGGTTATGAAAAAGCCGTCTTTCTACACTAGACTTATATTCAAGTTTAAGGTGAGAAATATCTGGTGTCTGATATATTCCGCGTCGATCTTCAAAATTAACGGTTCGATAGTCTAATCCCGTGACTAGAATTCTTGCGACCTTATTTTGTTTAACTATGCTCGCAATTTTTGCGGCAGCGTCGATTCTTGTCTGGATTTTCTATGAATATGGGCGTGATCTTCCCGACTACCGTCAACTCGCAGATTATGAGCCTTCGGTCATGTCTCGTGTATACGCAGGAGATGGCCGGCTCATTGAAGAATATGCCATTGAAGGGCGGGTTTTCGTCCCATTCTCGGCAATTCCAAAAAACCTTATTAACGCGTTTTTGTCGGCTGAAGACAAGACATTCTATTCTCATCCTGGATTAGACTTTTTTGGCATCGCTAGGGCCGTGCTGACCAACGTGGAGGCTCAGTTCAGTGATCGGCGAATGGTGGGCGCGTCGACCATTACTCAACAAGTGGCAAAGAACTTCCTGCTGACCAATGAGTACAGTTTTGATCGCAAGGTTAAGGAGGCCATCTTAGCTCTAAGAATAGAGCAGGCTTTCGACAAAGATCAGATTCTCGAATTATATTTAAATGAAATTTATTTTGGATTTGGTTCGTATGGCGTTTCTGCAGCTGCCGTAAATTATTTTAACAAGTCTTTGGATGAGTTGTCGCTTTCGGAAGTAGCATTTCTTGCTGGCCTACCAAAGGCGCCGAATAACTACCATCCAATTCGCCGATCTAAGGCTGCGCGAGAACGCCGCGACTATGTGCTGGCAAGAATGCTTGATGATGGAAAAATTTCTGAGGCGCAAGCCCAGTCTGCCAGACAGGACGCCATTGTTGTTCGCCGTCGGAATGAGACAGAGTATGTCGCAGGTGGGGAGTATTTTGCCGAAGATGTTCGCCGCGAACTGCTTGATCAATTTGGATCCGATACTCTGTATCGAGGCGGCCTTGCCGTTCGCACATCGCTAGATCCTAACCTGCAACAGATTGCTGACCGGGTGCTGCGAAGCGGCTTAATCGACTATGACAGAAGGCATGGTTGGAGAGGGCCGGTAACGCGCATTCCAGTTGGCGCTGGGTGGTCGGATAGATTATCTGCGATACAAAAGCCGCCAGCAGGTGCGGAATCTTGGCGACTTGCAGCCGTCCGAAGAATAACCGACGCCTCAGCGACTATCGTCTTTTCTAACGGTGAGTCAGGCAAAATTCCGCTCTCTGAAATTAAGTGGGCGCGCGCGTGGCAGCCTGAACAGAAACTTGGTCCTTCCGTGAAGCGTATAGGGCAGGTTCTTTTGGAAGGGGATGTAATATTTGTTGAGGCTGTAGAGGCGAGTGAGTCCGGAGAAAACTATCCAACGGGAACGTATGGGTTAAGGCAGGTACCAGAAATTGAAGGTGCCCTCGTTGCGCTTAACCCTCATACAGGCCGTGTTCTGGCGATGACCGGTGGATTTTCTTACGAGAAATCTGAATTTAATCGCGCTACGCAGGCTAAGCGACAGCCAGGATCATCGTTCAAGCCATTCGTCTATCTAGCCGCGCTCGACAATGGCTACACACCGTCCACGCTTGTTCTAGATGCACCTTTTGTGATCGACCAAGGGCCCGGTCTTCCGAAATGGAAGCCTAAGAATTACAGCGGAAGATACTATGGTGAGTCGACTCTACGTACTGGGATAGAAAAGTCGCAGAACTTAATGACGGTGCGGCTTGCTCAAGCAGTGGGTATGGAGAAGGTTGGTGCGTATGCCCGGCATTTTGGCCTTGTGGATGACCTACCCACTAATCTTTCAGCAGCACTTGGATCGCAAGAAACTACGCTGATTGATGTTACAGCGGCATACGCAATGTTGGTCAATGGCGGAAAGAGGGTGTCGCCGACGCTAATAGATAGAGTGCAGGATCGAAATGGCGCAACAATTGTTCGGACCGATAGGCGTGAATGTCTCATGTGTGGCCGAGTTCCTGTTGCTGATGGGGAGCCACCCTCCTTGCCAGACGAAAGGGAGCAATTGACCGACCCAGCAAGCGCATATCAGATGGTATCAATCCTTCAAGGTGCGGTTGAACGAGGTACCGGCCGTCGAGTGGCTGACGTAGGTAAACCATTAGCAGGCAAGACCGGTACGTCTAACGATAGTTTTGACACATGGTTTCTTGGGTTTTCCCCGGACCTTGCAGTAGGTGTTTTTGTCGGATTTGACGAGCCGCGTACCTTGGGGGCGAAAGAAACGGGCTCTACAGTTGCAGCGCCCGTGTTTCGGGACTTTATGTCTGCTGCTTTGGCTAATGAGCCAGCTACACCATTTAGAATACCTCAGGGAATAGTATTGGTTCGGGTTGATCCCGAGACAGGGCTAGTCGCCACACCCGGGTCTCGCAGGGCTATTCTTGAAGCCTTCAAGCCAGGCACTGCGCCAACACGCCGGACCGCCGCCGTGGGTGCCTCACCTGGCACTACTGGATTTACTTCATCCGACCAGCCGAGCGCTGGTGGGCTTTATTAGGACGTTTTATGACGGCAACAAAAAAAGATTTTAAAGTTATTTACGACATGTTTTCTGCGCCGATTGCCAAAAAGTTAGATTGTGGCCGTATATGTGCTCCGCTTAATGATGGGGTTCCTGTCTGCTGCAGCACTGAGAACGCGATTCCGATTGTCGAGGACGAAGAGTGGAAACTCTTAAAATCCCGCACGGACCTATGGAGTATATTTAAGCCTTTCGACAAAGAATCAAAAAAGATTGTTAAAGAACTGCCTAAGTCGACATGTGCAGTCGAATGCAAGGGCGTAGCTTTTTGTGAGCGCGAGAACAGATCCCTTGCCTGTCGGTCGTTTCCATTCTTTCCGTATTTTACGAAAGAGGGTGAGCTTATTGGTCTTGCATATTACTGGACATTTGAGGATCGATGCTGGGTCATTTCAAATGTGCAGGTGGCAGACAAAAAATTTGTCAAAGAGATGATTGAAGCTTACGAGTATTTGTTCGATCACGATGAAGAGCAGTACGAGGCTTATTACGAAGAATCAGCAACAATGCGGCGGGTTTTTTCTAAGCGTAATGAGCCAATTCAGTTGATTGGTCGAGATATGCAGTATTTGCTTGTTCTGCCTAAGTCTGGAGGACGGGTGATCCCAACTAAGAAATCGGCATTCCTACCTACAAAACCGTTTAACTCTGATAAAGCCTACAGAAAAGCCATTAAGGAAGCAGGTGGAGACCCAGCGGGCCATCACCTGCCTAAGAGATGAAATAGAATAGTCTTGCTGTGGCATTTGCATGCAGTCAATAAAATGTCCTTTTAAATGTGAACAAGCAGTTACCTGCAACTTAGTAAAGAAAAGTCATGCGAGCCGATATTGAATCTATGGTCTCCGAAATAAAGCAGTCTATGTCACTGCTGAGGAGGCACCTTTGACTGGGATAATGCGCTTCTAAAATTGGAAGAGCTAAACGCTAAAGCGGAAGACCCTGACCTTTGGTCCGTTCAATCTGTCGCCCAAAAGGTTATGCGGGAACGAACTCAATTAGAGTCTGCGATCACACGGTACAGAGATCTCGAACAGGGTGTAGATGACGCTATAACGCTCGTCGAACTAGGCGAAATGGAAGGTGACGACGAATCCCAGAAAGAAGGGGAGAGTCTCCTTAATAACCTCAGACAAGAAGCGAGTAAATTAGAGCTAGAGAGCTTGCTTTCCGGAGAGGCTGATTCAAACGATTGCTACGTAGAAATTCATGCGGGAGCTGGCGGAACTGAAGCTCAGGATTGGGCGGAAATGATAAGCCGTATGTACACGCGGTGGGCTGAGGCGCATGGCAACAAGGTTGAATTGATCGAAGAAAGTGTCGGTGAGGAAGCGGGTATCAAATCCGCAACGTACCGGATAATGGGTCTAAACGCATATGGGTGGCTAAAGACGGAAAGTGGTGTGCATCGTCTTGTTAGAATTTCACCATATGATTCATCGTCACGGCGCCACACTAGTTTTGCTTCGGTGTGGGTGTTTCCTGTAATAGATGACACTATAGAGATCGACATTGATGAAAAAGAGTGCCGCATCGATACGTATCGATCATCCGGTGCAGGCGGCCAACACGTTAACAAAACAGATAGTGCGGTTCGAATCACTCACAATCCTACGGGTATTGCTGTCCAATGCCAGAGTGAGCGCTCACAGCATCAGAATAGAGCTAAGTGTTGGGATATGCTGCGAGCACGTTTGTACGAGCTTGAGTTGCAGACTCGCGAAGCAAAAGCGCAAGCAACCGAAGAAGCAAAGTCAGATATCGGTTGGGGGCATCAAATTAGATCTTATGTCTTGCAGCCGTACCAGATGGTGAAAGACCTGCGCACAGAAGTTGAAACTTCAGATACTCAAGGAGTGCTGGATGGTGACCTTGACCAATTTATGTCTGCATCCTTGGCGGCTAGAGTTAAGGCAGATACGGATACTGCAGAAGCAGATTAAGCACGTATTGTTGTCAGACGGATTTCTACAACGCTTATAGCTTTTTGGTTGCATCTAGGACGGCTTCAACATGGCCGGGCACTTTAACTTTGCGCCATTCCGCTCTGACAATGCCTTTCTCGTCAATTAGGAAGGTCGATCGTTCAATCCCCATATATTTGCGACCGTACATATTCTTTTCTTTCCAAACACCATACGCCTCGCATGTCTCGCTTTCTTCATCAGATGCGAGTTCAAAATGCAAATCATATTTCGTTTTAAATTTCTCGTGCTTGGCAAGGCTGTCCTTAGAGACCCCAACTATTTCAGCATTAGCGGATAAAAACTCTGATCGTTTGTCACTAAATCCGCAGGCTTCTTTCGTGCAGCCAGGTGTGTCGTCTTTTGGATAGAAATATAAGACTACCTTCTTGCCTTTAAGTGACTTTAGCGAAAATATTTCTCCACCTGTCGCGGGTAAATTGAATGAGGGTGCCTTGCTTCCGATTACGATTTTTGCCATGTGCGCTCCGGTAAGATTGAATTTTTATCAAGGTTTAGTTTCTGTTGTCGGGTTCAATAATCTGTTTGAAGGTGTTGCTTATTTTCTCTCTCATTTCCTGGATTCTATTTTCTAAATCTTCGCGTGTTGGAAGCAGGGTTACGTTTAATAAGCGTTTCTCCAGTCCCTTTGGAATTTCTGACGATAGCGTAGAAGAATCAAGGGTGAGCCTTAAGAGCCATAATAGGTCGTTCCACAAGACCAAACCAAATTGGAGTAGGTGAGCATCTGTTTCTTCCAAGAGTCCTTTCGAAGCCAAAATATTTAAAGCGTCGATAGAGCTATGCGGAAAGGAGCTAACCAATCTTTCGTGGTTAAGTAGAGTATGAAACTGAACCAAAAATTCAGTGTCCATTAGGCCGCCGGCCATATGTTTGATGTCTAGGATCGAATCATCGCTGTACTGTTGTTTAATACGAACGCGCATTTCGGAAATAGCATTGGCCACTTCATTTGCCGTTCTTTTTGACTTCAACGCCTTGAATATCGCCTGATTAATCTGGCTTTCTAGATGCCCAGTGGAGTAGACGACCCGGGCTTTAGTGAGTGCTAAATGTTCCCATATCCACGCATCTTCGTGTTGGTATTTGCTAAAAGCCTCAAGGCTTGAAGCGATAGGGCCTTGGTCTCCTGAGGGTCGTAAGCGTAAATCTATTTCATATAAACGCCCCTCAGCCGTCAATACGGATAAGGCTGAGACAATTCTTTGGGTAAGACGCATGAAGTACACACTTGCGGCAAGCGTGCGACGCCCCCCCGAGGATTCAGAGTTGGTAGGGCTATCGTAAATAAAAACCAAATCCAGGTCTGAAGTCGGCATAAGTTCAGAGCTACCCAACTTTCCATATGCTAAAATAGCAAAGTCTGCTTCTTGGATTTGTCCAAACTGGCTCGCGAATTCATCACGTACGTGAGGTACGAGCGCATTTATTGTCGTTTCTGCAATCACACTTAGAGCTTTGGCTCCCTCGGCGGGAGTAACTAAAGATCTTAGCGCCTGAACACCGACACGGAAGCGGAGGTCATTGGTCCATCTTCGGCACGCATCTAGCTTGGCTTCATATCCACTAGCTCTTTCTAGTATCCTTCCTAAATCGTCAGAAAGTATAGACGCTGCAGCTATGTTCTCGAAAAAGTCGGGATCCAGAACGTAATCAAGCCGCTCGCTTGAGGCGTTGAGGTAGTCGGCAAGCCGGGGGGCATCGCCCATTATATCTGCAAGTAAGTCTAGGATTTCAGGGTGTGCGTAGAACACGGAGAACAGCTGTACTCCGGCAGGCAATTGCTTAAGAAATGTATCAAATTTTAAGAAGGCCCGGTCTGGAAGCGTTGTTTTGCTAAATGCAGAAACCAAGTTAGGTACGATTTCAGTCAATATTTGTCGTGACCTTGTGCTCTTTGTGGCCCTGTATTTTCCTGTGTGCCACGCCCTAATGATTTCGGAAATAGTTTCCGGATTTGCGAATCCTAATCTTGTGAGCGTCGCCAAGGTTTCAGGGTCGTGATCTGTTCCTGTGAAAACAAGATTGCCATCAACTGTAAGGTCTGGGGCGTCTTCAAAGAGGTTAGCGTAGTGGCGTTCAACCACTTTGAGGTGATTGGTAACAGCGTCACTAAATTGAGAGAAGTCATTGTACCCTAAGAATACGGATATAGCCTCTGCGCGCCCTGGGTCTTCTGGAATTCTCTGGGTTTGTTCGTCATTTATCATCTGTATGCGGTGTTCAAGGGTGCGGAGAAAAATGTACGATTCCTTAAGTTCCAGTGACGTTCTTTCATCAATCAAATCATAGTCGTGTAGCCTAGCAAGACCTTCTACAGTCTTAGTTTCGCGAAGCGATGGATTCCTTCCGCCCCAAATGAGTTGCTGAATTTGAACAAAAAACTCGATTTCACGAATGCCGCCGCGACCGACTTTAATGTCGTGTCCAAGTACGTCGATCTCATGCCCACCCTTAGACGCATAGATTTGTCTTTTGATCGAGTGGATGTCTTGAATTGCATAGAAATCTAAAGATTTTCGCCAAATAAAGGGCTCCAGTCGTTTTAGAAAAGCGCTGCCAACTATGTTGTCACCAGCAATAACTCGCGCCTTGATTAGCGCAGATCTTTCCCAGTTCTGTCCCCAACTTTCATAATAGAGTTCTGCGGCCTCTGTTGAAACTGCGGCTGCGGTTGAACGCGGATCAGGTCTAAGGCGAAGGTCCGTTCTGAAGACGTAACCGTCCGCTGTTCGTTCATCCAGAATGTTTACAAGTTCTTTGGTGATCTTGACGGCAAATTCTTGGGGCGATTTTTCGCCTTTGTAATTTAGTGCTTCAGTATCGAAGAGCACTATCAAGTCTATATCAGAGGAGTAGTTTAGTTCTTGTGCCCCCAGCTTGCCGAGGGCGAGTACAAATAGACCGCATCCAGTTTGCGGGTTCTCAATGTCAGGAAGTTCAATATTGCCCTTTTTCTCCTCGGAAAGCAGTAGGGCGTTAACAGCCTCTGAAACACATAAATCGGCGAAGTCTGATAAATTACTTACGACGTCGAACAGGTCCCAGAGCTTGGATATGTCGCATATCGCAATGTGAAGTGCCGCTTCTTCTTTCTTTTGACGCAATAGGGCCCTAAGTGTCTCTGTTTCGTATTCTGAATCACGTATATCTTCGTAAAGTTTGTTTAAGAAAGTTGCCCACGCATCATTGGGGTGCTGCTTGATCAACCTAGAGAAGCATTGCGGGTTTTTTATTGCTGCTTTAGATAAGAAAGGGCTATTCCCGAATAGGCATTTGACGAGGGCAGCAATTGTAATTTCAGGTATATCCAGAAGATGGCTGTTCTCTTTGATTCCTGCATTGGGAGCAGCTTCATTGTCCCACTTGTCTATGTAACTTTCACATTGCTTAAGATCGTAGGCGCGAGGGAGGATATTTTCTGGCATACTCGCTCCACTATGATCAATCTTGCCGTTCATCATTGAAGTCTACCAGGGATGCAGAATTTTTGCGCAAGTTACTAGGCAGATTTAATTGTATTTACACCTATACGAGCAATGTAACAGCTGAGCTAGAGATTACCGGCGCAGCAGGGTGGGATTGAGACTTGGTTCACGGAGCCGTCCACACACTTTTTAGAACTTTGGTGGCGTGCCTCACTTTATTGTTGTGTGGCATTGCAGTCCTCGCGTGGCGGCTTTCGGACGGGCCTGTCACGATGGATTTCCTCGCTTCTTATATCTCTGAGGCGATCAGCAACGAGCGCGAAGGCATACTATTCGAAGTTCAAGGAGCGAGCTTAGCGTGGGGCGGAATGCAGTCCACGCCAAATATCACAGTTCGAGATATTGTGGCAGTTGACCTAGACGGAACTGTAATTGCGTCATTTCCTGAAATGCTTGTTCGGTTGAGCATGGCCTCAATTCTTGAGGGGTCGCCAGCGCCGGAAGAAATTATTCTTGATAACCCTGTCGTAAGGCTAACGCGTGGGCAAGGTGGTGCAATCCTTCTGGGTCTTGAACTCAATTATAACACTGAGCAAAGTGATGCTGATATTGACAAAATTGAGGCGGGTTTAACTACGAACGAATCAGCGAATCAATTGCTAAACGTTGTGGTTAAGGCATTGATTGCTCCTGGTGGTGAGGACAATCGAGCGGGGTATTTAGACAGATTCGTAGTGCAAAACTCGACGGTCATATTCTCAGACGAAGCGTCCGGCAGCGAATGGCTTGTGCCCTCTGGTGATATTTCTCTTGAAAGGCAGAAGGGTGACTTACGGATATCTGCGAGCCTACCATTCTTGAACAATGGACTAACGTCGAGAATCGAGGTTGGTGGGGTATATGCCGTTGATACATCGTCTCTAGCATTTGAGGTCGAGTTCCAAGACTTACGTCCATCTTCGCTCTCAGTCTTGTCGCCTCAAATGAGTGCACTATCTGCGATGGAGCTGGATGTAGATGGAAAACTTGAGTTAGAGATTTTACTTCTTGAAGCGCTAGCTACGGTGAATCGTGCTCAGTTAATGATTACTAGTGGTGAAGGTGTTCTCGCTCTACCCGCGCCAATTAGCCGCACATATCCCATCGCACAATTTAGTATGAATGCTGCGGGCAGTGATCAACTGAAAAAAGTGACCGTATCTAATCTCGAATTGATCTTAAACAACGGGGGGCCAGAGATTGAGTTGTCGCTCGAAGGCGAACAAATGCTGAGTAACCCAGCGATCAATCTTGATATAAAAATTGATAAAGTAGGCTTGCCGGAATTAAAGACCTATTGGCCTGAAAGTGTTAAGCCCAATACCAGACGTTGGATTGCGAACAATCTAGCGGGGGGAGAAGTTACGGATGCTTCGTTTGACTTAGCCATAACGGGTTCTTCAATGCTTGACCTGGAAACTTCGTCTCTTGCCGGGTCGGCAAACTTGTCTGGCATAGATGTAACTTACTTGAGGCAAATGCCACCTGTTGAGGATACGAAAGGTCTATTGAGACTGTCACTATCTGAAGTCGTTATTGACATTGAAAGTGGCTTCGTTCGCCTGAACTCCGGCCCTGAAAAAACCCTCAATGTTCGTAAGGCTCGTGTCCGGCTCTATGGGCTCGACGACAAAATAGACACGGCAGATATAGACGTTCGTATTGATGGACAACTTGCCGATGCAATCGAACTGATCGACCGGCCCCCGCTGGGCTATGCTTCAAAGCTCGGTATAACTCCTACAGAAACAAATGGGTTGGCAGAGGTGTTGCTCAGTGTTGATTTTCCTTTGGTTCAGGGTGTCTCGCTTGACCAGGTTATAGTTTCGGCCACAGCATCTTTACAGCAAACTTCAATTCTAGATGCCGCATTTGGGCTTGATTTAGAATCGGGGCAGTTTCGCTTGGATATCGATAACCTCGGTATGGATGTAAGCGGGACAGCTTCCCTTGGTGGAATTCGTACTGGGTTGGCATGGCGGGAAAATTTCTTTGGCGGTGAGTTTAAGCGACAGTATGCATTGGATGCCGTCGTGGAGAACGATCAGCGACCTTTGATCGGTTTAGGTCAGTCTATGTTTAGCCCGCCATATGTTGATGGCCCGATAAGGCTGGAAGCCATATATACGGTTGATGAGTCTGCTGAGAGTGTTCTTATACTAGAAGCGGATTTAGAGACTGCGGAACTTAGTGTTCCTTCTTTAAATTGGGGCAAGCCAATCGATACAAAAGGTTTTGTTTCTGCAGAACTTCTTTTGTCTGACGGCATGGCTAAAGAAGTGCGACGCTTTGACGTCTCTTCGGACGCAGCTAATCTCCAGTTCGCTGGAAATATTCAGTTCTTGGGCGGGGTAGAAATCGATTCGATTAGACTTGAACCAGGACAGATAGGTAGTAGTCAGTTTGAGATGAATGCCGCCCGTGCTGAAGATGGAGCGTATGATATTTCCTTGCGCGGAAAATCACTTGATGGCCGGTCTTTTTGGTCTTCACTGGTAAATAACAATAGTGTGAGGAGTTTTGGCGCCACGAGTCAGAATGCTTCTCGTATTCCATTCAGGTTTAACGGGGAGTTGGAACGTGTATTGCTCTCTGACTTAGGTGGCATAACCAATGTGAGTGCTAAGGTCGTTCAAAATGCGACTGGTATCGCAGAGCTAGTGGTGAATGCAGATGTAGCAGATACGGATAAATTTACGCTAACGATGCAACCAAAAGAACAAGTTAGGGAGTTTCGAGCTGACAGCGGAAATGGTGGTGCTGTTTTGCAATCTTTGGGGTTAAGTGATGACTTCAGTGGTGGAGAATTAATAGTCTCAGGAACTGTTAGTGAAACAGGGGCTGTTTCCGGTATTTTAAATATAGATTCATTTCAGGTTTTTGATGCGCCATTGCTTGCGCGGTTGCTATCTGTTGCAGCATTGACCGGAATTGTGGATGAGTTGGAAGGTAATGGGATTTATTTTTCTGAATTAAACGTTCCATTTACATTCACTGATGGCACTTTTTCGATTAGGGATGGCGCCATGTACGGACCCTCGCTGGGTCTCACTGCGCAAGGCATGTACGATACAAAAAAGCTCACGCTTGATGGACAGGGTACTATTGTTCCTGTTTATGCCTTTAATAGTGCGCTAGGCGGTATACCAATACTCGGGCCACTTTTGACAGGTGGAGAAGAAAGCGGAGGTGTTTTTGCAGCAACATATGCGATGCGCGGAAATTCTGATGGAGGTGAGATTACCGTCAACCCGCTCGCGACCCTAACACCTGGTTTCTTGCGTCAAATATTTCGTGTTTTTGATCCGCCACCGGCTGTGCAGGTGGATTCGGAAGCGATTGAGGCTAATCCTAATTAGACGCGAGTAATAGCTTACGTATTAACCAAGCGTGACGATGGCGTGGCGTTTTTTCCCTGAAGACAGCTTTAATTGACTGTCTATGAAATCGCTTGCCTGCAGCAGGTAAGTTTCATCTTCTATTTTCTGGCCGTTTATTTTAGCGCCACCGCCAAGAATCAGCCGCCGTGCTTCACCGCTACTCTTGCAAAGACCTGTTGATTTAAGGGCTTCAATGAGTGCCATGCCGTTTTCTAGGTCATTACCTGATAAATCAATACTGGGTAGTCTGTCGCCAACACCACCAGATTCAAACGTGGAATCAGCGGTTTTTTGTGAGGCGATCGCAGCGTTTTCTCCGTGAAGCAACTTTGTTGCCTCAAAAGCTAGAACTTTTTTTGCATCGTTGATTTCGCTGCCTTCTAGAGATTCAAGGCGGCTGGTTTCTTCCATTGGAAGTTCCGTGAATAATTTTAGGAACCGTCCGACATCTGGGTCTTCTGCATTCCGCCAGAATTGATAGTAGTCGTAGGCCGATAGCCGGTCTTCATTGAGCCATACCGCGCCCGCGGCGGTCTTCCCCATTTTAGCGCCCGATGATGTTGTGATTAATGGGCATGTCAGACCGAAAAGTTCTTTTCGAGCAACCCTTCTGCCCAATTCTATGCCATTGACGATATTGCCCCACTGATCTGAGCCACCGGTCTGTAGAGTGCAGCCATATCTTTTGTGCAGTTCAAGGAAATCATATGATTGAAGGATCATATAATTGAATTCCAGAAACGTGAGTGGTTGTTCACGCTCTAGTCTTAATTTGACGCTATCCATCGTTAGCATTCTATTTATTGTGAAGTGCGGACCGACATCTCTTAAGAAAGGAATGTATTGAAGGGTATCCAGCCAATCTGCGTTATTTACGAGAAGAGCGTCAGTATTTCCTTCTCCAAACCTAATAAGTTTCTCAAATGTTTTCTGAATACTCTTGATGTTGCTGTTGATCGCAACTTCATCAAGCAACTGACGTGTGTCATCCTTTCCCGAAGGGTCGCCTACTTTTGTGGTGCCGCCGCCAATAAGTGCAATAGGTCTATGTCCTGTATTTTGCACCCAACGCAGCATCATGATCGGAAGTAGGTGGCCTACGTGCAGGCTATCGGCTGTCGCATCAAACCCGTTGTAGGCAGTAATAACGCTCGATGCAGCTATCTCATCAAGTTGCTCAATATTTGTGCATTGATGCAGAAACCCGCGTTGTTCGAGGACTTTGATGAGCTCTGAGCGACGCTTAGGAACGGAAGTCATGGACGTATTTCCACTCGAAATATCAATCGGTTAGACTATGCAGACAAAACTAGAATTTAGCCGCGTGATATCATGGGGCAGATGGGAGGGCAACGATGAACCTATCGAATACGGAGGGACCTATCGTCTCTCTAGGCCTCATGAGCGGAACGTCCCTAGACGGAATCGACGCAGCGATAATTGAAACGGATGGCGAAATTATCTCCGATATTGGGCCATCCCTCTCGATTCCTTACCCAGATGAATTTAGGGCGCGATTAAAAAACGCTGTGGAGCGGGCAGCCCAGTCCAACAATCTTAGGGCTGACGCGATCTTAATTCATGAGCTTACGTCACTGCATATCATCTGCATCAAAAAGCTGCTCGATGGCGAGGAAGACGGTGGGAAATGGAAGTTACCACAAATGATTGGCTTCCACGGTCATACGATTCTTCACAGACCAGAGCTTGGAATAACGCAGCAGATCGGTGACCCGGTTCAAATGGCCAACGAAACCCTGATCCCAGTGGTATCAGATTTTAGAACCCGGGACGTCAAGGAGGGGGGGCAGGGGGCACCGCTTGCTCCTGTGTATCACACCGCTATGTTGCGCTCTAAATCCCGGCCGGTCGTGATTGCTAATATCGGGGGTATTTCCAACATTACGTGGATTGGACCTGATTCCGACGACGTAATTGCGTTTGATACGGGCCCTGGCAACGGTTTGATGGATGCTTGGGTCGAACAAAAGACCGGGAAACGGTTTGATGAAGATGGGCAACTATCCGCGCGGGGCAAAGTAGACCATAGCGTGCTCTATACTCTCTTGGACCACAACTATTTCAAACTCAAGTATCCTAAGAGTTTGGATAGATCCGACTTTTCCATAGCCGCGCTGGAAGGAATGTCTCCCAGTGATGGGGCCGCCACTCTCTTGGCATTCACCGTAAACTCTATTGTCGCTGGTCTGAAGCTATGCCCAGAACCACCAAGGGTACTCTATGTGACAGGAGGAGGGCGCCATAATTTGACACTTATGAGTCAGTTAAGGGCTGCGTGTCCGTGTAAAGTTCATCCGATTGAGGACGAAGGGTGGAACGGCGATATTATCGAAGCCCAGGCGTTCGCGTTTATGGCGGTCAGGAGCCTAAGGAAACTTCCATTGACGTTCAGCAATACAACGGGGGCTCGTAATCCATTAACCGGAGGGATACTTAGCTGCCCTGACGGATAACAAAGGGTGTGTAGAATTAACCGTGTCCTTGCGCTTTTAGAATATCTCTCGCGTCTAAATAGTCGTCGACAGATTTGGACATTTGATCCATATGGTCTTTAAAGAAATGATTCGCGCCTTTGATCAACTTGTAGTCGACAGTAATATTCTTTTGAAGCGCTAGCTTGTTACAAAGCTTTTCTACTGATGGCTCAGGAACCACGTCGTCGTTCGTTCCTTGTACAATCAAACCTGATGAAGGGCAGGGTGCTAGGAATGAGAAGTCGTACATATTGGCTGGAGGGGCTATAGATATGAATCCTTCAACCTCCGGACGGCGCATAAGAAGTTGCATACCAATCCAGGCACCAAACGAAAACCCAGCGACCCAGCACGCACTCGCATTTGGTTTAATTGATTGCATCCAATCGAGAGCGCCAGCTGCGTCTGAGAGCTCGCCCATTCCATTGTCAAATTCCCCTTGAGAACGGCCAACTCCACGAAAATTAAATCGTAGTACTGAATAACCGCGCCGAACAAAGATGTAATAAAGATTATATACAATCTTATTATTCATCGTCCCGCCATGTTGCGGGTGGGGGTGCAGAATAATGGCGAGCGGAGACTTGGGGTCCTCGGCGTGATGGTATCGACCTTCAAGGCGGCCTTCGGGACCGTTGATAATGATTTCAGGCATGCTGTATCCGTTGATTTACCGGCCGAAAGGGCGGTTTTATTAGGAGTATCGCGACTATCTAAGGAATCAAGGCTCGATTGCCAAGGATATATTTCTCAGGAGTTAATAAATCAGTATATGACAGAAGCTCTAAACAATTGAAATTAAAATATAAAATCTATTGATCCGATGAATAAGAAGAAACGTAAATATAGGTAGTTTCTAACCAACAACGGATTTTGAAAAGTGAAACCGAGCACCAAAGCTGAATTAGCTCTGAACGGCATGGTCAATTTGGCCCGCCATGTTCCCGCTAAGCCTATATCGCTTGCAGTTTTAGCTGAGGAACAGTCTATTTCCCTGTCATACCTAGAGCAGATATTTGCGACCCTTCGCCGCAGTGGGCTTGTTCTCAGTGTAAGAGGTCCTGGCGGCGGTTACTTGTTGGCAAGGCCAGCCGGCAGTATTTCGACAGGGGATATCATTGACGCCATTGATGAGATTTCTGCTGGTAACCTGCGACCCACAGGTAAGGAACAGCTATCAACTTCAGGGAGGGCTCAACAGTTCTGGCTTGTTATGAGATTGCAGATTCTCGAATTGTTTAGGCAGGTCACGCTACAAGACATTCTCGATGGCTCTTTCCAACGTCTAGAATATCCCGATGAATCAACGTCACACGCAGCCGAATAATTTGCTATAACCGTGTCGCAATGGCGACCACCAAAAAAAGAATATATCTCGACTATAATGCAACTACTCCGCTTTTTCCGAAAGTGGCGACAGTTCTGTCACAAGCTTTTGGTAGTCTAGGAAACGCATCGTCTATTCATAAAGAAGGGCGATCGGTTAGGGGCGCGATAGAAGATGCTAGGGAGAGCGTCAGTAAACTCATCGGCGTTCCAGCATCAACGATCATTTTCTCTTCCGGCGGCACAGAAGCAAATACGACAGTGGTCCGTGGTCTAATAAACAGTGGTGCTGTGAATGATATATTTTGTTCCGCTATAGAGCATCCATCCGTTCGAGATCATGTGAATCCTGAGCGCCATATACCAGTCGACAACAGAGGCCGGATCGACCTGCAACAATTGCATGATGTTTTAAGAGGCAAAAAAGCTCCATTCTTAATGTGCGTTATGCTGGCGAACAATGAGACTGGTGTCCTTCAGCCTATACGAGATGTGTCTACACTGGTGCATGAGTTTGGTGGGCTTGTGTTGTGCGATTGCGTCCAGGGTCCCGGCAAAACGGACTTGGACTTTACGTCCCTTGGGGCTGATTTTCTGACGTTCTCGGCGCACAAAATTGGTGGCCCGCAGGGGGTCGGCTGCTTTGTGATGAATTCTGAGGCTGATCTAGAGCCACTGTTGATCGGCGGGGGGCAGGAAAATAAACGTAGGTCCGGCACGGAGAATGCGCCGGGAATAATCGGCTTTGGTGCAGCAGCCCGAATTACGGCAGAAACTAGTAATGTTGAGAAAATATCTGGACTGCGTGATCAGTTAGAGGCTGCTCTCTTAAGGGCTAAATCAGATGCGATCATTTTCGGTCGCGAGGTAGATCGAATTTCGAACACGACCAATGTAGCTATTCCTGGAGTATCTAGCGAGAGGCAGCTTATTAAACTTGATCTTGCAGGGTTTGCGGTTAGCGCTGGGTCTGCGTGTTCGTCCGGAAAAATTTCTTCCAGTCATGTTTTGTTAGCCATGGGGGTATCTGAGGAGATAGCTGGATCGGCAATACGTATCAGCATTGGCCGAGAAACATCTTGGCCTGACTTGGAAAAATTTGTTGAAATATGGGCGACCTTATGAGCAACCCATCGAATTATGCGGCTGGACACCGCGGTCATGCCGTGAAGAAGCGCTCTCTGTGGTAAAAATTTATTTTGTTAGTCCATCAGGGAAGGTAACGTCACTCTATGCTGACGCGGGTAAATCCGTTTTGGATGTCGCTCATGCCAACGGCATAGATATTGAAGGGGCCTGCGAGGGGGCAATGGCCTGTTCTACATGCCATGTCGTTGTGGACTCTCAGTGGTATGAGCGGCTTCCTGAGCCCAGTGAAGAAGAGCAGGATATGCTAGACTTGACCAATGGACTGACGAGAACCTCGAGGCTAGGCTGCCAACTTAGGCTAGACCAAAGTCTAGACGGATTGGTTGTGCACCTTCCTCTAGAGACGCATAACATGCTCGATTAGACCTAATTAGGGTCTGTACTGATTCGTTGCAGTTCTGGCCCTTCGGAACTATAAGCCCTCCATTATGAGCACTACGCCAAAATCTCCAGAAGGCGCCAAGCCTCGCATTGCCGTAGCTATGTCTGGCGGCGTCGATAGTTCTGTCTGCGCGGCTTTGTTGGTTAAGCAGGGTTATGACGTCGTTGGTTTGACGATGCAGCTTTATGACCACGGCGCGGCGACAGCCAAGGGCAAGACTTGCTGTGCTGGGCAAGATATTCACGATGCAAAAAGAGTGGCAAATAAGGTTGGTATTCCACACTACGTACTCGACTACGAGAAGCGGTTCGAGAAAGACGTGATCATCCCCTTCGCAGAATCGTATCGGAGGGGGGAGACTCCGGTACCCTGTATTTTGTGCAATCAAACCGTAAAATTTAGAGATCTGATAGAAGCGGCAAAAGACTTCGGTGCTGAGGCGCTAGCGACGGGACATTATATACGGAGAGAAGAAGTGGACGGTAACGTGTCGCTTCACCGAGCAGTTGATCAAAGCAAAGATCAGTCATACTTTTTATTCGCAACAACGTCGGAGCAGCTTGCATATTTAAGGTTTCCATTAGGTGAGGTGTCCAAGCCTGAGACAAGGTCTTTAGCCCAGAAATTCGACTTAGATATTGCCGGAAAAGCGGACAGCCAAGACATTTGCTTTGTCCCTAAGGGGAGCTACACAAAAGTCATTGAGAAGTTTCACACAGGGGAAAAGAATAAGGGCCGTTTTGTTCATGTCGACGGCCATGACATGGGCGAGCACGAAGGGATCGAACATTACACCGTTGGGCAGCGCCGCGGGCTAGGGCTTGGTGGCGAAGCAGAGCCTCTTTATGTTGTCGAGATTCGACCAACGGACAATGTTGTCGTTGTCGGCCCAAAGGCAAATTTGGCCAAACACGAAATTAATGTCCGTGACGTCAATTGGCTTGGGGGTGGTCGTTTTATTCCAGATGGAGAGACCCGAATAGAAGCGCGTGTCCGCAATACACACGAGCCAGTACCCGCTTTGATCTCCCAAGGTGCGCGCACCAACCAAGCTAGGGTGTTTTTCGAAGAGGCGCTATTTGGCGTATCGCCGGGGCAGGCATGCGTGTTTTACAGCGGTGAGCAAGTACTGGGTGGAGGTTGGATAATGCCTGGAGGGGTAAATACCAACGTTCCTCATAACAAGAGGAATGCGGAGGCTTCTGCTGCTAAAGCCTTATAATAAGCGCCGATGTACCCAGTAAATATTTATCCGGTTTCCTTTGTTTGACATTAAGGCAGGTGAACGCTAAGAAATCGGCCGTTTTCGGCTTGGGGCGGAGTAGCTCAGTTGGTTAGAGCAGGGGAATCATAATCCTCGTGTCGGGAGTTCAAATCTCTCCTCCGCTACCATTCTTCTGCGGTTTTAAGCACCCTCAATATTATAATCCTCGTTCCCTGTGCCCGCAATTGGCCCGTGGGCTTTAGTTGTTAGCTTTTCATAGTCGAGAAACGCTTTGTTTCGCGAACACATACCCTTGGGCACTCGCAAGGTTGAACAATACATGTGAAAAGACATAATTCGACAGAACACCTTTACCGTCGTTGTACGCGATGTCGAGATTAAACTGAGAACCTGTGTTACCCTATTCCTAAATGATTACAGCGTTGACATTGGGATAGACCCTCGGTTTCGCCCCTTTACTCGTGGATCGTCCTCGCCACACGAAGACCAATAAAAATACCCCGGCTGCCGGCTCCCATGCGGTGGCGATGATCGGACCGCAGATTGAGCGCGCTGTTAATCCACGCCCCACCCCGGTTGTTACGTTGACAGTGACCGTCCTCTTTAACAGCGGTGCCATCTGTGGGGGCACCGTCATAAGTTGACTGATAACAATCCTCGACCCATTCCCACACATTGCCGTGCATATCGTGAAGCCCGAACGCGTTGGGCAGCTTGAGCCCAACCGGATGTATATGACCACCTGAGTTTTCACCAAACCAGGCATAACGGCCGAGCTCTTTGATATTGTCACCGAAGGAAAACAAAGCAGCACTGCCGGCGCGCGCGGCGTATTCCCATTCCGCCTCCGTAGGCAATCGGTAGGGCCGCCTGGCAAGGACGCTGAGTTTCTGAACAAACTCCTGCGCCTCGTTCCAGGATACGGTTTCAACCGGAAGGTTTGTGGTGCCGTCCTGGTAGTCGCTGTTATTCTCCCCCATCACGGCTGTCCATAATTCCTGCGTCACCTCGTATTTGCCAAGAGCAAACGAACGAACCTTCACGGTCCGCTCCGGCATTTCATCGGGCGCGGGCATGAAATTGATGCTCGGTATCGGCTTTGCACCCATGACGAAAGTGCCGCCGGGAACAACCACCATTTCTGGACAGGTCGAACAATCCTTGAAGGTTGTCCCGGATGCTTGTGCGAGTACTGGCAGACAACCTATCAGGCTAACCAGCGAAAGCGCCCAAATTACCCTCATAGTGATCGCATCCTTGAGACAAGCCTGGTGTGGGACTGTAGGGTAACGAACATCAAACCAACCCGCTATACTTAACGCGGTCCAAGGGCAAATCCCGGATATGGGCTAACCCAATGGCCAGCGCGACGAAGGAAAAAAGTAAGCATGGCTATCGGAACAAGAGTTCGGTTCGTATGGGCGTTGGCAGGCCTGCTTAGCCTGTCTGCGTGTACATACTCACCCGTCATGGTGATAAAAGACTGTGCGATTTGTCCTGAGTTGGTGGTGATACCGGCCGGTTCCTTCATTATGGGCGCAGATCTTGACGCGAGTCCCTTGTTCACGCCTGTCCCCAATGAATTGCCTCAACGCAGGGTAACCATTAACTCTTTTGCCATGGGTAAATACGAAGTCACCCAAGCCCAGTGGTTTGAGGTCACGGGGGAACGGCCCAGCGAGTTTATTGGCGATGACTTACCGGTCGAGACTGTCTCTTGGAAAGACATTCATGGGTTTATCGAAAAACTCAATGCCATGACGGGACAGACATACCGCTTGCCTACGGAGGCGGAATGGGAATACGCCGCGCGGGCGGGCAGCAAAGCGCAGTTTACCTTCGGCGATGATGTAGAAGAGCTTGGTCAATACGCCTGGTATCTCGACAATTCGGAAGACAGCACCCATCCAGTTGGCCAGAAGCTGCCAAATGCCTTCGGCCTTTATGACGTTCACGGTAATGTCTGGGAATGGACCGCCGACTGTTACAAGGATTCGTTTGCAGACGCACCCAACGACGGTAGCGCTGTAGAGAAAGAGGGCCATTGTTATCGGGTTGATCGCGGCGGGTCGTGGATTAATAAGCCCTTTAACGTGAGATTGACTCAACGTCATCGCAGCGGCGCTGGAGATCGATACTTCGGAATGGGATTCCGGTTGGCCCGATCACTTAATTAGCCGTTTGCCTTCCCCATCAGTGCGCATTGCGAAGATAACTTGACACATCAGCGGGGTCACCTTGGCTGTCATAAATCAAGGTATCGGGATAGGGGGCAAAAGGACGCTCATATTCTATTTGCGACGCCTGGAGGGGATAATGGACCTGATCCCGGTATTGGGGTTTTTCTGTTAGTGCGTATCCCGTCAAAATGTCAGGCGCCTTACCTCCTTCGACCCAGTGTTCCAATATGGAAAGATGGTCGAAATACGGGCCTTCGGGCGGTCCGAACAGGCATCGTTTTTCACCGGGAATCATATAGAGGCGGAAGAACTTGCGTGTTTCTTCGATGCTGCCCACCTCTCGCGCCAACCGCTGGTAATATTGAGCTGGGTAAGACCCTGGCATGGCCGTTTCGTTCCATCCATGGGTCATGAGAATCTTTCCGCCACGCGCCTGAAACCCTGAGTAATCGGTGGAATCAGCCGACACTAGGTTTTCGGACTCATCAAAAAAGGCGGGTGATCTATTGAGATCAAAATCTGCAATTTCATACGATGGTCCAGGTGCCGCCGGGAAAATGAAATAGCGCATCATCTCAGCGACAAAATTGGCGTAGCCGGGTTTGCCGCCGAAGTAAGCACTGGCCCAGGTTAACTCCGATCCCCGCATCATACCCGGATAAATCTGTTCGCCGTTGTCACGCGATGGCCCTGCATACATCTTCCGCGCCGTCTCTACCTTTTCAGGTGAAAAACAGTTTTTCTCCTTTGACCCACTGCATGCCAGCTCTGTTGGATCGAAGTCACAGTGTTCTGGGTCCGAGAGAATGCCGTCGTTGAGCCCGTCTAATCCGTCGCAAGCACCAAGAACGGCATGATGAAGCTTCTCGACATCCGCCCGTGAAAGAATGTGCTTGCCCGTCGCATTTATATTGGCGCGCATATTCCACGTCATTAGATAGTTCAGCCGGGTAAAATTGAAGACCACGCCGCCGTTAACAATGATGCCGTCGAAATCATCCGGATAGCGTTGCGCTTCAACAAGCGCTTGGCGTCCACCAGTACCGCAGCCGCGAAAATATTTTGTCTTTGCCGTTACACCATAAAAAGTTGATATCAGCGTATCGGCAGCCAGAGCGGTGACATGGGTTGCGCGGTAACCGAAGTCGATCTTACCTTGAGGATTATTGACCGCCCAGATACCTGACTGGCTGCTAAACGCTTTGTGACCCATATCTGAGCCCGCTACCGCATACCCCCGGGCAAGCGCATCATCGGTCGCTTTCGGATTCAAGAGACCGCACATACCACGGCATCCTTGCTGGAGATAGCGGCCGTTCCAATTAACCAGCGGAAGTCGAACCTCGAACCCTACTTGCGGTGCGGCAAAGCCTTCCACCGCACAATGGGCTGGAAGCGTATTGCTAGCTTCAACCGGTTGAGCGCGTCCGATAACGGCGGGAACGTCGCCCTCAAGAACGAATGATTGCCCTCCAAGGGCACGACAGGCATCGCCCTCTGCGCTGAACACAAAATGGCTACTCATAATCAGCGTCGCAAGAAAAACGCTCAAAAAAATTACCTTAGGCCAGCACAAACATTGTTGGATAGAGACTTGGGTCTTACGGGTGGGCATTGTCTCGCGGCCTTTACAAAGGTTTGATGCGGTAATTAATCATCGTTTCTATGGCGGCGTGCTACAAGTGCTAACTGATTTGCAGTCCAGTAATCGCATGTAATGATCGTCTTTTGGGAGCAAAGCTATGAAAGAAATTGGATCAACAATATCACGCCGGTCTCTAGGGATGCTGGCTGTCTCCGCACCGGGACTGGCTCTGTCGGGCCAGCCCGCGATTGCCGCCGAAGAGCCAAAAACCACCCAGCAGGTTCGGGACCGTTTCCCGGTCTTGGCCCGTCACGAGGGTGTCTGGGACGGTACATTCATGCGTTTGGATGCGGATAACAAGGTGGCTGCTGAGTTTAAATCTCGAATCATCAAACGGTTTTTACCCGATGAATTCTGGCCGAATATTTATCATCAGACCAATATGTACGAATTTGCCGACGGCACCACGCAGGTCATCGATACCAAAGGCGAGTACCGCGACGGCAAGATCCATTTCGGCAGCGAGCGGGTCCAAGGCTGGCAGCTCGATGACCTGACGGATCCGTTTCATCGCACGGTCTTTCTCTACATGGTCTATACCAGCGATCCCGCGCAGTATGTCTATGAACTGATTAACATTTCAGACGATGGTCAGCACCGCACGCGAATAACCCAGTTCCTGAAAGACGGCCGGAATACCCGGCGTACCCTGATTGACGAAGACCTTGTCAGCCGCGATTGGTCCAAATTCTGAGAAACCGTCGCTAGTTTGAAGTGAGATAGTTAGTGTTCGGGCTTTGGGTCGACGTCCTCTAGCTTAACGAGAAAACTGTGGTGTCTGCGATAGCTCCCCAAAATATCCATCGCGCGTTATGGCAAAACCACGAATAGAACTGCGAGATTCCCAATCGAACCCCGGAACCGAAAAGTTGAATCCGCTGTTCTCAAAAGCTGTGTTACCAAGGGCCTGAGTGACATCTGGCCTCTTGCCGGTTGTGCTCCCGTAGTAAATTAGCTTATCTCCCGAAAATAAAAGCACGAGATCAACTGCGTCAGTCGCCCCCAGGTCGGCCGCCCAGCCCGATATTTGTACGAAGTCACTGCGTTGCATGGCGGACCCCCGAACCGTTTTGATGTTGTCAAGATAACCTTGCACACGAGCCTGATCATACTCGAACTCTGTTTCGTCAGATCGGATGACATCAGTCCCCATTCGCGTAACAAGTTCAAAGCCGTGGCCATCTATTACATTCGAATTTATACGTATGAATTTTTCGCCCGCGCTGGAACTCTCGATAAGGAAGAAATCTAGCGCGTTTCTTCCTTCTTTGATTTGTTTTGGAGGAAGAACGAATCTGAATTTTTTCTCAGAATCATCTGACTTATCATAAAGTGGTGAAACTGCCTCAATCTTACCGTTCAGTCCGATCGCGATCCACTGTGCCCCAAAATTCCTTGGAACGCGCAGCAACGCCCCCCGAACCAAAATGGGTAAGAATCCCGAGTTGAGATTTACAAAGTTCAAGTCTGCTAAGTCCTCGGATTTTATCTCAAAATCACTACTGACACTATTAAGGTCTTCAACTGGCATACCCAGTAGTTTGTCATATTTTGTGCTAACCGTAGATGCGTTGAGTTCAGACTCCGTTAGGGAATAGCGTTTGGGTTGTTCGGCATTGAGCTTCTGACTTATGGAGGCAACATCGAGGTGTGAACCTGTTCCTCGCAATTCAAGAACCACATTTTCGTTGGGCATGTAGTTTTCTGCAAAGATCGAACGTCCTTCATTTCTCCATGGGACTTTTGAGCCAAGGACGTCTGCGATTGTGGCTACAATATCCAGATTGAGTACAGGCTGTTCATTGAGTACAGGTGATCGTTGGTTTGGCAATTTAACCAAAAGCGGAACGTTTAAAATATCGGGCACATTTTCGACGACCAATTCTCGCCGAAAACCTCCCGGCGCAAATGAAACGCCATGGTCTGCTGCGATTATTAGTAGTGCGTCTTCATACTTTCCAACCGTTTTCAACCGCGCAACAAGGGCTCCGATCAGGGCGTCCACAGAACCTAACTGATGCAAATATAGAAGCTGTATGTAGTCAGCAAGATACTCGTCGTCGATAAGTGATGGGCCGTCCACTAGTTCCGAAAGCCTCCCACCTTGATGAGAAAAACCGCGACCAAATTCATATGGTGCGTGCGGGAGAAGAACATGGCCGAAGTCTAATGTTGAGGACCCTGGTTCGATATTAGCAACGAAGTTTTCGAAACTTTTGATGCGCCCACTTTCCTGATGCTCTACGCCTTGTTTCGGGAATACTCGGTTAATGTCCTCGGGTTCTGCGAATCCCTTCCAGTTTTGATCAAGCCGCGCAAGACTATTATTGTACGGTGGCGGTGCCACCATATGAGCGAAAATGACGTACAAGTCTTGAAGTACCAATTGTGCGTCGACAGTTTTCTGGATTTGAGCGTTTTCGCAGAACTCAGGAGGGCAGAGTGAAGTTACCGGTTCAAAAATATTCATTTGGTAAGACGAACCGAGCCAACTGAACAGGTTCTCGGGATGTCCAAAAAACGTTGGCGGCAGTACCTCTCCCCAACTTGGTTCTAATCCGGTCAAAATGGCTGGAACGGCCCACGTTGTAGAGGGGTGTGCCGAAATGGCATTTGGAAACCAATGTGCCTGTTCCGCTACAGCAGCTAGGTTCGGATATCGGGTTGCGTCGATTCTATTGTCCCTGCTCTTTAGTGAAGATGCTGAGAGTTCGTCTAAGACGACAAGCACAACGGGAATGTTGGAATCAATTTGGGATACCGTAGGGGCAGCGCGAAGATTTACTAATACGAGCGTCGATATAGGGCTGAAGAACAGAAAATAGATTGGAAATAGGAATGCCACCGGGGCTAGGACGCCAAAGAAGCCACGGAATTCAGAGGACTTCCGATAAAAATAGCCTCCCACGAGCGCAACGCTCATCGCAGACGGGATACTCAAAAGGGCTTGGAAGCCAGTTGCGAGGTTCAGAAACACCAAAGCGCCGACCAGAAGCAGCACGCTAATTGCGCCGCTTTGTAAAGTCAGACGCAGTTTAGGGAACACCGTAGCAATCAAACCCACCCCGCAGGCGAGAAAAAGCGGGACACCGATGACCACAAACACCGCAAAGAGCGAAACTTGGAATGGCCCTAAATTATGAGCAACAAAGAATTCTGGGCTTTGGGCGAGAACGCTGAAAAGCGGTTGGGCAATGACGAGTCCCCAAAGCCCGAATAGGTGAAGTATTCCGACCATAAAGTATCGGGTCTGGGTATTGAAAAATTTCATTTCAATCAGAGCCAATTCGCGCCGTAGCAAAAGAAAAGATGTTTGAAACCGTCCAATACAGAACAAGTCCAGATGACATATCGTAGACCAACACTAAAAGGACGATAGCAATTCCATAGAATTTGTAACGTGTCCCTGCATCTTCATCGAATCGCATTCTGGCATCAATTATTGTCATCCCAGTCATCACTATCGGTAGAAAATTTAGAGAAAACAAAAGACGGTCTGGCTCAGACAGATCGTTTATGAGCAGAAAACTCTGACCTTCCAGTAAAGCGCTATCGGACAGCAAGAAGATTGCTGAGATCAAAACAGGGAGCATGACAAAAAAGCTGGACCCCTGCCAAATACTCTGGATCGGGTGATAACCGTGTTTTCCATAGATCTTCTCAGTGGCGAGAAAGAGCTCCTCGCCTTTCATTTCTTTTTTTAACTCTGCCACCTCCACATTCACGGCAGCGATGCGATTGGAAATACGTGTTTCAACTACCTGGGCTCGCTTACGTAAGGGTACGACCAAGAGCGTAAATGTGAAGCTCAGAACCAAAACCGAAACCCCAACGGACCCTATAACAGAAATATAGAGATCGAGGACAATACCGAGCAGCCAGATGATTGGGCTGAGGAGTAGTTCCAGAACGTTCAGTGTCGTCATCCCTAAATAGGCTTAAGGAAGAAGAGTTCTCTTTTCCCGTCCTTTAAAGGTTCACGGTTTTCAATAGTGAAAAAGAGCTCGGCTTCGCGAATGAACTGTTCGATGTCGTAGTCTGCATACTGTTCTTTCTTGTTTGTTAGCAACTTGACCACCATTTCATCCTCACGGTTAACAAATTCCAGCACGACATCTGAGTTCAGAGACCTCAACCACTTTAAGAATAAAACGTTTGGTACATTTGCCGACATCCGAATGTGATGGATTAACGCAAGGCAGAGAACTAGATCTGGGTCCCTTCGCTTATCGAACGCCTGTCGTTCTGAACCAGCCCATCCTTGCCCGGGAGAAATATTGGAAAGGTTCATTACCAATGGCAGAATATTTGAACTCTTTTCCTCTTTTTCTTTGAGATAGAGTTGTTCCACGGCATCGTGATCGCCATCTAACGATACAACCAGGTTGCAGTATGGGCTGCAAATCTTAGAAAACGTTCCTGTGTTGCAGCCGATATCCCAGATATGCTCACGCGCCGACAGTGCTGCGTATTTTTGGACAAACGCCTTTTTTACTACGAAATCTTCGCTTTCGTAGGAATGGGTCTTATCATAGTGCGACCAGTCGGTATGTTTGATGTCCGATTTCAGACCTTTTATGAGACGGGAAAGGCTCTGCACGAGCCCTAATACCATTGCATTAGATTGACCTTTAACGGTCCTTTTTTTAGCGGGTGCGCCGTCCCGTTCGCGTACAGCGATTTTATTCTCAACCATCGCCGGAAAAGTAATATGACTGATGACACCTTTCTTCAAACGGTTTAAGCCCTTGAAGTATTTTATCGCTTCAGTCGGGGGCACGCCGTCAATGTACGATCGCAATATCGGAAGCTGATCTATGCCAAGATGTGATTTCATTAGCAAAGGTATGAGAAACATTGAAGAGAACTGTCGGTATCCATTCCAAGGCTCTCCTTCTACTCTCGTCTCGAAAGACGGTATATCGATGAAGACAGCTTTTGGTCCGACGAACTGAAAGTTGTAAGGCGTCGCGTCTTTGAGTGTCCATCCGTTCTCAATGCTCTCTTCTATAATATAGAGTTGCAGCAATGCTGCATCTCTGAGCATGGTAAAGGTCCATTCGTAGGGATAGGAAATAAACGGAACCGCCTCATGTTCTAGAACGCCACTCCAACCTTCCGAAATTATTGATAGGGCATCAGAGTCATCATTTGCAGCAATATCGGTTTTGACAATGTGCCCTTGTTCAACTAGCCGCTTGTAGAAACTTTGAGTCGCGAGTTCTTGATACGTTTCTAAAGCATCTTGGTTCACACCTCGCAATATCCGCTTCCGAGTATTGCCATCGGGCGAAGTAACTTCATAAACGCGATTCACCGGGTCGCGGAATGAGCCAGCATTCGCTACAATACCTGTCATCTTATCAGGTATCGTTTTTTGGTTCATCGTTTGTGCCTCCGCCCGATATCATGCGCTTGAGTTTATAAAAATATTTGCGACATGTGTATCCGATCGCAGCGATAAGCCCGAGGACTGTCGTTACGATGACGCTGCCTGAACCTGGGTCAACATAGGCATATGCTTCTGTGCTGGACATCAGCAATATTACAAAGGAAAGTCTTGATAGATTTTGCATATTGTTCGAGTTCCCAATTGAGAGTTGTCACATATTTACAAAGTATTGTGAAGCTGTGCGGGCGGTATCGAGATAGTGGCGCAAGGACTCTGAGGGTCTAAAAATTTACTAAACGTCTAGATTTAAGCTTCCTTGCGGACCAGATTGATCTGTCGTCGCCCACAGATGGAATGCCTCGCTGGCTTTGACCTCTCCATCGGCGATCATTGACCTCCAGACTTCACAGCCTTCGATAAAAAACGGGATGCTTCCTGTGAACATGGAGTAGCTCATGGCTTCCGCGATGTGTTCTTCTGAGACATCTTCGTCATAAGACCAGGCTATGTGCCACTTTAACTCCTGCCAATTTTGCAGAGAGGTGTGAATCGCAATCATCACAAGTTGAAGTCGTGAAAGGGTTATTTCAGTTCCGTCCGTTATCTTCAGCAATGTGTCTAGGTAGAATGAAGAACCGCTAATCTCTGGAACTTGATCGCGCCAGTATTGCATCGCAAAAGTTAGCGAGTCAGTTCCTCGGGCTATAGCGGCAAGCTGGGCTGCGGCCCTCACTTCTACTGCGGACCCTCCAGCATCGAGAAATTTAGTGACATGCTGAGTGGCCAAATACTCTTCACGGGCGGCTAGGATACCAAGCCAGATAAACTCTTTCTCAACCGGGTCGAGTTGTCGTTGGTTTAACGTAAGGGCGTTATAACAGGCATCGTAGCCAGCTAGTAATTCCGGAGCTGTGAGCGCCAGTAAACCATGGTGCGGCATAAGATAACCGCGCTTTGCTTTGATTTCTTCCAGTCGTTTTGCGAAATCGGCGGCAGAAGCCACATTTTGTGCATCAGTCATACCAAACAGCCCCTCGCGCTCATTTAAAACGTTCTACCGGATGGCAGTAGTCAGATATCTGTATCACCGGTGATTTTAATTCCCTATCAGCAATTCTCTGTGCAAGATATTACCATAGCAATGAGACGTCTTTGCAAGACAGGCTTATGGTGCATGAATTGGATCACGGAGATCCAAATTAGTCGGAATTGCAGCAACTATCGACATGGGTGCCTGGCAGTATGGGATTATGGAATCACTTTGATTGTGAGTAGACAGCCGCTAACTTGATTGAGGAATTTAACTTAAATCATACCTATCCGCTCTGAAGGAGAGGCGATGGTTATGTCGCGAAATACTTCGTCGCTGATTGTTATCACGGTCGTCTTTTCGATTGTCACTATTTCAATGGTGGTGAGCCGCATATGGGCACTTGAGCAGCAGATTGAAAAGTTAAATCACGTGAATGCATCCCGATCCGAGGAACACGAGAAGATTCAAAAGCATAATGTAGCATTACAAGACCGTCTTAAAGAGCTAGAAGAAGAACTTGAAATAATGCAAAAACCACAAACGATTGAGGGGCCAGCATCGTTCCCTGTGTCCAGAGTGCTTGCCCAGCGCAATGATACCGTGGCTGACCTATCTAAAAGGGAAAATACGTCCATAGAAACTATATTTGAGCTTAACAGCTGGCTGAACGGCCGAGACGATCTGCTTCCAGGGCAAGCAATATGGATTCCAAACAAATAAGGCTAGAGTTTCTTTGGCGTATTGGATGTTTAAATTGCCGCTGAGTTAGTTGCACAAAGTTCAATTTTAGCTGTTTTGCTTCCCAATCTAAGCTCAGTTAATCGTTTCTTAACGAATTCGTACAATCGACAATTGGCCTGCACTTAGCGTCCTATCGTAGGCAAGAACTTGCGGAAACAGGCAGGCGGTCGATTGCCGCAAAGCACCCTCTCAACTTGGCAATCCCTCATCTACGATACGCCGTGTTAACTGGGGTGCAGGCAAGGGTAAATTTTATAGACTTTTCGCAGTGTTAGTCTCTGGTCGTGGGCGGGCCAACACGATCTGTCATTAGCTAAAGCGACCTAACCAGCATTGGGCCCCCCTGAGTATTGGCAGCTAAACTTTCTGTCAGACTCTTTTTTAACTAAAGATCGCCTTTTAAATGATCGTCAAAAAAGTGGGTGCCATCTAGGTACCTCCGTATATCTCGTGCCGTAACTCGTGGGTCTTCCAGGGCGGCCATATGACCTAGTCCTGGATAAATCGCGAGTTGCTTCTCAGGTACATTTTCTAGCAGATCTATAAACTCATACGCCTGATCCACGGTTACGACTGGATTTTTCTCTCCCCACATTATCAAAGTTGGTGCGGACAGCTTCCTTATCATGCCAACGATGTCTCCAGATACGTATTGTTGCGTGCGGTCAAGCTCAGCTCGGCGGTGATTGTCGCCCATCTGTAGTTCGTGCCAGCGCGTTACGACTTCGTCCGGAACACTACTAGGATCGCCATAGCCTCCTTCCAGCATGAACTGGAAAAAGCTGCGTGGCGTGATAACGGTCAAAATGTCAATCCACCAAGGTAACGCTCTAGCTGTATCACGACCGCGCACGCCTGCGTTGAGTGCCCCTGGGTTAAGGAGTACAAGGCGGTTTATCTGATTAGGATTTCTTATCGTGTAATGTATCGCATGAGTTCCCCCTAGGGATGTTCCGACAATATCGAATTTAGATAAATCCAATGCTTCGTTAAATTTCTGCATCAGTTCGACACCGCGATTTATGGTGTAATCGCCACTTGGATCAATTCCAGTTAATCCGTGTCCAGCCATGTCGAAACGAACAACTCGATACTTGTCACTAAGAGCCGTTACCCATTGGTCCCACATAATTAAGCTAGCCCAATGAGCATGTACAAGAAGTACGGTTGGCCCATCACGGGGGCCATCATCGCGGTAATGAAACCTGACTCCGTCGATCTCTAGGAACTTGGAATCGATGCTTGCATATTTCTTATGCAACGCATTGGCAGAAAAATCACGATAGTGCCAAGTAGAAGCTGCCCCTATGATTAATAGGGTGGGAATAAGAATTGAGAGGCATAGCGCCAACTTGCGCAAACTCTTCATCGATCCAACTCCATCTACGTATTCCTAAGTTTGCGTGTTCCAAACGAATTAAGAATCGGATTAGTCATTAATTTGGCATCTTAATAGTTTTCGCTCAGTTATTGATCCTATCAGAAATTCGTTACCGTATTTTGCCCCCACACTTCCTGCTGAGAACTCCGTGCCATCGTTTTCGTATATTGTTGTTATTCTGGCACCAGAATCCTCTAAAATCTGCAGTCTTTGAATTTGAGTAGGCGCCGGTGAGTCGGAATTTACAAAGTGCTGAACCAGAGCAAGTGTATTGGTGTGGTTTGCGATCCAAAGATCTCCGTTCAGTGCGATGTCAATATTGTCTACGCCAGCTTGAAGGTTGATTGTGTCCGCATGCTCCCCCAATGATCTATCGCGCTCAAGTCTGTATACGCGGATTGACTCTCCAACAGTTTCGCCGACGTAGAGTTCTGTATAGCTAGGACTGACATTTATGCCTCCAGAGGACTTGAGTCCTGTGTCCACAACTCCAAGTCCCGAGCCATCGAAATAAAATAGTGGGGACATTCCCCAACCAAATATCATCTCAGCGGCCTTCTCGAGTCCATTTGTCGCGCCGGAATCGTTGGCCACATAAAATTGTCGCGGACCAACGGCGACTAAATCGTTAGGTTCGCGCAGTAAAGGGCTCGTTATGGTTTCTACGTGACTGAAGAGTTGCTGGCTTTCTTGCTTTTCAAATATCTCTATTCGTTCACCAGCCAGAGCATGATTGATAACAATAAGAGTTTCAGTACCGTTATCGGCAACGAAAATACTGAGACCGTGCGGGCGAAAATCTTGAGGTTGTGAATATAGAGCGTTGCTTAGTTTAACTTTTTGAGAATTGAGGGGCAATGCAAGAATAGAGCCCTTAACAGACTGTCCCTCAACTATGCCTCTTCTATCAAGAACTGATAGGAAAGCAGTCCCGGACTTCCGATCAATTTGTAGATCCTCGGCACTCCCTTCTTGAATTTCTATAGGGCGGCATGCGCCGGGAGATATTGAGACAACCTCCTCAAATGCTCCCCCTCTAATCATAAATGACATCACAACAATCGCGACGAGCAGCAGTGCTGCCCCTAAAAAAATAGCAACTGCTTTCAACAGGTTTTTCATCGATTGAATCCAATAATTGTGAATCTATGAAACTGGTAGGCTCAATGGCTACAATAATGTGTGCTGATAATAAGACAAAAATTAACTCGCCAATCACATAACGGGATGTAGGTTCTATATTGACCATTTGTTGGGCAACCCTTTCACGGTAAAGATGGCTGGTTGTACAAGCGCTGAGTGCCCAGAATCAGTTGATGGAGATGTATGAAAATAGCTTTTATTGGATTGGGCGTGATGGGTTCACCAATGGCTGGGCACCTAGCTGCTGCAGGGCATAAGGTGTCGGTCTATAACCGTACCTATGAAAAAGCTTTGGCCTGGGCTGCAAAGCATGATGGCAGTGTGTCTAAGTCGCCGAAGTTAGCATGCGAAGGCGCAGATATCGCGATTTGTTGCGTTGGAGATGACCCAGACGTTGAATCGGTTGTGCTCGGTGAGGATGGCATGCGGACTGGGCTCTCTTCTGGAACAATTCTTGTCGACCACACTACAACGTCCGCGACACTCGCGAAATCAGTGAACGAGAATCTATCGAAGGAGGGCATCGATTTCATTGACGCGCCTGTGTCTGGAGGTGAAGCCGGTGCTAAAGAAGGTCGCCTCACAATCATGTGCGGAGGAACTCAATCTGCTTTTGATCGATGCAGTCCGATGTTCCGTGCATATGCCACGCACACTCAACTGATTGGACCGAGTGGTAGTGGGCAGACTGCGAAGATGGTCAATCAAATCTGCATTGCAGGACTTGTGCAGGCTTTATCAGAAGGAATCGTTTTTGGGCAAGCAAACGGTCTTGATATGCAGTCAGTTATTGACGCGATCTCAAAAGGTGCCGCTCAATCATGGCAAATGGAAAATCGAGCGGACACTATGATTGAAGGAAAATATGAGTTCGGATTTGCCGTTGACTGGATGCGCAAGGACTTGCGCATATGCCTGGAACAAGCACGCAAATCCGGAGTTGACCTTCCAGTTACATCATTAGTGGACCAATTCTACTCAGATATACAGGCTCGAAATGGTGGGCTATGGGATACTTCAAGTCTAATCGAAAGACTTAGAACCCCATAATCTTACGACAGTTATATTTCGTGTAGGTCTTGGAGTTTGACCGGCATGTCTGGATTAACCATCAAGGCTTTCTTTCTATAAAATCTAAGAATAGATGCGCTACCCATCCTTGAGCCGCCAAGTCCCGACAGATTAAAAGACGTCTTTTCTGCGTCACGAAGGATAGAGCCTGTAAGTGTCGTGTCCATTAAGCTTACGCCGCCTGCATTGATTCTCTTACCGATTTCCATGGCCTCATTCTCGTCACCTGCTATGACTGCTGCAGAAAGCCCAAAATCTGTGTCGTTTGCCAGTGCAACGGCTTCGTCAACCGAAGAAAATTTCATGACTGGCATTACTGGTCCGAATGTTTCATCGCGCATTAGAACCATGTCATGACTAACGTCCGTAACTACGGTTGGTGGCACATACTTTCCGCCCTTAATATCTTGCGATTTTCCACCGCTCTTAATTTTTGCACCCTTGGCTATGGCGTCGTCAATTTGCCGGTCAATGATTCCAGCTTGTTTCTCAAAGATGAGGGGACCGACGTGTCCTGTATGAATATCTGCGTCATTCAGAGAGATTTCTTCGGTTTTTTCTACCAAGCGATCAACGAAAGCATCATGAATTGATTCGTCGACATAGACTCGTTCAATTGAGAAGCAAATTTGACCGGTCGCGTGAACGGACCCGCGAAGCACAGCATCAGTAGCGCGCTCAATGTCGGCCGTCTTCGTAACGACGACTGGGTCTTTGCCTCCAAGCTCAAGGAATGCAGGGATAAAATTGCGAGCGCAGGCTTCGGCCACTTTTCGACCAGTTGGGACTGACCCTGTGAAACAAATAATATCGACGTTGTCGATTAAGTCCTGACCTGTCTGCCCACCGCCTTCGACGTAGGTTAGCACTTTGTTGAGTTCTGGTACGGCAGCGATTGAGTCTTGTATCGTTTCGATGAAGCGGGGCGTGACTTCACTTGGCTTTATGATCGCAGCTGATCCAGCGATTAGTGCTGGAATAGCGTCTATAGAACTCAGCATTAGTGGAAAGTTCCAAGGACTAATGACCCCCAACAACGGGTAGGGCACCAATTGTTGGGCAAGTTTTATAGATGGCATTGTAGATGATTCGCCAACGCTAAGGGCGTTTTCAATGATACCTTCTGCGCGTTCGCACCAGCCCCTAATACCCCAAATGACAGCGTCTGGGCTCTCGCTGGATAATCTCCAACGGCCTGTATCGGTGGATTCGGCTTTTACAATTGCATCCCGATTTGCTTCTACCGCATCTGCCCACTTGAGCATAATACCCATACGGTCTGCTAATGGAACGTTGGCCCACTCGACCTGAGCCGATCTAAGAGATTGGCATTCCTGAACAATCTCAGCAGTTGTTGGCGGAGATAATTGGTAGTCAATCTCGCCTGTTCGCGGGTTCTTGACCGGAATTGTATTCATTTGAGATGCGTCGTCTGGCATGTGTGCCTCTAGACTAGATATAGCAGTTGTAAGTTGTTCTACCCGGTTCAGGGTTACAGTAAAAGCGTTTGATTTTGCATCAGTAGCGCTAACGCTTATCGAGTTTCCGCAGCCTAGGCGTCGAGATGGGCGCTAATTTTCTTCACGATCGCGGTCTTTGCTACATCAAAAAGCCCAAAGCCGTGATCGGGCCATCTCTCGAAAGATCCATTGTTAATTAGGGATTCTGACCGAGGAGAAATTTCCCAAAGGTCATCTTTGGGCCCAATAGCAAGGATGGGCTGTTGCAAACCCGGCAATTTCTCAGCAAATGGGTAGCGCATTGCAGCTTGCCCACCCCAAAAGGCGCAATCGCCTGCTTTAAGCTTGTCTACAAAACCGCGCTGAATCAATGAGAGGGTCATGCCAGGGCCAGCCCATTTGACCGATCTGTCCCATTCCGTAGTGATGTGTGATCCATCTTCGTGCATCTGAACGGGCCAGGGCTGCTCAAAGAAAGCATTTATTTCTTGCTGGGTTAAGACGGGGAGTCCAATCAATACAAGACGCCTAGCTTGGCGAGGTCGTCGTAGCGCAATTTCTGTCGCTGTTAAAGCGCCTGTGTGGTAGCCGAGAACATCGAAACCTTTTAGTCCAAGTTGGTCAATTAATTCTTCCATTACATCTGCAAAGTCTTCTATCAAAGGTGCAGATGTCGGAGGGTCTGACTCACCAAACCCAGGTGTATCAGGTGCGTAAACCGGTCTTGTCTGACCAAAGCTATTCAGTATTTCTGTAAATACTTTCCCGGACTGGGGGCTCTGATGGAAACAGATGAGCGGCACAGCACCTCTCATTTCAGTGTCAGGTAAGGCGGACCTGACATGGAGCTGTCCGTATTTGCAGTCGTAATAAGATCGTCGAATGGTCATGATATTAGCCAGGAACGATAGTATTCATGCCCATCACCAAAGTTTGATGATGGGCACGCAGTAATTTTACTATTCTACGGGTTTCACAAAAAGATGGGTAAACCGATCACTTTCTCCGATCGCCAAGCTTTTCTGACGGTCTGCGCCCGTTAGTTCGGGAAAACCTTCTCTGCCAAAGTACCTTAGCGTCTGCGGCAGGCGCCATACGCGTCCTTCATAATCTTTATCATCCATCGGATTGTCGTTGATGTCTGACACAGCAACGAGTTGCCAGCCTGCGTCCTCAGCGAGTTTGATTGCGTAACCCTCATTGACATATCCTGACCGTGCTTTGGGATCTTGTTTGATCATCGGATTACCACGATGCTCAACAACACCCAGGTAACCACCTGGTTTCGCAGAGTTGTACATGATTTCGTACATTTGCTCGATAGTACCTGCACTCATCCAGTTGTGAATATTGCGGAACGTGAGAACCAAGTCAGCTGTGCCAGGCTCAATCGGTTGTGTAGCTTCAGCTCCAATACCTGCCGCTGCGGCATCGCCATATAGGTCTCTATTGGCATCAAAGGCAGCTGAATATCTATCGAACGAATTCTTAGACCGTTCGCTAACGGTCGGATCAGGAAGGGCTCCCACAAATTTTCCAGTTCCAGCAACCACTGGGGCAATAATTTCTGAATACCATGCTCCTTGTGCGTAAATTTCCAGGACAGTCATGTCCTCTTTGAGACCAAAGAACTTTAGTGTCTCATAAGGGTTGCGGTATGCATCTCGAGCAACTTTTGCTTCTGACCGATGTTCACCAGCAATTGCTGCACGCAAGCGTGTATCAGTGTTGTCAGCCGCGTTTGCTGACGAGAATGATCCAATTATGAGGGTGACAGCCGAAACGGCGCCAAACAATGAGCGTCTACCGAAATCCATGTTTCTTTCCTTGTTGGTTGGTCAAGATGTGGTCACGGCAAGATTACTGCATATTTTGCCATCCAGAAGAAAGTCTGAAACGCGCAACATTCTCGTTATCTGGGAGCCCATATCGACTTAAATTTGCGAAGATTTATTCGGGTACATAGCAATTGGCCAAGAATGCACGGTCATACTGTCGAGGCTAATCTGAACTTTTAAAATCAGGGGCGCAACAGGGTTGTAACCTCAGAGTTTTAGTCCTTCCTATGTCCTGGCCTTAGCTAAGAGCTGCGTGCCTATTTAAAGGTCTTGCTGACCTATTGTCCTATTAACAATTTCGGCCACGTCTTCAGACAGTCCGTCACAGGACTGAATACGCTGCAGCTGCGTAAGCATTAAATTTCTACGTTCTGGTCCGTATCTTTTCCAATGTTGAAAAGCCCCAGCAATGCGAGCAGAAGATTGAGGGTTGAACTTGTTTATTTGAATTATTTGGTCGGCAATAAATTCGTACCCAGAACCTGTTTCATTATGAAATCCAACGTAGTTGCTTAGCGCAAAAGTACCTATGAGTGCTCGTATTCTATTGGGGTTCTTGTCGTTGTATTTTGGGTGATCTAGCAAACACTTAATACGGGCTAGTGTTCCTGTGCCAAAGTATGAAGCCTCAAGCGTGAGCCACTTATCTAATACGAGTTCATTATTTGAATATTGTTTCGCAAAAGTGTCCAAGGCCTCGCGCCTAAAGCTAGAGGAGGTTTTGTTCAAACTGCTCAATGCAGCCAACCGATCTGTCATGTTGCTCGCACTTTGAAATTGCGTGAAAGCTAACCGCAAACCGGTATCTACCCCACTGCAGACCATATAGTCCAAAGCTGAATTCTTTAATGATCTTAGCCCAGTATCATGGGCCGAAGGGGAGAAGGGGCCATCAATCTTACATTCTTCGTATAGCCTGGAGAACTGATCGAAGAACGTGTTCCCGAGTCTATGCATGAGCCACTGCCTCGCTTTGTGAATGGCAACCGGGTCAACAGGGGTGTCAAGCTGAGCTAGCACTGTTTCACTTGGCAAGGTAAGCAGAAATGTAGCGGTCTCTGGGTCCGCAATCGAATTGCTCAGTAGTTTTTCGAATGCTTCTTCAACGACCGCCAAGTCAGACTTTACCTCGAGTTCACGCACCTGCTTTATTATAGTTCTTGAGGTCAATTCTTGTGACGCTTGCCATCTCGAAACGCTGTCTGGATCGTGAACCATTAATGCGGCTAGCTGGCTCAATGAAGTTTCTTGGTGGCTAAGAATTGGAGAAGTGAACCCACGATTTATAGATAGGGCTAGAGAAGAGGTGGATTCTGGGAATCCATAAAACGTCAGCGTTGTTTCGCGTGTCCTTAGGACTACAAGGTGAGTCTCTTGTGGCACGCTGTCCAAATCAGCACATTTGGTCGCAAGAGAGCCTAATTCTTTGTCAACAAACCCGACTGCCAACGGAATGTGCATCGGTTTCTTGTGATTTTGTCCAGGTGTATCTGGGCATGATTGTTTCAGAGTGAGTGAATACTGCTTTAGTTCAGCTTGGTAGGTTCCAGAGGCTTCAACGCTTGGCGTTCCTGCTTGCTTATACCAAAGCAAGAACTGATCTAGGTCGTAGTCTGAAGCGTCGGACATGGCGGCCACAAATTCATCGCACGTGACAGCAGTGCCGTCATGACGCTTGAAATAGAGATCCATTCCACTACGAAAATTGTCCTTGCCGATTAGCGTATAAATCATGCGCACCACCTCAGCGCCTTTCTCATATACTGTGTGAGTATAGAAGTTATTTATTTCAGCATAACTATCCGGTCTAACTGAATGGGCGAGGGGACCTGCGTCTTCCACAAACTGTGTGGTAATGAGTCTTTTTACGTCTTCGACCCTTTGAACGGAATGTGACCGTTCATCCGCAGAGAATTGCTGGTCTCGAAAAACAGTTAGCCCTTCTTTTAGGCTTAGTTGAAACCAGTCACGGCAAGTTACACGGTTGCCAGTCCAGTTGTGGAAATACTCGTGAGCTACAACAGATTCTATCCCGGCGTAGTCTGTATCTGTAGCAGTTTCTGGATCGGCAAGAATGAATTTGTCATTGAATATATTGAGCGACTTATTTTCCATGGCGCCCATATTGAAATCTGAAACCGCGACAATATTAAATTCATTCAAATCGTATTCTAGGCCATACACTCGCTCATCCCATCCCATAGCGCGCTTGAGAGCATCCATAGCGTATCGGGCTTGTTCTTCTTTGCCGGGCTCGACATAAATGTTGAGAGCGACAGTCTTATTTGATGCTGTGGTAAATGAATTGGACAGGCAGCCGAGCTGCCCAGCAACTAGAGCAAAAAGATAGCAAGGTTTGGGAAAGGGGTCTGACCAAACAGCATAGTGACGACTTCCTCCCATTGATCCCTGCTCAGCGCAGTTGCCGTTCGAAAGCAAGACTGGATAAAGGTCGCTGTCGGCAATAATTTTGACATTGAAGGCTGCCAGCACATCTGGGCGATCCAGACAATATGTGATTCTTCTGAATCCTTCTGCTTCACACTGGGTGCAGAATCTCCCACCTGATAAATAGAGTCCTTCCAATGCCTTATTGGATTCGGGATCAAGTTCTGTATAGACCGTTAATTCAAACTCTTCGGGCAAGTTAAAAAGAGTCAAAGATGTTTCGGTTAATATAAATTCGGAATCATTTACCTCAGTCCCGTTTATCTCGACCCCAATGAACGTCAGGTTTTCTCCGTCAAGGACAACGGTCTTGTCCTGACCACGTACCGCTGGGTTTCGGATGAACCGACTAGTAGCGGTAACCCGCGTTCTTTTTGGATCCAAGTCGAAAACGAGGTCAATGGTGTGGATCAGATGCGAGGGAAGGGTGTAATCTTTTAAGTAGATTGGCGCTGCGTGGGTCTCGGGCATGCTGAACGGTTGTCCTTCTTGGCAGAAACGCTGCAACAGCCTTATGCAATTAATGGCTGTATTTAGGTGCTTACGCCGCTATTTGGTCTTGATTAATATAGTCTAAAGCCTCTCGGATAATGGCTGTGCTTGCGCCTTCTCGAACGGCTTGGGTGCTTAGATGGCGGCGCCAGCCCCTAGCGCCAGGGCAACCGCGAAACAGGCCGAGTATGTGACGAGTCATATGATGTAGCGGGGTTCCAGAATCACACTCGTTGTCACAGTAGGGTATGTATTTTTCCACGATTTCAGTGCGGGTTAGCTGGTTTGTGGTTGAGCCAAAAATCAGTTGATCGACACGAGCCAAGGTATAGGGCAATTCATAAGCTGCTCTGCCAAGCATTACACCATCTACAAAATCTAGATGAGATGCGCATTCTTCGAGCTTTATGATCCCGCCATTGATGACAATAGAGGTTTTAGGGAAAGTTCGCTTCAGCTCGTATACCCGCAGATAGTCGAGTGGCGGAATATCTCTGTTTTCCTTTGGGCTCAGCCCTTTGAGCCAGGCTTTCCTGGCATGGACGATAATTGTTTTGCATCCAGCGTTAATTATGCCTGAAACGAACTGGTCCAGTGGTTCTCCCACGTCCATATCGTCGATACCAATGCGGCACTTTACAGTGACGGGTACAGAGCATGCTTCGGTCATCGCAGCGATAGATTCGGCTACTAGAGTTGGTTCTGCCATGAGGCATGCGCCAAAGTGCCCACTGGAAACTCGGTCACTTGGACATCCCACGTTCAAGTTGATCTCTGCGTATCCCCATTCTTCTCCAATAGCGGCCGCTTTGGCCAAATATTTGGGGTCAGATCCACCCAGTTGCAACGCGACGGGGTGCTCTGCTGGATCAAAAGATAAGAAACGCTCCTGATCCCCATATATTAATGCATTGGCTGTCACCATTTCTGTGTAAAGGCGGGCTTTTTTGCTGATAAGACGAAGAAAATATCGAGCATGACGATCGGTCCAGGCCATCATTGGCGCAACACAGAAGCGGTGATGATTCCAACACTGGCCAATTTCAGTTTTTGGCATTCTTCTGGACCGGTTAATTGATGCTGATTGTGGCGTGGTCGTACCTCTAATGAAGTGGCTTGACAATATGTTCTCTAAATGTTCCTATCTGGGGATAGAACAATACAAGAACATATTTGGAGAGTGTGACATGGACGTGACCCGCTATCTCAAAGATTCCCTCGCCTTGCTCGGCTTGTTCGGTGTTATTTATTTGTGGTCAGTCGTCGCATACGCTTTACAGGCCTAGTGGCGCTCTATTGATCCAGATGTTCCTGTTTCCCGGCGTATATGGTCGGGGTCAAATAGCCCATCGACGTTTAAAGGGGTTGCGGCAGCGGCCGCCATTAGCCCCTTATCGATCCTCAGCCGGTTTTTTCGATCGAAGCTAAAAAGGGCCCTAGCCCATGGGTTTTTGGCCATGATTTGGTATAGGGCCAGCATCCTAAAGCAGATAGATAAGCCCTTGATGGTTTCCAGATTAAAGGTGCGATGAATTGCAGTGGCCCAGCAATGGGCGTCAAAATCATCGAAATTTACTTGAATTGAGGCGCCCTTTTCGTCATGGAAAAAGACCCCATCCGGGTCATTCTTTCCCATTCTTATGCCCATTTCTGCCGCTTTACTTGCCGTATCCCAGGCTCTGCTCATGTCTGATAAGCCAACCGGCGGGAGATCTTGAGCTGGGAATGGCGCGCAGACCATTGTGCTGCCATCCGGGAGGCGTTTTAAATCAAGGGGCTTCATAGATACATCTTAATGCGGCCTATGGTATCGTTGAAGTGCATTGTGATGGATCAAAGCCTCAGAAATATTGATATTTTATTCTCAAATCGCTTTCAAACGTATGTATAGAAAATAAAAAAAACATCTGCGCTAAATAGGTAATAAAAGACACGAGTGCGTCATTAGTCTCATCGACTAAGCTGTCATCCGCCGCCAGACCAGGTTCTTAAGCAGAAGCTGATGTAATCCCACATCGGACAATCCGTTGCGGCAAAAGGATGGACACCACGTCGGGTCGAAGAACAGTCATAGGGCCTCGAACTGATTTTCATTGTCATAGAGGCATTCCACTGTTACCAAAAATTAGTGAGTCCATAGAGTTGCTTGTTGTTTTTGGTACAACTGGCGTACGATATCTCAATGTCAGATCGGGGAGTCGGGTCGGAATTGTTAATCTGATGCGACGATAGAAAGGGGAAAGAGCTTTCGATGGGTCAAGTGATCAGCCTGGCAATTGTGCTGCTAGTTTTCTGGCTTACACTATCTGGCATATACACGACATTTCTTGTTACTGCGGGCGTTATCAGTGCCGTTGTAATTTCTGTTCTCGCATATCGGATGGATGTCGCAGACCGAGAAGGGCATCCCATACATCTTAGTTTGTCGGCCATTACATATTGGCCGTGGCTGGTATGGCAGATCATACTCTCAGGGCTAAATGTTACCCGCTTAATCATCAACCCAAGTCTGCCGATCAGTCCAACTCTAACCTTGGTAAAGATGACTCAAAAAACAGATGTTGCGCGCGTAACTTATGCCAATTCGATTACGCTGACACCTGGTACTATTTCGGTAGATATGGAGGGCGATGAGATCCTGGTTCACGCAATAACCAGTGATAACGCAACTGATCTGGAAGCTGGAGAAATGGATTGCCGCTGTACTCAATTCGAGGGCAGCACATGACTATGTTTGTAGCAGCCGCTTTAGCGGTACTTGTTTCGTTGGGATTGGCTTTGGTCCGTGTCATCAAGGGACCAACGATATTTGACCGCCTTATTGCTGGTAACTCCGTTGGCACCCTTTCTGTGTTGTTGCTCGCCGTCATCGGCTACGTGTTCGGGAGACCCGCGTTTATTGATCTTGCCATTACATACGCGTTGCTGAACGTGATCGGCACCATCGCTGTACTTAAGTTCTTTAGGTATGGAGACCTCGGGGCCGGCGAAGATGAAGCGGGGCCATAGACGATGGACGCATTTATTTACCTACTGAGTTGGGCCCTGCTTGTGGGTGGTGGTTTCTTTTGTGTCGTAGGGGCGCTTGGTCTTCTTCGCATGCCAGACGCATTCACACGCCTTCATGCCGCTAGCGTTATTGATACCCTTGGTGTGGGTATGATTGTCGCCGGACTTATGGTGCAGTCGGGTCTGACGCTCACCACTGCACGGCTAGGCATCATTCTACTCTTAGTGTTCTTCACTAGTCCTGTAGCCAGCCATGCTATTGCGCGATCTATGCGTCATCGAAACGTAAAGCCGGTTCTTTCAGAAGATCGTACTGGTGAGGGCGGCTAGACATGGAATTTCTAATTAACCTCATCCTTTTGCTTTTTCTTTCCGCAGTAACGGTCGCCATTATTGGAGTCAGAAATTTATTTTCTGTGGTTGTTCTGGGTGGGGCCTACAGTTTTCTGATGGCCACGTTGTTGATTGCTATGGATGCCGTTGATGTAGGCATGACCGAAGCCGCAGTCGGCGCTGGTGTTTCTACGGTACTGCTTCTTTCAGCCCTCCACTTAACAAAGACCGACGAAGCGCCGGCGCGGCACTCCAACGTGTTGGCAATCGCTCTCTCAGTGCTGACTGGGTTGGTTCTGGTTTATGGAACGTGGGACTTGCCTCGGTATGGGGACTCTGAAAACCCCATGAACACCTATGTCGGAGCAGACTATCTCGAGCGATCAATCCCTGAGACGACCGTGCCAAATGTTGTGACTTCCGTGCTTGCAAGTTACCGCGGCTACGACACACTTGGTGAGACGGTCGTCATTTTTACGGCCGGCATTGGTGTGCTGATGCTTCTAAAGGGGCGCCGTCGTAAAGAAGACGAAGACGGTGAAGAGGGGCGGCAATCATGAGAGGACACCTAATTCTACGCGTCGTTTCGAAGCTACTCATTCCTTTTTTGCTGTTGTTTGCGCTTTACGTGCAATTTCACGGTGACTTTGGGCCGGGTGGAGGTTTCCAAGCTGGAGTAATCGTCGCCGCTGCGTTCGTTCTTTATGCCCTTATCTTTGGACTACAAGCCGCACAGAAAATTATTTCGCCAGCCTTGTTAGAAGTGGCCGTTCCACTCGGTGTTCTCATCTATGCCGGGGTGGGTGTGTTGACGTGGTCCCTTGGCGGTAACTTCTTAGATTATGGAATGCTTGATTCTCATGACCCGTCGCATGGACAACATCTCGGCATTCTTCTTGTTGAAGCAGGGGTTTTGATGACGGTGTCGTCAACAATGCTATTGATTTTCTATGCCTTTGCTGGCCGGGGACGTTGAAGGGATGGACATGGAAGGACTGAATGAACTTGCCTTTGTGCTCGGTGGCGTCAACCACTGGATCACTGTCTTTTTGATCATGGCAGGGCTTTACATAATCGTCTCGCGTTCGAACATGATCAAAAAACTCGTCGGTTTGTCTATTTTCCAGACGTCGGTGTACTTGTTGTACGTATCACCCGGAAAAATTATTGGCGGGACGGCGCCGATTATCATTGAAGGCGCTGAAGACCAACTCTATTCAAACCCTCTGCCACACGTTCTTATACTCACTGCGATTGTTGTTGGTGTGGCGACTCTTGCCCTTGGCTTGGCACTGGTTGTGCGCGTCAATGAAGCGTATGGGTCAATTGAAGAAGATGAAGTTTACAGCGATGGGGATTGGAACTAACCAATGCTCATTGATCAATTCCCAGCCATCGTTGTTGCAGCACCGCTGGTTGTGGCCGCGCTTTGTGCGATCATTCGGCGTGAAACAGCCTGCTGGTTGTTAGCTCTCGTTGTTGCGTTTCTAAGTTTCGTCGGCAGCGCAACAATGCTTGGGCAGATTCAAGAGTATGGCGAACCTCTGTCATACAAAATGGGGGGGTGGGCGCCGCCTGCTGGGATCGAGCTTCGTGTTGATCTGTTATCTGGTTACCTTCTTGTCCTTGTATCTCTTATCGCATCTGCCGTTCTTATTTACGGGCGGCATAGTGTGCGATCGGAAATCAAAAAGGGTCTCCGAGGTTTGTACTATGCCATGTACCTGTTGTGCATGTGTGGTCTCTTAGGAATCGTCATTACCGGCGATGCATTCAACGCATTTGTGTTCATGGAGATATCGTCACTTTCCATGTACACGTTAATTGCTCTCGGCAAGGATCGCCGGGCATTGGCTGCCTCCTACCAATACCTCATAATGGGAACGATCGGCGCGACCATGTATGTCATTGGGGTCGGGCTTCTCTTTACGATTACCGGCACGCTCAATCTCGTTGATATGGCTGATCGTCTCGGCCCAATTATGGACACACCAGCTGCAATTGCCGGTATGGCCTTTGTGGTTGTTGGACTGTCTTTAAAAATAGCGCTGTTCCCGCTGCATCTATGGTTGCCAAATGCCTACGCCTTTGCTCCGTCGGCGGTTACAGCTTTTCTCGCGGCAACAGCGACAAAGGTTTCTATCTATTTGCTGATGCGTTTCATTTACAGCGTGTTTGGCTTCGGATTTGCTATTGAGCAGACTCTCATACCCGAAGTCATCATGGTGCTGTCTTTGGTTGCAATATTTGCGGGGTCATTCAGCGCTATTTTCCAAGAGAACGTTAAGCGCATGTTGGCGTACTCCAGTGTGGCGCAAATAGGCTACATCACGCTCGGTATCGCCTTGGCGAATGCGACAGGGCTGACGGGAAGCCTTGTCCACATATTCAATCATGCCGTCATGAAAGGTGCACTCTTTATGCTTGTTGGCGGCATTGCACTACAAATCGGCACGGTTCGTTTGTCAGATATGGCGGGTGTTGGCAAAGTAATGCCTTTGACCATGTTTGGCTTTGTGCTTGGCGGCTTTAGCATGCTCGGTGTGCCGGGGACTGTCGGGTTTGTGTCCAAGTGGTATTTGGCGATAGGCGCTCTTGAGAACGGCTGGTGGTGGGTTGTGGCTTTGCTCATGCTCAGTTCTCTTCTGGTTCTCGCTTACATGGGTCGGGTTATTGAAGTTGCGTTTTTCCGTGAACGCCCCGAAGGCGCGGCGGCGCTTAAGGAAGCACCGAAATCAATGGTCATGACGGCTTGGGTGTTTATCCTAGCCTGCATCTACTTAGGCTTTGATACGTCTTTCACCGTTGGTGTGGCGGAGCAGGCGGTTGATGTCCTGATGGGAGGCGCCCAATGAGCGACCTCTCATTGTTTATCATTGCAGCTATCTTGATTCCCGCTGTTGGGGCAGCGTTTGTCGCGTCGAGTGGTTCCAAACCGAATGTGAGGGAAGCTTACACTCTTGTGACAGCAGCATTGCTGTTCGTCGTCGTGTTTCTGCTGGTGCCTTCGGTTATGCAGGGTGCGCGTCCGGCGACCGAGGGCTTTGACATATTGCCAGGCCTAACGGTTCGGTTTGTTATCGAGCCCCTGGGTATGATTTTTGCGATGATCGCATCGACATTGTGGATTGTGAATTCGATTTACTCCGTGGGGTACATGCGGGGAAATAACGAAAAAAACCAAACGATCTTCTACACCTGTTTTGCCATCGCAATTGCCAGCACGATGGGCATCGCCTTCGCGGGCAACCTTTTTACGTTATTTCTCTTCTACGAAGTTTTGACGCTTTCGACCTATCCCTTGGTGACGCATAAAGGGAATGATGATGCGAAAGCCGGAGGTCGCATGTACCTCGGTATTTTACTGACCACGTCAGTGGTTTTCCTTCTCCCGGCCGTCATTGGGACTTACTACGTGGCGGGGACAGGAGATTTTACAGCTGGCGGAATTATTCCGGCTGATGAAAGCCCATTCTTGATCTCTGCACTTAGCGTCCTCTTCATATATGGCATTGGTAAAGCGGCTGTAATGCCGGTGCACCGTTGGCTACCTGCAGCTATGGTGGCGCCCACACCGGTCAGCGCATTGCTTCATGCGGTGGCGGTCGTGAAGGCTGGCGTATTCTCGGTCGTAAAAATCATTGTCTATGTTTTTGGCATAGATCTATTCAGCGGATCGGGCTCGACAGACTGGGTTGTTTATGCGGCCGGATTTACCGTGCTCGTGGCTTCAATTATTGCGCTGGGTCAGGACAACCTGAAACGCCGGCTCGCGTATTCTACCGTGAGTCAACTTTCATACGTTGTACTGGCGGCCGCAATGGCGACGCCTCTCGCGATTATCGGCGCGGCTATGCACATCACGGCTCACGCCTTCGGCAAGATCACATTGTTTTTTGCCGCAGGGTCCATTTATACGGCCGCCCATAAGACAGAGATCAGCCAACTCAATGGTATCGGTAAACGCATGCCATTCACTATGGCAGCTTTCACCATTGGCGCCTTAAGTATGATTGGAGTACCGCCGACTGCCGGATTCCTTGGCAAATGGTATATCTTGTCAGCGGCGATGGAGATTCAGGACTGGTTTGTCTTGTTTGTCATTTTCGTGAGCACGTTGTTAAACACTGGGTACTTTGTCCCCATTATTTATCGCGCTTTCTTCAAAACAGAAGATGTGGCGCCATCTCACGAACATGGTGAAGCGCCTTGGCCTGTAGTTTTGGCTCTAAGCCTAACGGCCCTAGGCACTCTCTCACTCTTCCTGTTCCCAGAAGTGCCACTCACATTGGCCAAAGCTTTGGTGGGGTAAGCCCTATGAGCGATCAAAGTAATTCCCATTGGTTGGACGACCCAGGGACGCCGAAGCGTTTGTGGACCATATTTATTGTTGTTCTGGTACTGCTTCTGATTGCCGAGCTATTTGTGACGCACCATCACAAAGGGTTCATGTTTAACTACGGATTTAGTGCGTGGTTTGGTTTCCTTGTTGGCGGCGTATCAATTTTACTATCTAAAGGCTGGAAAAAAATTCTGAAGCGGAAGGATACCTATTACGATGAGTAGCCTTCTATTTCATCCAGCGTTGCCGATAATTGTCGGCGCGTTTCTCATTCTTCGGCTAACCGGAACTGCCCGCAGCGTCATCTTGTTGGGTACTCCGCTTGTTTCGCTCGCGTTCATCTGGATGACCGCCGATGGCGTTCTATTGGCTATTCCCTATATGGAATGGACATTAGAGCCCTTTAAGGCAGACAAACTGAGTCGTCTGTTCGCAACGGTGTTTGCGATCATGGCTTTTGCGGGCAACCTCTATGCACTCAAGCAAGAGAAAGTGCTGGAACTGTTCGCCGCCAATGTATACATCGCGTTTTCGCTTGGTGTTGTGTTTGCTGGCGACCTCATCACAGTGTTTATCTTCTGGGAAATGATGGCGCTGGCGTCATCGACGGTCATTTTCTCGGCTGGCACCTCTACTGCTCGCGCTGCCGGTATGCGTTACATGATGGTCCATTTGCTTGGTGGCGTGGTCTTGATGGCCGGTATAGCCGGTGAAGTTGCGGTAACGGGCTCTATCGCCTTTACATCGATGCTGCCTGATACTTTGCCAAGAGCGCTCATTCTTGCAGGCTTCTTGTTAAATACGGGCGCTCCTCCTTTCTCAGCCTGGGTACCAGATTCGTACCCAGAAGCCAGTTATTCGGGCATGGTTTTTCTATCCGCGTTTACCACTAAGACTGCTGTTTACGTTTTGGCACGTGGGTTCCCCGGAGCGGAAATCCTGATCTTCATTGGTCTGTTCATGATCTTCTACGGCATCATTTACGGTCTTTGTGAAAACAACGCGCGCAAGATGCTTGGGTATTCCATCGTGAACCAAGTTGGCTTCATGGTGACCGCTATTGGTATTGGCTCTGCTATGGCGATCAACGGTGCAGTGGCACACGCCTTTGCCCATATTATCTATAAAGCTCTGCTCATCATGGCGACGGGATCCGTTTTCTACGTCACAGGCAAACGCAAGTTTACGGAATATGGTGGATTGTTTCGCACGATGCCTTTGACCGCCATCTGTTGTATCATTGGTGGCCTCTCGATTTCGGCGTTTCCGTTTACCTCTGGCTTTGTCGCCAAAGCCATGACGTCTGAGGCGGCATATCTCGGCCAATATTATTGGGTTTGGTATTTGTTGGCGGCCGGGACGGCAGGCGTTTTCCTCGATGTCGGCATCAAGCTGCAATACTTTGTATTCTTCGGCAAGGACTCTGGGCTAAGACCACCAGAGCCACCGCTGCATATGCGAACGGCAATGGTCTTCTTTGCCGTGCTTTGTGTGGGTATTGGATTAGTGCCGCAACAGTTCTATCAGCTGCTGCCTTACAGCTTGGATTATGAGCCGAACACACCGGATCACATCGTGACTCAGTTCCAGATACTGCTCTTCTCTGGCGCCGCGTTCTTCCTCTTCCTTAAATACTATGGATGGAAGTTGGTTGAGAGTTTGACCCTCGACTTTGATTGGTTCTATCGCGTGTGGGGTCATAAATTGGCCGTTACGTTTACCGAAAATTCCGGTTCCGCTCGTGACAGTATCATCGAGGATTTGTCGAAAGGGGCGAATGCCACAATTGACGGTATTCACCACCGCCACGGACCGGACGGCATTCTGGCGCGCACTATGCCTACGGGGCGTATGGTGTTTTGGGCAATTATTATGTTGGCGGTTTACCTGCTCGTTGACTTTGTCTTTATGTAAAGGCCGTCAATTCAGGTAGGGTGGTGGCCATGATTACACCGCTCTTCAGACTTTCGTTTATCTTAGTTGTCGCGTTCGCGGCAGTGCCTGTTAATGCGCAGTTTTTGAGACCGCATGAACCCTTTGATTCAACCAAGGCGCAGAGCTTGCCATTGGAGTCAGGTGAGATACTCGTTACCGGAGAGGGTGAGGAGGTCGTGGCGCATGCCTTCCAATTTGAACTGGCGGATACAAACGCGTCTCGCTCCACAGGCTTAATGCACCGCGCCGAGATCGCGACGGACCGAGGCATGTTGTTCGATTTCAAACGAGATCGGAAGGTTAGCATGTGGATGCGCAATACCTTTATTCCGCTCGACATGCTTTTTCTAACCGCAGATGGTGAAATTGTAACGATTGCAGAAAATACTGTGCCGCACTCGGAAAAGTCAGTTCCATCGCGTCAGCGCGTTCGTTCTGTCTTGGAAGTAGCCGCCGGCACTGTGCAGCGCCTTGGTATTAAAGTTGGCGACCGCGTCAGACACGCGATGTTCGACAACTAAATGCGGGTTTATAGCGAGGCATTATCTATGAACCTATGGCAGGTCTTACGATGTATAATCGCGATGAGCCTATTTTTCATGGGGCCGGCATTTGCGCAGCCTCATGAAGGTTCGGGGCTGGTCAATCTCCGTGATTTAGATATTCCAATTCCGACGGACATTGTTGCGGAGTTGTATCAACAAGAGTGTGCGGTCTGCCATGGAGAGACGTTGCGCGGTGCTGCCCAGGGTACGCCACTGGTCGGGATTGATTTGATCAATGGTAATGCTGTCGCCGATATTGCCCGGAGTACGGCTGAAGGTTCTGAAGAGAAGGGTATGCCTGCCTGGTCTTCGGTTTTCGACGAAGATCAAATTTGGGCCCTAGCAATTTATATAACGGAGCAGCGCCAAGGCACCAATCTAGATGACTTTCGCTACAACGCGCCTCTGGTCGTTCCGGACGGTGTTGTTGAAAGCGAACATCACGACTTTGCTGTAGAGACCGTCATAGATGGACTGGATGCACTGCCTTTTGGCATTGCACCTCTGCCGGACGGCCGCATTCTATTGTCTGAAAAAAGACGTGGCCTCAGTTTCGTTTCTAGTGACGGGACCCAATCTGAATTCATTCGCAATGCACCAAAGGCCTATGACGATTCATTTGAGTTCGTCGGTCAACCTATGGGTCTGGGGTGGATGATGGACGTGGCGATCCACCCCAATTATGCCGAAAACGGATGGATATATATCCATTACGGTGATCGATGTTCCGATTGTAATGCGATGAGCAGCCGGTCTGGTCAGCCCGTGTCTATGAACAAGTTAGTCCGTGGACGTATCCGTGATGGCGCTTGGATTGATGAAGAGGTGATTTGGGAGTCAAACAAAGAGACCTACACAATCATGCCGGAGATTGCGGCTGGAGGGCGTATCACTTTCGATGATCAAGGGTATGTGTATTTCAGTGTCGGCATGAAGGGGCCTCTCGAGCACATCGGTGTTCAAGACCTCGCGCTGCCCTATGGCAAAATTATGCGGCTCCACGATGATGGGCGTGTGCCCGCAGATAATCCGTTCTTGAATGATGCCACAGCTGTTCCGGCTATGTGGTCGTATGGGCATCGTAATCCCCAAGGACTCGAATTTAATGTCGATCGGGGGGAACTGTGGAGCTCTGAAATGGGCCCACGCGGTGGCGACGAAATAAATCTCATTAAGCCAGGCTTGAATTACGGCTGGCCTTTGATTTCGGCGGGGGTCAATTACGACGGTACGCCAATAAATTTTGGAGAAATTCTGGGTATCGAATTCGATCCAGCCGATATGGTGCAGCCGGTTATTGACTTAACACCGGCGCCTGCAGTTTCGAGCTTTGTTTTTTATAACGGAGAGCAATTCCCCAAATGGCAGGACAACATCATCGTTGGAACGCTTCGCGCGACGGATCTATTTAGATACGTGCTTGATGGTACTAAAGTGGTCCATAAGGAGATTCTCCTAGAAGACGTTGCGCGCTTCCGCGATATAGAAATTGGATATGACGGAACGCTCTACGTTCTGCTTGAACATGATCCTGGTGGCCAGATTATTCGCTTGGTTCCAACAGATAGAGAAGAGCCATGATCCCAAGACGTGGATATGCAGACGGCCCCTTCGGGCAGATTCATTACCAAGACACTGGACCAGGTGACACGGTATTGGTCCTTTGCTCACAATCGCCGCTGACAAGTGGTCAATTTGACTACGTCTACCCGTTACTTGCCGAAGCCGGTATCCGAACTATTGGTATCGATACGATTGGGTTTGGCATGTCCGATCCTCCACCTGGTCCGCCCACCATAGGAGATTTTGCGACGTCTGTTCCTGCCGTGCTCGATCATTTAGGTCTCGAGAAGGCGCACGCTGGCGGGCACCATACTGGGTGCAAAATCGCGATGGAGGCGGCGATCTCCTATCCAGATCGCATTCAATCGGTTGTGTTGTCTGGTCCTGGTCCGATGAGCCGAGAGGAGCAGTTGAAGTATATCGATACGGTTCTTGAAGCGGAAAAATCTTATACCGCGAAGTCGGATGGCACTCATCTTTCGGAAATGTTCGTAAAACGCTACCCGTGGATTAAAGATCATCCAGACGGGTTAAATTTGTGCACTGGGTACATCGTCCAGCAGCTCATGGGGCGAGGGCCGTTTTGGTACGGCCACCACGCCGCGTTCAATTACGACGGCGCTGAAGCAATGCAAAAACTCACCCAGCCTGCGCTCGCGCTCTTCAACACCGGTGACATGCTTTACCCGCTAGCGGAAAAGACTAGAAATCTATGCCCGCATTTTGCCTATGCTGAACTCGAGGGCGGCGGTGTCGATATCACCGACCAAGACCCGAAGGGTTGGGTGAGGGAAGTCTCTAATTTTATTTTTGCTCAGTAAATCAAGAGAACAAAACCTAACCGTCAAGAAACGGCCTGATGGCATCTGCAACATCTTGGGGGCCGGCTTTGAACCCCTCCATCGGAAGGTGGCTGAGCTCGATCAATGGCGCATTTGGGAAATAGAGCCGATGGGCATGTTTATGTGGCTCGGTCAGCACTTCGTTGAAGGCCAAGAATAGCGTTGGTTTATTGAGCGCGGCCAGTTCCAACAATCCCTCGTCGGCATCATAGCTCCACACTGCATCGGGACCATCTTGGCCATTTGGTCCGGCGCGCATGCGGCCCAGGAACGCCTCAAACCGTTCTTCATTGGAAAGGTCGTTACTCGCGTTGAGCACGATCCGCGCATACATGTCGGGCACGTAAGTTGGGTCCGTCAAGAAAGCGTACGGAGTAACAAAGCGTTTCTCCATTACGGGCCTTTGCACGGCTGGGTAATACGGAATACCAACGAGGATAATGCGCCTGACCAAATCTGGTCGGGCCCGGGTCAACTCGATGGCACCGAGAGACCCCGTGTGAAACCCGAACAGATCGACTGGGTTATCTTCGCTGTAACCAAGCTCAACCAGGGCGTCGGCGAGTCCCAGACCGAAGTTCTCGATGTTGGCTTTGCCGCCATTTCTTACCTTGAGTGGTCGGTCAGACCCACCAAATCCCGGCGTGTCTGGGCAATGAACCACTCGATCACGAGCGATCACCGGTAGAAATTCCTCGAAGACTTCGCCAGACATTGGGCTTTGGTGCAAACAGATCAATGGCGTTTTAGGTGATGCTTCTTGGTTCTCTGGTTTAGCCGACAGCATATGAACTTGGCCATCGCGACTATTTGCGTAATGCTTCCAAATACGGATCGATGCCATGGATTCAGGCTTTATCGAGGAAGGGCCGCACGACAGCAGCGATGCGTTCTGGCGCCGTAAACCACGCCCAACCGTTGAGATCCATGAGGTCAACAAACGTTTTGTCTGGAATTAATTGACCCGCTTCTCGCGTTGGTTCAGCCAAAGTCTCGTTTAGGATGGGTAAGAGCGTTGGGTGCTCAATAATTTTGAGTACCGGGTCAGGGTTGTAACGGAACACTGCATCGAACCCGTAATGAGATTTAGTTCGTGCGCGCAAACGTTCAACAAACATTTCTAAATGTCGATCCTTAGAAACACCAAGGTCTCTGTTGAAAACGCTGCTTAAATAGGAGCGGGACATATAATCCGGGTCGGTAAAGTAGGGCCGCGGCTGTGCATATTGGATGCGTTTGGCTTCCCGTTCGTCGGCTGGGTAATAAGGTATACCGGGCATGACCATTCGGCGCACGAGGTCTGGTCTTTGTCGCGCGACCTCCATCGCGACAAAATTTCCAGTATGGAAGCCAAGTATGTCGACTGGTCCTTTGCCGTCGCGGCCGTAACCGAGGTTGATGAGGCCTTCAACTAAAGAGCGGCCATAGTCCTCCATGGTTGGAATTGAAGGAGGGGCGGTTGACCCGCCATATCCGGGAGTGTCTGGTGAAATTACTAACCGGTCGCGTGCCATGACCGCTTGAAATTCTTTGTAGTAGGCGCCCGAGGTCGGGCTTTGATGCATGCAGACCAACGGCGTGCGGTCACCCGGGCCGGATTTTGGCTCAGCCATCCAGAGGTGAATTTGACCCCAGCCGCCGCTGGTATACTGACGCCACGCCCGAACATCGCCAGAATTCGCTAACGTCCGTTGCGGGTAAAGGGCAGCGAAGACCACGCTTGAGGCGGATCCCGCTAAAATCTGGCGTCTAGAGAGCGTCATATCGGCTATTCCTATCCCTAATCCTAGTGTGGAACTGTGCCAGTCTTTCCTAAATGCCGTCAACGCGCTGATCTGGCAGAACAAGGGGATGCGAATGCGCAGAGCACCCTCGGTGCCATGTACGACCATGGTGATGGTGTTATCCAAGACCATAAAGAAGCTGTGAAGTGGCGGCGGTTAGCTGCAGAACAAGGTCATGCGAGAGCGCAGGCCGCCCTCGGTTTCATGTACCGCCTGGGCCGAGGTGTTATCCAAGACAGTGTCACCGCCCATATGTGGTTCAACATTGCAGCGTCAAATGGAGAGGAGGAAGCGGCAGGGCTTAGAGATGCAGTCGCCGAACGAATGACTCCCGCTGACATATCCGAAGCACAATACGGCGCAGATGAAGCGCCCTGGCGTTGAATGCTGTTAATCCACCTCTTGGGTACAACACGTGCCTTTAT
>JAQWQC010000005.1 GCA_029245025.1 Rhodospirillaceae bacterium
CATTCCAGCATCCATTCTGGCTCTTCTTTCTTAGCGGAAATAAAACGAACGATATCCTCATTGAGCCCTTTCGGGGCCATATCGGATTCGATATTCGTTTCCCAGCCGTACTTGTATTTCTCAACATCGCGGACAGCATCAACGGTTTGTTGGGTAGCAGCCATATCTAACTCACCTGCTCTGACTGCAACCTGGGCGCATCTCTAATAGACTTAGTATTATCTGTTGGGAAAGCCTGACCAGCACTCTCAAGGTCTGCAATCATTTCAGCCAACGTAACGTCACGCAGTGCCCCGGTGACAGCACTGTTAACCCTATTCCACTTACCACTTGCCGGGCATAAGCTTTCATAGGAGCAATGCTCCTCAGAGGTATCAACACAGGCAGTCAGCGCTATTGGCCCTTCAACCGCCTCGATAACGTCGGCGATCGTTGTTTGATCGGCTGGTCTGCTCAGACTATAGCCCCCCCTAACACCGCGATGGGAGGCAACCAATCCAGACTTAACGAGGTGCTTCATCAGCTTAGCAACAGTCGGCAATGGAATGCCGGTTTTCTCAGAAATCGCTTGGGTGGGCCTTATCAAGCCACTTATCGCCATATGGATAAGCACCACTGTCGCGTAGTCTGTTAACTTATTGACTTTAAACACAATTATTAAGCCTCAAAAGCAGGACTAAAATAGTCTAGTTTCAATACTGTCTTTAGTTAAGGATGATGACAATTTCAAGGGTGATGAGGTACCGATGGGTCAAAATACTCTGCACATTGAGTCAGTTGACAAACTTGAAGACCTAAATTCCGCGCTCGACCAAGTTTCAAGTCCTGCGCGTCTCGCTGCTTTTTGTTCAAGAATTATCGGTCCACGGGCTAGCGCTCAACCGCTTTGATGCCGGTGTATACAACTTTCCCCTTGGCCAACCAGAATGCCCAGGATTCTTCCTCTCCTGCTTTACGATTTATTCTAATGCCCAGACATTTCGCGCCACGCCCTAACCATCACACTTTTTAGGCAATGCTTTAAACTTGATGATTCACAAGATCATGACGAGATCGTCAGGGCGGTATACCAACGGGCATAGGTTTTACCGGGGACCTTGTTGACCCAGACAGCGTGCCAACTCCGCAGCTAAACCTCGCATCAAAGCAAAATAGAGCGTCTTGCCGGGCTCATATTCCATGCCCAAAGGGTCAACAACGCCAGTACTCACATCGGCCGCTTCGGCAACGACACCCATGGTTTTTGGTGAAAATCCAGGTTCGGAGAAAAGGCATAAAGAGCCGATTTCTTTGACACGTTGGCGTATCTCAGACAACCGACGTGCGCTGAGTGCTCGGTCTGGTGTGGTTGTAAACGCACCAACTGCATTCAGATCAAAGTATTTGTCAAAATACTGCAGGGCATCGTGAGATACCAAGAAAGGCATTTCCTGAACTGAACTCAAAGTGTCACGAAGTTCCGTCTCCATCCCGTCAATTTTCAGAAGTGCTTCTTCTGCGTTTTGCAAATAAATCGCCGCGTTTTCTGAGTCCGTGATTGATAGCGCATCGGCAACAACTCGAATTACACCGCGTGCATTATTTGGGTCCATCCAAATATGCCCGTCGTAATGACTATGATCGTGGTTATCGTCAGCATGATCTTCATGCGCGTCGTCATCATGTTTATTTTCGTGGTCGTGGTCCTCCTCTACCAACCATACACCACCTTCCCGATTTGGCAGCAAGGTCACATGCTTCTCAACAGCAAGTTCTATGACCTCAGCATCTGCGGCCAACGTTTCTAGTGGTCCCTCCAAGAACATCTCTAGTGGTTCACCGACCCATACAACTATGTCTGCATCGTTGATCGCCTTGGCACCCGAAGGGTTCAGGCTGTAAGAATGGGGGGTCTGCCCTCCCTTGAGCAAAAGAACAGGCTCACCAATTCCATCCATCACCGCCGCTACAAGTGAATGAATCGGACGAACAGTGACAAGCACGCTGGGCGTTTCTGGTTTTGCTATAGCGGGTTGAGAGAGCCACAGCCCAGCCAACGCCATCATAGAGCCATGTAGAATTTTCATATAATATCTTCAATAATAGAGTGGAGCATGTTTTGTTATATCATTACGCCGCCCTGTCTACAGATAATTGGGCCCCCATCATGAGTTTCCTGCCGCTCCGACACGACCATGGCCGTTGTATTTCTGGGGCTCTAAAAATATCAGGAGACAAGAGTCGCTCTCTCAGTCTTCGCCTTACTAAAGTACGGCACAAGGTCCTTGAGACCTTATGGCAAAACCGTAAGCCCCTTGGCGCACACGGCACTATAGACCTCTTGCAGGAGGACGGCCGCCACCCCGCATCTATAGTCGCTTATAGGGTCCTAAATTTTCTTATCGAAGCCGGACTCGCCCACCGATTATCTAGTCGCAATGCATTTATCGGGTGCTCGGATCCAAAGGATAACCACGAGGCTCAATTTCTGATCTGTGAGCAGTGTGAATCGGCTGCGAAGCTTGAAGAGCGTCCAACAAAAAATGCAATCGAAGAGACTACTGCAACAGTAGACTTTAGAGTGCATCACCACGCTATAGAAATTACGGGCATCTGCCCCAATTGTCAGAGTTAAATAGGCGGGATCATTGAACGAAGACGTAAATCTAATTGAGGCATCTGACCTCAAGGTAAGCCGTAGCGGACAAGTCATACTTGATGGAATAGACATCACAGTAGGTTCGGGAGAAATTGTAACCCTGATCGGACCTAACGGTGCCGGGAAATCAACATTAGTGCGGTCCCTTCTCGGGCTAGAGCAGATTGACTCTGGTAAGATTGATCGCAAAGCTGACCTCGTCGTTGGATACCAGGCGCAACGACTTGTGATCGATTCGACACTGCCATTAACTGTCCGGCGTTTTTTGACTCTTACAGGAAACCAAACTGATGATGAACTGGTGCGTACACTTGAACTTGTTCAGCTCGAACCTACACTAGACAAAAGCATCCACGTTTTATCGGGTGGTGAGATGCAACGAGTCCAGTTGGCGCGAGCTATTTTAAGAAGCCCAGATCTTCTCGTGCTGGATGAGCCGACGCAGAACGTAGACATCAATGGCTCGATAGAGCTCTACCGCTTAATCCAAGAAACACGAGATCGTCTGAAGTGCGCCGTCATTATGGTCTCGCACGATCTGAATGTCGTTATGTCTGCGACCAATAGGGTCTACTGCCTTAACAATCATATTTGCTGTTCCGGTCGTCCTGCAGAGGTAAGCAAACATCCCGAATTTCTACGTCTGTTTGGTCAAAGCGCCGCTGACATGTTGGCGGTCTATACACACGACCATGATCACGACCACGGACCAACAGGCGAAGTGCGACCGTCTCCTAACCATAAGCATTAGATAGGTCTAAAGAGTATATGGATGACTTTATTCTTCGCGCTATCCTTGCAGGTATTGGCGTCGCGTGCGCGGCGGGACCACTGGGGTGTTTTGTAGTGTGGCGCCGTATGGCATATTTCGGCGACACTCTTGCTCACTCTGCTCTTCTCGGGGTTGCCCTAGGGTTCTTACTTGGAGCAGCTCCGACATTTGGAACGATGGCGACTGGTATTGGGGTGGCCATGCTCCTTGTCTGGCTACAACAAAAACGAGACTGGTCGAGCGACACTTTACTCGGCTTGCTCTCACACACCACGCTCGCGTGCGGCTTGATTGCCATTACTTTTATTCACGGCGTACGCGTCGACCTAATGTCTTACCTCTTTGGAGATATCCTGGCCGTATCAAACGCCGATATTGTATGGATATGGCTAGGGGCCTGTGTCGTTTCGGGACTGGTTGCCCTCTTATGGCGCGCTCTTGTCGCGCTGACCGTCAACCGTGAAATAGCTTTGGCAGAAGGTGTTGCCAGCCATAGAGTAGAACTGGCGTTTGTCATTCTAATAGCAATTGTCGTCGCGATATCTATGAAGGTCGTGGGTATTTTGTTGATTACAGCCATGCTCATCATCCCTCCTGCAACCGCACGGCATATTGCCAAAACCCCAGAGAAAATGGCGCTCATTTCTATTTTGGTAGGGTGCCTCTCTGTCGCATCTGGTCTCGCCGGATCCTACAGATGGGACATCCCGGCAGGGCCAGCAATCGTCCTTTCCGCCGCTATACTTTTTGCCCTAGGGATGATCTCGGGCCTAGTTCGTGGGGATCAACGCTACGGGTGAATTGGAAGCAACCAAGGCACCCGCTTAAGCGTTGCAAAATAGGCGCCTTGCCTCAGCAACCGCCTTTGATCTACGTCTCGGTTAGGCACGGTCGCCGTCACAGGAATGGAGCCAAGCCTCACCTAAGAGAGTTGTTTTTGGTGCGCAAAAGCGTTGGCCCTGGGACATAGACGTGAGCGGGCTCTTGTTCGGCCAATTGAAAACGATCCCCAAGATCTGGGGTTAAATAGAGGTATAAAAATTACATAAAATTGGGCCGGGAAAGCCAGGAACTTACGGCCTCTTTTTTCAGAGCAAGCCAGACCTTCCCGAGAGACAAACCACTCAATCCGGCCCAAATCAGAAAAATCACCCTTTGTTCGAGCTCCACAGCAGTCGATGTCGATGCTTATGGGTTATCGGCCAGCAACCTGGCCACAACCGCGACGGCAAGCAGGAGAAGGCCTGTATATATAGAGGGATTGTCGTAATTTCTTTTGTTGTATGTCTACATCATCCACTAACGCCCCGCTCCGGATGGCGTTGCAAGAGAGAGGCGAAAGAAAGCAACTTCTTTTAGTTGGGGCTCGCCCGTTCGAAACTTTGCCACCGATTGGGATCACCACTTCTATATCGGGCTACGTCAGGATAGGGATAGAGCGGCCGAGCTAGACCGACGTCCTCATTTTTGGGTGGAAGGTGAGCTGCGGCGAAATCGCCAGGGTCCTGCTTTAATTTATAGGCAATCAGCTGTTCAGGCGCTGTGCCTGCCTCAACCCAATTTTCTAGGGCGGTCAGCGCATCTACGCGACTGGGGCCTTCTCCACCGACACAGTGGGCAACACCTGGCATCATAAAAAGTCGGTAGAATTCAGATACAGCGTCTTTACCACCCATGAAGTTCTCAACGTCATTCAGGTAGTCAATAACACCCATTGGCGGCACAGACTGATCTGACCATCCCTGATATGAAATGAGTTTGCCGCCTCGGGCCACAAAGGCGCGGAGATCAGGATTGGCTGCATTATTGAGTTGACGATTGTAACCCATGCGGGGTGGGTCAAAGTCAAAGTCAAAGTCTTCTGGCATCCAGCTTGGTCCTGGGTCTTCAGCAAATGCCAAGTATCTGAAAAAATCCCCGCCGAACATATGATAAATAGAAGGCTGCGAGTTTACGCCAATGTAAGCTGGTACCCAGTTAAGCTCGGACCCACGCATAGGAACCGCGCGGTAAAGCGGTGCCCCCTTTGAGTCGATAGCACCCTGGTAGACCTTGTTGACGACCTCCACCTCAGCCTCGGTAAGGCAATGATCCCCATCCCGCCCTCGGCATTGCAGTCCCCCAGGATCGAAAGCGCACTTCCGCGGGTCATCAATAAGACCATCAGTGAGTCCGTCAGCACCATCACACGCGTCAACTACCGCCGCATGTAGCATCGGTATCTTGGAGGCCCGAAGTATCGGTTCACCATTATCATCAAGATTGGCAAGTGCACTCCATATCAGATGCAGCCCGCCACCCGAACTAATACCCGCAGGGGCGGCAGCTATTACGCCGTCAAAATCAGTTGGAAACCGCTGTGCGGAAATAAGACCTTGTCTCCCGCCGGTGGAACATCCCCGGAAATAAGAACGCTCGATTTGGCGCCCCATAGCAAATTTCAGGATTGCTTTCGCGGCTTGGGCGGTCGCATGAGTCGCACGATAGTAAAAGTCGATCTCTCCTTGGGGATTATTGTATGCCCACTTGCCGTCGATGGGCGTGCTTTTGTGACCAAGATCGGTCGAGACACAAGCATACCCACGAGCGACCGCGTCATCGCACTGGGCGATCATGGAAGTGGTCCCACAGAAACCACCGCATCCCTGCATAAGAAGCTTCCCATTCCAGATCTTCTGCGGAATACGGAACTCGAACCCAACGGCCGGCGCAATATAGCCCTCTACCTTACAATAATCTGGGAGTCTTCCCTGGGCAGCGATGTCGGATGCTGACGTAATTTGCGTGGTTGCATCCGGGATGCGAGAAAAATCTTTATTAATGAGGCTTTCACATGCAGCGGGCTCGGCGATCACTGGCGTGCGGAAAAGTAAGGATAAAACCAAAATTAGCGAAGCAATCCCTACTAGCCGGGCGTTTTGACTAAACATATACCACTACCCTCTTACCTCTTAAATAGATGCTCGACCATACGCTAACCAATAATGGTAGGGGAGTCCGGCCTTTGACCAAGGGCCCAAGCACCGTTTCCTCACCTATGTTAAAGCTCTAGGGTGGATTAATACCGGCGGGGAAAAGACTCTCGCCCCACCATCAAGAAGATCAATGGAGACGCATAATGAAAGTTTATGAAGTTGGCTCTCAGCAAGGCATTGGATCACTAAGGACTGCGGAGCGAGACGAGCCGACTGCTGGTCCCGGCCAAGCCGTCGTTAAGTTTCATGCCAACTCACTTAACTATCGTGACTATATGGTGCTGAATGGCACCTACGGCCAAGGCGGCAACGAAAACCTAATCCCAGTCAGCGACGGCGCTGGTGAAGTTACCGCAATTGGGGATGGTGTCACCTCCGTTGTCATAGGAGACCGCGTCTGCGTCAGCTTCTTTTCTGCATGGATGGATGGCCCCTTCGGACCGCAATATTTTGGGTCTGACTTAGGTGGTGGCGCCGAAGGAACCCTGGCTGAGTATGGTGCATTCTCTGCCGACGCTCTTGTTAAACTTCCTGACTCTTTTTCCTATGCCGAAGGTGCGTGTTTACCCTGTGCTGGAGTAACGGCCTGGAACTGCATTGTTGAGGCTGGGCGCGCGAAAGAAGGCGATACCGTTCTATTACTCGGTACTGGTGGCGTCTCAATCTTTGGGGTGCAAATTGCCAAGGCAAAAGGATTAACCGCCGTCATCACCTCTTCAAGCGACGACAAATTGGCAACAGCTAAAGCGCTCGGTGCAAGCCACGGCATTAACTACAAAAATACGGAGGGCTGGGCAAAGGCCGTTCTCGATGCCACAGGTAGGGCTGGCGCTAATGTCGTCGTCGAAACTGGCGGACCTGGCAGTCTTCAGGATTCGTTTGAAGCCGCCGCATTCAACGGCACCATCGGGATGATTGGCGGCCTAGCTGGTGAAGCGAGCGGGGCCCTGAATACTGGCCCGCTTGTAGGCAAGAACCTCAATCTTCGAGGTATTACAGTGGGTAGCAAGAAAATGCTTCA
>JAQWQC010000017.1 GCA_029245025.1 Rhodospirillaceae bacterium
CAAACTCCTCTTGGATGCCAGGGACCGCATAACCGAACAGGGACTGGTCCATGCTGGTCAGGCTCCAGCCCAACAAGCAGGTCAGAAACACAATCAAGGGGTATCCCCGAACCTGGGACCAAAACGTTTTATGGGCAGACATGAAAGAAACTCCAGGAACTCAGTAAAACGATAAGGTGTTATGCGACGTTGATTTTTCCGTCAACGATAGGGGAAAGCACATCTTCTATAAACGCGTCACCCGCCGCAACGAGACAAAACTCGATGACGCGAACGCCAGCAAGAGGCAAATTAGTGCTCAAAGTCTTATTCCCTTTAAATCATAAGGAGCAGGGATACTGGGTAGACGCCCTATAGGGCAGGGTCTATGTCATTGGATTAGGAGAGGTGCATGGCTGGTGAACGTAATTTGGAACGGCTACTACAAGTTATTGATCCAAGGCTTGACCATGAGACCTATGTGTTCTGCGAGCTTGCTCGCTTATTCATTATTCAGTGACCGGCGGAATCCCAGTCGGCACTGTGCCTTCATGATGATGCACGATGAGCCATTTGCCGTCGAACTTACGAAACACATCGGTTATGCGCACCCGTCCTTCTGCTGGGTTGGGTGGTTCGTAGGAATAGTTGAGGTAATAGCGGGCGAGGGCGGTGTCTGCCCAGGTGTCGACTTCAGGGTCTTCAACGGTCAGGGACAATGGGCCGCGGGCCTGCATCTGTTCTTGATCTTCGGCATGAAATTTATTGCGTTCCTCTACACCGCGAATCAATTGCGGCGTGAACACATCCCATACTGTTGAGTCGGGGTGCATGTGGCCTTCAATTCCTTCCGGATTGTGGTCTTCGAAGGCGGTAAAGATGCCTTTGATGATGGCAGTCATTTCTTGCGCTGTTGCTGTGTCGTTGTCGGCCATTGTTGTGCTCCCCTGTCAGACCCCAAACGTCGCCTCTACTTCAAGGCGGGTCAAGCACCCCCTGATATTCCTCTTGACCTTCGCGGGGAAAAAGAACAAAAAGAGAACAGAAATACAAGAAGTATTGTTGAAAGGTACAAATTAGAGGAGGGTGCTGATGCACGGTGTCTCTGGGACGTCGCCCAAACTTGAGGCGCTGCGGACACAGATTCAAAAGATCGAAGGCCTACCGCGTACGGCAGAAGACATTCTGCCCTTTGGCCTTGCGCACATTGATGAGACTTTGCCGTGGGGCGGCTTGCCGCTGGCTTGTTTGCATCATGTGGTCGGTGACGATGATGCGTTGGGTGCATCCGGATTTGCGCCTTCTGCCGTGACCTTTGTCGCAACTCTGACAGCCCGCCTTAAAACTCAGCGGAAGGAATGCGGCACCGTGCTCTGGTGTCTGCCCCGCTATAAGGCCGCGGATACACTGTATGGCCCGGCCTTAGATACGTTGGGTCTAAGCGAAGAGGCGCTAGTGCTCGCGCGCGCCAAGGATGAAACCGAAGCTTTGTGGGCGATGGAAGAGGGGCTGTGTTGCTCTGATGTGTGTGCGGTCATTGGCTCTCTGGCGTCTCCTTTAAGTCTGGCTGCCGAACGGCGTTTGCAGTTGGCAGCCGAACGCGGCGGGACAACAGGTTTTTTACTTCAGCCCGGTTTGGCTGCAGCGTCAGCCAGTGCCGCTGTGACGCGATGGCGGGTTGGAGCTGCCCCATCTGCGCCGCCGCTCTGGCCTGGTCTTGGGCAAACTCGTTGGACTCTGACTCTCGACCGCTGTCGTCAGGGAACTCCTCATTCATGGACTGTGGAATGGTGCGATGAAACGTGTGCTTTCCGTTTGGCTGCCCCGCTTTGCGACCGATCGCTTGACCAGCTTCCAGGCCAGGCCTCAGCGCATGAGCGAACCAGCGCCCTACGCACCGTGGCGTAAGCAACCGTTCGCAGTGATTGCAGCGGATGCGGGAGCAGTTCGTATCGCTGCTGCCAATAGTACTGCGCGGGCCGCTGGTGTTAATCCCGGATTATCCCTAACAGATGCGCGGGCGGTGGTTCCTACATTGAAGGTGGTTGAAGCTGACCCTGCCGCTGATCGTGTGTGTCTTGATGCCATGTTGGCGTGGGCGCGGCGCTACACCCCGTGGCTTGCGATTGAAGGCTTGGATGAGCGTGGCGGTGCTGGGCTGTGGCTCGATATCACTGGGTGCGCGCATTTGTTTGGTGGCGAGCAGGCGTTACTGCAAGACGTTGAGTTGCGACTCAATCGTCTTGGTTTTGTTGGTCGTCTTGGTTTGGCTGATACACCGGGAGCAGCATGGGCGGCTGCGCGATGTTTAGCGTCAGATGGTGCGCCGGCATGTGTTCCTGAAGGGGAGCAAAGAACACACCTTTCAGCCCTTTCTACGACAGCACTGCGGTTATCACCGCGAACCCTTGAGACTCTGAATCGATTGGGTGTCATGACTTTAGCTGACTTATTGGTGTTGCCCCGTGCCCCGCTCACGCGTCGGTTTGGTCAAGAGGTCTGTCTCCGTCTCGATCAACTTCTCGGCCGAGTTGATGAACCCTTGTCGCCAGAGATGGAGCGGTTGCCTTATGTGGCTCGAATCAACTTTGCCGAGCCAATTACCCGCACTGAAGATGTTGAAGCCGCACTCCGTGACTTATTAGACAGTCTTTGTGTGCGCCTTGAAAAAGACCGTAAAGGGATTCGGCGTTTGGTTTTTGAGGTCTTTCGCGTCGACAATACGGCCGATCGGATTAACGTGGGTACCGGGCAGGCGGTACGTCGGACAGAGCATCTGTTCCGTTTATTCCGCGAAAAGATTGATGGGCTTGATGCTGGCTTTGGCATCGAATTTTTGATGCTCACTGTGACCGCTACGGACCCGATGGCCAGCGAGCAAGAACGCATCAGTATCGGTACCAAACCTGAGTCAGAGAGGGCAAGTCAGTCTGGCCGAGATCTCGCATTGTTAATTGACCGACTTGAAGCCCGCCTTGGATCGGGGCGCGTTGTCCGGCCACAGATACGGGCTAGTCATATTCCAGAACGAGCTGCCGGATTTGTGCCAGCTCTTAGCCGAGCGAATCAAGCCACGTTGCCCGGCGATGTGCGTGAAGCGACTCTACTGCACAGCGATTTCGGACGTATGCGGCCAGGTGCGCGGCCCATTCATCTTTTGCCTAAACCTGAATTGGTTGACCCTATACCCGTAGGTGCCAGTGCGTCGCCCACGCAGGTGATGCCTTTGCCTGGGTTCTCGTGGCGACGGCAGACGTATCACCTTGCGGCGGCGGAAGGGCCGGAGCGGATTGCTGGATCGTGGTGGCGCGGTGCTTTACCGCCTGATCGCAGTAAAGAACAACAGTCCTATTTTACACTGTGTCAAGATGGCGGCGCCGTGCGGGAATATTGGCGAGTAGAAAGCAAAGGCGGTGCGCGTTTTTGGCTTTTTTATCTTCCATTCCCGTTGTTGCAGAGTTGTGCTGATCATCAAGCGCGCTGGTTTCTCCACGGTTTGTTTGCCTAATCGCTCGCTATGTCTGTTGAACCCAGATACGTCGACCTACAGGTCACCAGCAATTTCAGCTTTTTGCGTGGGGCCTCTCATCCGGAGGAATTGGCCCGCGCTGCTATTGCCCACGGACACACAGCCGCTGCGTTAACGGACCGCAACACATTAGCCGGGGTGGTCCGCAGTCACATTGCGTGCAAGGAAACGGATATGCGCTTTATTCCCGGTTGTCGCCTTGACCTATTGGCGGCACCGACATGGCAATGGGGTGATGACGTTCATGATTGGCATTTACCACCCAAGGATTTGCGGGATCAAGGGGGTGCCGATAGCCACGAAGCGCCCGATGGGCCAAGCCTGTTGGTCTATCCAAAAGACCGTGCGGCATATGCCCGTCTTTGCCAGCTGCTCACTCTTGGTAAGCGGCGTGCGCCGAAGCAGCAGTGTTTTCTGACGTTAGATGATGTTGCCGCGTATGCGCAGGGTCTCGTTGCTGTCGCTTTGGTGCCAGAAGGTACTCTTTTACATGAAGAAATCGCAGCAGACTTTTTACGCACACTCAACCAATTCAAAGATATTTTTGGCGTTGAGATTTCGGTTGCAGCTTGTGCCAATGCATCTGGCGAAGACGCGCGGCGGTTGTGGCAGATCGCAGATCTGGCTAATCAATCCGATGTGCCGATGGTGGCTGTGAATGATGTGCACATGCACCTTCCTGCGCGTCGGCCCCTGCTGGATGTGTTGACCTGTATCCGGGCACGCTGCACCGTCGATCAAGCTGGTCTACGAATACAAAAAAACGGTGAGCGTCATCATAAGCCGCCATTGGAGATGGCGCGGCTGTTCAAAAACCACCGTGGCGCACTTGCCCGGACGGTTGCGATCGCTGAGGCCTGCACCTTTAGTCTTGATGAGTTGCGTTATGAATACCCATCAGACTCTGTTCCTCATGGAGAGACTCCGCAGTCACAGCTGGCGCGACTGGCTTGGGAGGGTGTGACGTGGCGGTATGCGGATCATGTGTCAAAGAAGGTCGAAGCACAGATTTGTCATGAGTTAGAGGTGATCGGTGATCTTGGATATGCGCCTTACTTTCTCACGGTTCATGACATCGTACGTTATGCGCGTGGACGCGGTATTTTGTGCCAAGGTCGTGGGTCTGCGGCCAACTCGGCTGTGTGTTATTGCCTCGGCATTACATCTGTTAACCCCGATGATACGGAGTTGTTGTTCGAGCGGTTTATCTCTGCGGCCCGCAATGAGCCGCCAGATATAGACGTCGACTTCGAGCACGAACGCCGCGAAGAAGTTATTCAGTATATCTACGAAAAATATGGCCGTGAACGCGCTGGCTTGACGGCAACGGTTATTACCTACCGCACGCGTTCTGCTGTTCGTGATGTTGGTAAGGCCTTAGGGCTTTCTGAAGATATCATTGCGTCTCTCCTTGGCACGGTCTGGGGGTCGTCATCTAAACGTATCCCAGAAGAGCAAGCCCGCGAGGCGGGTCTTAACCCCGATGACACGCGCCTTAAGCTAACACTGGACTTAGCTGAGCAGCTTAAGAATTTCCCGCGTCATCTCTCTCAACATGTTGGCGGGTTTGTCCTTACAAAAGGGCCGCTCTCTAACATCGTGCCTATTTCCAATGCTGCGATGATAGACCGGACTACTATCGAGTGGGATAAGGATGACATCGACGCGCTTGGCATACTTAAAGTCGATGTTTTGGCTCTCGGTATGTTGACGTGCATTCGAAAGTCTTTTGATCTTATTTATACACACCATGACCGCGCCTTAACTTTGGCTACGGTTCCGCAAGAAGATCCCGCGACCTACGACATGCTTCAGCAGGCGGATACTGTTGGGGTTTTCCAAGTTGAGAGCCGCGCCCAGATGAGCATGCTGCCGCGGCTTAAACCGGCGACTCTTTATGATCTTGTTATCCAAGTTGCGATCGTCCGGCCGGGGCCGATTCAGGGCGACATGGTGCATCCTTATTTGCGCCGGCGTCGACAAGAAGAACCCATTGAGTATCCATCTGAAGGTCTTAAGGGTGTTCTAGAACGCACCCTAGGCGTGCCGCTGTTTCAAGAGCAGGCCATGAGTATCGCCATTGTTGGGGCAGGGTTTACACCTGACGAAGCTGATTCCTTGCGTCGGGCTATGGCCGCGTGGCGTCGAAATGGAAAGATAGACATTCTCCGAGAGAAATTTACCAAAGGCATGTTGTCCAATGGATACACAGAGGCCTTTGCAGAACTGTGTTTCAAGCAGATTAAAGGGTTTAGTGATTACGGTTTTCCAGAAAGCCATGCGTTCAGTTTTGCGCTGCTTGCCTATGTATCTTCTTGGCTGAAGTGTCATTATCCGGCGGCGTTCACCTGTGCACTGTTGAATAGCCAGCCCATGGGGTTTTACGCGTCATCGCAGATTATCCAAGATGCGCAACGGCACGGTGTTATTCTCCTTCCTGTCGATATCAATACCAGTGAATGGGATTCCACCCTTGAGCCGACAACAGCGGCTAAGGGCGTGGCGTTACGTCTTGGGTTCCGCCAAATCAAAGGGCTTAAGGAATCGGATACGCGTGCCATTGTTGAGGCGAGGGGGTGTGGCTACCGTGATCCGTATGATGTGTGGCAGCGGTATCCAGGTGGCGGCACAACATTGATCGATACGCTTGAGAAATTGGCGAAAGCAGATGTTTTTGCATCAATCGTTTTGGGCGGTGCGGCCTTGAGTCGCCGTCAGGCTTTATGGGCGGTGAAGGCCCTTAAGCAAGCACCTCTTCCATTGTTTGACTCAGAAGAGGACGTGCCACCACCTGCTGGATTGCAAGGTGGGGCCGATGCGGTTTTTGAATTACCGCCACCCTTACCCACCCTTTCTCTTGGAGAGCAGGTGGTTGAAGATTACACGGCGTTACGGCTGACTTTACGCCAGCACCCTGTGGCTTTTCTGCGTGACAAGTTGGCCCAGCGGGGCGCTATTGTGGCCAGTGACTTATCTGGCCTTTCGGCGAATACCAAAGTAGCTGTCGCCGGATTGTCGATTTGCCGTCAACGTCCAGGTAGTGCAAAGGGCACGGTCTTTATTACTTTAGAAGACGAGAGTGGTGTGGTGAACCTCATTGTCTGGCCGAAGGTCTTTCAGGCGTTTCGTAAGCAGATTCTGCGCTCGAGTTTTCTGTATGCCGAGGGCATTGTGCAGAAGGATGGACTCGTCATCCATGTTTTAGCTGACAAGTTCGTCGATGTGAGTGGCCTTTTGTATGAACTCACAGACCAAGGCCCATCCGTTTCAGTCGTTAGCGCCCGGGCGGACCGGTTGCGCCATAATAGGCGTTCAACCCCAGTTTTGCCGCGGCGGTTTCAAACGTTAAGTAATGCTGACGAGAGTGCTAGTGGACCGCCTGATAAACTGCCTCACAAAGAAGCGTCTAGGTAGGCTGTATAAAATCAATAATGACCATCGCGTGAATGACAAAAGCGATGTGCCCTTGCGCCTGCTTACTGCTTATGGCTCATTTACGTTATATTAAAGTAAACCAACACTAGCTAGGGCAATATGCGCAATCATCTAAAAACACGAGGGAAGTTATGACGGACGTTCAGGGGTGGAGAAAAAAGTTCGGCGTGCTTGGTCCATCAACCAACACCATTGTTCAGCCAGATTTTGAAGCAATGCGGGTAAATGGTGTAACTAACCACTACAGCCGTATCTTTACGCCAAACTCTCAGGCGATCAGCAATGAGACATTTTTGGCCGGCACAACTAAAATCTCGGAAGGGGTTTTAGATGCTGTCCGCAGTGTAATGACATGTTCGCCCGATTACTTGGTTATGGGCATGTCTGCGGTAACATTCTATGACGGTATTGCAGGTGCGGATGCTTTCGTGAAGAAAGTAGAAGATGAATCCGGAATTAAAATTAGTGTCGGATCACACGCTACATCCGCCGCGCTGAATGCGTATGGAAACATCAAGAAAATCTCTTTTGTGTCTCCCTACTACCCAATTGCGAATGCAGAAGTGAAGCGGTACTTCGAAGAATGTGGCTTTGAGGTGGTGCGCGATATTTGTCTGCAATGTCCCAGCTGGACTGCAATTGCTGAAGTGCCTGAGGATCATCTCCGTACCCTGATAAAGGATGAGCTCAACGGAGACGATGTCGATGCTATCGTTCAAGTGGGCACCAACCTCAGCATGGTTGGACTTGCAGCAGAGGCTGAAGCATGGCTTGGGAAGCCAGTGATTGCCATTAATACAGCAACCTATTGGCATGCACTGCGAGCTAACGGTATAGAAGACAAAGTGTACGGTCTTGGACGGCTGCTGTCCGAATTCTAACTATATAAGTTCAATTATCATCTCGGAGGTACAGCGATGACGATGTCAGTGCTGGTGACGGGTTCGCATGGCCGGACAGGAAAGCGTGTCGTGGAAGCATTGGCTGAGCAGGGGGCGTCAGTTACGGCGTTCGTCCGGGATTCAAAACAGGACGCTGAAATGAAAGCGTTGGGTGCAACAAAAACCGCCGTCGGCGATATGGATGCGCCTGAAACGATAAAGTCTGCGATCGATGGGTGTGACGCCATCGTTCACATCGGACCCCCGATGCACCCGGACGAAAAAACTATGACAGGTCACTTTGTGTCGGCGGCAAAAGAAGCTGGTCTGTCAAAGTTTATTTACTACTCCGTTATGCACCCGTTACGCCGTGAAGTGAGGCATCACAGTCTAAAGCTTGATACGGAGGAAATCCTCATTGAGTCGGGTGTGCCATATACGATCGTCCAACCGATGCGCTATATGCAGCATCTGGAACCTATATGGAAAAGGGTTACAAGTGAAGGCATTCATGCGATGCCGTTCAATACCCACGTCAAATTCAACATTGTTGATTTACTTGACCTGGCTGAAGCAACCGCAAAGGTCACACTTGAAGATGGCTGGCTCTACGGTACTTTCGAACTCGCAGGGCCAGAACCCCTGAGCCAGTCTGATATGACGGGCATCATTGGCAATGTCATCGGTAAACCGGTCAAGGCAGAGCAAACATCCATCGCCGCGATGCAAGAAAAAGCAAAAGCGGCCGGGGCATCCAAAGATCGGGTCAACCAGATGAGCATCATGAATGAGCATTACGACGCATACGGATTCTTGGGCAATCCAAGAATCCTAGAGCTTATCCTCGGGCGAAGAGCAAACACTTTCGAGGAATACGTGCGTAGAATTTATACGCAGGGCTGATGCCGCTCAACGTTGACAGTGAGCCGCTTAAAATAAGCTAAGCCAAGTCTTTTTTAGTGTTCAAATGATGATCACGCTAGGTTTCTGTTAAAAACCTTCGTGTATGGGAATTATTTTATCGATTGTGCTCATACTTCTGGGCTAGTTCATGGAACGGTACCCCAGATTATACGATCAGTCGTGAGTGTTTATCGTTTTTCATGCAAAGCCAAGGTCGCACGCGGCGATGACTACCTCAAGGTAAGGTGAAGGGACTGGTGCCTTTTGTATTTTTTTATGCCGGTATTAAGACTACGGTGATGTGGCAACGAGAATGTCTGAGAAACTCGGGAGCGAGATGATGACCGCGAATTATATTGAAGAGTTTAGTAGTTCGTTTTCGATAGACCCAAAGACCACGGCGCTTGTGGTGGTTGATTTGCAGTACGCGACTGGTAGCCCGGATCACGGGTTAGGCAAGCTTTTACGGGAGCAGGGGCGGTTAGAAGAAGCAGATTACCGTTTCTCCCGCATCGCCGACCTAATTCTCCCGAATACTCAAAGGTTGCTAGCAACGTTTCGTGGTTCCGGTGCGCCGGTGGTTTATGTCACCTACGGGGCTGAGCATGAGGATTGTTCAGATGTGCCTCGTCATATTAGAGGCATAGTTAAGGCGACGAATAATATTGAGGGTCAAAGGGAACATCAGATCGTAGAGGATATCGCTCCCATAGTTGGAGAGACCGTTCTTAATAAAGTCACCATGGGTGCGTTTGCATCGACCGGTATTGAAAGCCGTCTTCGTGCCATGGGGGTCTCTAATATTGTGACCGTTGGCGTATCCACAAACAACTGCGTTGGTATGACTGCGATGGAAGCTTCTGACCGCAGCTTCGGCGTCGTCCTGGTTTCAGACGCGACTGGCACCTGTGACGATGAGGCGCAGGCCGCCTATGAGGCTATGTTCGGGCGTTTGTGGGGGCGAGTTATGACCACCGGTGAGGTGGCTGGTGAAATCTCGGGAGCAGCGTCGCAAACCGTCTAATAAAAAAGGGCGCCTCAATAGGCGCCCTTTTAGTCTGCGTATTTGACGACCGCTTAGAAGCGATAGCTAAAGCGGACGCCACCTTGAGGTTTGTCTGGCTCAAAAGTGATGATGGCTAGGTTGCCAAGAGCTGAGAAGTCTCCCGAGCCCTGGCCACTTTTCACTGTGTCGTCCCCTAGAATATTCTCCCCATAGAGGAATACCGACCATTGTTCGGTATCCACGCCGATGCGGCCATCTAGGTTGAAGTACGATCCAAAGTAATGAAACGCGTTAGAGTCTTGATTTCTTTTGCTCTGGTATTGACCTGAAAGATCAATAACCAGATCCATGCTGTTGGAAACCGGTGTGCGATAGGATGCGGCCAGTGTCAAAGCGTGTTTTGGTGTGCGCTCAAGAGCTTCACCAGAAAAATCTGTTGAGCATGACCCAAGACCATTTGGTAGGGCGATTGGCGTACAGTTTCCAGCCAAAGCAATACCCAGCGCACTTGTAGTTGTAACGACGAAGTCGGTGTACTTACTGTCCAGGTATGTATACCCGAACGACAAATTAAGTTCGTCGGTTGGGTTGGCAGCCAATTCAAGTTCTAGGCCGTAAACACGAGCTGAACCGGCGTTACGCACGACAAGGTCGTTGCCTTGGGCATTGTTAGGATTAGGTTCAAGAAGTGTGACCTGTTTGCCTGAGTAGTCCATGTAGAAACCAGCAATATTGGCAACCATACGTCCATCGGCGAATGAATTCTTCGATCCGATTTCGTAGTTCCACAATTTTTCTGGGAAGAACCGGCCATTACCAGGAGCCGTGCCAGCGATGGTCGATACGCCGCCTGGCTTCACACCTTTAGATGCAGAAGCATAGAGCAGATTACTGTCCGTTGCTTGGTATTCAAGTGCAAAGCGCGGCGTGAAGAAGTTGTCGCTTGAGTCGAGGACTGCTGTCGGCCCAACGTTGATTGCAACTGGACCGTCTGCACCAGGAAACGGTCCAACAAATCCAACAGCTCCGCGGCCACCAGCAACATATCCAACATCTAGACTTTCGTCTGAGTAGCGCGCTTCAACGGTCGCTGTAAGTTGATCACTGATGTCGTATTCAATAATCCCATAGACAGACCAGTGATCGGAGTTTCTGAACTCAGGTGACGGTGGTGGCACGGTAATGCCTGCAATGTTTTGGGCTGCAGAAGGCAGCAAGCCCGGTAAGCCGAACATGAGTGAGATCAAGTTATTGTTCAACTGATCAATACGCTCTTGCCAGTATTGTCCGCCAACAGACCAGCGCAGACCGTCAGAGGTTAAATCACCGATACGGATTTCCTGGTTGAATTGTTTGGTTGTCGTGTCCAGGTCAAACTGGAACAGGAACGGCAATGTTTCAGCAAATCCAGCTGGTGCTGGAAGTAGGCTAAATCCGGCTGCTGTGCCAAAGAAATCAACATCTTGATTCTGCGTCGCCTCGGCCCGGGTGTAACCAGTCCATGACGTCAGAGAAATATTATTGTCGAATTCATACTCGATGACATTGCTGATAACTAGGGAGTCCAGTGTTGACCCCTTAAAGCGTTCGCCGGTAATGGCATCCTGGCTCAAGAAAACTTGACCAGAAGATGTGATTTCACCAGGGCGCGGCACAAAAGCTTGGGTGGGAAGCGGAGTAGGTCCAAAAGTACCGGGGATGAGAAGGCCTATGGCACTAGCGGGAAGGTTAATCCCGACGCTGCTGTTTGTTGACAGCGAGAGAAGAGTCTGTGCGCGTGGCGCGTAGTCATCTTCAGAATAAGAGACCCGGGTATCCATGGTGAAATTGTCAGTCGGCTCAAAGTGTGCAGCAATAGAGAAGCCAGCACTTTCAAAACCACCGAGTTCTTGACCATCCAGAGCATTCTCGTAATAGCCGTCATGCTTTGCAAAAGCCGCATTGATGCCAAGACTGACTTTGTCAGATACAGGGCCGCTTGCGGCGCCACGCAACTCAAACTGACCATAATCACCAACATCTGCTGTGAAGTTTCCTGTGAATTCGTCTCCGGGCTTCTTTGAGATATAATTAATTGCACCACCGAACGCGACGCGACCATAAAGGGCACTCTGAGGTCCTTTAACAACTTCGATCCGCTCTGCATCAATTAAGCGGAGGTTAGCGAGCATACCGCCGCCTGCGGTGAGCATTGACTCCGAAGATACGTCGATACCGTCTATCATTATTCCAACCGGCGGACGGCCACGAGTTGCGGGAAGACCACGAATTTGGGGTCGAGTATCTTGGGGTACGAAGCCGCCATCAAACACTAGGCCCGGGGTGTATTTAGCCAGGTCATCAATATTTTGAATGCGATTGCGCTCAAGCGCGGCGGCATCAAAGGCCGTAATCGACATAGGAATCTCTTGCAAAGACTCCTCACGTTTACGCGCAGTGACCAATATTTCTTCGATTTGTGCCGCAGCGTCTTCGGCAGCGAGGCCCATGGCAACAGATGCTAGGAGCGCGGCGCGCAGAATTCGATTTTTCGACATATAATTTGTTCCCCAGGAATGATCGGAATGACCAGCTACTCAGCGAATGACCGAGTATAAACTGTCTACTGCATCTCTGGGATAATATGAAAGTATAGCTGGTCTGACGCTGGTCTTCCTTGCAAGGTGCTCGACAGGTGAGCAGAATATCTGCTGGTGTCCTATAATTATTTTTGTCTGTGGCTTGTTTGCAACGTCTGACTTCCCGATGTACACAAATGTCAGCGCACAAGACGGAGCTAGAACCGATGTTTCTTAACTCGCGAAAAAAGATGGAATTACCAACTGCTAGTGAGTCTCTGCCCGGCAGGATCGAGGCGATGCCTGTCGCAAACGCCCACTTCGTTAATGGCAATCAGATCAAAGCACCGTTTCCTGACGGGATGGCAACGGCGCTATTCGGATTAGGATGTTTTTGGGGAGCTGAGCGCGTGTTTTGGGAGCTCGATGGCGTGTATACGACGGCTGTTGGATATGCTGCTGGTCATACGCCCAACCCGACCTATGAGGAAGTCTGCTCCGGCATGACCGGCCATAATGAAGTGGTTCTTGTTTGCTGCGACCCAAAAAAGATCGCTTTCGCTGATTTGTTGAAGGTTTTTTGGGAGGCGCATAATCCGACACAAGGGATGCGACAGGGTAACGACGCGGGAACTCAATACCGGTCTGGTATCTATGTATCCGGTACAGAGCATCTTGATATAGCGAGAGCATCAAAGGGTGCATTCGCTTCCGTATTGGAAGATGCTGGGTACGGGCCAATTACGACTGAAATTATGGAGATGCCTCAATTTTATTATGCAGAAGACTATCATCAGCAATACTTAGCCAAGAATCCAAATGGGTACTGTGGGTTGGGCGGCACCAACGTCAGTTATCCAGTAATCGAAGCCGAGTAGGGTTAGTACATATTTGAACTGCGCAGAAGGTCTATTGAGAAAGTAAAGCGCCCAGCTGGGTGTTCGCTTACAGAAACCTCGAATACCCGGCCATTTAGATCCTTATATTTACGGACAATAATTAATGTCGGACTAGTTGGTTTGACACCCATCTCCCAAGCTTTCGACTCTTCGATAGAGCCAGCAAACAACTCCATCGTAACTTCTTCTGCGACGACGTTAAATTCTTTCTCCAGCAACATGAAGACGGGAGTCGTGTCCGCTCCAATACGTTGGGTTAGGCTCTCGTGTTCCGGAAGGACATAGACGTCGGTCCAACAGATCGGTGACTTTTCATCTAGGTATCTGATGGATTCAATTTTATGCCATGAGGTGCCAGGTTCGCAGCCAATCATTTTTGCAGTCCTTGCATCAACCTCGACGGCTGTTGAATTCTTGACCATCAATCGAGTATCAGTTGAGTACTGAAGCAACTCATCAATTGAATTCAGTTTTTGCACAAACAACTTCGTCGGGTTTTTTGAGATTACGACGGTTCCAGAACCTTGGCGCCGCAAAATCATGCCGTTATCGATCATGCGCCGTAGCGCTTCTCGAACTGTAAACCGGCTAACGTTAAATCGATTACACAGCTTCAGTTCTGACGGCATTCGGGTTCCTACAGGATAAACCCCCGACTCAATTTCGTTCTGCAAGATATCTGCGAGCGCTTGGTAGCGAGGCTCTTTTGCGCTCCCGCAGACAGCCACTGGCTCTGAATTCCCCATGCGTTTCCTACCCATGCCCTGCATACGTCCGGACAAATATAATTTGTCTGTACATCTTATCTTAGATACAGTGTTTGAACAGACAAAATTAGTATTTGTCTGGATAGTAAAGGTTTGGGCCCATCCAGCAGGCATTGGCGTGGCTTTTACCGGTTAGGACACCGTTTAAAGGCTAGATCAGGAGGCTCCTAATGGCGCCGAAAGACTCGAAATATCAAGATGTGGATGAGTCCCTAATTCTGGACAGCATAGATAAATGGCTCGATCGAGACGTTGCTCCACACGCCATGAAGCTAGAGCATGCAGACACGTATCCCTCGGATATGGTTGAGCAGATGAAAGATATGGGTCTGTTCGGCGCAACCATCGGACAGGAGTGGGGTGGCCTTGGTTTGTCTGCATCAACCTATGCCAAAGTGGTGACAAAGGTATCAGAGGTGTGGATGTCTCTGACCGGCGTTTTCAACTCCCATTTGATGATGGCGACAGCTGTAGAAAAATTTGGAACTGAAGAACAAAAACAAAGAATGTTGCCTCGTTTTGTGACTGGTGACGTGCGCGGAGGGATTGGGCTAACGGAGCCTGATGCGGGGACGGATCTTCAAGGTATACGCACGAGAGCTGTCCGCGATGGTGACGACTACATCATCAATGGCACCAAGACGTGGATCACCAACTCCATTGAAGGCACATGCTTTGCTTTGCTGACTAAGACGGATGTTAACGCTGATCCACCGCGCCAGGGTATGAGCATGTTCATCGTAGAGAAGGGGCCGGGGTTTAAAATCTCCCGTCGCTTAGAAAAGCTCGGGTATAAAGGAATCGATTCCGGAGAAATGGTGTTCGAAGACTTCCGGGTGCCGGCGGAGAATCTGATTGGCGGTGAAGAAGGCCAGGGGTTTTATCAGGCCGTCGGTGGATTAGAGCTCGGCCGGATAAATGTCGCAGCTCGATCAGTTGGCATAGCCAAGCGCGCATTAGATGAAGCCGTAAGATACAGCCAAGAGCGATCGACTTTCGGAAAACCGATCTACAAGCACCAGGCTATTCAGTTAAAATTAGCCGAGATGGCAACGCGGTTTGAGGCGTCTCGTCTTTTGGTCGAGCAGGCGGCGGCAGCCTATGACGCAAGCCGTCGCTGTGACCTTGAGGCAGGTATGGCAAAATACCATGCTTCGGAAGCGGCAATTGAGAACTCGCTAGAAGCAATGCGTATTCATGGTGGGTACGGCTACTCCAAAGAATTTATTGTTGAACGCCTCTACCGTGATGCGCCTTTAATGGCAATTGGTGAAGGCACAAACGAGATGCAGAAGGTAATCATTGCCAAGCAACTCATTGAACGGAACAAAATTTGATGTCTTTGCCTTTAGAGGGTTTGCGTGTTCTTACACTGGAGCAGTATGGGGCAGGACCCTATTGCTCAATGTTTATGGCGGATATGGGTGCGGAGGTCATCAAGGTCGAAAATCCTTCGTCTAGTGGTGACTTTGCTCGGTCAACCGGCCCTTATTTCTTAGGCGAAAATGACAGTCAGTACTTCCAAGCCTTTAATCTCAATAAGCGTAGCGTCACGCTTGATCTCAAGGCTGAAAAAGGTCGGGAGGTATTTCACAGGCTCGTCGAGAAATCCGATGCTGTCGTCAACAACATGCGGGGAAATCAACCAGCAAAACTCGGTATCGACTATGGCGCACTCAAAGACGTCAATCCTGAAATTGTATGTGGGCACATCTCTGCGTATGGACGCGATAACACGCGGGCATCATGGCCCGGCTATGATTATCTCATGCAAGCCGAGGCGGGTTTTCTTTCGGTGACCGGTGAGCCCGACGGGCCGCCCGCACGTTTTGGGCTGTCGCTCATCGACTTTATGACTGGCACCATGCTCGCCTATGGTGTCACGGCTGCCATATTAAAAGCGAAGAGAACGGGAAAGGGGGGCGACGTTGATGTCAGCCTGATGGAGGCCGCGCTACATCAATTGACCTATCCTGGTGTTTGGTACCTCAACGAAGGCTTGATCACTGGTCGGGCGCCTCGCGGTGCGCACCCTTCTGTGACGCCGAGTCAGCTTGTGAAGAGTAAAGACGGCTGGGTATTCATAATGTGCCAGAATCCTAAGTTCTGGGGGTTGTTGACCGAAGGGTTAAATCGCAAAGACCTGGCGGAGGATCCAAGGTTCGTCGATTTAGGTGCAAGATTGGAGAACCGCATTGCGCTGACGGAAATCCTTGATGAAGAATTTTCTCAACTACCAACCGACGCGTGGGTCGAGAGGTTCAAAGGCATTATTCCCATTTCTCCCGTTTACGACATGGCTCAAGCGCTGGACAACCCCTTCGTAGATGAAATCGATATGATTACGGAAGTTAATCATCCTGATCGCCCCGGGCTACGGGTGCTGAATAATCCGATCAAGTTGGACGGTAAGCGTGTTCCCATCCGTCATGCCCCCAAGCTGGGCGCTGATACGGATGTGATACTTAAAGAAGTCGGCTATGACGACGAAAATATTGCGGCGCTAAGAGACGCGGGAGCGATTTGAACGATGTGTCTGCAGAATCAAGGCGCCAATAATTATTTGCAAAAGATGTTTCGCTATGAAGCTTGATGGTGTCCGCGTCATAGACTTATCTATGTATTTGCCTGGTCCACACCTAACACTGATGATGGCGGATCATGGTGCTGATGTGTTGCGGGTCGAGCCACCGGGAGGTGAACCTGCCCGCAAATATGGCCCGTTTCAAGATGGTCATTCCGTTTGGTTCCGGAACACTCATCGGGGTAAGAAAAGCATATGCTTGAACCTTAAAGATGATGACGATCGTGAGCAGTTGCTTAAGTTGTGCGAGACCGCCGACGTTTTCGTTGAGGCGTTTCGGCCGGGCGTGGTGAATCGGCTTGGTGTCGATTACGAAGTTGTTAAATCTAGAAATCCAAAGATCATCTATTGTTCCGTATCTGCTTTTGGGCAGACAGGTCCTCTTTCAGGAGAGCCGACTCACGATATGGGTGCGCAGGCCCTGTCGGGTTTACTCGCCATAAACGACGGGGCTGACGGTAAGCCTGTCGTGCCAGGATTACCTGGCGCCGACATGGGCTCTTCCTTAGTTGGTTTGTCTGGTATTCTAATGGCGCTCTATCGGCGAGAAGAAACTGGGCAGGGGGACTATGTTGACGCAAGTATGTACGACACTCTTTTGTCTTGGACGGCCCATTTAACGGGTCCTGTTCTTGCCGAAGGCGTAGCGCCGACAACACGTACAGGCCGCTCTATAGGCGGTGCTGCGTTCTATAATATTTATGAAACGAAGGATGGTCGCTTTATTGCTCTTACCGGTCGAGAGCCTAAGTTCGCTACCAGCTTACTGACATTCATGGACAGGATGGACCTGTTTGACCTCTGTTGCGCCGATGATTGCGTGGCCCAGGAACCAGCAAAGAAAGCGCTCCAAGAGGCGTTTAAGCGAAAGACTCAGGCGGAATGGATTGAGGCGCTTGAGCCGCTCGAGTTGGCGTGGGCACCCGTTCTAGACATGGTTGAGGCGTTTGAACAGGAGCACGCCAAAGCGCGTGAAATGATCATCACTGACCCGGCCGGGCTTAGGCACGTAGGTAATCCAATTAAGTTCCGTGAAGAGCCAGCTGAAATAAAATTTGATGTGCCGGGAATCGATACCGAACCTTACTAGCTACGAATTTATATTTTAATTGCTTTTGGTACTCATTGGTTACAGTAGAGCGATGTAAGTGTCTTGCATTGGTATCTGTCTAGACCTAGAAATCCGGGTTAATTATCTGTGATTTGGCTACCTATCATGGCTATAGATAAGACATACTTAAGTCTAGTGAAGTCTGTTCTGGACCAACGTGATCCTGCATTTTATTTCGAATATGACGCGATTTGTGTGTCTATTCTATCGGGACTTGTTGGTGTTAGAGAAGGATCTTGTTGAACTATTCGGTGACGGGATTATTTCGAATCTAAAAATTAGAAAAGACGATCAAATGTTGCGAGGGCTGCAAAGCCTTTCAAATGATTAGTTTGCGTGCGACTAGCTTGATAAGTCGTTTGTGCGCTAAGACAAGTGATCGCTCCGGTGGACACGTAGTGAATTTTGTTTCGTAACTTAAGGCTAGAAAGAACGCACTAATGCCTTTACCCGTATATTATGACACGCGGCTTAACCCGGTGACGTTTGACTTTGCTAATTTTCTTATCAATGCCGAATCGTCGCGTCAGTTTACGCCCTACACTTCGATGTTTCTTTACATTATTGCTCCTACTTTTCGTCAAGTGAGCCCAAGAGACAATGAATACGATGTCTCAGAGAAAAATTGGCGTGTCCATCATATTCTCAGCCAAATTCCAAAGCTGTTACCAACCGTTGTAAAAATAGACATTCAACAAAGTCTTCCAAGTCATGAATTGGCTCCTGGTTTTCCGCCAAATTATCCAGGTGGGCGCGATAAAGACCCCCGTTTTTTTTACTCGCCAAGCTTTATGCTCCAGTTGTTCGATAAGGGTGCAAAGGTGCAACAATTCCAGGCTTCAGAACATGCGAAGACTCTAGCTAGAACTTACACCCGGGGGCATTCGTATGTGACCATTTCATTGCGGACTAGCCAGTTTCAGGCGGTTCGCAACTCGAATATCAAAGCGTGGTATAAGCTTAGTCTAGCACTCAAAGAGAAGGGCATTAGGGTGCTTGTCATTCCGGACTTTGAGGATTGCTTTAATGATAGATTAGCGTGGAAATATGATTGGGAGGTAGTTGATTTTGCGGCGCATGATCTTGATTTGCGTTTAGCACTTTACGAAGATGCAACAGATAACTTCGCAGTAAATAATGGAGTTGTTACTGCTCTATTTTACTCTAAGTGTCCCTTTAAAATGTTTAATGTTGGCGTGCCTGCACTGCAAACGACTAACGAAAAATTTATCACAATGCACTGGCAAACCAAATTTGGGGATTCGCCCAGAATATTTCAGGAGAACCAGAATTGGATCTGGCAGAAAGATAGCCTTGAGAATTTGATGGCCTATATCGACGTTTAGCAGGAAACGGTTGCGTTTAGCGGTAATGGGACGAACGTACATGTAATCACCATGGTAGTTTACCTCTGAGACTCAAAATGTGTTAAATGGCCGGAGTTTACGGCTCGCCCAGATGCCCAGGTTCTTATAACGGAGATAAAATGGAAGATTCGCAAGAGCTTTGGCTATCCATAAAGGATAAGTTGCCGGAAGACAGGGCGACTTTGGGGGCTGCGTATTCGAACACTTATCGCAATGACCCTAAGGCGATTGTCTTTGGCGCATCTCGGTACAAGTTTGTTTCTAAGATGCTCGAGCGCAATGCCACGCACGTATTAGAAGTGGGTTGCGGAGATGGCTTCGGTGCGCCGATCGTCGCGCAGAATGTTGAGAAACTTGTATGCACCGATATTGATCAGAAACAACTAGATGACAACGTAAACAGATTATCTGGCTACCAGAATATAGAATTTCTGTATCATGATTTTAGGAAGGGCGCACTTGATAGAGGCTCAGACGCAGTGTTTTTTCTGGATGTTCTTGAACACATCTATCCTTCTGAGTGTGATGCATTTCTTGAGAACGTTTTTGGTTCAATATCTGATGACGGCTGTGCCATTGTCGGCGTGCCGAATAAATCAGCGGAATCATATGGATCAAAGTATTCTCAACTAGGTCATGTCAATATGATGGACGCAGATGAGCTAACCGACCGCCTCAAGAAATATTGGAAAACTGTTTTTATTTTCGGAATGAATGACGAGGTCTTACACACCGGTTTTACGCCACTGTGTCACTATCTTATCGCTGTCGTATCAAATCGAGCTTGATCTTTCCGGATTAAGGGCTATTCGTGGACCCTAAGAAAGAAAAACAATACGTACGCAAGAGTAATCAATTTTTGTGACGTCAATTTCCCGCTCTGTCTTCGAAAAATATTCTTCTGCAGCTTCCTGCACACCAAGGTGGTGACCAAAGTCGTCCAAAATCACCACTCCCCCAATCGGAATGTGATGCCCGAGGGCATCTAGGCATATTATGGTTGGTTCATACCAATCCATATCAAGTCTTAGTAATGCGATGCCTTTGTTGTCTGAAGATTTAGCGAAATCGGGTCCTGTGACGGATGCATCTCCCTTCACCAACTTCACTATATCTTTGGGGTAGTCTCTTAATAAAACAGAAAGGTTATTTTGCACGTCCTCGATGGTTACCGACGCCCATTCGCCATCTCTTTCCATAACTTCATGAAACACTTTGTTCTGATTGGTGCCGTGAATATCCAGTTCCCAATCATGGGGCTCAGGGTGACCTTCAAACGTGTCAAACCCGAAAAGACGGCGCTTCTCGGATATGGAAACGGACCAATCCAAAACATTTGTCAGGTCAGCCGCTTGTTTTTCCTTCGTGTTCATATTTAATACGTTAAAATAATTTACCAATTTCTGATTGGCTGCCAGGGCCATACACCCAAGTGCACCGCCTTTCCACACACCAAATTCAACAAAATCTCCAGCTACTTGGCGACGGCGCAATTGAATTATTGTAAAATAAAGGTCAACTAGGCGCTCTATAGGGAGCATGGTGTAATCTGCGATTACACGCTCAAAGAACTGCAGTAGATCCGAGGGAATCGTTTGCCTCACTTTATTTATGTGGTTTCGGACCTGCTTTTCTTCGGACGTCATTGTATTTCCAGAGAATTTGATTGTTGATTATTCGATATTGATTTTTTCATCTACTTCATAAAATTAAGCGGAGTGACGTACCATCTTGTCCTCGTTTACATGTTGTCTCCCTGAAATACAAATTTCATCAATCGACCAAACAACAGATTCTGAATGTTCTCGTATTGATTCGGCGGTATGCTTTCTATGGATTTGCAATCATCACTACTTAGACGGCCAGAAATAAACTCGACAAAAGCGAGTGTCGATGCATCTGGGCCTTTGGAGACCGAGACGAATGGTTTATCTGCATCATTACCGAAATGTATGGAGAAGCCTTTGAATTTGGCCGTAGCCTCGAATGAATGGTCTATCTTGGTAACTAGGCTCTGAAGTGAAGGGGCCAACTTCACCGCAGCATCAAATTCATCAGTTATCAGTAGCAAGTCGCCACCATGGGTGTTGTTGTGAACCAATCGTTTATTGGGTTCTATGTCAACGATGCTTGCAACCACCGAATTGTCAGGAATCTTTAGTTCGAACGTGTCGTGTCCTTTCTCAGCATAGTAACTACCAAGCGCAGACAGTGCGGCCTCAATAGATACTTCATCATTTCTAAAAACGATCTCCCGAGGCGATTCAGGAACATATGGATCATCGCAGAAATAGCATACAGCGATACCGTTTTTGTCTCTAATGACGCGAGGTTCGTAGAAATAATAAGTATTTGAAGCGTCGTTAATCAGCCAAAGCCAATCTTCTATACTACGGGCTGCTGCGAAACAGACGCCTCGAGTGTAACTTTCGTATAAGCTTCTATAAACTTCCGCATCACTGCAATTGCGCTCGACGGAAGTTCCTGCGTTTTTTTGATCGCTCTTGGCAACAACAACGACGCGTTTTATCTTATCTACGTACTTAGTGAATCCAAAGCTCTGATAATAATGAGGAATTCCTTGTATGTAGATAAATTCAAAATTCTTTGACGATAAGTGTTCAATGACACTGTTCATTAAGAATTTGCCAACACCTTTGCCTTGCGCATCAGGCTTAACGGCAACGGGCCCAATAGATGCTGCCGCGAACTTGATGCCGAGATGATTGATGATTCTGGTGCAATACGCCAAATAGGCAATCACTATGCCGTTCTCTTTAACAACGAACCTATTGTAGTGGCCGACCCCAGGGGTTTTGCCTAGCTCCTCAAAATTTTGACTTTGCTTGGTGTCTTCAAACGCGGCTTGGAGAAGCGAGAGTACCTCATCAAAATCGTCTATGTCGTATGGCAAAAAATTCACTTATCTGATCTGCCAAAAATGTCCACAAGAATAGAAGCGGCCGCAGCCGCCTGGCTCTCCGAAATAAGAGGATGCAATTCGAGTTCCAGTAATCTTTCTATTTGGTAGTCTTGAGAGACCGGTAATTGGTTGTCTTTGTAGGGAGTGTCCACAGAGGCGCTGGAGTTAAATGGACTTAGCCAGGGCGCGCCTCTTGCTGGAGTCGCGTAGGGATTGAAATGTGGATGCTCGTTGAGAGGCTGCCAAGTTCTTTTTACTGGAATTCCGGTTTCATTGGCGCGTCTTATCTTCACGTCAACATCATCACGACCTAGCGGTTTTGTGTCGATAAGGAGGCTGTAGTAAACAGCCTTGGCTTTATTCGACTGATACACGACCGGTTTTAAAACGCTTTCATCAGGAAGTGCGTGGCAAAAAGCGTCAACGTTTTTTCGGCGTTTGTAGTTGTCATTTTCAAGCCGCTGCAAACCAACCTGCGCTAGAGCGGCAGAAAATTCAGACATCCTATAGTTATAGCTTAAGTCAGTATCGCCAAAGGAACGTAGGCGATTGACCCGGTCTGCAACTGATTTGTGCTTGGTAATTAAGGCGCAGCCATCCCCAGTGCTTATGGGCTTCCGTTGTTGCATACTAAAGACGCCGACGTCTCCAAAGAGACCGACATGTTTTTGGTTTACGCGTAAGCCAAAAGAATGGGAGCAATCTTCGATCAGAATTATATTATTAGACCTGCAAAATTCTGATATCTCTTCTATCTCGGCCGGGTAGCCGAACATATGTACAAGAACAATAGCCTTTGTTTTTGGGGTTACCTTTTCTTTGATAGACTTGATATCTAACCCAAAGGTGTTGGGTTCTATATCTGCGAAGATTGGTATAGCGTTTTGCATCAAAACGCATGAAGCGCTCGATATCCAGGAATAGGGTGTGACAATAACTTCGTCGTCGACTCCGATATCTGTGGCGGCAAGGGCTAGGTGAAGACCTTGGGTGGCATTGCCAAGACCGACAGTATGATCGCTACCTGTAAAATCAGAGAAAATTTCTTCAAGGGCTTCTAATTCAGGACCATTAAAGAGCCGGTTAGATTTAATAACCCGATTTACCGCTTCAGCATGTTCTTCATCGTAGTGCGGCCACTCAGACCATGAGGCCAGATGAATCTCTTTCTCTTCTTTGGTCATCCATATTGTCCCTGAGGCGGTGGTCATTAGGGGCGTTTCACATCTAATCAAAATAGATGAAAGAATGATCTCCAGTGTAACCGGTGTGTTTAAACCACCAGTCCCATTCTTCCGGTGTATTGAATTGTTCGCAGGTGACCTGCCAGTACAACAGGTTCGTTTTTTCTTCTTCTGTTCTGTAGGATTCTACACACAGGTATTTCTGCTTCCCAACACGCTCCATTTCACGCAGGGCGGAATCAAGGTCGTAAGAATAAAGATTGTGGAGTGCATTAATGGAGATGACGAGGTCAAATACATTTTCACCATAGGGTAGGGATGTGGCGCTCCCTTCATCAATTTGGTCTTTTATTTCGGATTTCGCATTTTCAATTGCGTAGCTTGAGATGTCGAGGCCACGGACTTCAATGCCAGGTAAAACCTGGGTGAAATCAAACATCAAAAACCCTTTGCCGCAGCCAACATCTAGAACACGGTCCCCAGCCTTGAGGCCGTAATGCTCAACCATCAGAGCAGCAATTTTTGACCAGCGGCCTTCCATGTAACGGTAACCACCGTAATTAATTCGACGGTCGCCGTCCCAATAATCGTAATCCCATTTCTTTGCGAGGTTTGCCGCGTGTGCTTTTGGGTATTCCGAATCATTGACCCGTGCCAAATAATCACGCTGCGTGCTCTTGTGTAGAGGGGACATAAGATCAAGATAGGCCAATTGGCACTCCTTCGGATAACAGGTCACCGGCGCGGGCTAGTCGTTCTTGGATGAGAGTTCCCACTGATTTAGAAACATCTACCGCAAGCATAGTGTCTAGTCTCTTCGGCTTTAACACAGCGAGAACAATGGTCACCCACTTTAAGTGCAAGATGGCTGCCAATGCGTGGGCGCGTGGCCGCAATATATCCATCGAAATGGTTGATGCAACTGTATTCTCCATAATATTCAGATACTTAGGAGACACACGGATGCGGGGTTGAAGGAAGAAGTCGACAACCGTTTTCGTAGGGTCGTCCCAGCCCGAAAACTCAAAATCATGAAACTTAAGACCGTCTTGGCAAGATATTGCGTTATGAAATCCAAAGTCCGAAGGGGACAGTATGCAGTTCTCGGACAGCAGTGTGTTCGTGCATTTCCCTGCTGAAATGCTTGTTTCCAGGTTTTTAGAAACAATCTGCCAGCGCTCCTTAACTCTGGAAACCAAAGACACGGCTTGATCTGTGAAGCGACCTGGAATGTGATTGCATTCTAGGCTGTCAATCCTGTTTTCCAGGTCATTCAAATGTTCATTCAGGCTCATGAAGCCGTCTGCAGCTTGGCTACTGATCTTTTGCCTCGCATTGGTGTCATGAGCATTAAGAGCTGCGAGAAAGTCAGCAGCTCGGTGTACATCTTCTTTGGACGGTACATACGACTCCTTGAATCCAGTGCCCTCAAGGTACTCCATCGCCACGATCCGAGAGTCAGGATCGCTTTGCAGGAGATTGGGCACAAATTCAGGGGCGACTTTGTTAGCAAAACTCAAGAATTCAGTTTCAGAGAGGAGCCTGTCGGTCTTGCTAGAATTGATGGGGTTATAATGCTTAACAATTGCCCTGCCGGAAGATGTTTCCCACAAAAAGACCTTATTGTTTGCGCCACCGGACTGCTGAGTGGCTGCGGCACCACTCGTGCCCAGGTGTTTTTCACACCACGCGCGCAACTCCTGCGGCAACGCTTCTATTTGCTGCTCAGCCACGAGAGTTCTGTCCAATGGCTGATGATTGTTAGTCCACCAGGGGAGTCTTCGTCTTTCGCACCTGAGCCCAAAGAGAACCATAGTTTTTGGGCTCTCTTCGGGAATTTTTCATCTATCAGAACTTCCACCAGGTCATCTAAGAACACATCACATTTTAATGAGCCCACGAGGGAAATTTTCTGGTCCCTAGTTTCATTGAGATGCACGTCACTTGTTTGAAACAGCGGCCGACCAGATACCAGAAGAGTACTGCTAATCCAGTCTTTAGCAGACTGATGCAGATCGTACTGCGGTCCGAGGTACGGGTACCGTGTACGATGACTAATAATAACTGTCGTATGGCCCGCCTTTTGAAAGTTAGAAATCACCTCTATCGCGGAGGGAAAGGGCTCAGCGTACGCCATGCCAGGACCGTATAGCCTTCCTTGAAACTCAGTCCATTCAGGTTCTCTACCCTCAGCTCGCAGATAGTCGCGCACCCCCAATTTGGTTCTTGGGATATCGCCCGGCAATGAGTCCATATCCGAAGCAAGCTGTTCGATCGCTGCGTCATAACATACGATCGTATTGTCGAGATCTAGACCTATGATCATTTACGACGCTGCGCTCTCTACGCTCTTTAGACAATCTTGAGTTGCGTTAACAATACTGGCTGCATCTATCCCAAAATATGCCCTGGCATAGGATTGGGAGCCCACAGAATGCATGAATTTATCTCCGGTTCCGAGACAAGTGATAGACGTAGAAATTCCTTGCTGAGCTAAATACGCGGATACGTGTTCCCCATAGCCACCGTTCTTCGAGTGCTCTTCGACCGTAACAATCGCCTTAAATCGTTGAGACAGAGAGGTAAGCATACTCTCGTCGAGGGGCTTGACTGTGTTGACGAGAACAACTTCTGCAGAAATACCGTGAACCTCTTTCAATGTGTCAGCTGCAGCTATAACTTCGGGTCCAATAGTACCGACAGATAGCACGCAAACGTCTTCTCCCTGGCGTACAACCGTTGCTTCACCAATTCCGGCAGCGTCTTCGTTTGAGACAAGGTCCTGCTCACCTTTTTTGCCAATTCTGATGTACGTAGGAACACCAGACCCAACTGCTTCACTCAATACTTTGCGTAAGGATGGAGCGTCATAGGGTGCTAAGACACGTATGTTAGGAATAGCCCGGAATATAGCGAAATCTTCTAGGGAGTGATGAGTTGGTCCCAAACTCGCGTAAGAAAGACCAGAGCCCGTGCCGACAATGACGACAGGGGCGTCATGATATGCAACGTCGACCCTAATCTGTTCGAGACATCTGGTCGTGGTGAAGGGCGTGATCGTGTATACGATTGGCCGCAAACCGCTTAATGCCATGCCCGCCGCGACACCCATCATATTCGCCTCGGCCACGCCGCAGTTCATAAATTGTGATGGGTAACCTCCGCGTAATTCATCAAATAGGCGGTTACCGATATCGCCGGACAATAAGACCAACTTAGGGTCCTCAGCCGCCATCGCCGTTACTTCTGCTGCGAATGCATTTCTCATGGAACTGACCCTACGCCTCTATACCTAGTTCTTTGGCGGCGAGACCCACTTCTTCAGCAGTAGGAATGCGGTAGTGCCAATTATTGTCGTCTTCCATGAAGGAAACTCCGCGCCCTTTTACGGTGTTAGCTATGATTGCCTTCGGGCGGGGGTCATTTCTATTTTTCTCAATGGCGTCGGCCATTTGATTTAAATTGTGGCCATCAATTTCACTAACACACCAACCAAAAGCGCTCCATTTTTCTGCTAGTGGCGCTAGGCCTAGAACTTCATTGCTGCGCCCCGTGGCTTGCCATTTGTTGTAATCAATAGCGACTGTTAGGTTTGAAACCTTCTGGGCGGCGGCCAGCAGGGCTGCTTCCCATACTGAACCTTCATTGCATTCGCCATCGCTTAAAATTGCGTATACCGAGTACGGTACGTCGGAAATGCGGGACGCTAGTGCCATACCTAAGCCTATAGGCAAGCCATGCCCAAGAGAGCCGGTTGCAGCCTCAATGCCAGGCAGTGCTGACGGCGTGGGGGGGTGTTCACCAAAAAGGGAGCCGTCTTCTCCATAATTATTCAGATCGGAAACCGGGAAAAATCCTCGCTCAGCAAGCACTTGAAATAATGCCGGTGCCGCATGCCCCTTGCTAAGGAGAAATCGATCTCTTTTGGGGTTCGTGGGGTCCGTAGGGTCGATCTGGAGAATGTGCCAATACAAGAACACTAACAAATCAATGCAGGACAAGCAGGAGCCAAGGTGAGGGGTCCCCGATTCATGAGACGTCTTGATAATGCGATGCCGGAGCATTTGAGCTATTTGCTCGAGAGATCCCATGTCATTTTGGATCGGTGCTTCAGGCATGGTTTATTGGAGTCCAGTTAGGGGCGATGAAAATATGAAAGTGGTTGCTTACGCAATGTTTCCAAGTTGTCTTTAGCCCAACCTATGCAATGCTCCAAGCCGGTTTCAAGGCTTATTTGGTCGGTCCACCCGAGAGTTGACCGTATTTTGTCGCTGTTGAGCCAATAGGCATCATCTTTACCGACTCTATCGGGTGCAACGTCGACACAATCCTCAAACGGTGCATCCAACATTGCGCAAATCAATTCAACTAGTTCTCGTATGGAAACAATTTTCGGTGTCGAGATATGATATGTTTCACCTACTGGGGCATTTTGAGCGACAGCCCAGGTGGCTAGCGACACGTCGTCCATATGTATGAATGATCGCGTGGAAACCCCGCCACCATGGAGCTGTAACTTATCTCCTAAGAGGACAGATAGGATCGTCCTCGGAATAATGCGGTAAAGGCGCTGACCTGGCCCATAGACATTCGCAGCTCGCGTGCCGACGACCGGAAGTCCAAAAGATTCTCTATAAATATCGAATGTCATATCACCCGCTGCGCGAGAAACCGCATAAGGCGTAGATGGAGCAAATTTTTGGTCTTCTATGATCCAGCCGTCTGTGGAGCCATAAACTTCCGGCGTGGTGACGTGCACATACTTGTCGAGGAAATCAATATGACGCAGCTTTTCGGCTAACTTAGAGGCGGATACAACGTTGGTCATCATCCAGTCCTCAGGGTGATCCCAACTTTGCCCAACCATACTCTGAGCAGCAAAGTTGACGATGGTTGAGAATCGTTCCGTATTTATCATTGACACCAAGGAATCCAAATCGTGATTGAGATCCACCTTTTCGAAATGAAAAGTTCCAGGCTTTTTCTCCCAACGGTATGGAAGAAAAACAGGATCTGGCTCTTCGGAGCGACTTGCGCCAACGACATCGATACCTTGGTCCAATAGGTAACTGATAAAACTCGTGCCCGAGAATGAATTACTGCCAAGAACGAGGACTTTAGACATAAAATTATTGGTTTCAGATTTTAAGTGGTGTGGGGCGAATTAGAGCGAGAAATCAATTAAGCATCGTCCTGTGGACTTACCGTTCCGCATCTTAGCAATTAGATCATTGACCCCTGAAAGAGGTTCGACCTCGGTAATGAGGTCGTTCAGGTCAACATTGCGAGCCTCGGTGAGGGCCATGTAGCGAGGAATATCTTCATGAGGTATTGCCTCGCCCCCAGTGGTGCCTGTGATCGACTTACCAAAGTGTAACGGAAGTGTATGGATCGCAGTGTCGTTGCCCGACCTAGGTACGCCTACGAGAATTGTTCTACCCCGGTTTGATGTGAGTTTGTAACCCTCGGCAATAACAGTCGGGGCGCCGGTATTATCGATAAACACGTCCAGTGGTTCGTCAGCAAAAATTTCTTTCAATCGGTCCCAGGGATTTATCTGTGAGCCATCAATTGTCTCAGTGGCCCCGCAGGATTTCGCGAGCTCAAGCCGATTCGCGAACCGGTCGATGGCAATGATTGCGCGAGCACCAGCTAATGCGGCGCCTTGGACGATATTTAATCCGATGCCACCAGCCCCGAAAACAACAACGGTATCGCCTAGACGAACATTTGCGCAGTTGTCAATTACGCCAAATCCAGTCGTGACCGCGCATCCATACAAAGCGGCGGCCTTTAGGTCGGTCGCTGCTGGAATTGGGGTTAACCGGTTTTCAGAAACAACCGCGTAGTTGTTAAAAGTGGTAACCCATCCTGCGTTTACTATTTTGTCATACCATTTGTATTTTGGTGCTGCAGATTCGATACCCCGAGACGGCCGCCAATGCAGCACCACTGTATCTCCCGGTTGTACGTGTTTAACACCGGGGCCAATGGCGAGTACATAGCCTGAGCCTTCGTGCCCGAGTAGGTGAGGAAGCCAATGATCAGGGCCTTTGACACCGTCAATCTCACCCAGTTGAGAACCGCAGATTCCGCTATATTTTATTTCGACGAGCACTTGCCCAATATCCAGGGTGTCGGGCAGTGATATTTCGTCGATCACGAGGTCAGTGTTTTGCTCTACCAGGACTGCTGCTTGGGTGGTTGTTGGTCCGTCGTTAATTGCTATCATTCTAGTCAGCCCACGTCGGTGCAATGTCGCTGCGCTTTGCATAAAGCCACTGCATGAGGAGGTGACCGACTGTCATCTGAAGGTCTTCGGATATTTGCATGTCATCGATGGCGACATGTATTGGATGATCAGCTAGAGCCAAAGCCTTACCCCCAGTGTATCCGAGGATGGCATAGGATTCGATACCGGCTTCTTTGCAGTACTCCAATGCCTTTACGATATTAGGTGAGTTCCCGCTGCCGGAGAGCGCGATGGCGATATCACCCGGTCGGGCGAGAACGGCAAGTTGGTATGAGTAAATACTTTCATACCCTTCGTCATTGGCAAGGCAAGTGGTCACTGACCCATTCGACGGTAAGGCGGTCACCCGAAGTCCACTACCAAAGGTCTTTGAAATACCGTATATCCAGTCGTTGGCCAGATGCATGGCGTTACCAGCCGATCCACCATTGCCGAAAATAAACACCTGCCGTCCGTCCTGCCAGCTGGACATTAACGCGTCTGCTAAATGTTTAACTGCATCTAAAGGGATGCGATTACTGGCCTCAGTCAGGCGTTCAAAATAGCTGGTGGCGAAGGCTGCGAATTCTGACGACGCCGTGGTGGGCTGATCATTCATTATAGAATCTTCTCAGTCATCCATTTCATACAATAGAAGCGGTCTTCATCCTTTAGTGCCCCAGTATTATAGGCATCGGCTACTTCGGAGATGGCATCTCTCACAGATTTCTTAGGTTTGAAGCCAGTCGCAAGGATCTTGTCTGAATTAATGCGATAAGATCGAGGGTCGTTGGATGGCTCAATATTGATTTTGGCAGGAATGTGCTCGGCAATGGTCTCTGCGATGGTTCGGATCGACAGATTCTCAAATCCTGCGTTAAAAACACCTTGGACATCTGGTCGATCTAATAGAAACACATAGAGATCGGTTATGTCGTCAATATGAATGTTGGGGCGGGTCTGGTCTCCGCCAAGGACAGTTATTGCTCCTTTTGTAAGGGCCTGCATCGCAAGCATATTCACTGCGACGTCTAGGCGCATGCGAGGAGACAAACCGCAAACTGTGGCCGGCCGCAAGATCTGGACAGCCATCTGATCGGCGTAGCTAAGTAACACCCGCTCAGCGACCATTTTGGTCTTATTATATTCAGATAGAGGAACGAGCTCTAGATCTTCCGTTACGTGCTCTTCCTCTTTGAGGCCATAAACGCTGCCAGATGACGCATAGATAAAGCGTTTGACCCCTTGGCGCACAGCCTTATCTGCCAGCCGCATCGTGGCGAGGCAAGAAACCTCCCAAGTGAGCTTAGGGTCCAAATCTCCACATGGGTCATTAGCAACCGATGACAGATGGATGATGGCATCGCACCCCGTTAGATCAAGGTCTTCTGGGTCACGAATGTCAAACTGACGGACTTCTAGGTTTGGGTGAGGTTGAAGGTCGTTCCCGAACCACATGATATCGAGTGCGGTTACATGATGGCCAGCATCAAGCAGTTTCGGCACGAGGACGTTTCCTTTGTAGCCACACGCACCAGTAACAATAAGATTCATTTTGTATTCCAAACAAAGTCGGACTCAGCCTTTTTGAGCGCCGCTATCGTTCCAATATCCCGGTGAAAAGTCTCGTTAAAAAACGTATACCATTTGCCAGTTAGAGATGGCACCACATCGCCGCAAAAATCGAACGCCTCAGGGTTCGCGCAGACCCAATCAAGTACTTCAGTCTCAAGAAGAAAAACAGCCCCATTTGCAAGGTTTCCTGGTGGATTTTCTACTTTCTCGTGGACGCATTGCACGACTTCATGGCTATCCAGTTCCAAAATCCCACATGATTGTGGTTGATCTGTCTCAAAGGTCATAATGGTGCCCACACATTCCCGTGGACGACTTTCGTGGGTTAAAAAGTAGGCCGCGGGATCAAAGACTGAAAGATTGTCTGCGTGGGCCATGAAAAAAGGACTCTGGCCACGAAAGTAGTCGTGATTCGCCCGAAGTGTACCTGCGGTGCCAAGTAATTCTTCCTCATGTACTAAGTCTATCTGATCTTGCCAAGTATCACTGTTGCAGTAGTCGCGGACTTGGTCTGGCAGGTAGTGGGTATTGATGAGTATGCGTTCAACGCCTGCATCCAGAAGCATATCTATCCAGTATCCCAAGACAGGCCTTCCTTGAACCGGCACAAGACATTTTGGAATGGTCTCTGTCAGGGGCCGCAAGCGTGTACCAAGACCACCGGAGAGCAGTAACGCACGGCTTGGCACATTCATCATCGCGTTAGAGAATCTGTTAGTTCTTCAGTAGAAATGGGTACATTGCCGACGCGACCGGTCTGTACCCCAGCGGCAACTGAACCTAAAAAGGCGGCTTCCCAGGTTGAAGCGCCAGCCGAAAGAGCTAATGAAGCAGCGGTTAGCATGGAATCTCCTGCGCCGGAAACATCCTTGGGTAGAGCATTAAAGGCTGGGAGTCTGTCCACTTGCTGTTCTTCTGGTGCTTGCTCAGCGGAGACAATAAGGACACCCGCGGCACCAAGCTTAACGAACACATTCGCGCTATTCGTTGCAGACAGCAAATCATGGCCCATTTTGGCCAGCCCACTGTTTTGGTCTCGCAAGGCGAGCCGGGCTTCAAACTCGGTTGGCGTTAAGAGATGGGCGTTCTTGTACCTTGAAATGTCTCCGACCTGAGAGGACGACTGGCTATCTGCAACAAACATAGTCGAGCTTTGTTTTGCAGTGCTGGCCAAGTGATCAATAAGGGGTTGCGGTAGGCAGCCATAGTTAAAGTCAGAAAAGATAACAAGGTCTGCTTTAGAGCACAAAGCTACGAAAGTAGATGCTATTTCGCTTTGGTGATCACGGGATATTTCGTGCTGTCTTAGGTGGCTTACGCGCAACATGGTGCGATCCTGGGCCCGAAATCGCTGTTTGAGTGTTGTTGGTCGGCTAGCGTCAGTAATCAGGTGGGCGTTCACGTTGTATTCTGGCAGCCATGTAGCAACCCGATCGCCCGTTTCGTCATCGCCGACGATGGACAAGAAATCAACTGAAGCACCCAGACTGGCGGCGTGTGCGGCCACGATGCCAGCGCCACCAATAAATCGATCGGTGGATTGCGGTGAGACGACAATTGAGGGTTCTTCCTGTGACATCCCTAAGGGTTCACAATTGATATACTCATCGATAATGAGATCACCGACGACGATCACCGAAAGGTCAGAAAAAGTTTTAACCCGATTGACCAGTTGATCGTTTCTTAATCCGTGGCGTTCTAAAAAGTCTTGAGGAATATTGAGCCGGGCGGCCTGAGAAAATTGATTGTCGTGGGCAAGAAGATCTGAAGCTGAATATGTCGATTCACCGGATGCGAAGATGAGGTGGCCACCATATTCTTTTATGATTGGTTCTTCGGGATTAGAAGCTGACTCGAACTCTTTTCCTTTGATCACGATGTTGGGCTTAATTTCGCGTAGATAGGCCTCAACCCCATCATTTAGAACGACAACGCGGTCAACTATACCTAACTCCCGCAATGCTGCTGCTCGTTCTTCGGGAGGAGGAACGTCTTTAGATGGCCGTGTGGCCGAGACGCCGACTATTAGGGTATTGCCGCTTTCGGCAGCAAACTTAAGCACCCTCACATGCCCCGGGTGAAGAGCGAAGAAATTACCGGAAATAAAAACGACGGTGTCAGACTTTTTCATTTGAAGGCTTGCTGCTGCGTTGGCCGATTACTAGGTTTCTGGGCTGCAAATTCCCTTATCGGGCCAGAAAAGCTCGGTTTCCGTTATCATGGTTGCAGAGCAGAGAGATTTGCCATGGATAGGCCGTAAATACAATCTACACGCCAGTCTTCAGCTAGGCACCCGTAATAACCCCATCAACCCCCCGGTTCCATAATCCGAACCGTCTGACGCCCGGATAGGCTGGTTAAAACCTGTGTCGTTCCGCTCGGCCATGAGACCTCGATACGGTCGACCGTATCTGAATCGCCAAGCCCAAACATTAAAATTGGGTCATTCGTTGAGTTGTAGCCGTGAGCGCTGGTGTGTTCTCGTATTTGGGTGAGTTCACCTGATTTCACTTTGACCTTGGCGCCATACCCATTTCTATTGCTGATTGATCCGGTTAATTCGATCTTGATCCAGCTGTTCTCGTTACCTTGATTCATTAGCAGGTGATTCTGTTGTGCAATGTTCACCCGTTTCCCTTCGCTATAGTAGGTGCGGTTGGTCATGAATAGATCAGGAAATCCGTCGTCATTAATATCAGCCGCGCCAACGCCGCTACCGATGCCAAACCCCTCTGCACCCGAGCCACTTGTCACATCAGTAAAGGTCCCGTCCCCGTTATTTCTAAATAATTTGTTATCGGCGGGCTGCCACGCGATATAGAATTGAACGAAAGGGACCATTGTGCTGATTACGTCGTTAATCAGAACGTTAGAGAGTCCACCGTTATTGACATAGATATCAAGCAGTCCATCGTTATCGAAGTCCGCCATAGTGCAGCCCCTGGCGCCACCGGGATCCCCCGCACCTGATGTCAATGTTATATCATCAAATCCAACCTCTCCGTTATCCGACAACGTGCTGATGATTAGGCGGTTGGCTTGATCAGCTGTCGGCAGATAGAAATCAAAATCTCCGTCATTGTCGACATCACCAATGCAAGCCCCATTGGCGTTACCAGGATTCAGAAACGCAAATCCATTGGGGCCAAGGCGGTTTTTTGTGATGTCAGTGAAGGTTCCGTTTTTATTATTTAACAGGATGATTTTGGAATCACCTTCGTTGGTGATTAGAAGGTCAACCCAGCCATCGCTATTAAAGTCTGTCCAATTCGGTGCACCTTGAGAATTTGCTTCTAGGACTTTGCTTTGTATGGCAACACCGGATGTTGCCGTTACATCAGTAAAAGTTCCGTCCCCGTTATTGCGAAACAATGCGTTCTCGATGTCGTAATCGGCGCACTTCCAGAAGAGGTCAAGATCGCCATCATTGTCATAGTCGCCCCAGGCAACACCTGCGCCGGTGTCAGACAACCCGCCAACACGCATATCATCTTCGTTACCTTCTCGCATGATGCCAGCAGCGCGCGTGATGTCCTCAAAATCGGCTTTGCCAGTCTCAATCAACAAATTTTTGTATAGAGTTGTTGGCACGTGTTTTATGGCGCCTGGTCCGGGTCCCATATTTGAGATGGCCAGGTCTTGATCACCGTCATTGTCAAAGTCACCCCAAGAGGCACCCCGTGCGAGTCCGCCGTCATTATCGACTTGCCGTTGTGCAGCGACATCACGAAAGCGCCCCGTACCGTCATTCTCCCAAAGGCGATTGTTGAGCCCCTCCGCTAAGGCTTCTCCGGCGACATAGATATCGAGATCTCCGTCATTATCGTAATCGGCGAAAGCAGGGCCTGATCCATTGACGGCTAAGTCACTAACACCGACAGAGTCGCTCACGTCCTCGAAAAGGATGGGCGGGGACGCTGCGAGCGCTGAGTGGGCTGTGAGGTACGCTGCAATAAAAGTGAATAACCGGTGCCGCATATTAATCTCTCTAATTTTTGATGTTGCACACCATTGTGGGTGAGGTGGTAACTTAACCCAATACTACCCCCGTCCTTAACCACGGTGAGAACAGGCGTTACGTCAAGCGGTCAATATTCAGCGTTAACGAGTCCGGTGTGTACGCCTGAAATTTGACAGCGTCAGCACCAGCTTTAGCCGCTGCGGCGATAATTCTTAGGGCTCGTTTAAGATCGCCTCCCTGATTGGCTTACAGTTTGGCGACTAAGAATGGAGGGTGCTCAGGTCCTACCGTTCTGCCCGCAATCATGACAGTTGGTTTTGCCGAAGACCGAAACGGATCATGGGTCAATTTCTCAGCCCAATCTCACTTGGCGTACATAAGAAATAGGCTATCATCAAGTTTCTGAATCCCGATTTGTTGATTAAGTCCGGCAAGATCTGCCATCGCTTTGAGGCGTACGGCAAATTCTTGATTCTCAACCGTAAACTTGTCCTGCCACTCCTGTCGGCGCTCCAGTTGGTACCACGGTTGTCCCGGTTTGAGGGTCCATCGATAAGACCGGTCGATGGTGCCACCCTTGCGTTTTATTATGTCGACTAATCCATCGGCAATTTGGCCGGCAGACGTTCCACGGTCCCTGTCAGGGTAGAACTTGTCTAATGTACTTCGATAATTGTCGGCATCCGTCATGGTTCTGTTAGAGTTATCAACAAGAGCTGTTAGCACCTCATAGGCTTCTTCAGCATTTTTGACGGTCGGATTTACCTGGTTTGACAAAATGTAATCGTGCTGAGGTGCCTTCGGACGTGGTGTGATACTCAAAGCAGGCACATCCAGAAGTGCTGCCTCCATGCCGGTTGAGCAGGTCGTATGCACTAGCGCTGCGCTGGCTATTGTCCAGGGAATATGCGGTGTGTTGTCTGCGATTAAGACGTGCGGTGACCTAGCATACTTGGATTTCCAATACCCTGGGTTCTCAGCCGGATGAGGGCGGATGACTGCCTTGAAGCCCGGCAAACCTAATTGCATCCAGTTAATAACCTTCTCGAGTTCGGTCATGTTTGAGCGCTCCCACTCAAGCTCAGTCTCGAATGCTGCAACACTGGCGGGATCGTCAAGCACAAGATGGCCGGTGCGAATTGCAATCTGTTTTGTATCCTCCTTTGCATTCCAGATTGAGTTTATCCAACCAAAATTTGTGTTGAATAGGACGTAACGGCCAACTTTCTCACGAATCGTTGCAACTTGGTTGGTAAAGCTGACACGGCCCCATGCTGTTAGGAGGTCAATTCGTGGATTTCCAGTAATGCGAACGCGGTCAGATAGATTTGGGTATTGGCTAATAACTGTATCAGCGTGCTGTTGACCCTGAGCAAAAAACATATCGAGCGTTTTGGCTGCTGTTCGACCCATCCCTGATTGAAAGCACGAGTCACAGGCACACGCTAAAACCTCTTCATCGCTGGCTGTTATCGCATAGCCCGCGGAAGCAGCATCAGTCATGTATCCAGCCTGAATTTCGTTTACGGTCTTAAATAAATATGCGCCCTGCGGCATTGATCTGTTGTTTTTTGAAAGGACCCATTGCTGACCGATTATGACGTTTAGGCCCCGCTTGACCGCTTCTGCCGCAACAAGGAGGCGTGGATCGAGATCGCGGGCCTTAAGTTCCAATGAAATGTAAGCTATGGGATTCATGAGCTTCTGGTAGCTCGTGTGTCGGCATATTGAGATAGGAGCTTCAGGTCTTCTTCAGTATCGACATCAACGGAACATTCCGGGGGCATCACGTACCCCCGCAATCCGGGTCCGTAGAGTGACTTGCTCTTTAGAAATGAAGGTACATATACGGCGTATCTAGAGCCATTGCCAAAAACGTACCTTGAAACTCCTTGCGAGTTGAGGTGCATAAGGTCTGGCCACACAACACCCAAAATTCCGTTATCGGTAATAGAGAGCGCTTGATGAATCGGTCTATCAGTTTGACTAACCGTCATGGCAAATGCGCTTTTTTCTGCTTCTATCATGTTAACCACTGCGGAAATATCATCTACCGTTCTCAAAGGAGCTGTCGCATAGACACACGCTAATGCGCTTAAGATTCCCCATTTTTTGTTAGTGCTCTAGGACGTTGATCAGCACTGGAGCTGTTGTGGCTGAGGACGTGACGACTTTCTCAAAACACTTAGAATCTAAAGCCGCAAGGATCGTGTGCGCGATGAGGGGGGTACCGTTAAACTCTATGAGCGCTTTTCGCTTTAGACGCGATGAGCCGCGTCTTGCTGGAATCACCGCGATTCTGCGGTATTTCGCGCTACTCATCAATTTTATTCCACTAATCACCGGTTCGTCGGTTGTACCAGCCACGATAAGATGGATCAATGAGCGCCCATCCGCTTGCGTAAGCCTGATGTGGAACCTGAATCGTTGGGGTTGTCGTCTGAAACTTTGGAGCCCGTGCTGACAATAAACCTCAATGCGCCATTGGCTGTCGATATTGTCGGGCATGTTGTGAGGCCTGCCCTGCGTTAACTTTTTAACATGGGGCTTTCAGCTGCCTGTTTATTCTGCCCCCAAAAGAAAAAGCCTGCCGTGAGACACGGCAGGCTTTCTTTGTCTTTATTGTTATAAGCTGACTAAAACTTTTAGCGCTTCCGAGAAGCCGGGCGACGCTTCTTGGCTGCTTTGCGCTTAGCGGGCTTACGCTTAGCTGCTTTGCGCTTAGGAGCCTTCTTCTTAGCAGCTTTCTTCTTAGCTGCTTTGCGCTTAGGAGCTTTCCTCTTAGCTGCTTTCTTCTTCGCGGCTTTCCGCTTAGGAGCTGCTTTCTTCTTCGCGGCTTTCCGCTTAGGAGCTTTCTTCTTTGCAGCTTTACGCTTAGGAGCTGCTTTCTTCTTCGCTTTAGTCTTCTTCTTAACTGCCATAGT
>JAQWQC010000026.1 GCA_029245025.1 Rhodospirillaceae bacterium
TGAATGGCGGATGGGGTGGGATTCGAACCCACGAGACGCTTTCACGCCTGCTGGTTTTCAAGACCAGTGCCTTCAACCGCTCGGCCACCCATCCGCATGAATTGAAGCGATCATTTACAAGATGAGCGGGATACCGGAGCGCCCAGGCGGGGTCAAGATGACTTTGTGGGATTCGTGTCCTGTGCCATGCTTCCTCTCTACCTAAAGGAGAGTAAAAGAGTGTCTCAGGCAGGAACACCGCCCGTCATCGGTATTATCGGCGGGTCGGGTATCTACGACATTGACGGACTTAAAAATACTAATTGGGTCGATGTTAGAACACCTTATGGGCCCCCATCCGATCAATTACTGACGGGTACCTATGCGGATCAGAATGTGGTCTTTCTGCCCCGGCATGGCCGTGGTCACAAGCTGTCTCCATCTGACTTGAATTACCGCGCCAATATCTACGCCCTTAAATCCTTAGGCGTGACAGAAATACTATCGCTCAGCGCCTGCGGGTCATTCAAAGAAGAGTTGCCGCCAGGTACCTTTGTATTGGTCGACCAATTTATTGATCGTACCTTTGCCCGGAAGAAAAGCTTTTTTGGAGAGGGTTTTGTCGCTCATGTATCTGTCGCTCATCCCACATGTGGGCGCCTTAGTGCAGATCTAGAATCCGCCATTAGAGAGCTAGAGATTCTATTTCAGAGGGGCGGCACTTATCTCGCGATGGAGGGGCCTCAATTTTCCACCCTGGCAGAGTCAAATTTATATCGGTCTTGGGGCTGTGACGTCATCGGTATGACCAATATGCCGGAGGTCAAATTAGCTCGAGAGGCGGAGATGTGCTTTGCCACAGTTGCTATGGTCACAGACTACGATTGTTGGCATCCCGATCACGACGCCGTCACGGTAGAGCAAGTCATTCAAACCCTATTATTGAATGCCGATCAAGCGCGCGCCCTTGTGAAAGCGGTTATTCCCATGTTGGCCAAGCGAAGCGAAACATGCAGTCAGGGATGCCATACCGCTCTCGACAATTCGATTATAACGGCGCCAGAAGCCCGAGACCCCGAGAAGGTCAATATCCTGGGTCCACTTGTTACTCGTGTCCTTAGTAAGTAGAAGCGGGCACCCTACTAAGTGACTATTATATTCCTATGCCGTCGACGGATCGTCTAACGCACTCTCATGCCAGCTCCGGAGGAGGCGGTAAGAAATCCAATTTAGAAAAGCATATATGCCATACCCCGTGATGCTTAGAAGAACGAAGCACGCCAGAGCTCGTGCTAACTCTAATCTGTAGCTCGCTTCAAGCAGACGGGAAGCTAATCCAGAACTTTCACCGCTGGTTCCTGCTACCATTTCCGCAACAACTGTTCCAATGAGAGCAAGGCCGCCGCTGATGCGCAGACCGCCTAAGAAGTAGGGCAACGCTGTCGGAATGAGCAGGCGCCGCAGAACTTGCGATCGATTTGCTCCATACAGCGTAAAAAGATCATGGAGATTTCTGTCGGCACTTTTCAGCCCGAGCAGCGTATTAGAAATTATAGGAAAGACAGCTGCCATCCATGCCAAGATCAACAGGACAACGAAAATATTATCCACCCAAATGATGATGAAGGGCGCTATGGTGACAATGGGCGTAACTTGGAGAAATACCGCATAGGGAAACAACATGCGCTCTAGTGCTTTGGATTGAACAAGCAAAACAGCAATGCCCACACCGGTAACACACGCCAGAACTAGCGCCGCAAGTGTAACCTGAAGAGTGACCGCTAGAGCAGCTAGAAGGCTTGCTCCGTCAACCCATAGAGACTTACCAATATCCGCGGGTGACGGCAGAATATAAGGCGGCACTTCGTAAACAGCGACGAGGACCTCCCACATTCCGAGTAATGCTAATCCAAAGAAAATAGGCAAGAGCAATCGTTTCGCGCTATTCATAACGCACTCTCGTGCATCGATGACGCCAATTGTTGAGATATCGAAGCGCAAAGATCGGAATAGGCGTGATCATTACGCAAAGCATCTTTTCGCGGATAGTCAAACGGAACCTCTATGTCGGAAATTATGCGTCCAGGGCGGGGCGACATAACCAAAACACGATTGGCCAGAAAAACCGCTTCGCGAATACTGTGAGTCACAAAAATAGCCGACCACTTTTGCTCCTCCCATAAGCGCAATAAGTCTTCATTGAGTTGCGCTCTGTTAAACTCATCCAATGCGGCGAAAGGCTCATCAAGTAAAAGGAGGGTCGGCTCGCCAATCAACGCCCGGGCTATAGAAACCCTCATGCGCATTCCTCCAGAAAGTTCGCGAGGGTAGGCATTAGCAAAATCCGCGAGGCCAACCAATTCAAGCACAGTCTTTGCGTGATCAGCTGCCTGGCCTTCGGGTTTGGAGGTCAGATGAAATGGCAGTTGCACATTCTCAATCACAGTCGCCCACGGCATCAACGTTGGTTCCTGAAACACAAACCCTATTTTTGGATCATTCACCGCAACGTCACCAGCGGTTTGAGGTACTAACCCCGCGATGATACGAAGTAGGGTCGACTTACCACAGCCGGATGGTCCAACGAGGGACACGAACTCACTTTCTTTAAGTGAGAAAGTAGTCGGGGCGAGCGCTTCAGTACCCGTGCCAAACGTTTTGGCGACGTCCCTAAGGGTTAGCAATTGGTGCTGAGGGCTTTGCGTCATCAGACGTTAATCAGCGCCACGCAGCACTGCATCCATTCCCACTCTTTTACCGATAAATCGAAGTGTGTATGCCTTTTGATAATCCATGTCAGCGGTGTACACATTGTCTTCGGCCATAACTTCGAAGAAAGCGCGCCATCGCGCGTCCGTCATCATACCAATACCGCCACGGGCGGCATCGCCGCTATCAACCAAACCATAATGTCGTAGCATTTTGTGGCCGTAGCTAAGGAGGCCATCTGTCATGTCCGCATTGCCCTTCTTAATCAGATCATAGGCTGGCGAGGGGTCCGAATACATAAAGCTGTACCAACCACGTATACTGGCGTCGACAAACCGCTGAACAAGATCGGGATTGCTGTCGATCATTCGTTGAGAAGTTTGGACAACAGCGGCATAGCTAGCATAACCTGAGTCTGCCAAAAGAAAAACCGAGGGATCAATTCCCGCCTCACCAATTACGTATGGTTCGCTTGTTAGGTATCCTTGCTGCACGGCTCTCGCGTTAGAAAGAAATGGAGCAACATTGAATGTGTATGGCGCAATTTGTGAGTCCACGAAGCCATACCGGACCTTGAGAAACCTCCAAAAACCGATTCTGGTTTCCGGGGAAATCATAATCCTCTCAGACTGCAGGTCGGATAAGGTCTGATGTCCACGTGATGCGTGTGCAATAAGAACTGCAGGGTCTTTCTGAAATATTGCTGCAACCGCCACGACAGGGATTTTTTGAAATGCAAAATTCAATGGTAAAAAAGAATTGGGCGCCATACCGAAATCTAGCCGACCAGCAGCTAGAAGTTGTGAATGATTGACCTGAGGTCCACCTTGACGAATGGTAATGTCAATTCCCGCGTCTTCATAAAAGCCAAGGGCGAGAGCCTGATAGAAACCGCCGTGCTCAGCCTGTGCGCGCCAATCGGTCCCGAAAGTGATTTTATCTACGGCCCATGACGCATTTGGCCACGCAAAGACGCTGACAGAAATAAAAACAAAAGCTACAAACGCCAGCGTTCTTCCTACAAGGCCACACATGACCTGGGTTTCCTCTGGATTTTAAAGGTATTCCCGCCATCGTCAGAATCACCGGCAAGTCTACCGCTTGGCGGCTTTTTGACTACTGCCGCAAAACCACCATTGATTCCGCTGGCACTTTGAACTGCGATCTCGTCCTTACCTTCCATTAACCTAAAGCCTTAATCGGTGTTGAACTAGATAAGCTCTTATACACCCATCATTCTCTACAAATCGCGTCTGCACCCTCTGCAGAGCACTAAAATAGGCTAAAATAAAAGCGATTTTTGCCAGTGACGCAACAGTCAACATTTTAGGTCGATGCTGGTCCCTCTTTAAAACTTCACGAAACCGCTTTTTCTTTTCAATGGCGTGGTGACAGGGTATGACAACCAAATGCTCCTTGTGTCAAAAAAAACCCAGAATTCAGTAACTTTCAGGCAAATCCCCATGATTTTTGCCCTGGCGTTTTTCTCTTGTTTTGCCGTGCCAGTTTATGCCCAGACTACCCCAGGACCATCGGGCAAACCCTCCTTTGAGATTTGGCTCCAAGGTGTCGCAGAGGAAGCAAAGATCAGGGGTATTGAGGCCTCTGCAGTGGATGAGGCGTTAAACGGCGTTGAAACCATCGAGCGTGTCATTGAGCTCGATCGCCGTCAGCCAGAGTTCACACAAACCTTTTGGACATACTTGAACGGACGCGTTTCAGAAAACCGCATCAAAAAGGGCCGCCAACTCCTCGCGCAACACAAGCCGCTATTGTCCCGCATCGAAGAAAAGCACGGCGTTCAGGGACGGTTCCTTGTTGCATTTTGGGGTCTAGAAACAAATTTTGGACAGTTTCTTGGGGGGTTCCCCGTAATTGATGCTCTATCCACATTGGCGTACGACCAACGGCGCAGCGCATTTTTCCGCTCAGAACTTTTTAATGCCCTGACAATCTTGGAACAGGGTCATGTCGACCAAGAAAATATGATTGGGTCTTGGGCTGGAGCGATGGGACAACCCCAATTCATGCCTTCGACATTTACGCGATATGCTATCGACGAAGATGGCAACGGTCGAAAGGACATATGGGGATCACTGCCTGACGTCTTTGGTTCCGCCGCAAACTATTTGAGTGGTTTAGGCTGGGAGATCCAATATACCTGGGGGAGGGAGGTTAAGTTACCTAAAGAATTTGATCTCGACCTCGCTGAGCTCCGCACCAAAAAACCTCTCTCTGAATGGCAAATACTAGGGGTGCGCCGCATCGATGGTCGTGATCTCCCGAATGCTGACATCACGGGCGCTGTGATACTGCCTGCCGGCCACCGCGGTCCTGCGTTTATGGTCTACAAAAATTTTGATGCAATTCTGAATTGGAACCGATCTCTATTGTATGCGATTTCAGTCGGTCACTTAGCGGATCGTTTAATCGGCCTAGGCCCACTGCAATCGCCGCGACTTCAAGAGAAACCTCTGTCCCGTGATCAGGTCATCAAATTACAAGAGTTCTTAAACAGTTTAAATCACGACGCCGGTAAACCTGATGGTCAAGTCGGACAGCGAACGCGTGCTGCCGTGAAAGCCTTTCAGAAAGCAACGGGATTGCCAGCTGACGGTTATCCTGATGGCACCGTTTATGACGCCCTTGCCAACGCGATCAAGCTCAATAGACCGACCCCTTAGACCTTTCCTTGCTTCGTACCCAGTACACCCATAAAATAGCATATCCTGTGGCGAGTCGGATTAGGATCCACATTATGAGGGAATCTCAGCCGGTGAAGGCATTCGCAGCTGTCGGCCTTTCTTTGCTCGTTTTAGCTGGCTGCGCCAGCGATCGCTCACCCCCCATTAACTCTAGTTTGCCTCACTACTTACAGCTTGGTCGTGACCCAAGCGGCAAGCTTGTCACGTCTTACAAAGTTGGGAACCCATATCAAGTTGCCGGGCTTTGGTATTACCCAGCCGAGGATTTTGGCTATCGCGAAGAGGGGATTGCCTCTTGGTACGGCCCGAACTTTCACGGCAAGCGCACGGCCAATGGCGAAGTTTATGACATGAATGCGCTGACCGCGGCTCACAAAACCTTGCCGATACCGTCGGTTGTTAAAGTCACAAACTTAGAAAACGGTCGGTCGATGAAGTTGCGTATCAATGACCGTGGTCCGTTCGTTGATGGTCGCATTATCGATTTATCAAGGCGCGCGGCCCAAGAACTCGACGTCATACGAAGTGGGATAGCTAGAGTGCGTGTAGAGCTGGTGCCAGAGGATTCACTCACACTCAGGAACCTGGCGCTAGATGCCCGCGGCCAACCGCTTAATGCCGAAATGCCAACTGTGGTCGCCTCCCCACGCGGGCCGGTGGTCGCAGAAACTTTAATACCGCCCGTCGCAGTTATGAGCCCACCAGTCAATATTCCAGTACCGTCTTCACAAGCCCCAACGATCACAAGCACGCCGTTAGCTCCTCCGCCGGCTGCGATGACAGAAACTGCGTCCGTTATAACTACTTTGCCCGCTAGCGCTACGAAATCTAGAATTTTTGTTCAAGCAGGTGCCTTCACAGACATTAATAACGCCCGCATGATTGAAGCGCAGTTGTCAGGTATCGGAAATATATCTCTTGAGATGGCAGACATTGAGGGGCGTGTATTCCATCGTGTCCGTGTCGGTCCAATGATTGATCACGCGGCGGCACAACAGTTGCTGTCTGACATGCTAAGTCGCGGATATGACAGCGCCCGTGTTGTTGAGGACTGAAAAACAGTGCCATTCGATAGCCATACTGGGGAGCGAAAAGCAGACCTATGAATCACCATAGAAGAGCGCTAACTGTTTTAATTCTGGGTATTTTTACCACCCTGACATTTCAATCATCTACGTCCGTGGCAATTGAGATTGCAGCACGAGAATTTATCCTAGTCGATTTTCAGACCGGTTCAGTTCTTGATAGCCAGAACGGAACTGAATCGATGCCACCGTCATCGATGTCAAAATTAATGACGGCGTATATGGTTTTTGAAGCAATTCATTCAGGCGTGCTTTCTCTCGATGATGAATTCACGGTGAGTGAAAACGCATGGCGCCAAGGTGGTGCCGCTTCAGGTGGCTCAACAATGTTTCTGGAGCCAAACAGTCGCGTTCGTGTCGAAGACCTTTTGCGCGGAATTATTATTCAGTCAGGTAACGATGCCTGCATTGTGGTTGCTGAAAACATGGCGGGGAGTGAAGAAGCCTTTGCCGATGAAATGACCGAACGCGCTCGCGACTTGGGTTTAACAGGCAGCAATTTTACCAATGCGACTGGGTTGCCTGACCCAAACCACCACATGACGGTCGAAGACTTGGCGTTACTCGCCCGACTCATCATCACTGATTTTCCCGAATATTACTCGCTCTACGAAGAAACCGAGTTTACCTACAACGATATTAAGCAGTTCAATCGAAACCCTTTGCTTTATCGCCCGGGTGGGGCTGACGGTCTGAAAACTGGCTACACGGATGCTGCTGGGTACGGCCTAACCGCTTCGGCCGTTCGTGATGGTCGTCGGTTGATATTGGTTGCAAATGGAATGGCGAGCACACAGGCACGTTCGGAAGAAACTGCGAAGCTCATGGATTGGGGATTCCGGAACTTTACAAATAAGGATTTATTTCGGTCTGGAGAGATAGTCTCTAATGCAGAGGTTTGGCTTGGGCTTGAGCCATCAATCCCTCTAATAATAAACGAAGATATCACCGTCACAATACCCCGGCGGGCCTGGCGCACCCTTGACGTCAGAGCCGTGTACGAGGGGCCCATTGCTGCCCCTATCGAACAAGGAGCCACTGTCGCGAAACTCGTCATCAATGGCGACGGCATGGAGCCTAAGGAATATAATCTAACGGCTGGTGCCTCTGTCGCAAAACTAGGCTTCACTGGGCGGATTCAAGCTGCGGCGTCGCAAATTTTATTCGGTTTCTCCAGCGGCAACTGAGGCGAGCTTCAGCTCAAACAAACAGGATTATGAGTTACGTGGCGCGGGGCTTATTTATTACGCTAGAGGGCGGGGAAGGCAGCGGTAAATCTACCCAAGCCAAGAAGCTTCTTGCGACTATAGAATCCCTTGGGCATGAGGTCATAGTGACCCGAGAGCCTGGCGGATCTCCCGGCGCAGAAGCCATTCGCTCACTCCTTGTTACAGGGGACGCGGATCGATGGGACGGAATGACAGAGGCTCTTTTGCTTTTCGCCGCGCGCAAGGACCATGTCGAGCGTACGATTAGACCTGCCTTAGAAGCAGGACGTATTGTCATCTGCGACCGTTTTACAGATTCAACAATGGCGTATCAGGGATACGGCCATGACCTTGGTCGAGAAACCGTGGAAAAACTAAACGGCTTGGTCCTGGACGGCTTTGAACCAGACTTAACTTTGATTCTAGATATGCCCCCAGAAGAAGGGCTAAAGCGTGCTGTATCCCGTGGAGGAGCGGAACAGCGGTATGAGGACATGGACGTTGCATTTCATCACCGCCTACGGGAAGGCTTCCTCGATATTACAAAACGTGCGCCTAGTCGCTGCCGCGTCATCGATGCCATAGGGTCAGAAGATGAAGTGGCGAGCCGCCTTCAAGAGTTCGTCCTCCCGGTGATAGGGTCCTGGTATGGCTAGAAAAGCACAAACCGGGGCGCCAGAAGAGGAAATTCCACAGACTCGCGATAATCCATTTTTTACCGGACATGACGAGGCTGAGCAAACGTTTCTGGATGCCTGGAAATCTGAACGTCTCGCCCATGCCTGGTTGATTTGTGGGCCCCGTGGCATTGGTAAAGCAAATCTGGCCTATCGCATGGCCCGGTTTGCGCTTTCGCAGCCCAATGACGAGGACAACGGGCCAGGGCTTTTCGGTGACACTGAGCCAGCAGCAGACACTTTGCAAATGTCTTGCGAGCACCCGGTTTTTCGGCGGGTTACATCATCCGGCCATGGTGATTTCCGCGCTATCGAGAGGGCCTGGGCCGACACCAAGCAAAGCAAGCGGAAGGCTTCTATTTCCGTCGGCGAGGTGCGAGGGATCAGCACTTTCTTGAGGCTTACGCCAGCAGAAGGCGGGTGGCGTGTTGTTCTGATCGATGCTGCCGATGAAATGAACCGTAACGCTCAAAACGCAGTCTTGAAGGTCTTGGAAGAACCTCCACAGAGGGCATTGATTTTCTTAGTTTCTCATAATCCTGCGCGGCTACTGCCCACTATTCGATCACGCTGCCGACGGCTAGATCTGGTTCCGCTACCGCCGCAAACCTTAGCGAACCTAGTCATGCGCTATCGTCCAGATCTAGACAGCAAGGATACCGGACCTTTGTCGGTCCTGGCTGATGGCTCAATCGGCCGTGCCTTGGAATTAGCCGGTGCTGGAGGTCTCGATCTGTTTCGCAGTCTCATCGATGTCCTGGCAACCATGCCTAAAATGGATATTGGCATGGCTCATGCGCTTTCTGACGCTACTTTTAAGGGCGAGGGGTTCCGCACGGTCGCAGACCTTATGACCTGGTGGCTTGCGCGCATGGTCGCAGTCACCGCGCGGAACGATTGGGCGCACACCCAAGAAATAGTGCCGGGCGAACGCGCTATCGCCGACAGACTGTGTGCCAGTGCTGGCCTTGATCAATGGGTAGAGGTGTGGGAAAAGATCGCCCGCCTCTTCGAACGTGCCGACGCGGTACATCTCGACAAAAAGCGGACCGTTCTCAACGCGCTTCTCGCCATAGAACAAAGGGCGGCCGGATAATCTGGCAGTCCAGGCCTTGGCGCCGCGCTGGAGTTGGTTATGGCAACCGGATCAGACAAGACCTTTTACGTCACGACGCCAATCTATTACGTCAATGATAAGCCTCATACGGGCCATGCATACACAACCATAGCCTGCGATGTATTGGCGCGCTTCAAGCGGTTAGACGGTTACCGGGTCAAATTTCTGACCGGAACCGATGAACACGGACAAAAAGTGGCTAAAGCAGCAGCTGAAAAAGGTGTCAGCGCGCAAGCTTTCACTGACGAAGTATCCAAGACATTCCGTGATATGACAGACACTCTTGATGTCACCAATGATGATTTCATCCGAACCACGGAAGAGCGCCATACACAAGCCTGCCAAGCCTTATGGACCCGTATCACTAATAAAACTGCGCCAGACGGCAAGCCGTGGATAGTCTTGGACACTTATTCTGGCTGGTATTCGGTTCGTGACGAGGCCTATCACACAGAAGACGAATTAACCGCGGGGCCGGACGGCGCAAAACTCGCACCCAACGGCAATCCAGTGGAATGGGTCGAGGAAGAAAGCTACTTCTTCCGTCTTTCAGCGGCTGAACCACTCCTCTTGGAATACTACGATATGCATCCAGAGTTCATTGCTCCCGCAAGCCGTCGAAACGAAATCACGAGCTTTGTTAAAGGCGGTCTCCGCGATCTTTCAATTTCTCGCACGACATTTGACTGGGGTGTACCCGTACCTGGCAATGATAATCACGTCATGTATGTGTGGATTGACGCCCTCACAAACTACCTGACGGCAGTCGGTTATCCGGATGAAAACGCTGAAGAATATACGGACCTGTGGCCTGCTGACCTGCATATGATCGGCAAAGATATCATTCGCTTTCACTGTGTTTATTGGCCGGCGTTCTTGCTCGCCGCCGGGCTACCGCTTCCGAAACGCATCTTTGCGCATGGTTGGTGGACCATCGAAGGCCAAAAGATGTCGAAGTCTTTGGGCAATGCCATAGATCCTAGCGCTCTGATCGAAGACTACGGTCTTGATCAACTGCGATATTTCCTGCTGCGAGAAGTGCCCTTTGGCAACGACGGCGATTTCTCAAAAGCGGCCCTGATACAAAGGGCAAACGGCGAACTTGCCAACGAATTTGGCAACTTATCGCAACGCGTCCTGTCGATGATTCACAAGAATTGTGATGCCAAGGTGCCAACACCAGGCAACTTCACGCCTGATGATGCGAACATCCTGAATGCCGCAGCCGAGGTGCTTGATACGGTGCGTGAAGCCGTTGACCGGCAAGCGTTTAATGACTCTCTGGAGTCCATATGGACCGTGGTGCGCGCCGCTAATGGATATGTCGATAAGCAAGCGCCGTGGGTCCTGCGTAAAGAAGATCCAGAGCGGATGGCCACTGTGTTGTACGTGCTAACCGATGTCATCCGCTTGATTACCCTCGTGATGCAGCCCTTTACACCGCATGCCACCGAAGACATTCTCGACCAGTTGGCCGTCCCTGAGGACCAGCGAGATTTCATGGCATTTGCGCCTGGGCATGCGCCGGTTCCAGGTGAGGAATTACCTAAGCCTGAACCTGTGTTCCAGAGACTAGAACTCGCCGATGAAGAGGCGGAGTAGGGGAGGCACCTAGATGTTAGTCGACAGCCACTGCCATCTCGATTTCCCTGATTTCCAGGATGATTTGGAAGGGGTTGTGGCGCGCGCGCGGGAGGCAGGGGTCGGGCATTTCCTGACCATCTGCACACATATCACCAGATTTGAGCAGGTCAGGGCGATCGCGACGCGCTTTGATGACATGCATTGCACCGTCGGAATTCATCCTCACGAAGCAAAAAATGAGCCGGAAATCGACAAAGCAAAACTGATCGATATCGCCACCAATGACGCCAAAGTCGTCGCCTTTGGTGAGACCGGACTAGATTTCTTTTATGACAACAGTCCGCGGGACATACAAGAACGCCAGTTTCGGACCCACATCCATGCCTCACGCGAGGCCGAACTGCCAATCGTCATACACACCAGAGACGCTGACGAAGAGATGTCCCGTATTATTGAAGAGGAAATGGCAGCTGGCCCATTTACTGGGGTCATACACTGCTTTAGCTCTAGCCCAGAACTAGCTGAAAAAGCAGTGGATTTAGGGCTTTATATTTCTCTGTCAGGTATAGTCACCTTCAAGAAAGCAGAAGAACTACGGGAGACGGCAAAACGCGTGCCCCTGGACCGGGTATTGGTAGAAACGGACTCTCCCTACCTGGCCCCGGTGCCGAAGCGCGGAAAACGCAATGAACCTGCCTTTGTCGCCCACACCGCCGCCTGTGTCGCGGAACTCCACGGGCTGTCTCCTGATGACTTAGCCGCTAAGACCACTGAAAACTTTTTCCGTCTGTTCAGTAAAGCTGCGGCCTAGCGAGAGGCAATGGCCGAACCAGCCGAAAAGCTAACGCCTGCCGACAAAGACTTGAAAATCACCTTTCTTGGCTGCGGTGGAGCAGGGGGCGTGCCTTCGGTTTCGGCCGGATGGGGTGCGTGCAACCCTGATAATCTGCGAAATTGTCGCCGCCGCGCGTCTATCCTTGTCGAAACAGCTACCACCCGCATACTCATAGATGCCTCACCGGATTTGCGCTCGCAATGTTTGGACGCAGAAATACAAACTCTCGACGCCGTTCTTTTTACCCATGGCCACGCTGATCACACCAACGGACTGGACGAATTGCGCGAAGTAAACCGCGTCCTGGGTGGACCACTCGATATCTGGGCCGACGTCGATACCATGAAGGGACTTGAGACACGCTTTGGCTATGCTTTTGAAGGGATCGCGCCCGGCCAACCCATATTCCGACCATGGCTGACACCAAACATTATCGATGCACCTATACCGTTTACCGCAGGCGATATGATGATAACGCCCTTTATCCAGGATCATGGAGTGATGAATACACTCGGTTTCCGTATTGGTGATTTAGCCTATTCGACCGATCTGATGGCCTTACCAGAGGCAGCCATCGCCAAGCTTCAAGACCTTGATGTGTGGATCATTGGGGCGCTCACCGACAAACGTGTTCACCCAACTCATGTAAGCCTGAGCCAAGCCTTTGAGTGGATTGACGAACTGAAGCCCAAACGCGCGATCATCACGCACATGGGACCGAGCCTAGATTACGATGCCGTATTGGAAAAATGCCCAGCTGAGGTGACACCCGCCCACGATGGGATGGTGGTCAAACTTTAACGCCCAAAGCCTTCAATAAAGCTGGCTCTGTATCGCGAGACACACCGCCGCCAGAGATTGATGACGCGTAGAAAGGTACAGGTTCACCGCCTTTTTCTTCGAATGCCGCGATTGTCTCGTTAAACCGGTCTGTCTGCTCTTGGGCGGCTATTGTCATTGCTTCAGGCAAAGCTGGGGCGAGAAACCCAATATCGGTCAATAGCTTAAGCCCGTTTAGTACGCTTTTGGTTTCAGTTCCACTGGCATCGATGATCATACGAGCTGAAGCCGGTCCGCGTATCATCGCCGCTTTAATCGCTGCGTGTGCCTCTGCCGTCAGGCTCACACCCCCGCGCGGAAAATTGAAATGCTGGGGTAGCTGGTCCGCCTCCTTGGTGGCGCAAAACCTTTGGTTCAGAAGATATTCTGTCTGCTGGTCGAGTGATATAGGCTGCGGATCTTTTACAAAAATATCCTTGCGGAGCAGGGGGGTCATGAAGAAATCGCGGACGCCCTGGCGCAAAAGCGGGTCTTCAATGCTGCTCAGCATCGCCTGAGCCTCAGGGGTCATGTGAAACACATCGAACGCGTGCGTTACATCTGCGCTTCCTGCGTATTCTAGTCCAGCGACAAACAAATCATCTGCCACCTGGGCCGGTGAAAACACGGTCCAATGACCAGTGAGGTATTCATGAACCAAGTATCTCGGGTCCGATTGGAGTGCCTTATCCAAGATTTTGCCTGCTTGGGGGTTTACGCCAAAAAACGAAGCCCCAGCCGTTCGCATTTGATTAACCAGAGCGACAGCATCGGTCGCACCGTTTTGGAGCCCAGATCCGCTTCTATCGACGTAATCACTCAAAAATTGCTGCATTGGAGCAGCAGACGCCCAACCCGTGGAACAGTTGTAACTGATGTAAACTAGTCCGCCGGGCTTCAGCTTCTTCGCTAGGATATCTGTGATTTGCTGGCGGTTTTCCTGGCTTACCCAGGAAAAGGTGCCGTGTAGGGTTATGAGGTCAAAATCTGGCGTGTCGTGATCCACAAAGGTGTCAAAACTTGCGGTGAGAAACGTGGCATTGGAAACGCCCGCGGCTTCCGCGAGTGCTGTGGCACTTGCAATATGCTCCGGATTGAAATCAAAGCCCCAGACATCTGCTGTTGGATCGGCGACAGCCGTAATGAGCGGCGTCAGACCATAGCCACAGCCGATATCGCAGCTAGCAAACGTATCATTGGGTGAAAACGCTGCGGGTAAACCGACACCAGCTTGGCCACCAATGCCACACAATTGGGCGTAATGGAGGTGCCCAGGAGTTTGCTCCTTATTGAAACTCTGCGCGTAAGGATGTGATGCGACTTGGCTATCATTGGATTTTGGCATGCTGGATTTTGTACTTAAGCCGCTTTGTATTTGCTTGAATATGTGTGTGGATCATAACGCACTGCGCGAGCGTTGAAAGCGCGGCTGGATGAAGAGACAATATATGTTTTAGAACAAGAGGTTAGCTAACGGTAGTGAGAACATAGCTTTAAGACCAAGGCACTCTGAGGGGCTGCATGGAGTCAAACAGGTAAGAATGAGAGTGCGCGGCTAAGACCTCAGAAAAGCTGAGTTTTCTATACCTCTGAAATATACATAATATACATTATGCGACAAAATGGTTTCTAGCATAATGATCTTCTAGTTCTTCCCAACTCTTCCTCACACAACCAAACTCATCTGATTTTCGTCTACATATTTGGGCGGCTGAAACAGGGATTTTGAAACCGGTTGGGCGATCAAGTTGCTGCCTTCGTATGGTCGGCACATTCGCTTGAGTGCCTGAGGTGCTGTGGATGGTGTCAGCCACAGATCCATCATTGAGTCTGTTAGGATCACAGGCATACGATCGTGAATCTCAGCCGCCAGTTCGTTTGGCTCTGAGGTGACGATGGCAAAATGCCGATGCCCGCTTGTTCGGTCGACCATAAAGATGCCTGCCAAAACAAAGAGGCTACCGCCCTCACCCTCAAACATTCGATTTCGCGCCGCTCTGCGCTCACTGACAGCGACGCCATTGTTGGCTGCGCCATCCAAAGAAAAGCGCCAAGGCGTTTTTGAGCCGTCGTTTCCCTTTTTCCACTCGTAATACCCGGTGACTGGAATTACGCAGCGGCGTTTCTCAAAGGCTTTGGCAAAGGTTGGCAGCACATCAACGGTTTCACGCCGTGCGTTGATGATTGGTCGGGATCGTACTTCAGGTGGCGGAAAACCCCAAATGCCGAGGTCTAGCCCCTTTTTGCCACCGGCCACGCGAATGAACGGCCTCCGGTCAGTTGGGCGCACGACGGCCGTGCGCTGCGGATCCGCTTTTTTGAGCGGTTCAGTGGCGATGGAAAGCGAATATAGGTCGTGGATATCTTTCCATGGCTTATAGCCGGATAAACTGCCGCACACCCTATTTCTCCCGCAAGAACACAACAGGAACAGTTATAGGGGATGGTAGAGCGCACGGCCACCAATCACAAATGGAATCCCGCGCAGGATAAAGTCTTGAGCAGGGTCCGTCCCCTCACCAAAAACGAAAGCAGGCCTGGCAGGAGAGCATACCCACTAAGCCCGCATTGTGAGTTAGCTGCTGGCTATATGTTAGCTGGCATCACCTTGCAGGTTGAGCCACCGGCTGCGTTGGTCCATCAGCCCTTTCATATCTTGTCGCGTTTGCGGTAATTCATCTCGCGGGATATCAAGAATATCGATGGGAACTTCCTGAACAAACTGATCGAAGATCGGCTTGACGACTTCCATCGGATAACGGGGGATACGCCGGTCTTTACGCAGTTCCGCGATATTAAGTTCCGCTTCGACGATTGCTTCGGCGTCACCTTCTTCCTGAGCTAAAATCTTGCCGCCAGGTGCGACAATCAGCGAATTTCCGCCGAATCCTTTGGGGAAGTTCGGGTTAGATGGGAACGTGATGTTCGACATACCGGAATAGACGTTATTGTAATAGGCAATCCCCTGCACATCGACTTCAGAAAACCCGGTCGCCGTGCGCAACATGATCTCAACCCCCCGCATGGCAAAGGCGGCAAAGACAAATGGGTCAATCTGAACCGTACTCACGGCGATGTTGCCAAACTCCGTTTGCAGAACCGGGAACTCTTCCGCAATGCCATACTTCGCCCGAAACTTGGTGCGGACGTTTTCGATCGTCGTGGTGGGAATCTCTCCACCGTCATCGGTATACCGAGAGGCGTTGCGGGTTTTCCAATAGGTGTGTTTGATTTCACCGTCACGGCCAATCACTGGGTTAAGGCTCAGAATATGGCCTGGCCAGTCCGGGTCCGTCGCGTAACTACCGAAGATGATGTAGGTGTCACACTCTTTAGCAAACTCACCGATAGCTTTTGTTTCGGGGCCAGGGACTTGAATGGTGAACTTCAGTTTCTCTTCGCGCGTGCCAGAGGAATACCCCGTCAGCGGAAATTCATTGAACAGAATAAAGTCGGGCTTCTTGCCTTCCGAGCAGGCCTTATTGATCCAATAGCCCATCCGGCGCACGTTTTCTTTAAGGCCCGCTTCAACACTCTCCGCTTCTTGGAGAAGCTGAGGCTCGTTTTGTACGACCTTCAGGACAACGACATCTTTTTCCAACGGAACGGTTGGATAACTCCCATCTGGCCGAACCAACTGGGGTACGGATTGTGCGAGCGCGCCCGCACTCCATACACCGGCGAGCAGTGTTCCGCAGAGCCCGATGGCTTTTGTCATTGATTGAGTTTTCATGGCCGTTGTCTCCTTATTTAGAAGGTGTCTTTGTGCGTCTATTCCCTAACGGTGCCCCCGCCTCCGGGTAATTCAATGGACTCAAACATACCTAATGCGCAACTTTTCTTACTTGCTCCGCAGCGCAAAAAATCACTGCGATCACGAGCGAAATAAAGAACGGATAGGCTGCGGATCCCCAGGTTAGAATTATGGCCCAGCCCGTCAGTTAGCTGCCAATGAGAATACACGCACCGCCCACAAGAATGCCCGTTATCCCACCCATCTCAGCAGTAATGCTGCTCGCTATTAGACCGGCTTCGTTCCTAGAATGTTGCGCCGAGCGCCACGCCGGCTTGGTGGGCCGTTTTCATTAACTATGAAACCTGCCTTACGCATCGCCGCCGCCATATCGAACTTGGCATAGTCCAATCGCCAGGGCTCGCCGTTCCAGCGGCTATCCCACCATTGCCGGAAGGTACTAAACACACCCTTCGGTGCAGGATTCCCAGTGTAGAAGTCGATGGGATAATACACCCCTCCCGGCCGTAACACCCGGAAAGACTCCGCAAGGATTTCGTGCGCGGCGTCCGTTGTCACTTCATGGAACATGATGTTATTGGTGGCGATATCAAAATGGTTGTCTGGAAACTTGGAGTCCTCAGCCAGACGCTGAGCGAAGTTCACATCGATGCCAATGTCCACCGCCCGCATATGGGCATAGCGCACCATTGGTCCCCCAACATCAATGCCCCAGACTTCGGCGTCTGGGAATCGTTCTTTGAGGGCCCCACTCAACTGGCCACAGCTACATCCTTGATCAAGCACCCGAGCCACCTTACCGTCCTCGGGCTCGGGCATGGCCGTGGCGAGGCTGATATGCAATTCGTCTTGGTCATTGCGGCCTTCAAAGAAGTTGTTAGTGCCGTAGTGATAAATGTGGCCAGCAAAGTCATCCCCGACATAACCACCCGGCTGAATATGGATCTCATGACTGAGGTACTCTGGAATATACATATCCGGGTTGAGCTCTAACGTGCCCGGTCCAGCGTTGTCTGTCGCTTCCATTTCGGCCAGATACGCATCGGCATTGCCGTGAAATTCATCGTGCAACGTCTTCCAGTTAATTTGCTGGGCGCTGAGCCACATGCGCGCACTTGCCGCCACTAGTGGATCACCGCCAACATGACCCAGCACTTCTTTGTATGAAAGCCGCTTGGTTGGATCGATGCCCTTGGCACGCATAATCTTGCTGATACGTCTGCGGGCCGCGCTGGTCATATCCCTATTGGCGAACACGCGAAAACCAGTAATGAAATCATGCTGCGCTTCTAGATGCTGACGCGGTAGCCGTTCGAGACGACCCTTAGAACCACGTGGTTCCACATCGGCAGATGAAAACTTAGAAGAGCCTCTCATCGCGGCTGAGCCTTTTTTGCTGCCGAACAAAGCGCCGATAAAAGAAGCTGTGGCGGCAGATGCACCAAAGAGAGTTCGTCTATCAATCATGGTCAGCCTCCCATTCCCATACCGGCGTCGCCGGTCATGTCGTCATCAGATTCATTGGCCGTGGCTTTGCCAGGATTTGGTTTGGCACTGCCATCGAGCGCAGTTTGATCTTCGCCGGTCCGCGCGATATGACCATAGGTGAGTTGAATAAAGGCATCACGCTCTTTGCGCATCTCTGCCTCTTCGTCCTCGTTCGGAACATAAGCCTCGATCATCTCACGAGTCACCGCGCCCTCTTTTTCCATGAGCAATTCAATGATGCGGGTGCGCCGACGGTTGGCCCACACCTCGGCCCCAAGCGCGATGATCGACGTCATCATGTCGTCCATCAGCGGATTACCAAGAAACACCGCTTCGTCTGTATCTGATTTAATGAAGTCCGCTGTATAAGACTTTCGTTTTGTATTTGAGTCAGCCATGACGCTGCCCTCCCCAGTTACGTCTTGTGTAATAATTCTGCGCTTCTCAAAGATTAATCGCAAGGGCTGGCACGCACCTGCTCGATAGGCGTATATCCTTGTTAGCCGCTATGACAAGCAGGCGGAACTTCAGCAGATGACGAACCGGCCGGGGTTGCCTGCGGTTACAGCCGAGGGCGCGCCGTTTCCAGCGGTGCCGCGATCCATGTCGCCGCTGTCGCCCGGAAAGCTTCCCGCACCGGAGTTGGTTTCGCCAAAGGTCAGGTTGATTGGATCAAAGTCCGCCGCCTTCAGCACGACGATCCCAGGCTCTTCGTCCCGGGCTTCCCGGAGATGCTTAATCAAAGAATACCGCACTTTTTTAGCATCAACCTGCACCTCTAACTTACCCCCAGCGAACCGTGCCCAAATCAAGTTACGCCTGAGCGCTACAAAATCGACCAGTCCAGGTGCCTTTGGTTGATTGCAAAGCCCAGGCGCGCTAAGCCGTTGGCCATGGCGCAACAGCACACATTGGCGGATTTATTAGGAATTATGGCGCAGTTGCGCGACCCGGAGAGCGGCTGCCCTTGGGACATTGAGCAGGACTTTAGGTCCATAGCACCCTATACAATAGAAGAAGCCTATGAAGTGGCCGATGCCATTGCCCGCAATGATATGGCGGCGTTGAAAGATGAACTGGGGGATTTGCTCCTTCAGGTGGTCTACCACGCCCGCATGGCTGATGAAGAAAACAGGTTCGATTTTGCCGACGTCGCAGACGCCATCGCAGCCAAAATGATCCGGCGGCACCCCCATGTTTTTGGGGATGCAGTGATCGAAGGGTCGGACGCACAGACCGCCAATTGGGAAGCCATAAAAGCCAGCGAGCGAGATGAGAGACAAAACTCGAATAAACTGCCAAGTGTGCTTGATGATGTGCCAGTCGCCTTGCCCGCCATGAAACGCGCTGAGAAGTTGCAACAGCGCGCTTCACGGGTCGGGTTCGACTGGCCGGACGCTGCGCCCGTGATTGATAAAATACGTGAGGAAATTACTGAGTTAGAAGCGGTTTTGGCGGCTGGAGCAGACTCTGACCGTATTGAAGATGAGTTGGGTGACTTGCTATTCGCAGTGGTGAACCTGGCTCGAAAAATCAAGATTGAGCCAGGCTCAGCACTCCGCCAAACCAACCTCAAGTTCGAGCAGCGTTTTCGCTTTATCGAGCGTATGCTAGCAAAAGAGGGCAGAACACCGCAGGACGCCAGCTTGGATGAAATGGAAGCCCTGTGGAAACAGGCCAAGACCGAAGCAAAACTAGACGCGCAATAAAAAATACAAAGCGAATTTCTTGAGCTTTAACCGGCCTTTTGGTCGCCTTGCTCATCGCCTCGTTTTGGGAACTGGTCAAGTTCGATTCTGTAATTCGTATCACGAGATTTGGCTGTTACAGCATATCCTTTAATGGCGAGCTCTAGAGGGAGCCCTTATTTAGAAATTTACCCGACGTGACATGACAACGGCAGCGGCAAGAGGAAGATGACTTCATTTCGCCAGAAAACGCCCGAGCTAACTCTTCAACTCGATGGGGAACTGGCTACACCTGGTCCCCGCGCTTAAGTCGTTACACATTAGCCTCGTTCGCCAAACCACGAACCTGATCCCAAATGGACTTTGATGGCGCACTGAGAATACCACGCTGCTCGGTATCGGCGGGGGTGTAGGGCACACCATCCAACGTGGCGGTGTAACCACCCGCCTCCTTATGAATAAGTATGCCGGCGGCATGGTCCCAAGGACTAAGTCGGCTAAAGCTCGATACCTGCAAACGGTTTTCGACGAGAGCAAGATATTCGTGTGCCGCGCTGCCGAGATAGGTATTTTCACCGAGCGGCGAAGGCATCGGTCGAAAAGCCCGGTGATAGTGCGCATAGTTAAGTACCGATAGATTGGTCTCGACTCTTGTGTCGACCGTCATGCGTTGGTCGCTGATCCATGTGCCCTGGTATTGCTCGGCCCAAACCGTACGCGTTGATAAAGGGTCATGAATCCAGCCCATGCGAGTGATGCCGTCCTCAACCAATGCAACGATTACCCCGAATGCATCACGACCGGCTACAAAGTTTGCGGTCCCATCAATGGGATCGATAATCCAAACAGGCTCTGGGTTTGATAAAAGATCGAGGACAGATGGATCCGCCGCTGCGGCTTCTTCACCAACAATTTTTGAGCCAGGAAGAAGCGCCGTAAGACCCTCCGCCAAGGCGCACTCGGCTTCCTCGTCAGCTATGGTGACGAGGTCACCCGGTCCACTTTTGGTCCGGATCTCGTTGTTGGCGAGACTTTTGTACCTCGGAAGGATCGTGTTTTTGGAAACCGACTTAATAAGCTGCTCGACGTTTCGGCGAAGTGCAGGCGAATAGGTAGACGGTTTCATAACAGTCGAACTGACTCATTTGCAGACAGACGGTCCGCATCGGCGGGCTCGAGAAACACTGTGACCTTTGTTTCGGTATCCCCATCTTCCCGCGCAACAACCTCACCTTTGCGATAAAGCCAGGCCAAGGTTTTACCGTCTTCCACTGGGACCGCTAAGCCATACTCGCGCCGCCGGATAGAAATAAGTCGCTCGACCTGGGCAATGAGTTCCGCGGTGCCCTCTCCCGTTAAGCTGGATACAAGCAACGGAGCTGAATCACTTAACGCAGGGTCGTGCATAAGCCCTCGCGACGACGCGTCTAGAAGGTCAACCTTATTCAAGGCTTCTAGAAAAGGGTGCCTGTCACTAGATTCAATATCCATCCGCGACAGCACCTCTTCTACATCGCGTTTTTGGTCTTCGGTTTCTGCATGAGAAATATCGCGTACGTGAATGATGACATCTGCTTCAATTACCTCTTCCAAGGTTGCCCGAAATGCAGCCACAAGTTCGTGTGGTAGATCAGAGACAAACCCAACCGTATCCGACAAAATAACGAGACGTCTCGACGGAAGCTCAAGAGCGCGCATCGTGGGGTCCAAAGTTGCAAACAATTGGTCCTGGGCGTGAACAGAGGATTCTGTGAGGTAATTGAACAGCGTGGACTTTCCGGCGTTGGTGTAACCAACCAATGCAACAATGGGATACGGCACCCGCCTACGAGCGGCACGATGTAGATCGCGGGTACGCACGACCTTGTCCAGTTCTTTTTTAAGGCGTGTAATGCGGCCGGCAATCAAGCGGCGGTCAATTTCGATTTGGGATTCCCCTGGACCACCAAGGAAACCCGCGCCGCCCCTTTGCCGCTCTAAGTGAGTCCAACTACGGACCAGCCGACTTTTTTGATACGTGAGATGCGCCAGCTCAACTTGTAGCATCCCTTCCCGGGTGCGAGCTCGTTCGCCGAAGATTTCTAAAATAAGACCGGTACGGTCTATAACTTTTATGCTCCAAGCTCGCTCTAGATTGCGCTGCTGACCAGGTGATAAACTGTGATCAACGACCACAAGGTCTGCCTCCAGTCCCTTGATCAACGTTTCAAAGCGCGCAACAACACCTTTGCCAAACAACGTCGACGGACGTGGGCGCGTTACAGAAATGCGTTCTGCGTGGACAACGTCGAGATCAATCGCCGCTGCCAATCCGCAGGCTTCTTCTAAGCTTGCGCGCGCTGCATCTAAAGCCGGTCGCTGCCGCAGATCAGGATGAAGAACAATAACGCGTGTCCTTACTATCGCAGTCGCCGCAGGTTCGGAGTGTTGGCCGTTAGCGGTCACTCGGACGAAAGCCTATTCGTTGGCCGAGTCATCTTGAACTTCGGGCTCGAACAACTGTAATGGTCCAGACGGCATCACCGTTGAAATGGCGTGCTTGTAAACCAGCTGAGTATGGCCATCACGGCGGAGCAGCATTGAAAAGTTATCAAACCAGGTCACGATTCCTTGCAATTTCACGCCGTTGACCAGAAATACTGTCACCGGGGTCTTATTCTTTCGAATTGCGTTGAGAAAGACGTCCTGTACGTTTTGTGATTTTTCGCCAGACATATGCTAACACCTTATTTTATATTATTTTTTATCCGGTGGCATTGATTGTGCACGGACTTGCCCCCGTATCTAGAGGGTTTCTTTCCAGTGGGTCAACCACGTCTCTCACTGAGCCTTAATTTAAATCTAATTCAGCTTCTTGAGAATCAAGTTTCTAAGCGCGATCAGATTGCTGACTCTATGATGTGGGTATGAGTCAAGGTAACTTTCACCAACCAATATTGTGGTGCATCCAGCAGCACGGCCGCAGGCGACATCGACTTCATTGTCGCCGATAAACCAGGTCGTTTCTCCAGGCTGGAGATTCATTGAACGCATCGCGTCATGAATTGGGTCAGCAGCCGGTTTGTCAGCTCGACTATCACCCGACCCAACCAATGTAACAAAAGTGTAATCCCATCCGAAATGTGCGGCTTCGGCGCGAAGGTAGTGACCGGTTTTATTGCTAACGACAGCTAGCGGTAGGGACTCGTTCACCAGCATGGTGATCAATTCAGTAGCACCTTCAAGCAACTGAATCTTCTCTAAATGAAGCTTTCCGTAGGCATCGAGATAAATCTTCTGCGCATCTTCCCAGTCATCACCAAACTCTTTTGGAAATGCGTCTCGAGCTGACAAACCAAGCCATGCTTGCCACTCTTCATAGGTCCATGGTGCTCGACCGTAAAATTCTAGCGTGTGATTCATCGCGGCGGCTAGAACAGGATGGCTATCAACCAGAGTTCCATCCCAATCGAATAGGACGGCTTCCGGTTTTGCCAAAGAGGCTCCTTCTTTTTCAGCCGACATACCAACTCGTTTCTTTATTATGAGAATTTAGAAAGGTCAGATACCGATCGCGAAGGTCACAGGCGACTTCACCCGGATACCCATTAGAAATCAATGTTTCGTCTATTTTGCTTACAGGCAAAACAAAGGTTGTAGTACCCGTCAAGAAAACTTCGCGTGCGGATAATACTTCATCAAGAGTAAAGGTAGCTTCGCGCACTTTTCGACCGGCATCCTTCGCAAGCGCCATAACCCGCGCCCGAGTAATTCCACCGAGGACCTCTGGACCCAATGGACGGGTTACAAGAATACCGTCCGCACCCACAAGCCAGATATTTGCGGTACTTGCTTCTGTCACCGTACCATCGGGGTTCACCAGCAAAGCTTCAAAAGCACCGACAGATTTTGCGGCTTGCTTTGTCAGAACATTAGGCAAAAGACCGATCGTTTTTATGTCCCTCCGCAGCCAGCGCAGGTCTTCTTCCACTTTAAGGCCAACACCGTCTTGAAATTCAGTGGCTGACGGACCGAGGCCGTGCCGCACGGTCATGACAACAGAGCAATTTATGTGGTCGCCTGGAAATGGATGATTTCGGGGTGCAGCACCTCGATTAATCTGTACATAGAGAATGCCCGTTCCCATTCTATTGAGACGCACAAGCTCCTGAGCGATGACTTTCAATGCCGTTCGTGAAGGCGGGTTGGGAAACTTAACCTCGGCCATTGACCGCTCTAGACGATCCATATGCCCAAGCAGGTCAATGGGACAACTGTTCCATAACGCAATGACCTCGTAAACCCCATCTGCGAATTGATACCCGCGATCCTCAATTGAGACCGAAGCCGATCTTTGTGTCTCATACCTACCGTTGACATATGCGAAACGAGTCATGGTGTTTTAAAAATATTCCAAGCGAACCGAGAATAATTTCTCAACCTTACGCACTGCTTCTGTCGCTGCGAACAGAATTATTCGATCCCCACCTTGAATGACTGTTTGCGGTCTTGGAACGATAACTTGACCATCGCGTATGATTGCTCCAACCCGCGCCCCACTTGGAAGGTCAACTTCTTTTAAAGGCTTATCTACCAAAATTGATGTTTCCATAGCATCGGCCTCGATCAGTTCGCCAAAATTTTCTTGAACTGAATAAGCAGCATGAACACGGCCACGGCGAACATGGGACAGAATTTGTGACACGGTTATGGACCGTGGGTTTACTACCACGTCAACACCAAGCGGACCCATCAAAGGGTTATAAGTTGACTTATTGACCAGCGTAATCGCACGCTGCGCACCGCACTTCTTAGCCAGCAAAGACGCTAGAATGTTTGTCTCATCGTCCTCCGTTACAGCGATAACCGTCTCAGATTTATCAACTCCAGATTCGTAAAGAATATCCGGCTCAAGAATGTTTCCGTTAATCACTACGGCATTCTTTAGCTCAGCTGATACAACCTTTGCCCGCTGTCGATTCAACTCAATAATCTTGACGCTAATTTCTGAATGAACTCTCTCAAGTTCTTGAGCTAGGAATAGGCCAATATTACCACCACCAAATATAACTGCTCGTCGGGTCTCTGGCTCTTCATGACCAAAGGCTGCCATAGCGCGTTCGCATTGGTCTGATGCAATAACAAAATAAACGTCATCACCCGGGTACATCTCATCTTCCGCATGAGGCACAATAGATGTGTCCCCACGTTTAATTCCAACAATGATAATCTGCATCTCTGGGAATAAACTTGTTAACTGTCGCAACGGTGTATTGATTAGCGGTGTCTCTTCCGTCACACGAACACCAATCAGCCTAACTTTGTCATCAGACAGTGGAATAACTTCTGTCGCACCAGGCACCTCCAAACGTCGGGTCACCGCACGAGCAATTTCAATTTCAGGTGAAATCACAACGTCGATGGGAAGGTGATCACGGGTAAACATTTTAGCCCACTTGGGCTGCAAGTAACTTTGGCTGCGTATTCGTGCAATTTTAGTAGGCACACCAAACAGGGAATGAGCTACCTGACAGGCAATCATGTTGACTTCGTCTGTAAACGTGACTGCGATAATCATGTCAGCATCTTCAATGCCGGCGCGCTCTAACACATCAGGCTGAGAAGCATGACCGACCAGCCCCGTTACATCCAATGATTCGGAAAGTTGTTGAATGAGCTCTGGGCTCTGGTCAACAACGGTCACGTCATTGGTTTCAGTCGCGAGATAGCGCGCAATATTGGAGCCAACTACGCCGGCGCCACAAATAACGACTTTCATTGCTTATCCTCGTCCTTAGGACTGCTGCTCTGCGACATTGGCTGAGTGCTTACTCGCGCCTTCCCGTCGCAACCGAACTTCGGTCGTTACACCAAGAGATTTGAGCTTTCGGTGTAGAGCTGAGCGCTCCATACCAACAAATTCAGCCGTCCGCGATACGTTACCACCGTATCTAATCACTTGAGCCACCAGATATTCCCGCTCAAACATTTCCCGAGCATGTCGAAGCGGCAGCATCATAATTTCGTCTGAACGCTCAAGGCGCAACATTTGAGGGGCGTCACTGGACAAATCGGATGGCAACATTTCAGCACGAATGGGATCTGACGCATCGCCAGGAGCCATAATTAGGAGCCAGTCAATAACGTTACGAAGTTGCCTGGCGTTACCCGGCCACGAATATGTTTGTAAAGCCGCTATTGTATCTTCCGCGAGTCTGCGTGGCTGTATACCTGCAGTCTGAGCGCCACGTTCCATAAAGTACCTGGCCAGGTCAGGTATATCTGACCGTCGATCTGAGAGTGACGGCAAGTTAACTGGAACCACAGCCAATCGATAGAACAATTCTTCTCGAAAAAGGCCATCTCTTATCTCTTGCTTTAGATCACCATTGGTTGTCGCAATGACCCTGACGTCAACTTCGACTTGTCCCTGCCCTCTTTCAAATCTTTGCTCCTGTAAAATTCGAATAATGCGGCTCTGAGTTTCCAACGGCATGTCGGCAACTTCATCCAGCAGCAATGTACCGCCATCGGCTTGATCAAAAACACCACCATTGGCAGAACTTCCATTTCCACCAAACAAATACTCTTGAAGACGGTCAGGTTGGAGAGAAGCACAATTCACGACAACAAACGGCGCTCCAGATCTCTTTGAGTTTCGATGAATAAGACGAGCAACAATCTCTTTTCCCGACCCCGCTGGTCCGGTAATGAGCACACGTGAGCCTGTTGGCCCGACTCTTTCTATTGTTCTTCTCAAATTTGAGATTGAGGTAGAGTTGCCTATCAGTTCTTCAGGGGCACCCGCACGAGACCGTAACTCCAAATTCTCTCGCCGTAATTTCGCAGCCTCAATCGCCCGTTCGACAAGCAAAAGTAGGCGATCTGACTGGAACGGCTTTTCTATGAACTCATAGGCGCCAAGTTTCATTGCCTTGACTGCAGTTTCAATCGTGCCGTGACCACTGATCATGATTACCTGAGTCCGCGGACGAAGCCGCTTGATGGCTTTAAGCAATTCCATGCCATCGATGCTGCTTCCCTCTAACCAAATATCTAAAAGTATTACAGATGGCGCCCTGGCTCTTACCTCTTCTAGCGCTCGCTCAGCATTTCCGGCCTGGCGGGTGATATATCCTTCATCCTCCAAAACCCCAGCAATCAGAACACGGATGTCTGTTTCATCGTCAACTATTAGTATATCTGCAGACATAATCTCTAAGCTCTCTTAGCACTATTTTTAAGGCTCGGCTCGTCAGAGCTTGATTCATTGCGGTCAGTCATCGTTATAACTGTGGCTCGAGACTGCTCTACCATTGGAAAACGTAATTGCACCTTAGCTCCGCCTCCTGGTGCATCTTCCAAAATGAGCTGCCCCCTGTGGTCTTCGATAATTTTCCATACGATCGCAAGCCCAAGTCCAGTCCCTTTAGAGCGTGTCGTAATGTATGGCTCTGTTAGTCTTTGCCTGACATCGTCGCTAGGCAAACCGATACCGTTATCCGTTACTTCGACGAAGGCTTCATTATTGTTTGCCCTAATTCCGACGGTAATCTGTCCAGATTCCTTTTCACGACTACCACCAGTCTTTGCTTCAATCGCCTCTACTGCATTTTTTAGGATATTGGCAATGGCTTGTCGTATTTGCAGTGCATCACAATTGATTAAAATTTCATCGGAGGGAGCTGTGAGCTCTATGGAAATATGTCGGTATGCAGTTTGGGGCAAAACCAAGGCACTTCGCACTAACTCTGCAAGGTTAGTGACCGCCATTGAGGGTTGCGGCATTCGCGCAAAGGATGAGAATTCATCGACCATCTGGCCGATTTCACCAACGTGCCGGATAATCGTATCCGTACATAATTCAAAAGCTCCAGTATCGTCACCGACACGTGCGAGATATCGCTTCTTAAGCCGTTCAGCTGAAAGCTGAATGGGCGTTAGCGGATTCTTAATTTCGTGCGCGATGCGCCGGGCGACGTCTGCCCACGCTGCTTTTCGCTGCGCCGCTTGAAGCTCCGTTATATCGTCGAAGGTAAAAACAAATCCCACGATACGCTTATCATTCTGCTCAACAGTGAGCCGGACCAAAAACACTCTCGGCTTGCCGCCGAGTTTTACCCGGGTTTCTCGCTCAAGCGTCCGATCTCTATTCAGCTTAACTTCTTCTATTAGGGGGACGAATTCAGGCACAAAATCCGCGAGCGGTAGACCAATACTATCATTCAGAGTAACGCTAAGAAGGTCTGATGCAGCCCTGTTGGGCAAAGTTATGTTACCCGCAGGATCAAGACCGATGACACCCGCAGTTACTCCCGATAGCACTGCTTCTGTAAACCGCCGGCGTTCGTCTAACTGGCTATTCGCCTCGACCAAGGCTTCCCGTTGAGTGCCAAGGCGGCTTGTCATGCGATTAAACGCGCGCCCAAGTGAAGCCATCTCGTCGCTGGCGGCTTTTTCCTCAACGCGCACAGATAGGTCGCCTCGTCGAACTTGCTCTGACGCCTCAATAAGGTCAACGATGGGTTTAGCTAATCTCGTTGCTAAGGTGAGACCAAACCAAACTGACACTATCAGCAATAATAAAGCGACAACGATAAACAACAGAGTAAAGCTTATCTCGATATCTGAGCGACGACCTTCCAACAACAAATACTCGTCGACAGCATCTTGTGTACGTGCCACTCGGCTAAGCACTGTTGCATCTATGAAACGCCCAACATAAAGATAATTCCCGGGTAGCGCCTCCAGCCGAACAAGGGCCCTTACGCGATCGCCGCCCTCGCCGGTCAATACTGCAACTTCGCCCATACTTGCTTCAGCAATGACGCTGAGCGGTATTTGCTCACCAGTTTGAAGTGAAAATGTGTATCCCGCCTTTGCAATAACTTGCATGTCTTCACGAAAAATAACTGCTTCTGTAAGTCCGCGCACACCCGCTTGCGTAGATAGAAATCTGCTCAACATGTCATTTGAGCGACTGAGTTGCGGCCATTGCCGATTGATGTCACTTGCCACTGAAAGTGCGTCAGCTCTAATCACTTGAATATGCTCGGCGAGATATGCCTCTGCCACTACAGAAGATTCTACGAGTGCAGTCCTCACTCGCTCACTAAACCAACTTTCAACTCCAAGAGTAAACAATAGCGCAGCAAAAACCATCATGACAATGGCAGGTGTGATAGCGACTACGCCGAAGAGAAGCGCTAAGCGCACATGGAGTCGACTACCACTTGTCCCTGAACGCCGATTGGTCCAAAGACGTGCAACGTGATGCGACACTAAAATGCCTAGCGCCAACAAGAGGAATAAGTCGATGTTTAAAAGTATAAGGACCGTATTGGCACTCGGGCCTTCGCCGCCCCAACTCGAAAGAGCCGCATATGTTGCCACACCGGATACAACCGCAGCCAATGATAGAATCATGGCGAGAGCATTGACGAGTTTTGCCCGCCGCGCCCAAATAATGAACCGTAAACTTAAGCGGCGCAGTGATTGTGGTCGATGGACTACGTCCATTCGAAACACCATTCACATGTAATTTTAATTAGTGAGTACATGTCGATGCTCGTCCTAATCAATTCCACGAATGACGTTGATATTAAGGTCTTTAATCTTCTTCCGCAGAGTGTTGCGATTAAGCCCTAGCACTCTCGCTGCTTTTAATTGATTGCCTGCCGTCGCATATAGCGTCAGCGAGACAAGGGGGCGCTCGATTTCACGAAGAACTCGGTCATACAGACCATCAGGCGGCAGTTCGTTTCCATATCTCGAAAAATATTGATTGAGATGTTTTTCGACCGCATCGGTCAGGTTTTCTTGGGCGACTTGGTCTGGTGATGGGGTTGATGACACTGTGGCCAGTTCCATCTCAACCGCATCTACCCCTAGCGATTCTTCGGCATAGAGAGCAGCTAAACGTTTCACCATGTTTTCGAGTTCGCGAACATTTCCTGGCCAACGGTAAGACTTCATCCGAGCGACTGCAGCCGATTGAATCGTTTTTTTTGGCAGGCCATCCGCAACTGCCTCAGTAAGAAAGTGCTGCACCAGTTCCGGTATGTCTTCTGTTCTTTGGCGTAAGGAAGGCAGCCTTACAGGAACAACATTTAGTCGGTAATACAGATCCTCTCTAAAGAGACCCATCTTAATTAGTTCAGTAAGGTCCCGGTGTGTTGCGGCGATAATTCTGACATCTGCCTTGATTGCCTTTCGTCCACCGACAACGGTGTATTCACCCTCTTGCAAAACGCGCAGCAAACGCGTCTGCGCCTCTGCCGGCATATCGCCAATTTCGTCAAGAAACAGAGTTCCACTAGCTGCTTGCTCAAACTTACCTGAAGTGCGCTGCGCCGCCCCCGTGAAGGCTCCCTTTTCGTGTCCGAAAAGTTCACTTTCAATCAGTTCACGCGGAATCGCCGCCATATTGACTGCGACAAATGGACCGGACCGACGCTGCCCATAATCATGCAACGCACGCGCCACAAGTTCTTTACCTGTGCCAGACTCACCAGTAATCATTACCGTGAGATCTGTACTGATAAGGCGTGCAACCGATCTGTAAACGTCTTGCATCGCCGCCGAACGTCCAATTAATGGTAAGCGTTCCTCATCGTCCGTATCTGACCTGCTCGAAATTTTATCAGATCGTGTATCAAGGGCGCGATTTACGATCGCTACCAATTCACTGAGATCAAACGGTTTAGGGAGATATTCGAATGCTCCCCGCTCTGCTGCCTTTACTGCAGTAAGCAAAGTGTTTTGGGCACTCATCACGATGATCCGAAGGTCCGGCCGTAACTTGCGAATACGAGGAATTAGATCAAGTCCATTTTCGTCAGGCATCACAACATCGGTGATCACTAGATCGCCGTCACCAGCTTGAATCCAGTTCCACAACGTTGCTGCATTGCCAGTCGAACGCACAGCATAACCTGCTCTGCCCAACGCTTGATTCAGAACCGTACGAATGCCCGTATCATCATCAGCAACTAGAATAGATGCCTCAGTCATGCGGCACCTCAGGGTCGTTAAGAATAGGTAGCATTATTTTAAACGTTGTGCCCTGCGATGCAGTCTCAAACTCAATAACACCACCGTGGTCTGAAACAATTTTTGCTACCAGCGCAAGCCCAAGACCACTTCCGTTCAGCTTTGTTGTAACGAACGGATCAAATAAATGAGAGCTCAAGTCTTCGGGAATACCTACGCCATTGTCCGTGATGCTGACAACGAGTGGTAGTTGAAGTCGATTAGATTGTCCCGGAATTGTTACACGCACGCCGGGTTGATAGGCCGTAGCCACAGTGATCTCGCCATCACTCATCGGCACGGCCTCAACCGCATTCTTAATGAGATTGAGAAAAACTTGAATTAATTGATCTCGATTGCCATATACGTGTGGCAAAGATGGGTCATACTTCTCAATAAACCTGGCTCGACTACCAAACCCATGCTCGGCTATACGTCGGACATGCTCGAGCACCCTGTGAATATTCACTCCTTCGCGTTCAAGTGGTCGATCATCGGAGAAAACTTCCATCCGATCGACTAATGCAACAATACGATCTGCTTCATCGCGAATTAGTTGTGTTAGTGTAACATCGTCACCTTTCGCATTTTGCTCCAAAAGCTGCGCGGCACCGCGTATCCCGGATAGCGGGTTCTTTACCTCATGAGCTAGTAGTGCTGCCATCGCGGTCACGGAACGTACACTGTGGCGATTCTCTAGTTGTTGGCCAATTTTAAGCGCACGGGTTTGTTCCTGAAGAGACACAACAACAGCGTCACTTCGTTCAATTAAGGGGGCCGCATGAACAGCCATTACCCTGGTTCCAGTTTTTGGTGTATCTAGCGAGACCCCGTATTCAGATACCGGCGCCAGTTCGCGAAAGACTTGCTCGATCAGCGCCTTAACAGGGCAATCCAGTGGCAAAAATTCTGCCAAACTTTGGCCTATGAGCGTGGCAGAGCTGGACTGAAACAACTGTTCCGCGGCTCCATTCGCGTATCGCATTCGAAATGCCTGATCGACAACGAATGTAGATGCACCTACCGCGGATAATATTTCATCCGCCCGAATAGGGTGCTCAAGTGCGACGACTGGCGAGGTCTCGGCCATTAGGCTGCCTCTGCAAGCGATGAAAACTGTAACTCGTACAGGGCCGTGATATATGTCTTCACGGTCTCTGGATTAGCTTCAATATTGATTGCTGCCCGGAATGCATTTGCCCCAGGCAAACCATATGCAGACCACGCAAGATGTTTACGCGCGACTCTCATTCCCTTTTCTTTACCGTAATGGGACAGAATTGCGTCATAATGTTCCAACATCGTTTCGCGACGAATATCGAGGATTGGGTCAGACAACTTTTCGCCAGTCGTCAGATAATGTGACACCTGCGACGGAAACCATGGTTTACCATAACACCCTCGGCCAACCATAACGCCATCCGCTCCCGATAATTTTAATGCCTGAACTGCGTCTTCTTCCGTTTTGATATCACCGTTAACAACCACCGGAACATCGACTGCATCCTTTATGGACCTTACCGCACCCCAGTCGGCTGACCCTGTGTACATTTGCATTCGAGTGCGCCCATGGATCGTTATCATCTGAATGCCTGCTGCCTCCGCCTTTCGCGCTAAAGACGGAGCGTTCAAACTGTCATGATCCCATCCAAGACGCATCTTCAACGTTACTGGTAGATCTACGGCGTTAACGACGGCTTCAATGATACTTAGGGCATGACTTTCATTTTTCATGAGGGCAGAGCCAGCCCAGCCCTTCACCACTTTTTTCACAGGACAGCCCATGTTGATATCAATCAATGCAGCCCCCCGGTTTTGGTTTAAACGGGCTGCTTCGGCCATCACTGCGGGATCGCATCCAGCAAGTTGAACCGCCAGGGGCTTTTCGCTTTCGCAAGCGGCACTCATGCGCAGCGTATCTTTGTGCGCTCGGATCATATGCTGACTAGCGATCATTTCCGAGAACACCAAACCAGTTCCAAAACCGCGAACCAAAGCCCGGAACGGCTGATCTGTCACGCCGGACATCGGTGCCAACAATACGGGCGTATCCAGAGCTATTTCGCCGATCGAAAAGGTCATATAAAACCTAGAATGTCTATCTGCTTAATTGGTGGGCATTTGCCGCTTAAATCAGGCGGAAATCAAGACATTTTGTTGTAAAGAAACTATAGATCGCACCAAATACCTCTATTTTTAGCCATTTTTACGTCGGCAAGAATGATGCAAATCAGCAACTCTGGTTGTCTAGAAAGTCACATGCTAAGGACAATACGCGTGTTTAGATTGGATCATATGAGGGACTTGAATATCAGATGACCACCTGTGCCGCTCTCGTAATTGCAGCCGGTCGCGGTGCTCGCTTTGGTACGTCGACGCCAAAACAGTACGCTGAGTTGGCAGGACACTCGGTCATTCGCCATGCGCTTTCAACGCTTAGCGCTCATCCACAGATCAGTTGCGTGCAATCCGTTATTCACCCGGACGATCAAGAGCTATTCAATCAAGCATCCGAGGGACTAAGCCTTGCCCCACCAGTCTTCGGAGGTGAAACCCGGCAGCAATCAGTTCGTTCAGGTTTGGAAGCGCTCGCTGACCTCAATCCAAATTACGTTCTTGTTCACGATGGCGCTCGCCCGAACGTACAGTCAGACACGATTGATCGTGTTATTGCTGCGCTTGCAAAGGGAGCAACTGGCGCCATACCGGCCGTGCCTATAAGAGACTCACTTAAAAGTATTGATGCAAAATTCCAGATTACAAGGGCGATACCTCGCGAAAACCTAGTGCGAGCGCAAACACCACAAGGTTTTAAATTCCGATCACTGTTAAGCGCTCATCAAAACTGTGATGATCCTTTACTCACGGACGACGCTGCGGTGATGCAACAGGCGGGTTTCGAAACCACAACAGTGCAAGGAGACGAAGGCAACGTGAAGATCACAGATAAGGCGGATTTGCACAGACTAGCTGAAGCTATAAGTGAAACGCGCACAGGAATCGGTTTTGATGTGCATCGCCTTGGCCCTGGTGACGGCGTCACCCTAGGTGGGATTTTTATACCAATGAACAAGGCTTTAGTTGGGCACTCGGATGCTGATGTCCTACTGCATGCCGCAACTGACGCTATTCTCGGTGCTCTCGGGGATGGGGATATCGGTGTCCACTTCCCTCCAAGCGACCCTAAATATAAAGATAGTGACTCAAGAATTTTTCTCACATTTGCGATGGAACGATTGCGAGCACAAAAGGGATCTTTAAATCACCTTGATGCTACTCTCATTTGTGAACACCCGAAAATATCTCAGGTGCGCGACCAAATAAGGGCCTCAGTCGCAGCGATTAACGTCGTTCCGGTAAGTCGCATAAGTATCAAAGCGACAACAACTGAGGGTCTAGGATTTACTGGACGCGGTGAAGGAATCGCGTGCCAAGCAATTGCGACCATTCGAGTGCCAACCGTCGCTTATTGAGCAGCCACGGTTTTTTTAACAAGCCTCTCTAAATTTTGCGATGCACCTGCGTCCATATTACAGGCAACGACATAGGGCGTATTATAAGAATATAGGTCAGATAGGCGGGCAATGGCCTCCTATCTTCTTGCGTGCTTCGTCTTGGCGATGTTCGGGCTCTCGTGATCACATTGAGTCCCGTCCTCCCACCGCTAAATTGATACCACACCATCGACAATGTTCGCACAGGCTATAAGGCGCTTGAAAAACAGCACTTTACCCATATTCTTGGCTTCTTCCCGTCCGCTCGAAGAAACAAATTTTTTTACATGCATTCATCTTGGTTTAGGCCTCCTTGCTGCGCGTGCTATAATTTACTTAACGTCACGGACGCATTACTCTTTCAAAGTCATTAGTCCGACGGCCAGCGGGGACACGCCATGGACGCCAAAGTATCCAAGCAGACACGCCTTTCACTGGCACAAAAAAAGTGGCTGCGCCGTGGGCTTACTCAGCCAGGTGGAAAATTGCCGCTGTTTGACGAGAACGGTAAGAAGTTCAGTCGTCAGGTCGTTAGAAAGTGTGTTGAAGAAGGCTGGGCTGAGCCATGGTTTGCAAATCAACTTAAGCCTGACTGGCTTGTTTGCAAGCTCACAGAGTCGGGTCGAACAGCCGTTTCTTCCGAAGATAACTAGCTAGAGAACTGAATCGACTTAAGCCTGAAGTTCTATTGTCTCGTTGCGAACAGCATACACTTTGGCCGCCGCACCTGCTTGCCGAGCATATCGTGTAGGCTCCTCAGAAAAGGCTTGTGGCAATCACGATGAGGACTGAGCCAGCCTACTTTGTGCTGCTTCTGCGTTCCGGCGACTTGAATCCAGATATGAGAACAAACCTTTGGAATGACGCGGCAGTAGGGCCAGCCTGTGTTCCTTTAGTTAAAAGAGTCCGAAATACGGGTTCCCGGTCTTTTTGAGAATTCTGCTTAAACTGTTGTTAACAGGGGTCCTCTTGTGCGTTATCGTTTTCGCGCCCTATCGTCCCCGCGACACGCTCCGGCTCTAGCCCAACGTATGAACTGCCGATTTGATTAAGACCCGAAAAATCGGCCTAGAAGTGCAAAGACCGGTCCGCTTCATCCAACTAGAATTAAACTTTTAATTTAATTAACTTTTTCACGGCTCGTAACTAACAGCCGAAAATGTGGTGTGGGCCAACATTAAATATTTGGCGTAATATATGGTCGGAGCGGCGGGATTTGAACCCACGACCCCCACACCCCCAGTATGGTGCGCTACCTGACTGCGCTACGCTCCGACCGGCTCCGCCCCAGGGGTTATATTTGACGGTCCCTGAGCTGGAAGGCGCGGACTATAACCGCGGCCATAGGACAAAACAATGCGCAAGGGCTTAGCTCCTCCGCGCCACTCTTTCGCGCGTGGCCAATGCTGTCCTCAGAGTATCGCGTAGCCCCTTTAGGTCATTTAGAAGAGTTGTCATATCTAGTCGATTGAGTTCGGTTTCACCCTGCACCTTCGCTTTCCGCGCATTAACGGGACCGCCCTCTCCGTCGACAATTGCCTTAATTCCGTGATCTCGGAATAGCTTTTGGACGCCCTTGATGGTCAAACCATCATCATACAGTAGGCTGCGAATACGCTTCAGGAGAGTGATGTCTTCAGGTCGATAATATCGACGACCTCCGCCTCTCTTTAGCGGGCTAACTGGACTAAATTTTGACTCCCAGAAACGCAGGACGTGCTGAGGAACCGAAAGTTCAGTTGCCACTTCACTTATCGTTCTAAATGCCGCTTCAGATTTGCGTAGTCTGTCTGCTTGGGCTTTGCTCACTGATTTTAAGTCTCAGAAGAAAATGACCTAGGCGCAGATGTAGGCACCGCATCGACATCCAATTTTATTCCCGATACGTCCTCTCCGCGAATGCGGGCCTTCAGCAATTGTGACGGACGGAACACGAGTACCTTGCGCGGTATAATGGGAACTTCATCCCCGGTCTTAGGGTTGCGCCCAATCCGTTCTCCTTTTTGGCGAACCGAAAAGCTACCAAAAGAAGAAATTTTTACTGTCTCAGCGCGTACCAGCGCCGACGACATTTCACCAAGAACCATTTCAAGCAGTTCGGCTGATTCATTTCGAGAAAGCCCGACTTCTTGGTAAATCGATTCAATCAATTGAGCACGGGTCATGGTGCTACTCATGTCGCACTGTCCCCCTATTTGCGGTGCGCCAATAACAAGACGTTAGCCCGGTTAGTGTGGCGCCGTCAATACGAGTTTCTATTCATTTGCAATGCGTTAGATGGAATTGCATCGGCATTGGCCTAAATCCTGGCCAGCGCCGAACCCCAGGTAAAGCCGCCGCCCATGGCTTCCATCAAGATAATGTGTCCCGGCTTGATGCGACCATCATCAACACCCGCGGCTAGCGCAAGCGGAATGGACGCCGCAGAAGTATTCGCATGGCGGTCAACAGTAACTATGACTTTATCGTTTGGAATGCGTAATTTCCTCACAGTCGAATCAAGGATGCGCTTATTCGCTTGGTGGGGCACCAACCAATCAACATCATCTATTGTAATTTTATTTGCGGCCAACGCTTCCTTTACTGTGTCCGCTAAATTGATCACCGCGTGTCGAAATACCTCACGGCCCTCCATACGGACATAACCCGTCGTTTGAGTGCTTGATGCGCCACCATCAACATAAAGCAGATCATGCTGCCTACCGTCAGAATGAAGATGAGTTGATAGAATACCCCGATCTGCCGTACTGCCTTTACCCTCTTCAGCTGTCAATGCAACAGCGCCGGCACCGTCTCCAAACAGCACACAAGTCGCTCGATCTTCCCAGTCGAGTATGCGTGAGAATGTCTCTGCACCGATAAAAAGTACAGCTTTGGCTTGGCCGCAACGCATAAAATTATCGACGACTGATAGCCCATAGACAAAGCCTGAGCAAACGGCCTGAATATCAAATGATGGTGCGCCCCTGCGACCTAAAGCCGCCTGCACTTTGGCTGCAGTTGCCGGAAAAGTATGGTCTGGTGTCGCTGTCGCGACGACAAATAAGTCTATGTCTTCTCCTTTTAGACCCGCCCTCTCTAAAGCTTGTCTACCAGCCTCAATAGCGAGGTCTGACGTGGTTTCGCCATCCGCAGCTATGTGCCGCTGCTTGATACCTGTCCGCCCTTGAATCCATTCATCAGATGTATCGACTTTTTTAGACAACTCTTCGTTAGTCACAACATTCTCTGGGAGATAGGAGCCTACCCCACGAATAACGGATCGAATAGTCATGCTATTTTAGCGGCCTGAATTGACTCAACTGAGTCGAAGCTTAAGTGGGTAAGTTGTTCGCCAATACCACTATTTAGGTCTCGTTCAACCATATCGACAGCTACAGCAATTGCGTTAGCGAAACCGAGAGCATCCGTACCGCCATGGCTCTTAACGGCAACACCATTGAGGCCGACAAAAAGAGCCCCATTATAGCGACGTGGGTCCAACCTAATCATGACCTTGTTGAGAACGGGTTTTATCAACAAAAACCCGAGCTTTGCCAATATCGAACTCTTGAAGGCAGACTTGAGAAATTGCGAATAGAGCTTGGCGGTTCCCTCTGCTGTCTTCAGCGATACGTTTCCGGTAAATCCGTCAGTCACAACCACGTCAACTGTTCCCAGCGTAATGTCATCGCCTTCAATAAATCCGACAAAATCCATTGCCAGGTCAGCATCCTTCAGGATAGCCGCTGCATCTCGCAATAAATCCGTACCCTTTAAGTCTTCAGATCCGATATTCAACAACCCGACCCGCGGCTTCTCGATACCCGAAATAGCTCGCACAAAGCATGCCCCCATGACGGCAAATTCGACCAGATTACGCACATCACATCGCGCATTAGCTCCAAGATCAAGCATCGTGGTTTCACCAACTTCGGTGGGAAACAAGGAACAGATTGCCGGACGATCAATACCTGGCAAAGTACGCATACTGAGTTTTGCCATCGCCATAAGAGCGCCGGTGTTCCCAGCCGACACGACGCCGTGTGCATCACCAGTCTTCACAGCGTTAATCGCATTCCACATACTCGAATTGCGGCCCTGCCGAATTGCCTGTGAAACTTTTTGCTCACCTGTAATGACATCTTCGGAATGGCGAATTTCGCAACAATTCTTCAGATCTGGATTGTTATCTAAAAAAGGCTGAATCGCCTCACAACGACCGTGAACAAGGTATCGAACTTTAGGGTAACGGATATGAGCTTCTCGTATTCCATCCATGACGATGGCCGGAGCCGCGTCTCCGCCCATAGCATCGACAGATAGGGTGATTTCTATTGACACCAACAGCCCCTCATCCCTTTTGCGGTACCCAGATGATAGCACCGCTTTCTGCGGATAAGGGTTCCCCCCGTTAAGCTATCTACCTAAGAAAAAGCGCCGTTGCCGACGCTAATTCAATTATAGGACAGTTTCGGCCGGTTCTACCACGTCTCGATCATTATAAGACCCACAGGCCTGGCAAACATGGTGCGGACGCTTGGCTTCGCCGCAATTTGGGCATTCCTGGTAGACGCTCGCACTCAATGAATCGTGGGCACGGCGCATGTCCCGCTTAGATTTCGAGACTTTTTTCTTAGGTACAGCCATTTTTCTTACTTTCTCAGGAATTTCGAGGTTCAGGGCGCCAGAATAATTAAACCTCAAATGAAGGGCGAGTACATACCGAAAAGCGCCCTTAGGGGCAAGGCCTGTGAATCAAGGTTTAGGTTTTAATTTTGCGAGTTCCGCAAAGGGATTGGGCTGCGCAAAGTCTTCGCGAGAATGACCGGTATCAAGCCATTTCTGCGAATCAAATATCGCCTGAGATGAGCGTGGATAGGGGTCCAAATTCAACACAAGGTGTTCAACAGCCAGAGCGCCAAGGTCAATTTGGCCATCTTGCACCTGCTCTGGCGGGTCCTCGTTAACCAGATCTATGTCCTGTGCAACTAGGTACTTAATCGGGTCTAATGTAAATGTAACAGCGATCTCAGCGTTCACTTTTGCCTCAATGGGCTCAAGGGTAACCCCACACAGTTGCCTAATATCAGCCGATATTTGTCCCTGAACCGCCAAAAGAGGCCCCGCCCCTTTTGAAATGTAGAACGCAGCTTCAAATCGGTTTATGCCCTCCAATCCGCACTCGGCTGCAATGTCAAATCGTTCCTTTTCACTGGCTGAGATTAAAATCTCGCGCCCATTTGGGGGAACTGCAGTCACCGGAACGAAATGTACTAATGGCGCATGCATTGGCTAAGAGGGGGATTTCTCAGACTGTGGGACTAGAAACTCAACCTCACCCAAAACAATGGCTCCTGTCGGTTGACCTGCCAAGTGCTTGTCCGCTGCCATGACATAGGATGCCAAGCTGGAAATTGGTTCGGACGGAACATCAACGGATCGGTAGACCGTCTCGGCCAATGCCGATATCACGCTCTTGATATCTTGGTCTAAAGCCTGCTCCCAGGTTTCCGCGCGGCCGTAAAACGCTTTGGCTATTTTTTTAACTTGCCGACCAACGCTAAGGTCACCAACACCCATTTCACGCAGGTTCCGGTCCATGTCCGCAAACATAAGGTTGAGTAATGCCTGGCTCACATCTGCGGCAGCTTTACCCTGCTGCCGCAAACGACGAACCAAAAGCATTATGTGAACAATAACCAGGTCGAACCGGCCATCCACTGAATCAGGTACGCCAAAGTCCAAAAAGAATATTTGCGACCGAGCCTGCTCGACGGCAGCAATATACAAATTATTGGAGGCTTCGGCGTTGCGACGCGATTCACGGAACGAATTTATAAGGCCCATAAGAGGTCTTCATACTGCCTAGTTGAGAAACAGTGTTTCACCCGGCAGCCCGGCGAAGTCAACGCAGAGATGCTGGAAAATTGCCTTACTTTGCGGTCTACCCCAGTCATGCGGCATCTGATATAAAACGCGATATGATAAAAATAACATCCATAAAAGCACAACTACGGACCGCGTTTCTTGCAACGACATGCGCCGCATCTCTAAGTTTGGGCGGCTGTGCGAAAGATATAAATGCCAGGGGTAATTTGCCGCCTGAGCAAGCCTTGTCCCAACTTCAGCCAGGCCAGCAGACGCGCCAGGATATACAGCTTATCTTAGGGACACCCTCAACGGTCTCAACGCTAGGTGACGAGACCTGGTATTACGTCAGCGCGATTACTACCCAGTATGCTTTTTACTCCAGCGAAGAGTTAAAGCGAGAGGTATACGCCCTGTCTTTCGATGAGCGTGGCATATTGCAGGAAGTCAAGAACCTGGGTCTTGAGGACGGCGAGGACTTGCAGATCGTTGAGCGGGAAACTCCGACAATGGGTCGTGAATTTAGTCTAATTGAACAACTGATCGGCAATCTTGGTCGGTTTGACCGCGGCCAGCCGGAAGCTGGTCCGTAAGTGTTTTCGCGACGGTCTATTCATTCTGATAAGAACGACTAGCTCTCATTCTTGCCGTCCAGAATCTCTTCAATGGCTCTATCGGCGCCTTAAAAGGCTTGAAGCCCCTTCTCTATGATGCTTTCAGGGATGGCCTCACCAAAATAATTCGTTTTTCCGAGGTTCATGAAAAATGTGTACCCATCACGCGGCGCAGTATAATCATAAAAAATGAATAAATTATTCAATTTGAGCCAGAGATACCTCAGCATTAATTAATTTTTCTAGCCTGCTGGTCTCTAAGACAGGGGTACGCAATAGTCCTTCATAAATAAGAACCAATCAGCGTGTCGGTCCATTAATCCAATCCTCGGTATTCTCGGACCAACTTCCGATGCCGTGGGAAACCATAATGGTGACCAACACTTTTAATAACTTCTTCGATAAAATCCTGGCCTTAGGTCTGGATCAGGAAATTGAGATGAGAGGTAGGAATATCCGTCAGTTTACCCAATACATATCCACAGCAGTTTTAATTAGAGGATGCCGAATTTGACTGGGTAAACATCTAATGCGTTTTGACGTAGTAATCTAACTCCAGCAACTCTCTGAGATTGAATGGGCCTTTTCTCGTCATATCGAGAGCATTCGGAATCGACCGATTTATGTCAGCTGACGTGATTCCGGCACCCTAAAAACACCAGCAATCAAAAATCGCCGCTACGAGTTACCTGATTTTGGGTAAGGAGCCACGCAACAAAGTTTATTGGGCTCGAAGCCCGACATGCTGACCCCTATTAGCAAAACTAAAACGGCAAAAAAAACGGCCCGCACCACTGATGCGGGCCGCTCCAGATAATTTTCTTGGTCGCAAAACGCGAACATTTAGCCAGCTAGCATCGCCAACAACAGGATAGCAACGATGTTGATGATTTTGATCATCGGGTTCACCGCTGGACCAGCTGTGTCTTTGTACGGGTCGCCAACTGTGTCACCGGTTACAGCAGCCTTATGAGCTTCCGAACCTTTACCACCGTGGTTGCCATCTTCAATGTACTTCTTGGCATTGTCCCAAGCACCACCACCAGACGTCATCGAGATCGCTACGAACAAACCTGTTACAATGGTACCAAGCAACATCGCTCCTAGAGCGACAAAGCCTTGGGCCTGACCAGCAGTAAGGGTGATGATGAAATACAAAGCGATAGGAGCCAGAACCGGCAGCAAAGAAGGCAGAACCATTTCTTTGATCGCTGCTTTGGTCAGCATATCAACGAGAACGCCGTATTCAGGCCGTTCTGTACCCAGCATAATGCCTGGCTTTTCTTTGAATTGACGGCGAACTTCAACAACGACCGCGCCTCCTGCCCTACCAACAGCTTGCATGCCCATAGAGGCAAACAGGTAAGGCAGCATGCCTCCGATAAAGAGACCAATGACTACATACGGATCCTTCAACGAAAATGCGATACCTGCAAGTTCAGGAAAGTAGAACTCCAAGTCAGACGTATAAGCTGCAAATAGGACCAAAGAGGCAAGACCCGCAGAACCGATTGCGTAGCCCTTGGTTACGGCCTTAGTCGTGTTACCGACGGCGTCTAGAGTATCAGTAATGGTCCGCACACCCTCAGGCAATTCGGCCATCTCAGCGATACCACCGGCATTGTCCGTAACCGGACCATAGGCATCGAGGGCTACAACCATTCCAGCTAACGCCAACATTGTGGTTGCAGCGATTGCAATACCAAACAGCCCTGCCTGCAAGAATGCCGCGATGATAGCTGCGGAGATCAACAGAACAGGAAGCGCTGTCGCTTCCATAGAGACCGCTAAGCCTTGGATCACGTTAGTACCGTGTCCCGTAGTCGAAGCTTCAGCGACACTCTTCACAGGACGATAGTCCGTGCCGGTATAGTACTCTGTTATCCAAATTATGACGCCTGTAACAACGAGACCTATGACAGCGCATGTGATCATCTGACCACCCGTAATCATAGTGCCATCCGTCATCATGACGTCTGATTCAAACATCATATTAGTTACAACAACAATCAACGCGGCAGAAATAACAGCGCAAACGATAAAGCCACGATACAAGGCGCTCATAACCTTGCCACCTTCTTTAACGCCAACAAAGAACGTACCGATGATCGAGCCAATGATGCACACGCTACCGATGACCAACGGATAAAGCATCACAGTTGCTTGAGAAGCGCCATCGAAGAAGATTGTTCCGAGCAGCATAGTTGCAACAACTGTTACGGCGTAGGTCTCAAACAAGTCAGCTGCCATGCCAGCGCAATCGCCAACGTTATCACCAACGTTGTCAGCAATGGTCGCTGGGTTGCGCGGATCATCCTCAGGTATACCTGCTTCTACCTTGCCGACCAAGTCGCCACCAACATCAGCACCTTTCGTAAAGATACCACCACCGAGGCGGGCGAAGATCGAAATGAGAGATGCGCCAAATGACAACGCAATCAACGCTTCAATAAGTTTACGGTCATCTGTGCCCATACCAAGCAAAGCAAAGTAGTATCCACCGACTGCCAGCAAACCAAGCCCAACGACCAACATGCCCGTCACACCGCCGGACTTGAAAGCAATGGCATGCGCAGCGCTCATACCGCTTGAGCGGGCCGCTTCAGCTGTTCGAACATTAGCCCGAACCGAAACGTTCATTCCAACGTAGCCAGCAATGCCAGAGCATACCGCACCAATGACAAAGCCAAGCGCTGATAGCATGCCAAGTGTGAATAACAAGGCGACCGTAACAATTACGCCTACGATACCAATCGTCGTGTACTGACGGTTCAGGTATGCTGCAGCGCCTTCCTGGATTGCAGCAGCTATTTCAGTCATCCGGTCCGTACCGGTTCCCACTGCCATAAGGCTGCGCGTGGTAAAAATCCCATAAAGGATGGCGATTACGCCACTTCCCAGGATAAGATATTCGAGAGTGCTCATGCTCGTTCCATTCGATTCGTTGATGAGGCAGGAATTACCAGCCGTTCGACCCAGAAAACCCCTTGTGGATCAATAAGATAGGTTCTTAGTCACTCCCCCGCCCGGGAAAGCGCGCGGAGGTTGCCAGAATGACGGGGATGGCGCAACAGCCGAGTGAGGAGAAAAGACCGAAGAACCCGTAGTTCTGAGCCGGTTAGAGCGCTTTCGGTTTAATGCTCTAATCCGGGGATAAGGAGGACGAAATTAATCATATCGCTGTACACTTGGCCCGCAACAGCAACCAATTCCCGCTTAATGCTGCGGACATCTTGGTCGACGCCTTTTGGCAAAATGGTTCTGAAAATAGACCACAAGGAGTTCAGTAATTGCGCTTTCTATACTCGGCAGACTATTTTTGACAGGTGCTCTCTGCCCCTAGGCAAATTCCATTCTGTCTGTGCTGTAAGTTGGTACGATAGCTAAATTATGACTTAAGCTTGTGCCGCTAGGGTATTTGCAAGCACGCGGATAACTATAAGACCGGCAGCAAGACGATTACAAACAAAGCCATGAGTTTCATGATCTAACCCTGCAACGAATAACCGCTCACGTAAAACATCCTTACAATATGATCTGATCCGTTATTCCATAGCATACGTTCTACCTTAGATTCACGAAGATCTATTATGCGTGTCGGTATCCAGTACTCGCGAAATTCATAGCCTTCCCAGAATGATCCACCACAGACAGTCCTTCGCCTGCCTCAAAAGACCCGATACAAGTTGCAGGGATTCCGACTTCAGCGGATAGGGCTTTAATGTCTTTTTCTGCCTGTTGTGGCGCAGCAAAAGCCAGTTCGTAGTCATCTCCGCCTGTCAACACTGTAGACATCAGTTGCCATTCATTTTTTAGCGCCTCGCGAGCCATAGGCGACAATGGAACAGATGATGCTGCGATGCTGCACCCTACCGACGATGCTGCACATAGATGACCGACATCTGAAATCAGCCCATCTGATACGTCGATACATGCGTTGGCTATGCCGACCAATCCTATTCCTAGAGCAAGCCGTGGTTCAGGAATGCGGTAGCGTTTTATAAGCCCGCTCGTGTCGGCCTCAAATAAATCTGGACCTTGACCTTCGGCAACCAATAAGCCGAGCGCTCCATCTCCGATCGTCCCAGAAACCCATAACCCATCGCCCGGTTGAGCTCCGCTTCGTCGCAATAGATCGTCCTTTGGCACTGCTCCTATTGCCGTAATCGAAACTACAAATGGACCCTGCTGGCGGATGATGTCACCCCCCATTAGTGGAATATTGAACGCCTCAACGTCGTCCGATAGGCCTTCGACAAAAGACCTCAAATAAGATTCATCCGTTTCTGGGCCAAGACAGAGCGCCATAAAAAAGCCGACTGGGCGCGCCCCCATGGCAGCAAGGTCTGATAAATTCACACGCAATGCTTTCCGCGCCATGTCGCCCGGCGGATCGGCAGCGCGCATATGAATACCCACAGCAAGCGCATCCTTAGTGACAACGTGTCCATATCCTGAAGGTGGATCAGGTAAGAACGCCGCATCATCAGACAAAGAAAATGCGCCACCAGACTGTGCTGCGAGCGGCTTTAATAGGGTACCGATCAATTCGAATTCCGTCAGACCTGGCATGCTTGGGTCTCCGGTTCGCCTTAGGACGCCGCTAAGTCTTTACTATGCAGTATCCGTGCAACTTTATCCAAAACCGCGTTCACCATCCCAGGCTCCGGCCCGCTATAGAAGGCGTGTGTTATGTCAACATACTCAGAGATTATGACCTTGGCTGGTGCGGCAACCGCTCCAAGTAACTCTGCGATGGCAGCCCGAAGAATAGACCGCACAATTAATTCAAGCCGTTCTATCGGCCAGTCATCGCTAAGGTTGGCATTAATAATCTCGTCAATATCACCCTGGCGAGCGATGGCCTCCCCAACCAATCCTGAAAACATGCCCTGATCCATATCTGCAAGCCGCACATGAGTTTCCGCTTCTGTATCTGGGTCTTCGTTGATGGCCATCCCACCGAGCCGGCCCGCTAGAAAATCACGGACCACTTTGCTGTAGTCAGATTCCGTCGCGGCGACTTGATACAGCGCCTGCACGGCAGCAAGTCGGGCCGTACTTCGCCCCGTCCCTTTGTTTTCGCTCGCGCTCTCCGTCACCCGTCTCACGGCTCTACGCCGAGTTCAGCTTTGATATCGATCAGCCGTAAGCATGCATCTCCGGCCTTCCCGCCAAAATTTTTTCGCTCAATATCAGCTCTTTCCTCAGCCAATGCCCTCGTCGGACAGGTTAAAATTCCGTTCCCGACCGGAAACGCGTGAGCCAAAGCAACGTCCTGTGTGCCGCGCATAGACTCACCACAGACATGCTCATAGTGATCAGTCTCGCCCTTGATGGCGCAGCCGAGCACAACCCCTCCATCAAACATGCGGCCAGTTTCAGGATTACCTTTACCCTCGATTGCAAACTGCAAAGCAGTCGGTATTTCGAGAATTCCAGGTACGGAGATGCGGTGCACCGTGCCACCCGCCGCTTCGATCGCCGCTACGGCCCCGGCCGCAAGCTGATCGGAGATATCTTCATAAAACCGAGCTTCTATAAGTACGATATGCGGGGTGTCTGTCATGAGCCGTCAATCTTCCAAGGGGATGGCGCGTTGCTCGGTTACCTTTAGACCATAGCCGTCCAGTCCAATAATTGTGCGGGGTGTATTGCTAAGAAGAATCATATTTTTTATGCCTAGGTCGACCAATATTTGCGCGCCAACTCCATAGTTAATTAAACGTGCTGGGGCTTCATCAGCAGTAACCTGCGCCTTGATGCGTTCACTAATCCCAGCCGCGCCCATGTCCCTTAATACAACCACCGCACCATGACCGTGCTCGGCGACCATTGCCATTGCTCGGTGTAATTCGCCTGTTTTAACGCTGTCGGCGTCCCAAAACATATCGCTGAGAACATTTACTTGGTGCATACGCACCATCACCGGATCATGCCTTGAAAGGTCGCCACGAATCAAAGCCAAGTGCTCGGTGTTCGATAGAAGGTTCTTATAAATACGAAGCATCCAGCCATTACCGAACTTCGAATTGAACGTCCGTTCTGCCGTCATCTCTACGTGTTTTTCAGTGCGGCGCCGATAGGCAATGAGATCGGCAATCGTCGCGATTTTTAGACCGTGCTTTTGGGCAAATGGAATTAAATCCGGCATCCGGGCCATATTGCCGTCGTCATTCATAATTTCGCAGATCACGCCAGATGCGGTTAACCCCGCCATTCTGCATATGTCGACCGACGCTTCCGTGTGCCCGGCTCTTACCAATACGCCACCCTCGCGGGCCATAAGAGGAAACACGTGGCCTGGTGTCGCTAGATCAGACCGCCCTTTGTTGGGATCAATAGCGACCGAAATGGTATGGGCGCGATCGGATGCTGAAATGCCGGTCGTCACGCCATCTCTGGCTTCAATGCTAACGGTAAATGCTGTCGAAAGCCGCGATTGGTTGTGGGCGTCCATCAGAGGAAGATTCAGCTCATAGCATCGGTCTGGCGTAAGCGCTAAGCAGATTAGTCCTCTTCCATGTGTCGCCATGAAATTGACTGCGTCCGGGGTCGCCATCTGGGCCGGGATAATAAGATCGCCCTCATTTTCACGATCTTCATCATCGACGAGAATGAACATCCGTCCATTACGGGCGTCTTCGATTATTTCCTCAATGGAGGACAAGCTTTTAGAATAAGTCACAATCTTCTCAGGAGTGGTTTAGAAGCCGCGCAACATACCGCGCAAACATATCGATTTCTATATTCACGATATCGCCGGTCTTTAACGATCCAAAACCGGTTACAGCGCATGTGTGTGGAATGATATTCACACCGAATTGATCCGCCCCAACCTCGTTGACGGTCAAAGATACGCCGTCAACGGAGACCGAACCCTTTTCAGCTAAGAATCTCGCAAATTCCGGCGGCACACAGAATAAGAAACGATAAGACTCTCCGTCCTGCGCGCGACTTATGACCTTTGCAGTACAGTCCACGTGTCCCGAGACCAAATGTCCACCCATCTCGTCGCCAAGTTTGAGAGACCGTTCAAGATTGATGATCCGTCCAATTTGCCAATTTCCTAAAGTGGTGCGCCTTAGTGTTTCTTTTGACACTTCAACAACAAAGGAATTCCCGGATAATTCCACAGCTGTTAAACAACATCCATTGCAGGCTATGGAAGCGCCCATAGCGATAGTCGAAGTATCGTATTGGGTTTTAACTTCCATGCGAGACCCGCCATCTGCATCTTCGATAGCAGCTATTTCGCCTTGATCAGTAATGAGTCCCGTAAACATACCTAAACAGTGGGCTTACGGTCGAGAATATCAAGAGTATCTGGCCCAAAAACACGTGTTTCGACGCGATTGAAGCGCGGGGCGTCCGACAATTGGCCAAGGCTCAGGTCTGCGATCGATGACCGGCCGTCCCCTCCGACCACCATTGGCGCTCTCAAGGCATAGATACGGTCGACTAGCCCAGCCTGTAAAAAAGAAGACGCCACCATCCCGCCACCTTCAATGAGAATACGATTTAGGCCTTTGTTGGCCAGTAACTTAGCCGCATCTAGAGCGAAAGGTGCATTTGAAGACTCCCTTGAAGTGAGAACTTCAACGCCTAGCGCTTTAATCTGTTCCACTTTGGCGATATCAGCAGACTGTCCCGTCACTAAACATGTAGATGCAGTTTGCGCGCTTCTAACCAATTCTGCGCCGCTATCAATACGAAGCCTACGATCTAGCACCACGCGTATTGGTTGTAATGCACAATTATCCGCATACCCCGGTAACCTGCACGTAAGTGACGGATTGTCCGCTTGAACCGTGCCCGATCCGACCAATACTGCGTCGTGGTTTGCCCGCAGCAAATGTCCATAGCGTCGAGCGCCTTCGCCAGTAATCCATTGGCTTGTGCCTGATGCCAGCGCTATGCGTCCGTCAAGGCTGCTCGCACTCTTTAGAGCAATGAATGGTAGGCCTGTTTCTGTGCGTTTGCGGTACCCAATCATGCTGGCTACCGCATCGTCTTCGAGCAAACCTATAAAAACCTCTATTCCCGCATCTTTAAGTGCAGCAACGCCGTTGCCACTAACGCGGTCATCAGGATCCAATGTTGCGATTACTGCACGTGCAATACCTGCGGTGATCAGCGCTTCTGTGCATGGCCCTGTCTGTCCTTCATGGCAGCAGGGCTCCAGGGTCACGTATGCAGTGGCTCCTCTCGCAAGAGCACCCGCCCGCATTAGGGCCTCGGTCTCCGCATGTGGTCGCCCACCTGGCTGAGTCCAGCCTCGGCCAACAATGACGTTCTCCTTGACGATGACACATCCAACGTTTGGATTTGGCGCTGTGTTGCCCAGCCCACGGGAAGCCAGCGCCAGGGCGTTTTTCATATAACCCCGATCACCGGCTTCAGCTCCACTCATTCGTCGCGGTCCGCCTCATTAGAAATTGTTTCAACAAAACTCTCGAAGTCTTTGCTTTCACGGAAGTTTTTGTATACTGAGGCAAATCGGATGTAGGCGACTTTATCAAGACCTTCCAAGGCCTCCATCACCATTTCGCCTATCACGTCAGAGGGCAATTCACTCTCACCCATACTTTCCAAACGGCGTTGTATACCGTTCACCACTCTCTCGATGCGGTCCTCTTCGACCGGCCGCTTGCGACAAGCTATATGCAGTGACCGGGAAAGCTTTTCACGGTCAAATGGCACCCGCTGGCCATCCTTTTTGGTAATCACTAGGTCACGAAGCTGAACGCGTTCAAAGGTCGTGAAACGCGCGCCACAACCCGGGCAGAATCGCCGGCGGCGAATGGCGGCGTTGTCTTCAGTTGGTCGTGAGTCTTTTACCTGGGTATCAAGACTACCACAGTACGGACAGCGCATGGTTCCCCTCCCTTGAGCCGTTCACGAATAAATTGGAAACTTACGGCACAGCGCTTCCGCACGCTCCCGCACATCTGCCTCAACAGCAGTATTATCATCCGGGTTAGCAGCGAGACCGTCAAAAACCTCACAGATCAATTCACCCACATGCCGGAATTCTTCAGCACCGAACCCCCGCGTTGTGCCAGCCGGTGTCCCTAGCCGCACACCAGAAGTCACCATTGGCTTCTCCGGGTCAAATGGAATGCCATTCTTGTTACAAGTGATTCCTGCTCTTTCGAGCGCCTGTTCAACGGCGTTGCCCCTCAAGCCCTTAGGCCTGAGGTCCACCAGTATTAGGTGCGTATCGGTGCCGCCTGTCACAATGTCAACCCCGCCCTTTACCAAGGTCTCAGACAATACTTTTGCATTTTCGATCACTTGAGAGGCGTAGGCCTTAAATTCAGGTTTTAATGCTTCGCCAAAAGCGACAGCTTTGCCCGCAATCACGTGCATCAACGGGCCACCTTGTAAACCTGGGAATATTGCGGAATTGAGCTTCTTCACGAAATCATCGTTGTTTGACAAAATCATGCCGCCACGCGGGCCCCGCAAAGTCTTGTGAGTCGTAGTAGTAACTACGTCAGCGATGGGAAGCGGACTTGGATAGACTCCGGCTGCCACAAGACCCGCAAAATGGGCCATATCCACCATAAGATAAGCGCCCACACTGTCTGCAATCGCACGGAATTTCTCGAAATCAATCACTCTTGGATAAGCAGAGCCACCTGCCACAATTAGCTTTGGCTTCTGTTCTTTGGCCAGGCTTTCAATCTCATCGAAGTCGATCAGGCTGTCCTGACGCCGCACGCCATATTGCACCGCATTGAACCATTTGCCCGAGATGTTAGGCGGCGCTCCATGGGTTAGATGCCCACCAGCGTCCAAAGACATACCCATAATCGTATCGCCAGGCTTGATTAACGCTAGGTACACAGCCTCATTGGCCTGGGCACCTGCGTGAGGCTGCACATTGGCATAAGAACAGTTGAACAGTTCCTTCGCCCGGTCCAAGGCAAGGTTTTCTGCGATATCGACGGCGTCACAGCCACCGTAATAGCGTTTACCAGGATAGCCTTCTGCGTATTTGTTTGTAAGGACGGTGCCGACCGCCTCAAGAACTGCCTTTGAAACTATGTTTTCCGAGGCGATCAGTTCGATCTGCGTTTGTTGGCGGGTAAGCTCTTCATCAATAGCGCCCATGACATCCGGATCGCTATCGTTGATGGTAGCCCCAAAAAAGGATGGCTGGACGGCATAGTTCATGGGAAAGAAACCCTTTCAAATAGTGTGAGCGAGACTCTTTGCATCCCACTTAATTTCCGCTCAATTTGTCGACCCTACGGGCATGGCGACCGCCCTCAAACGGTGTCGCAAAAAAGGTTTTCAAACAGACCCGTGCCATGTCCTCTTCTGTAACTCGCGCCCCAACAGCCATCACATTGGCATCGTTGTGCGCTCTGGACATTTTTGCGGTCTCTTTATTGTGGACCAGAGCTGCCCGCACTTTGGGTTCTCGGTTGGCCGCGATACTGATCCCGATACCTGTGCCACAAACCAGGACGCCTGCTTTTACATAGCCCGCAGCAACTTCTCGCGCCAAGCTCTGGCCAAAATCTGGGTAGTCCACAGATGTCTCATCTTTCGGACCCAAATCAACGACCCCATACCCCATAGCTTCAAGATCGCTCTTGAGGACGCTTTTTAAGGCAAAACCGGCGTGATCACTGGCGATGGCAACAGCTTCGCCCGCCGCTACAAATGAATTGTCTGACATCTTGGAAACGCCTGCTTTAGCCGCAGACTCCTTGCGCCCGCTGATGGACTATCGAATACCACATATGGACTCTGCTTGCCAATGGACCACAAGCCCTTTGGTCTACTTTCCTGGCAGAATAACTATAGATTTCAGTTCTCAATTAAGGCCTAACAAGCGAATAGACGCTCTTAAGTCGTCGGAGTTGCCCCCTGAGAATCTCCTCAAAATCCAGAAAGGGAGTTTGTCCTGCGGCTTGCTCAGTTCTCATGAACAAATAGGCGGAGAGCCCAAAGAAAATTGCAAAGCTTCCCCACAAGAAAGGTCCGGCTGGCAATTGAGACACAGCAGCAACTTTTTGCCCGAACTCGATGGTCTTTTGATACGCCAGCATGCCTACTAGGCCTAAGACCAAACCAATATATCTATTTGAGCGCGGTGATCCAATTGCGAGCGGTATCGCCAAGAATGGCATTATAATAATTGACAGCGCGTAAATAAGCCGTCCGTGTAATTCGGCAGCGAGAGATTGCTGCGGAATGGTATCCGCTAGAGTTAACACCAATGAAACAGGAGAGCTCAATTCAATATTGAATTTGCGAAGAACACCGCGGCCATAGGCGATGATCAATTCATGCAGGGTGAGTTCTAACTCGTCACTCCCACGTGCTGGGTATGGATTTGCACCCTTTAAATCCATTGGGACTTCCAGAACAGAAAAGTTTACCGCGGTCCTGTCGGTACCGTCGCCCGTCCATGACACCTGTTCGCCGTCGAATAACCGCATGCTGCGGCTTCCCAATTCACCAGTCTCAAATATCTCACCTCGTCTTGCCGTCACTGTTTCGACGTTGCCACTTTCATTCTCGCGGTAACCAAAAAACCCGTAAAACTCCATTCCGGCGCGAAGCGACCTTTCAACACGCACCGTGTATCCGTCAGGTGTATCAATAAAGATACCCTCGCCTATCCCGGCCTCAATGATACCGTTTGTCACTTGATGATAAAGCGAGTGATACACAAACCTCCCCAAAGGTTCGACGTAACCGGTTAAACCCATCCCAAGGACTGTCACAACAACGGCAAGACTTTTGACATGCGTGGAAAGACGACCGAGTCCGATACCGCCAGCATGAAGGGCATGCAATTCAGACTGCGTCGACAATCTACGGAACGTAATGAAGATCCCAAGGAATAAACCAAGAGGTAGGACAAGGCGGATGTAATTAGGAAATAGGCTGGCTATCATCTGCACAACCACAAACGAAGAAACGCCTGAACCGACCGTTAGATTTAGTAATTGCAGCATTTTCTCGAGTAGAAGTACAACGACGCTGATGAACAGCGTCACTATCATAATCGGAACGATTTGCCGCAATATATAGAAATCTATACGACCCATTACGTCATCCTAATCTAACGGCTGTCATGCGCTCGTAAAATATTTTTAATCTTACAAATTTACAAACCAGCCGTCAGGTAAAGCTAAAGTTGTCGGATTAAATAGGTTTCATTGGTGCATGGAGACGCTCCGATAGATTGGAAACCTAAACACCGCACAACGGCTGAATCCCGTGATGCCCTAATGGTTCCGCGATGCAGCACTGGTTTATTGACCATCAATGTGGGATATATAGGGGCATTAGGGAGACTACATGAATATCATTAAAGAGATAAGAAGCGACAATATTCGTGTCGCAGTTATCGGCATGGGTAATTGCGCGAGCTCGTTGATTCAGGGTATCCACTACTACGCTGGTAAGCCATTAGACGAATGTTCTGGCGTACTTCATGAGAAAATTGGCCCCTACGCTGTTTCCGACATAAATGTTGTTGCCGCTTTTGACATTGATGTCCGAAAGGTAGGGCAGGATGTCACAACAGCAATCTTTGCGCCACCCAACTGCACAACCGTGTTTGCGCCGGATTTACCGGAAAGCGGAGTTAAGGTCAGCATGGGTCGGATCCTGGATGGTATCGCTGATCACATGGTTGATCATCAATCCGCCAGGACTTTTGTCCCGGCAGATCGCCAAGAACCTACTGAAGATGATGTCGTTAGAATATTGAAGGAATCGCACACCCAAGTTTTGATAAACTATCTTCCCGTCGGATCACAAGAAGCGACCGAATTTTATGCTCAATGCGCTTTGAAAGCCGGAGTCGGCTTTGTGAATTGCATCCCCGTCTTCATCGCCAGCAATCCGGAATGGCGGGCAAAGTTTGAAGCCCGGAATCTTCCGATTATTGGCGATGATATCAAAGCCCAATTAGGCGCGACGATTGTGCACCGAGTCTTGACGAACCTCTTTAATAAAAGGGGTGCCAAACTGGACCGGACGTATCAAATCAATACTGGTGGCAATACTGATTTTCTGAACATGCTGAATAGGACTCGGCTAGCTTCTAAGAAAATTTCAAAAACAGAGTCTGTCCAATCCGTCGCCGGTGATCGTCTTGACGACGAAAATATACACATAGGTCCGAGCGACTATGTGCCATGGCAAAAGGACAACAAGGTCTGCTTCTTGAGAGCCGAAGGACGGTTGTTCGGCGATGTTCCCATGAACTTGGAGCTTCGACTTTCCGTAGAGGACTCACCGAATTCTGCCGGCGTGGCCATTGATATGATCCGGTGTTGCCAACTCGCGTTGGATTGCGGTGTTGGCGGATTACTGGAAGGTCCCTCAGCATTCTTTTGTAAACACCCTCCTATACAACATGAAGATGAGATCGCTTCTGACATGACCGAGACGTTCATCTCAGACATGAAGTTCCAAGGCGTAGCCTAATGAAAGCGGTTATTCTGGCCGCTGGCCAGGGCACCCGGATAAGGGCTGTCGGTCCGAGCAAACCGATAGTTTCAGTTCAAGGCACGGCTCTAATTGAGCGCGTCATTAGAAGTGCCCTAAGTGGGGGCGTTACAGAGTTCGTAATCGTAACCGGCTACAACGGCTCCGTCATTCAGGAATACGTAAACAATCTGGCAAATATTCTGCCTTGCTCTATTACCTGTGCAGATAACCCAAATTGGCATTTGGGTAACGGCCAGTCCGTTCTCGCCGCAAAGCCTCATACTGATGGGCCGTTTCATATTTTGATGGCCGACCATATTTTTGACCCACAAATTCTAAATATCGTTCGACAAGAGCCACTCCTTAATGATGGCGCCCGCCTTGCTGTTGACTATCGGCTGCAAAATCCAAATGTCGATATCGATGACGTGACAAAAGTCCTCTCAAAAGAAGACAAGATCGTCGCTATTGGCAAACAAATCACGCGCTTTAATGCGTTCGATACGGGTGTATTCTGGTGCACACCAGGACTATTTTCTGCATTAGAAGAAAGCATAATAAGTAATGATGACGACTCTCTATCGGGTGGAATTCGCACCCTTGCTGCAGAAGGCAAAATGACTTGCTGTGATATCGGCGATCGCGCATGGATTGATATCGACACTCCCGCCCTCCTTAGCGTTGCGAACGAGTGGATGATCGATCGCAAAAAATTCTCTGTCTAAGGAAAAACGAATGTCTCCGTCGGGAACGCCTGCGCCGCATTCAAATATAGATCTCAATAACGATGAAAATTCTGCTCAAAATTCTGTTCTGAGAAACCAAGATATAGAAGAGGCAACAAATCGTCTCTTCATTCACAGAATAAGTATGGCGCTGATTCCTATATTTGTCAGAGTGCGAGCAACACCGAATTTTGTCTCCTGCCTAGGAGGCTTGTCCGGGCTAGTCGCGGCATGGTTTTATTTTCACTACCAAAGCAATACCGCCTGTTTTCTAGGCCTTTTGTTCATGATCGTTTGGCACATATTTGACGGCGCGGATGGTCAATTGGCTCGGCAGACGGGGCAAACCTCTCCCTTAGGGTTTGTTATCGACGGCGTCTGTGACTATGCGACTTTTATATTTGTCTATGTCGCGCTGGCTCTTGCCCTTAGTGATATCCAAGGGAGTGGTGTTTGGTTCATTGTTGTTACAGCCGGTATATTTCATGCGATTCAAGCAGCTGCTTTCGAAATGAACCGCGAATTTTATATACGCTGGACTGGTAATGAGTTCTCCGAACTTTCGTTACAGCAAACACCTGAGTTATCTGCATCTGAAACTGCCAACGTAATCACTAAGAGATACAAGTCCATCCAAGAATACTTCCGGCCAATTTCCAGTGAAATCGAAGACCACTTGCTTAACAGTGATATCTCAGCGGCTGGTCAAGCTCTCTTAAGAGATAGCTACCAGACACATTTCAGAACTCAAGTCATCGCATGGTCAATTCTTAGCGCGAACAATCGAACTATCGCAATTTTTGTATTCTGCGTTATCGGGCAGCCGCTCTGGTACTTCATATATGAAATAACTTTTTTGACTTTAGTGCTCTGGATGCTTACCGGATTAAACGGGAGGGCCCAAACAGCCTTTGCGCATGAGTTAGGCCTCTAAGGCTGAGTCCGTGACTTATCCGCCACCTCCAGAGCAGAGCGCTGCTGATCAAATCGACCAGGATAAGCGTGATATTAAACGCGGTTCTACCCTCAGTATTCTAGGATTTCTAGCACGCCTATGCGCTCGTATTCCATTCCTATTTATTGCAGGCCGCCTTTACGGTCCCACATCCTATGGCGAATACGTTCTTCTGACTGCCATTGTTGAAACTACCGCGCTGCTATCAACATTCGGTTTAAAGCGAACAATTTTCTGGTTCACCCAAGAAGACGGCGACAACCAGAATCATACCGCCGCCATCAGGCATGCTCTTATACTTGGCCTCATTTTGTCGCTGGCTTTGGTCGCGACAATACAAATATTTGCGGCAACAATACTTCAGTTCTTTTCAGCTCCTGAGATACGCTCAAACTTAATCATTTTATCTTGTGCGATACCTTTCATCTCACTGACTGACATCTTTTTGTCATCCACGCTATCTCGCAGAATCATAAGATACGAAATCGTCGTCAGAAGTTTCGTTGAACCCATAGCGCTGACAGTCTTCAGTTTAGCTCTATATTCACTGGGCATGGGTAGTACTGGCTTGGTAACAGCCTTTCTCGGCGCTTTCATTAGTGCAGCTATCGTTTCTGCCTACGCGTGCAGCCGAATGTTTGGTCTGCGTGAGATCTTAATAGGTCCGATCGAGCTCGGTACACTGCGCAACATAGCTAAGAAGTCACTATCGACATGCCTTCATGACCTCGCACGTGTATTGCTTACCCGCCTCGACACCTTCGCCGTCGGTTATTTCTTCTCGACATCTGCGGTCGGTCTATACGGAATGGCGCAACAATTTTTGACGATCGTTGAGAAAGTAGCCGCGAGCTTTTACCCAATGCTGATGCCGATCGTATCGTCCGCAGTGAGTCAATTGGATAGGCCCCGCCTCTCTAACCAAATTCGATCAGCAGCAGCTCGCCTCGTCTGCCTTCAATTACCAGTAGTTCTAATATTTTACGTCTTGGGCGAGCATCTACTTGGCCTCATCGGATCAGAATTCTCTGCCGCTTGGCTTGTCCTTATAATTTTGTCAATCGGGTGTTGGGTCAATTCCACAATACAATTGGTTGAGATTCCTCTGACCTATATGCGCCCATCAATAAACGTATTAGGTAGCCTTTTTGCCATCACGACATATTTGATTTTCGTAACTAGAATGCAGGAGCGCTTTGAATTAGAAGGTATTGCCCTTACATCAGTTGTAGCCACGCTATTGGCAAACACATTGCTACTCTTTGTCTATGTACGCACGCCGCTGGCCAAGGCTATAAAACCAAAGCATGATAGAGCTGTACCTTAGACCCCCTCTCTGCTTGATTCTTGGCCATAGCATACTTCAGTTGACGGACTACATTGATCTTGAAGGGGTACGGACTCATGTTTGGAGATCCGGTAACAACAACCTCAGTATTTGTGAGTGGGTAACTAACAGATACCCGATTAAAGTTTCCGACTTGATGCATTACACACAGGTCTTCATTCTGACAAACTTTACTAGACTCTATTGGTGTTGAGGGGTGGCTCGACTTATAATCTTTAAAATTCGCTGTGCTAAAAACTTTCGAGTATCGAAATTCAATACTTCAAAAGATAACTCTCCCGCCATCAACCGCAATAAAAACTATGAATTTGATAAAACATATATTCGTTACCTTAGCGGTGGTTAGTGTCGCCGTTGCTCTTGGTGGTACTTGGCTCACTTATCGTTCCCTTCCAAAGGTTGCCGGAACAATTTCATTGGTGGGCGCCTCATCCCCTATTGAAATCACAAGAGACGAATACGGCATTCCATACGTTAGCGCTAGCAATGAAGGCGACGCCTATTTCGCACTTGGATATGTTCATGCCCAAGACAGGCTATTCCAGATGGATTTTATGCGCCGTCTAGGTGCTGGCCGGCTTGCTGAGGTCCTCGGGTCTCAAGCCTTAGATTCAGACCGGTTTATGCGGACCCTAGGCCTCTACCGGCACGCAGAATCAAACTTCCAAGTATTATCACCAGAAACACAGAATGTCCTTGAACGCTATGCTGACGGCGTTAATGCATGGCTAAAAAACCGACGACAGCCCTTCTCGCCTGAATTTCAGATTCTTCAATATGAACCTGACGCCTGGGCACCCGCTGACAGCTTGGTTTGGCAGAAACTAATGGGGTTATCCCTCGCAGGCAACTGGAGAGATGAGCTCTTACGTACCCAACTGCTCCAGGCTCTACCAGCTGACCGGGTTGCACAATTGTGGCCCGGATTACAGCCAGGATCACCAACGACTTTAGCGGAAATCGAAAATGCCAGATTAACTGGACTGACTCAAGATTTAGTCAATGCCATTGATAAGTTCGCGCCACCCACCCTCGCATCCAATATCTGGGTCCTCGACGGACAGCACACAGAAAGAGGGAAGCCACTTCTCGCCAGCGACCCTCACCTCGGCTATCAATCTCCATTGGTGTGGTATCTCGCTCGTCTTCAATGGCCAGGCGAAATACGCGTCGGCGCCACCACACCGGGATTCCCCTTCACCGTAATTGGCCACAATGGACATGTGGCGTGGGGCATGACAACGACCCACGCGGATTTACAAGACATTTTTATTGAGCGCATAACCGTTGATGGACGCTACCAAACACCAACTGGACCCCAAGAATTTATTGCCAGGACAGAACGAATAGACGTTCGTTTTTCTGATCCCATTTTTCTGACTGTTCGCAGCACACGCCACGGCCCAGTCGTCAGTGATTTGTCAGCCTTCGCTGTGCCTCAGATAAATGGTGAAATTGACAGTAAAACTGTTCTGTCACTTTCAAGCACCTTACTCCAGGACGATGACACTACGGCTAGCGCAGTTTTCGATGTAGGTAGAAGCAAAACTGTAGACGGCGTCAAGAACGCACTGTCTCAGTTCGAAGGTCCGCAACAGAACTTTATGTATGCAGACATCCAAGGCGGTATTGGTTTTAGTGCAGCGGCCTATGTGCCCATTCGTGCAAATGGCGACGGAACCGTGCCTGTTCCGGGTTGGTCTGGAGAATATGACTGGATAGGGCGTGTTCCATACGAAGAACTACCTCATAGTTTGCGACCTGAATCCGGACGCCTTATGAATGCTAACAATCGGCCGGTTCCTAACGAGTATCCATATTTAATCGCTGCAACATTCCCAGCCGGTTATCGCGCAGAACGTATTGACCAACGCTTGGATCAACTCCCCCCGGCAAAAGCAACCGCCGCTGATATGCAATCCATACAACTCGATAGCGTATCGACAATGGTTAGCGACCTTCTGCCACTTATACTGAGCATCACGACACCAAATTCCGAACGGGCTCGCTCTGTCACAGAGTTATTAAGGTCATGGGACGGTTCAATGGATCGGCATCGTCCTGAGCCTTTGTTGTTTTTATCCTGGCTTAGTTTTATTAAGGAAGCGGCGCTAAAGGATGAATTAGGTGCTGCCTACCGAACATACGGTGGCCTTCGACCCGTTCTGATTCGTCAGATTCTGACGACGTGGAAAGAGTGGTGCAATGACATATCCACTGAGACCATCGAGACCTGCGCAACGATCACTTCCTCTGCTCTTGATGCCAGTTTAGTTTGGTTGTTCTCTCGGTCTGAAACCAATGGTGACGACCTCACGAAATGGCGCTGGGGTGATTTCCATCGCGCCCAATTTTCCCATCCTTTGTTTAACTTTATTCCCGGATTGGCGTCACTGAGCAGAGTGGAGATAGAGTCTGATGGGTCGGATCACACCGTCAATCGTGGCGGATATAGGTCAGCGCGCGGTCGCCAACCCTTTATAAACACACATGGAGCCGGCCTTCGGTCGGTCTTCGATCTTGCAGACCTGGATCAATCAAGCTTCATAATCGCTGTTGGTCAATCGGGTCACTTCTTGTCGCCACATTATGATGATTTGCTTCATCAGTGGCGGGATGGCGAAACCTTAAGATTACCGGCAATCAGCGACGTAACAGCCAGTTCCGTTCTGCGTCTCGAACCTTTAGCTAATCCAGCGAATTAGCCCTAAAGATTAGAGTGTTAGAAAACGTCCAGGATACTTACGGCCATCCCTGAATCGCCCTGATTCAGGCAGCGGTGACGCCTAAGGAGGTGGCGGCATCGCCATCATAGCGATCACGAAATTAGCATACGCGGCTTTCCTGGTATCGCCTTCGTGCCCATGATCGCCTTTGTTTAATCCCACCACCATTGTATCGGATAACGGCACTGAGTTAACCTCCATGGTCATACTCAAATGGTGTCAGGAGAGCGGCGCGGAGTGGCATTAAATCGCTCCGGATTAGCAAACGCTAAGCCGCACAAAAATGTATTTTTATTATTAATTCACCCCTTGCTAACGCCTTTTAGTCTATGCAAGTTGGTTAGTATTCTGACAGCATTGAGCACTGATGGAACAAACGGCACTTACTCGTCCCCAGTTCTTTTTCACCACGGCACCTCTGCCATGTCCGTACCTGCCTGACCGGTTGGAACGGAAAATCGTGACTGAACTCAATGGGCCCAAGTCGGAGCATCTTCATGAACTCTTAGCTAAAGGCGGATTCCGTCGAAGTCACTCCATCGCCTATGCTCCAGCTTGCGCTGGCTGCAAAGCCTGTGTCCCAGTTCGAGTCCATGTCGAAGACTTTAAGATGAGGCGCAGCTTAGCACGGGCGTGGAAGCGTAATTCAAACATTACCGCACATGTGGTCTCCGCCCGCGCGACCACGGAGCAGTTCGAGCTCTTCAATAGATATCAAAAGTCTCGGCACGCCAATAGCGATATGGCCAACATGGGATTTTATGAATACTGCGCAATGGTCGAAGACAGTCCAATCCATACCTATCTCGTTGAGTTTCGGTCTCCAGCAAGCAAACTCGTCGCAGTTTGTTTGACTGACCAAACTCAAGATGGTCTGTCAGCTGTCTACAGCTTTTTCTCAGAAGAACCAGAATACGCTGGCCTTGGCAATTTCGTCGTGCTCTGGCTCATCGAACACGCGAGGGCCCTGTCTTTGCCCTACGCCTATCTAGGCTACTGGATCGCCGAGAGTCCTAAGATGGCCTATAAGACCCGCTTCAAACCCCTTCAAGCGCTAGGACCAAACGGCTGGGTTTCTCTCGAAAACTGGGAAAGGTCTCTCTAACTCTCTAATAATTATCATCCAAAAAGAAAGCCCCGCTCAAGACGGGGCTTTCAAATCGTTATATGTGACGCAGTCCTACATCGCGTATTTCAACGTGAGTTTGTAGTTCTGCGGCGGTCTTGCAATAAAACCACCCAATCCGCGTGAACCGGTTGCGAACAATTCATCGTCCTCAAGATTGGAGATAGAGAAGCGCGCGGCCCACTGGTTGTCGAACTCCAACTCGGCATAGGCATTAATTCGATCGTAGGCAGATGACAGCACTTCGTTTGTCGCCGACGTGATGAATTCATCTGTGTAATATATGTCTGCACCGAGCTTGAACGCCGCATCACTTCCACCAATTGTAAAGTCATGAGTGTAGTCAAACCCAATCGCGAACGCATAATCAGCTGTCTGTGGCGTCTGCGGTTGCACGCCAAAGGCGGCAAGTGAATTCGCGGGAGCAGACGTGGGGTCTAAATCACGGAACTTGCCGTCAAGAAGTGTGACCGTCGCGAAAGCACTAAACCCATCAAACAAGACTGCTGTTGCTTCCAGTTCAAGGCCTTGAATGGTAGCCGAACCAGCGTTCTGTACCGGGAACGTCGGGTTGCCATTCACTACTACCTGAGCATTAAGCGTTAGATCACTGATCCGATTGTGGAAATAGTTGGCATTCAGCCGCAAACGGTTATCCAACAATTCAGTTTTGATACCAGCTTCGTATGTCCAGTTGGTTTCAGAACTATAGTTCGATTGAGCGACCTGCGTATTAAAAATGTTGATGCCGTTGAAGCCACCAGCTTTGAAACCCTTAGCAGCCGACACGAACAATAATGTGTCGTCACTTACGGCGTAATCTAAACCAACCTTAGGCGTCCAGGAGTTTTCGATAATTGAATCGACGATATTCTCAGACGGAATAGGTGCAAAGAGGTAGTCGATGTTGAAGTCCCATTCTTTTTCATCCCGGGTCCAACGCAAGCCAGCTGTAACGGTCAATTGATCCGTAACCGCGTAATCACCTTGACCAAAGACTGAATAAGAATCTGTTCCAGTGTCGTAAACACTTCGCGAAGTTGGGCCAAAGAAGAACCAACTCATATCTTGGTTAGCCCGTTCATTAAGGTAGAACGCTCCCAAGATGTAATTCAGTTTGTCGTCAAAAGCCGTCCCTTGGAGTTGCAGCTCTTGGGTCCATTGGTCTGACTCCGTCTCAAAGCCGGCGAGAATAGCTCCAAAACCCGAGAAGTCGGTCGCGAAGTAATCTTGCGTGTTCACAAAAGCAGTCACAGATTTCAGAGTTGCCTGATCAAAATCATAGGTCATGGTCAGGGATGAAATAAGTTGCTCCGTATCACCCCGAGGCTGATTTGGTATATTGAGCGCTCCTCCGCCGCTGTAATCTCGATTTGGGTGGTTGTTGTCGTAAAACCCGCCAAAAGTAGGGACCAGGCTTCTAGTTGTGTATTGAGCATTGCCAGGTGTCGGTGTTGTCGCATTGACCATCACATTGGAGTCGTTCCGGCTGTCTGCATAGGACACGTGGAAAATAGCATCAAAGTTTTCCCCACCCATGTAGCGTAACTTGGCGCGACCGGCCCAGTTCTTTTCGTCACCTATTGTCTCATTGGTCGCAACGTTTGTGCCGTAACCGTCATGGCCGTTGAAATTAATCGCAATAGAGCCAGCCAGCGTATCACCGATAGGTCCGCCCGTGCTGACTGAGGCTTCATAAGCGTTGTAATTGCCGTAACTCAAAGAACCGTCGAGCCACATTTCTTCGCCGGGTGTCTTACTAATGAACTTCAACGCTCCAGCAAGGGTGTTCCGGCCATACAATGTCCCTTGAGGACCACGCAGAACTTCGATGCGCTCTACATCAGCAAGTCGCGTGTTGTTGCCGTTCATACGACCGATGTAGACATCATCCACATAAATCCCGAACGGTGATTCAGCCACGGCCAAAGAGGCGTCCTGCTGCAGTGACCCTCGCATGGACGGCGACAAGTTAGTCGGCTGCGTGATGTTGTTGGTCATCTTCAGGCTAGGAACGAACCGCTCCAAGTCTTGACCCTCAGAAATCTGACGATTCTCCAGCTGCTCAACACTAAAAGCTGAAACCGGCACCGGCACTGACTGGAGGTCTTGTTCACGGCGCTGGGCCGTAACCACGATTTCTTCCAACGTGATGTTCTGCGCGGCAGCTTGATCTGTTATGGCGATACTGGCGACCAGGCCAGAAGCAATAACGGTTGATGTAAAGAGCGAGCGTTTAAGCATGAAGATAATCCCCAAAAGCACTTGATGAGATTGGCTTGCCCATAGGCTATTTACCACCAATCCGTGACAACCCGAAAACAGGTTATAAAGTATTGATATAACTATAGGTTCCAGCAGCGTAACAACAAGCGAAATCCGCAAATTTTAGAATTATATTCTAGAACTGGTGCATCAGTGCATCAATTCACGGGCAGCCTATTTGTAACCAAGACTTTGACCACTAGTGCACATTAATATTGGGGTATGGTATCGGGGCGCATACCCAAAAATATTATTTTCCCAGTCAGCTATGTAGTAAATCGATATATCCGCTTGTGACGACGTCCATTTTTCGATCGTTGGGCTACCCGCCCCCCTCGCTCGCCGAAACAACCGTCATCAGCTTCACCGGAAGGTATTTGTTTTCGAGAATCCGCGCGGGGCTATACGACCCGCCTGTGAACGCTTGCCCATCCAGGCTCGCAGGTCTTCTTCCGTGCGTTGACGTCCGCCGATCATCCAGGTTAGCCCCTCATCCAAGACAAAGGATTTTGCGTCGGACAATTCTCCGTCTTTATACCGCTGCAAAATGACGCCCCGTCCCCGGGTCATCTCAGGCATTTCTTCCAGTGGGAAAATTACCAGCTTGCGGTTCTTACCGACCACGGCCACGTGATCGTCATCCTCTTCCATGGTGTGACAGGCCTGAGCTTTTTCACCCTTGCCAAGGTTAAGCACTTGCTTGCCGTTCTTGGTTTGGCCAAACACATGCTCCTCTGGCACGACAAAACCGCGCCCAGCGTTAGACGCCACCAACAAGCGCCCGTCTTTTTCCCACACCTTCATTTCCACAACTGTGGCATCGTTGGGTAGGTCAATCATCAACCGCAGCGGCTCGCCATACCCACGGCCCTGCGGTAAGCGATCCCCTGGAATGGTGTAGAAACGGCCGTCTGAGCCAAAGAATAAAATTTTGTCGACGGTCGTAGCCTGCAGAGAGAAATCCCAGTCGTCGCCATCTTTGAATTTGATATCGGAAATATCCTCTCTATGCCCCTTCAGTGCGCGGATCCATCCTTTGTTAGACAACACGACTGTGATCGGTTCTTTTTCAACCAAGGCCTCGATCGGGACCACGACAGCGGAGGGAGCATCCCCCAGCGCTGTCCGGCGTTTACCCAATGGGGTCTTCTGGCCAAACTCTTTCTTGGCCTGCCGCAATTGCTCACCTATCACCGACCACTGCTTTGAAGCATCTTTAATCAGGGCCTTAAGGCCCCTCTTCTCTTTGGTGAGATTTTCATGCTCTCCTTTGATTTCCATCTCTTCGAGTTTGCGCAAAGACCGCAAACGCATGTTGAGTATCGCTTCCGCCTGCACATCTGTCAGCTTGAAGCGCTTCATCAATTCCAGCTTGGGCTCATCCTTTTGGCGGATGATTTTGATGACCTCGTCCAGGTTCAAATAGGCAATCAAATAGCCTTCAAGCACCTCAAGGCGATGCTCGATTTTAGCCAAGCGATGGTTTGACCGACGCCCCAAAACGTCTTGCCGGTGGTCCAGGTAAGCCTGCAAAACTTCACGCAGATTCTGCACCCGTGGCACGCCATCGGCGCACAGCACATTGAGGTTCAATCCGAAACGGACTTCCAGATCGGTCTGGCGGAACAATTGCTCCATTAAGGTGTCCGGATCAACGGTGCGGCTCTTAGGCTCAAGCACCAATCGGACTTCCTCGGTCGATTCATCTCGGATATCGGCCAAGAATGGCAGTTTGCGCGCTTCCATGAGCTCCGCAATCCGCTCGATCAACTTCGCCTTCTGCACTTGGTACGGCATTTCGGTGACGATGATGTCGAATTGGCCTCGGCCGTGCTTCTCAATTTCATACTTCGCCCGCACCCGGAAGCTTCCGCGCCCAGTACGATAGGCTTCAGCAATGGCCTCTTTACTTTCCGCAAGAGTGCCACCCGTTGGGAAATCCGGACCGGGAATGTATTTGAGCAAGGTGGCGTCCAAAATTTCCGGGCGACCGCCTTTTTGTTTCGCTTTCTTCGGGTCTTTCTTGCGCACATCGGCCATGTGAATCAGTGCATCACACAACTCACCGACATTGTGCGGCGGTATATTGGTCGCCATGCCGACCGCAATCCCCGACGAGCCGTTCGCCAACAGGTTTGGTACGGCGGCAGGCATTACCAGGGGTTCGTGTTCTTCACCGTCATATGTCGGTTGAAAATCAGAGCCGTCTTCCTCAAGACCATCCATCAGCGCGATCGCGTAACGGGTTAGTCGCGCTTCCGTGTACCGCATAGCCGCGGCGTTATCACCGTCGATGTTGCCGAAATTACCCTGCCCTTCGACCATGGGATAGCGTACTGCAAAATCTTGAGCCAAACGCACCATGGCGTCATAAACGGCAACGTCACCGTGTGGGTGATACTTACCAATGACATCACCAACAACCCGAGCACATTTTTTAAAGCCCTGATCAGGATTCAGTTTGAGTTCTCGCATGGCGTAAAGCAGCCGCCGATGCACTGGTTTGAGACCGTCGCGCACGTCCGGCAGAGACCGCGACACGATGGTCGACATGGCATAGGCAAGGTATCGCTCCGAGAGCGCGTCCGCCAACGGTGTCTCAACAATCCGTTCCGGGCCGGCGGGCTTCTTTGGTTTACGGGATCGAGCCATGGGACCTGTGTTTTAGCTAAATTATTATTTTGAACACGCGACGAACGACGCCACAAAATGCAGTGTGTCTACCACTCTGTAAACACTAAAAATTGTTAAGGTAGCCCGGCCACCCGCGCAGAAATGATCAAAATAAACTCACAAAAACGCATTTACCGTTTAACAGTTTTATAAGACAAGCCTGCCAGATCGAAAGAGAATTCCAGAAACCAATAAAAGCGTCATGCTATGAATTTTTTTCAAGGAGACAATAAAGTGAAAAGCCTAGTACGCTTCCTAGAAGTTCAACAGACTTTCTGCTCACTACGCTGTATGATCATAAAATTGATAGAATTTCAGACCAATAAAATAATACAGGTTATTGTATCGATTTAATTTTCCCGCCTTATAACAAGGTTACGAATTTCACTCATATCCTCTATAGCAAATCGAATACCTTCTCGCCCAATCCCGGAATCTTTCACTCCGCCGTAGGGCATGTTATCGACCCTATATGATGGAACATCATTTACTACGATGCCGCCGACATCCAGTTTATCCCATGCCTTCATCACCTTATGAATGTCACGCGTAAATATGCCAGCCTGCAGACCAAATTTACTATCGTTAACTTCAGATAGTGCATCACCCCAGTCAGAGAATTTTGAGAGGATGACCGCCGGTCCGAAAGCCTCCTCACGATAAAGCTGACTATCTCGTGAGCAATCTTCAATTAAGGTTGCCTCCATCATGGATCCAGTACACCCGCCCCCTGCAAGAATTTTTGCGCCGGCCTGCCCCGCCTCGTCGACCCATCCCTTTAAGCGTTTTGCTTCTCGCTCGGAAATCATAGGACCAACAAATGTCTCTCTATTCTTCGGGTCACCGTGTACAAGCCCAGCAACGCGCGCTGACAACTTGTCTCGCAATTCTTCATAAATATTCTCGTGGGCAATCACTCTTTGTACGTGTATGCAACTCTGCCCGCTCTGGTAATAACCACCAAAGATAATGCGCTCTACGGCATGCTCCAGATCTGCATCATAATCGACCACAGCAGCCGCGTTACCGCCCAATTCAAGCACAACTTTTTTCTTGCCTGAGCGGGCCTTCAAATCCCAACCGACACCGGGAGAACCAGTGAAAGAAAGTAGCTTTAATCTCTCATCGGTAGTGAAGAGGTCGGCTCCTTCACGACTAGCCGGCAAGATTGAGAAAGCCCCATTTGGCAGGTTAGTTTCAGCAAGGACTTCGCCCATTATAATCGCACCCAAAGGAGTGAGACTGGCAGGCTTCATGACAAAAGGGCAGCCTATTGCGATCGCGGGAGCTATTTTATGGGCAGCTAAATTAAGCGGAAAGTTAAACGGTGAAATAAAGCTGCATGGCCCCACAGGGACCCTTTTCCACATCCCATACATGCCCTTAGCTCTCGGACTAATATCCAGGGGCTGTATTTCGCCATAATTCCGCACGGCCTCTTCGGATGCTATCTTAAAGGTGTCAATGAGACGTGTGACTTCCCCCTCAGCGTCAGTAATTGGTTTGCCAGCTTCTATGCAAAGGGACCAAGCCAACTCATCAAACCTCTCGCGGAAGCGTGCCACGCAGTGTTCCAACACAGCTTGGCGCTCATAATTGGCCATCTCAGCCATGGGTTCGGCTGCGTCTACGGCCCCTGCAATCGCCTGATCAATAATCTCAGGCGTGGCTAATGCAGTTCTGTAAGCAACGCTCCCGGTAAACTTATCTGTTACTGCGAGATCAGTGTTGGGCTGCTCCGCCTTATTATTAAGATAGAGCGGATAGTCTTCTTTCAATTTGACCAATTTTTTGCCTCAAATATTTGAATACTTACTTTAAATGCCCTTACTGAGACTCTTGATGTCACTATTCAATATCTGATCATTTTCTGAGTAATCCACGGGACATTCTATTAGGTGAACCCCAGCCGTGTCGCGGCAATGGGCTAGGACTTCCCGAAGGTGGTCAGAGCTCTCAATTCTATGTCCATTTGCACCATAGCTTTCAGCATATTGAACGAAGTCAGGGTTGTTATAAGTTAGGCCCCAGTCTTTAAATTGCATGTTTGCTTGTTTCCACCGAATCATACCATAGGCGTCGTCACGGAGAATCAAGACCGTCAAATTTAGTTTTAGACGAACTGCTGTCTCCATTTCTTGACTGTTCATCATAAAGCCGCCATCCCCACAAATGGCCATGACCTTTCGTTCTGGATAAACCATCGCACTCGCCATGGCTGACGGTAGTCCAGCGCCCATTGTAGCAAGAGCATTGTCCAACAGCACTGTATTCGGTTGCGTAGCCGTATAATTTCGGG
>JAQWQC010000002.1 GCA_029245025.1 Rhodospirillaceae bacterium
AGCATCCAGAAAATGCTTTCGAAGAATGGCTTAAATGTTATCGATGTTACCGGTCTGACAGTAAATCCGCTGACAATGAAATGGCGACTAAGCGGTGACACGTCCGTCAATTATATATTACAAGCCATCAAACCGGATATCACTCACGCTCCCAAAGTTACTCGATAGCGTTACAATTCTTGATTGAGTGGAAGCGCTGGAAGGCTTCTGTTTATTCTCAAGCAAATCCAGTGAAATCAGGGTAATATTATGGTTAAGGCCAAGGAGTACTGTTAATGGCGCCTCGCCGCTCTACCGAGCAGAACAGACCCGAACGAGAATTAACAAGACCCATTAACAGTTGCGGACTTTATCATCGTAAAGGCCAAATTGGTTGACGAAGCTATCACCCTGTTTAACAGTTATTTAGGCAGATTTGTTCTTTGCTATCGATAATGCAATGAGGCAGTCAGAAAGGCGGTCCCATAACTGTATACGAGCCGTTAACGCATCAATGGAAGCTTGCGCGAATTCTGCCAGTTTTAGCGAATCTTGTGAAATCATTCTCTTGACGAGTTTCCATGCTGCCGGGCCATGCAGCTCTCCATCGACAGTGATATGACGCTCAAGATAGTAGGATAGCATTGGCGCCATTTCGCGCAGGGCCGGATTGGCTTCAAGCAACCCTCTAAACATACCCGGGACAATTTCCTCTCTCCCTAGAACAAAGCTCGCCAAAGCTTGAACAGTGGATCCACGCATTGCTGTATCAAGAGTGTGGACTACAAATTCTTTCTGTATTTCACCCAGCATTTGAAGAGACTCAGGAACCTTAAATTCCCCGCGCTTTTGCACTTGCTGGAGAAACTCGGTTATCGGGCGCCCATCCGCTCCGACCTCAAGCATTGCATGCCTATAAAGCTCAAAATGACTAAGAAACGCCAGCTCATCATCACAAATATCTGACTCTTCCTGAAGTACAATTTCATTTATAAGGCGCGCAGCAACAGGGTCATCTGCTGGTAGCCATGGAACTTTTATACATGTTAAGTCCGCCTGCAATCTCTTCAGAAGAGACATAAAATCCCAAACTGCAAAAACATGAACCTCCATGAAGACACGAAGACTCTCGAGATCTTTCACCTGGCCAAAAACGCTGTGCTGATTCAGATGCTTGATAAGAGAAACGATCTCATCAGCAGCCTCAGGCGCTAATCCCACCTCTTGCTGAAGAATTCTTATTTGCACAAATCAGGCCCTTACCGGAACTAAGTACATCACATCATACTCTAGGGGTATGTATTCGTATGTTCCTAGGCGGGCCTCTAAGGATCTCTCAGATGTAGCTGCATGGGCGAAGCTACCAAGATTAAATAAACCAACAATAATTAACGAGCGCATAAAAACAGTAATAGAAAGAGGGCTTTTCACGGATGAACCTTTTATAAACTGCCCAACACTTATAGAAAATAACGACTGAAGACATTCAGGTTAGGAAGTCAAAGAAATTAGAGTGCCTATTTTTATTTGATATCTAATTTTTTGAACAGATTCCATATAAATTGCAGGATAAAATATTTATGAAAGCTTCGATACGTTCTCTGTTGCTTACGATTTTAATTTACTTATGTGTTAATCATTCTATGGCGCAAACTAGCTCAATAGAAGACACCCCCAATCAATCTCAATCAATCGCCGATGTAATGAACTACTTTCCAATGGCAAATGGGGTAGGCACTGCAGGACAACCAACACCTGCGCAGTTTGCGCTAATTAAAGCAGCGGAATATTCAGCAGTCATAAACCTAGCAGTTGCCCAATCAGTCAACGCCCTACCAAACGAAGCAAAAATAGTAACAGATTTGGATATGTCTTATCAGCACATACCTGTGCCATGGGATGCGCCCAGCGCGAGCCATTTAAAAGAATTTTTCGAAGCAATGGATATACTGTCGCAGCAAACAGGTCTAGTTCTCGTTCACTGTGCAGCAAACTACCGAGCGTCTGTCTTTACCTATAAATATTTAACGCTCAGACAGGGTTTATCGGAAGAGGATGCAACAACACCACTGCTCAAAGAATGGCTTCCGCAAATGGATGATAATTGGAAAGCAATTATGGCGTTGAGCCTCGACGATATTGAGTAACTCCTAACATCAAAAAGTTAGAAGATTAGCGTAGGTCCGTCATATCAAATCAATGATTTCCCACCCCCAGATCAATCTTAGTAGCTGACGCTACTTTTGACCCCATGCTAGTGCATCCCAAACAAATCCGAGGTCTTCCAGTCAACGTACGTGATCTTAAGATAAAGCTATTTAAGGCTCGTGATTAAGAAGACTTCTGTCTTTCCAACTCTTTCTTGGCATACCAAATCGCGTCACTATCCATATCGTCTTGCTTCATCATCCAAATTAGATAATCACTTGGGATATCCTGCCACCTTGAACCCTTATGCTTTCCAAACGGAATGGTTGGCATATGTTTAGGCTGTTCGGTCCATCCGAGCATTTGCTCAATATTAGATTCTTTGAGCAGCTCTGACAGAAGGTGCGCAGTAACCCAAGCATCAGGCCCCGCCCGGTGCGGCGGCATTGCTAGCGCAGCATCGAGCTTTAATCCTCGCCAATACCGAAGAACTTGATTTGTGTGCCGCGGCGCATCCGGCCAAACATGTAGAGCAACCTTATAGGTGCATATCCATTGCAACTCATCGGTCGCGTCCTTAGTGATAAACATTTGCTCAAATGCGCAGTTGTGAGCCACGAGAATGTCAGGCGTCTCACCACCCCAAATCGCCTTACGCATCAGCTCTTTCGAGCAAACAGGGGTGTCTGAATCAAAATCATCTTCGGTTATGTGATGAACAGCCATAGTTTCCGGAGGAATATCATTCAGCGGCCGGTAAAGCCGAGTCATTGGACGATTAATACGCCAGCCTTCACCTTCAGAAATCACATCGACGCGCCCGATCTCAATGATCTCTGCTGGAGGCTCCGTGCCCGTTGTTTCAATGTCGATGACTCTCAGAAGCATTTGATTTAACCTGCGTTAATTCCCAATAATTAGAGCCCGGCATATCTTTTAGCAGTACGCCAAATATAGACCACAAATTGGCCAGCACACTCAGAGGGCTATTAGAAAACGATAGATCTCGACCATCGCGAGGGTATCACGTTCACAATACCGTAAAAGATTATCAGCAATCTCGTCCGCTGCCTCATCTTTACTTCCGATCAACCGCTCCCAAGTTTCCATGGCTGTCGAGCCATCCTGCACATCGAGGTCTTGGTAATTGAGTTCTGGGCAAACAACAGGCAACACCTTCTTTATTGATGTCGAACCATCAAAGCGCGCATCAACATAGGAAGACTTAAATACACCCTCCAAATCGACCATTCGGCTGTTAATGCCAGTCAGAAATTCAGCCTTTTCAGGGAACCAATTTCCCATTTCTCTATTTTGTTTTTCCTCAAAAGAGGCGTGCCAAGACACAACGCTCCCCTCTTCCCCAAAGTCGGTCTCCATCTGTTCAATTAGACGTCTTGGTAACTGCGCCTCACGTTCCAAAAATTCCTTGTGCATCAGAGCACCGTCCGCACCAAGAATGTGGAGTGAATATTGCACGGGAATATGCTTATGGGGGCTAGCCCTATCTACAAGAGGCACAGCGGACGAATAGGTTTCAAAATCGAAAAAATAGATCGGGAACAATAAACCTGCGAGAAATTCTTCGATTTCTAAATGGTTAACTTGGGGCTCGCTGGCTTTGGCAGACCGAAGCATCATCTCTTGAGTACTTGATAAAGGATAGGCATCAGGCACATCATTTAGGTCGAGAATTCCTTTGGCGATAAAGTTGTTTCGCTTTTTGTCATCAAGTCTCGGCAAGCTGTATATTGATTGCTTAGGGACGCCTGGGTTAAACAATGCGAAGGTATCACAGTGATTAGACCTAGATTTTCTTAGGCAGGAACATCCGTTACGGTCGATATCTGTCTCACCAACAAGTTTTAATGCCGCATCAATTTCTACTTCTGTTTCACTCGTCAACTCCGCGACACGGTCTGTGACATCCGTAAAAGTGAGAAAAGCACTCGTATCTATCTCACCTTCTCGACAGTATTTACCGTTGAGGTGGACGATATAGACACGGTCAATCCTTTGCCCTGCACGCTCGGCACAAATCTTCTGGAAACAGGCATCTTTGATATGGTTGTGCTTTTTATCTGTCTTTACGCTTGTAGATGATTTGATTTCGTAAAGTATGCACTCACCGTCTGTATTTTTCTCAAGTGCATCAATCCTAGCAAACAAGCCATCTTCTGTCTCATACGTTACCTGAAAATCAGCGGTACGCTCCGGATCTTCCTTGAAACTCTGCTTTACGTATCGCTCCACCTCGTATCCCTCGCGAGTAATCTTTTGAAGAAACGTGGAGAATTCGCCATGCGGATAAGTATCTGGACTGCGCTTCAGCAGCCAAACTGATTTGGGGCATTTCAAATATTGAATGAAGTCTGTTTTGGTAATCTGCGTATCCATGCTCCTACAGCTCCTCTTCTATTGTTGATGCCCCAACTCGTAATCAACTAAAGCAGTATCGTAATATAAGTCGTCCCGACAGCTTATCCGAGCATCAATTACTTTTCTTTCTTCCTCGGGAAGGTTGCGGCCGAAGAACCCGAATACCAGCCCTTCTAGGCACTTTTCAATTTGAACACTCTAAGCAACAGTTAGAATGACCCCTACATCTAAAGGATGAATCTATCTATAGCAGTTAGAATCACCCTTAGAGGGCGACGGCTCTGAGCCTTATGCTTTGTTAGAGCCTTTGGCTTTTCCCCAATCGAAACCAAGCGCATTGAGCTTCGCTATCCGATCATCGGCAAGACGTCTGGCCTTAAACCTTTGGCGTTGGTCGGAGCACCAGATGCCGAGCTTGTAACCATCATCGGTTTCATGTTTTGTCTCAACTAAGCAATCGCCGTTACGTTCCTTGTAAGCCTTGAGGTGCTCGTAGCCATTAGTCCAGTCGAATTCATGCCGATCCCAGACAAATCCCAGGTCCTCAATTTTTTTGACCCGATCAACGGTCTGAACATCGCAAACTCCAATCGGACTCACTCAATCAAAGAAGGCGCGGAACAGGAAAATACTTGAACGGGCCATGAAAAAAATTCGCCCGGATTCAAAAAGTGTCCAACATTTAAAGGGCACCGAAACACAAAGTGTCCAACTGCCCGATAAGGTATTGAAATGACTCACCTAAATAATGAGGTGGCGTCCCCTAGGGGATTCGAACCCCTGTCGCCGCCGTGAAAGGGCGGTGTCCTAGGCCTCTAGACGAAGGGGACCTAGCGAAGAAGCGAGTTTCTACCGGCTCCTGGCCCTTCGCGCAAGCCCGGAAATGAGCCCTGTGTCTATGAACGGGTTAAGCGCCGAGGGCGCCCTCTCACTGTGGCCGTTCGATCATTGCCAGCCCTGGCGTCAACCGCTAAAACTCGGTTAATAGAAAACAGGCTCACCTGCGGGTTTTGCTTTCTCACGACACCGCAGTGCGCCCACACACAGAATGTGCTATGGTTGATCTTGCTTCTCGCTCCCCACATAAAGACGCCGTTATACGCGATGCCACCGGCGCGGATATGGCGGCTGTTGCCTCGATCTACGCACATTATGTCGAATCCAGCGCCGCGACCTTTGAAGTGGAACCTCCGACAACTGACGATATGAAGCACCGCTTTGAAGAACTCACTGGAAACGGCATGCCCTATATTATCGCAACAACTGGGGAGCAGATTGTTGGATTTGCCTATTTGGGGCCATATCGCAGTCGGTGGGGCTACAGGTACACTGTGGAAGATTCGGTGTACGTAAGCCAAAATCACCTTGGCAAAGGAATCGGAAAAGCGCTGCTCAAAACGCTCATTAAACAAGCAACATCACGTGGCTTCCGACAGATGATTTCCGTTATTGGAGACTCTGCCAATGCCTCTTCCATCGCCCTTCATAGTCAGTTGGGATTCAAAGTGATCGGAGCTTTGCCCTCAACAGGCCGCAAGTTTGATCGATGGATTGATAGCGTATTGATGCAACGCCCCTTGGGTGACGGCAACACCACCTCCCCTTAAAGCGAAGGGCCCGCACAAGGCGGGCCTTTGCAACAAAAGATAGATCAAGATCTCTATTGTGGCGAAACCATTGGCGCAACGGCTGCTGTTAGATTGAAAAATGAAAACTCACGGTTCTTCGCACAATTGCCAGCAATCGCTCCAGTTATTGCAGGCTTATTCTCAACGGGGATCATCAAATCAGGATCTTCCGTATTCACATAGCCCTGAACAAATGCAAACGCCCATACGTCAGCCAGGTCGGCTTTGAGTACATCAGCAGCTGCTCCTTCGCGACCATCCGCGTAATCTCCACACATATAGGTCTGTGGATTGAAGTCATTGCTCAACGTATTCGGAAGATCACGGCGACGATCCGATGAAACGAATTCAGAAACCGTCAGGAGTGTCACCTCAGGATTTTCGCGGCATTTTGAAAGTACTGCACCGATAGCTTTTTCTTCAGCATCGCTTTCGTCCGTCCATTCTAATTTTTCACGGCCCGTGTAGTTACCAGCCATGTAGCCCATAATCCAAATTCGAGCGAGATCAGCGCGACCTTTGTTGGTGGCTCCGTCGCCTTGTCCATTCACGAAATCAAGGCAGCGCATATTTGCAGGATCGAAATCGCCTGTTTGCGCCTGAGCTGAGCTGAGCCAAAGCCCTAAAGCCATAGTGGCTGCGCCTAAAATTTGGATCGTTTTGACCATGGAAAAGTCCCCCATTTGATTACCTGAAGGCCAGTTCTGCGCGGCCTTTCGAGCGGAACGTCGCATGCAGCGTTCGGGGTGTCAACGGGCTCTAGAAGAGCAGTATTACCGTCAGAGGCTCTCCCATGACCGCAGAATACTGCCATAAGCTAGGCAGCCCACGCACCGTCATCGATCACTAGCTGAACGTCTGAACGGCCCTGCCAATTATCCTCGCGTAGGCATCCTGCCAGGTGAATGGGACGCCCCTGCGTATTGAGGAGGGCGTACCCAAGCTCAGAATCCGCACTGTTAAAAGCTATCGCTTTAAGCCGGCTGCCGGAACTGCCGGTTACGATGCAGCGGATATGACCAGAGCCGACCACAGCTGATTTTACGACCATGGCGTTTGCAACACCGATCTTAGGTTCATCGTTTTCGGCGCCAAAGGGCTCGAGTCGAGACAAACTCTGAACCAGGTCTAGTGTCGCGCCTTCAGGAGTTACCACAGCATCGACGACGTACGACGGTTGAACACCACCAGATGCAATTTGCTTCTCAATATGCTCAATCAGAAACGCTTTGAAGGCATCGAGACGGTCTTCTTCGACTGTAAAGCCAGCCGCCATCGCATGACCGCCGCCATTAAACAGCAGCCCCGCATCTCGAGCGTCAAGTACAGCGCGCCCAAGATCGACTCCCGGCACTGATCGTCCAGACCCTTTCGCCATTCCTCCATCGCATGCGACAACACAGGCGGGCTGGTCGTATCTTTCACGCATCCGGCTCGCCACAATCCCAATAACACCCGGATGCCAATTGGCACCTGACACAAAAACCATTGGGGCGTTCACTTCTGGTTGTTTTTCAGCTTGCTCTATGGCATCGACCAGAACCGCCGCTTCAATATCTTTGCGATCGGCGTTGTAGTCATTAAGGCGCATCGCCAGCACAGCCGCTTCATCTGGGTCTTCGCATGACAATAGACGCGTGCCTAAGGGAGACTCTCCCACCCGACCACCAGCGTTCACACGCGGGCCAAGCATATAACCGAGATGAAAGGCTCGGGGTTTTTCCTTCAATCCCGCTGCATTTGCCAACGCCACTAGCCCGACGTTTTGTCCGCGTGCCATGACCGCCAGACCATGGTTGATGAAAGCGCGGTTTAGACCCTTCAAAGGCACGACGTCACAGACCGTGCCAAGCGAAACAATATCCAAAAGCGCCATGAGACCCGGCTCAGGCTTACCGCTGCGCTCGTACCATCCGCTTTCGCGCAATGCTCGATTGATACCGACAATAACAAGAAAGGTTACGCCGACTGCTGCTAGGTGTCCCTGCCCACTGGTGTCATCAAGGCGGTTCGGATTAACGACAGCGGCCGCGTGAGGTAATTTCTCTTCAGCTTTGTGGTGGTCGATTACGACAACGTCCAGACCCGCGGCTGCGGCCGCAGAAAGCGGTTTAAAAGCCGTGATGCCGCAATCCACGGTGATCACAACCGATGCCCCATTGTCTCGCAAATTTAGTAGCGCTGGCGCATTTGGCCCGTACCCTTCTTTGACCCGGTCGGGGATGTAGCTTTCAAGCTCTATTCCAAGAGTTCTAAAGAACTTAATGAGCAGCGCAGATGAGGTAGCACCGTCGACGTCATAATCACCGAACACCACCATGCTCTCTTCGTTTTCAATCGCGGCGACAAGTCGCGATACCGCCTCATCCATGCCAGCCAAACTTGACGGGTCCGGCATGAGATCGCGCAGCCTTGGATTCAAAAAAGGCTGAGCCGTTTCAGGGGTGAACCCACGGGCGGCGAGAATACCGGCAACAGCGTCAGGGAGATCGAGTGACAACGCCAGATCAGCAACGACTTTGTTGTCGGCTGTGACGGAGTACCAAGCACGGCCCTGCAAAGATTGCGCTACACCAAGGCATAGATTGCGAGTGGATGTGGCGTCGGACATCTGCGCCTATTTGGCATCCTCACTATCGAAGCAATGGTGAGCGTCAATATATCGGACGGTACGGGACTTGGACCGCATGACAAGAGAGTGAGTCACCGCCCCCCCGGCAAAGCGACGAACACCCTTAAGCATCGCCCCACTGGTCACACCAGTCGCTGCAAACATGACGTTTCCTTTGGCCATATCCAGCATAGAGTACTTGCGATCTAAATCTTCGATGCCCCATTTCCGGGCGCGCGCTTTTTCATCTTCGTTGCGGAACAGCAATCGGCTTTGCATTTGGCCACCGATGCAGCGCAACGCGGCTGCAGCCAGCACACCCTCGGGCGCCCCACCAGACCCAATGTAAATATCAACGCCACTCTCAGGTTCAGCAGTTGCGATCACCCCGGACACATCGCCATCGGAAATTAACATGATCCGTGCACCAGCTTCGCGCACGCGAGCCATCAATTCTTCATGCCGTGGACGATCAAGAATGCAGACAACGAGGTCAGAAACATCACACTGCTTTTCACTAGCCAGTGCCTTTAGGTTATCCGCCGCATCGTTATCAATGTCGACAATACCTGGCGGCAATCCAGGTCCAACGGCAATCTTGTCCATGTAAACATCTGGAGCGTTTAGAAAGTTGCCCGCTTCGGCCATAGCAATAACTGCTAGCGCATTTGGCCCGCCTTTTGCCGTAATCGTCGTGCCCTCAAGGGGATCTAGCGCGATGTCGATTTTGGGACCTTCGCCGCTGCCCACCTTCTCGCCGATATACAGCATTGGCGCCTCGTCGCGCTCGCCCTCGCCAATCACTACCGTGCCCTGGATGTTGAGGCTGTTCAGAGCCTGACGCATGGCATCAACGGCCGCCTGATCAGCAGCTTTTTCATCGCCACGTCCCATTAAGCGCGACGCTGACAGGGCAGCTGCTTCCGTGACCCGAACCGTCTCGAGTGCCAGATTGCGCTCCAATACATTGTTGAAGCTACTATCAAGTTGCAGTGACATCTTTCCTCCGGGTGTTATCGCGTTGACTTCGTTCTAAACCGTCTACACGTGGAGTCAAACCAACCCCTTATTATTCTCCCCCAATGTCCTCAATTCGAATGACATGGGGCTTTTCAACCATCGCTTCATGTGTCGAAAGGCTCGCCAGAGCCGCGTTGAGCGAGGATTCTTTAATGTCATGTGTCACTATGACAACATGGACATTTCCGTCGCTGTCGTGATCACGCTGAAGAATGGACTCCATAGAAATGCTGTGGTCCCTAAACACGGACCCGATGTCGGCAAAAACGCCTGTCTGATCAACGACTTTGAGGCGGACGTAAAACGCACCAACACGGTCCTCAATAGGCGTGGAAACCAATTCATTTAAGTCGGCAGCAGGGATACCAAAGGTGTAATTTAACCGTCCTGCCGCAATATCAATGATATCCGAGACGACCGCGGATGCCGTAGGGCCAGCACCGGCCCCCCGCCCTTCATAAACGGACCGGCCGACGAAATCTCCTTCGGCAATCACGGCGTTGAAGGAGCCATCAACAATTGCAAGTGGTCCGTGCTCGTCGATAAGACAGGGGTAGACCCGTTGAGAAATTCCCTGTTCATTTTGCCCGGCTAGTCCCAACAGTTTGATACGAAAGCCGAGATCGCGGGCATATTCGAAATCAATGGCAGCGATGTCGCGAATCCCTTCAATGTGGACATCTTGGAAGCCAACTTTGGTGCCAAAAGCCAGGCTAACAAGAATGGCCAGCTTATGGGCCGCATCCACACCATCAATATCAAAACTTGGATCGGCTTCGGCGTATCCCAAATCTTGGGCTTCCTTTAAAACGTCATCAAAATCACGGCTGGTCGACGCCATAGTCGACAAAATATAATTGCAGGTGCCATTAAATATTCCCAGAACACGGCTGACTTGGTTACCTGCAAGGCCCTCACGCAACGCTTTGATTATAGGAATTCCACCCGCGACGGCAGCCTCGTAAGCTAAGGTTACGCTTGAAGCTTCAGCGGCTTCTGCAAGCTCGTTACCAGCCTCAGCAACCAAAGCTTTGTTTGCTGTGACGACATGACGCCCAGCAGAGAATGCCGCTTTTGTAAGATCTAAGGCTATGCCCGTCGAACCGCCAATCAGTTCCACGATCACGTCAGCATCAGCCTCTGTCGCCATCGACACAGGGTCGTCAAACCAGACATAAGGTGAAAGATCAATACCCCGTTGTTTGACACGACTTCGGGCGGAAACTGCCGTTACGATGATTTGGCGGCCGCAGCGTGCCGCAACTTGTTCAGCATGACTGGTGAGTACCTGAACTGTCCCAGCACCTACCGTGCCTAGGCCTGCAATGGCGACCTTAAGAGGGTCGCTCATGAGACCACCTTTTCCTTTTCTGCGGCTTCCAGAACAGACCCGGTATCAGCCATGAACTGCTTCACGTTACGTATCGCTTGGCGGATGCGGTGCTTATTCTCCACCAAAGCAATACGCACGTAGCCTTCTCCGTTGTCACCGAAACCGGTACCTGGTGAGACCGCCACTTTTGCATGCTGCAAGAGGAGTTTGGAGAATCCCATACAACCATGGTCTTTGAATTCTTCAGGTACGGGTGCCCAGGCAAACATTGTAGCGGGTGGCGATGGAATGTTCCAACCGGCTTGCGCGAAACCCTCTATCAAAACGTCACGGCGGCCCTTGTAGATGCCTCGAATTTCATCGACACAGTCTTGCGGACCATTTAGAGCCGCAGCAGCCGCAACCTGAATGGGTGTGAAAGCACCGTAATCCAGATAGGATTTGATGCGCGTTAGCGCCCCCACCAAAAACTGGTTACCCGCAACAAATCCAATACGCCAACCGGGCATGCTGTATGTCTTGCTCATGGATGTAAATTCAACGGCAATGTCTTTGGCGCCTGGCACTTGCAGGATCGACGGCGGAGGATTGTTGTCGAAATAAATCTCTGAGTAAGCGAGATCAGACAAAATCCAAATGTTGTGTCGCTTACAAAAGTCGACCACTTGGGCATAAAAATCAAGGTCTGCAACAAGAGCGGTCGGATTAGAGGGGTAGTTCAGAATCAGTGCCACAGGCTTTGGCACGCTGTGCATTACAGCCTGCTCTAAAGCGCACAGAAAATTATCATCTGGGATTACCGGCAAATGCTGGACCGATCCGTCAGCAATAATAAATCCAAAAGGATGAATTGGATAACTGGGGTTAGGCGTCAGGACGATGTCACCAGGGCTTGTCATCGCGGAAGCCAAGTTGGCCAACCCCTCCTTCGACCCAAGCGTGACAATGCATTCCTGATTAGGGTCAATTGAGACGTTAAAGCGTCTCTCGTAATAGGCAGAAAGCGCACGTCGCAACCCCTTGATCCCGGCACTAGCTGAGTAGCGGTGAGCCTTTGGGTCGCGGGCGGCTTCACACAACTTGTTAACGATATGACCTGGCGTCGGAAGGTCAGGGTTTCCCATCCCCAAATCGATGATGTCTTCACCGGCTGCGCGCGCGGCAGCCTTCATCGCATTGACTTCAGAAAACACGTAAGGAGGCAGGCGCTTTATGCGGTGAAATTCTTGGGGCATGGCTTTTCTTGACGGGTTATAGGTTTAAATAGAGTTAGTCTGCATTCGCTTTCGATTTGCAGTGCGGGTCATAAAACAGCTAGGAAGTACATGGTCGATTGGGCCAAATACGGGGCAACTTTGGGGTTAATTCCAGGCACTAGTAATCCAGATATATCTCGGCCCTTTGATTACCGCTCTCCCCGGCAGGCATGACTTCATAATAGAGCGGCTCATTATCGGACACAGCGCCGACAAACAGCCTATCAGCCGGAAGACCTTTCGACATCAGGGCTGCCGCAACCGCGTTGGCCCGGTTGAGTGAAACCCTGAAATTGGCGAGCTTATGGCGCAGCGGATCTAGGTTCTGAGTGCGGCTAGACGCATGCCCAATGACACGGATCGCACCATTATATTCGGAGCGAAGCTTGATCACGTCATCAAGAGCACTCCGATCAGATGACGTCAGGCGGCTGCTCCCAGTCGGGAACGTGATCGTCGTAAGATGCGTCGACACTCGGTAAGCAGACGCGTCGTAGGACGATAGAGCGTTCGGAACAGAGGCCGTCTGAACCGATGAGACTGGATCGCTACCGCCAATGACTACGGTAGATGATGTCGACGGGCTCTGTACCTGCGCAGCGCTAATAGCCGCTGGGACCGATGGCACCGTCGGAGGTGGTGGAGCATTGGCAGCCGAGGCTGGCGGAGGGGGCGGTGGGGCGGCACCCAACCTTTCTGCAAGCGACGGTCTGATACGCGCCGCAGGGTCTACTTGGGTCACCTGCCCAATCGGGGCAGCGACCGGCGGTGGCGGCTCATTACTGGCCTGCGCAACGGGTTGTTCGGGTCCATTCTTTAATGGTCGCACGGCCACTGGGTCGCGACGGCGGACCTGTTCGGTATATTGCGCTTGGTTTCTGTCAGCTATGAGACCCTCTGTCGCAGCGCCTCTCTCGACAGCCGATCCTAACTGGGACGCATCAGCGGCCACGTTTGCCAAATCCGGGTATCCCCCTTCCGTCTCTTCAGCGATCTCATCTTCATCACTAGAAAAGAAGCTCCCGACTGCATCCGTTGTTCCATCCCAAACGTCAGTCACCGTAGAGCATGCGCTAAGCATCATGCACAGCGCGAATGGGACCACCCAGCGAACCGCTGTGGATATTACATCGCTCTCTTCTTTCCCGCCGTGTTCAGCCGCAGCAGTCATGGATCGCCCCTTTACCTCAAAACCCTGCGCCAGTCAGTAAACAAGCTCAGCTTATGATAACGCGTTAGTACATCAAAATCGCAAGTTTGGCCGAGCAAACATCCTAGACACGCCAAGCCTTTCCGCCTATTCCATACCTTGAGTTGGGCCGAAAAAAAACCTCTAAAGGCCGAGCAGAATGGGCCTCACTAGCCCAGCATTCCCGTTACCAACAATAGCTCCGTTAGTTCAGGCCGATTTCCCGAGTGAAGATCGACCGATAAAGCATTGAAACCAATGGCATCATGACACATCCGAACGGAAATAAAGACCCTTTGGAGAGAGCACAAAATTTTTCGCGGAGCATGGCCAGCATAGCCGACCGATCGCAGCGTCTCGTTTCTGACTTCATAGCCCGCAATGCTTCTGGTGATAGGATGGATATGAGTGAATACGCGCATATCGGCACCGCCTTTATGGAACTGACCCAGAAAATGATGCAGGGTCCAAGTCAGTATGTCGAAGCTCAGGTCAACCTGTGGAACGACTACATGGCTCTTTGGCGCAACACGACCCTAAAGATGCTCGGGGAAGAGAGCGGCGACCCCGTGATTGAACCAGAGAAAGGCGACCGCCGCTTTAAGGATAACCACTGGCAGGAAAACGAGGCCTTTGACTTCATCAAGCAATCCTATCTTCTTGCAGCCCGCTGGATGAATTCTACGGTAAATGATGTAGAGGGCCTTGATGCACAAACGGCCCGTAAGGTCGATTTTTACACCAGACAATTTGCCGACGCGATTGCTCCAACCAACTTCGCCGTTACCAACCCAGAAGTCCTGCGAGCAACATCGGAGACAGGCGGAGAAAACCTGATCAGCGGTCTCGAAAATATGCTGGAGGACCTCGAAAAGGGTAAGGGCAAGCTTCGTATCTCATTGACAGATGAAGATGCCTTTGATCTGGGCGTCAATTTGGCTGCAACGCCAGGAAAGGTTGTCTTCCAAAACGATCTCATACAATTGATTCACTACGAGCCAACGACAGACCAGCAGCATTCTATACCGCTCCTCATTATACCACCGTGGATCAACAGGTATTACATCTTAGATTTGCGCGAGAAAAATTCGCTAGTGAAGTGGCTGACCGACCAGGGTTACAGCACTTTTATCGTATCCTGGGTCAATCCTGATGGAACCTTGGCCCACAAAAGCTTCGAGGATTACATGCTTGAGGGCGCGATCGGCGCGATAGAAGCGGTCAAAAAGGCTTGCAGGGTCAAGCAGGTCCACGTCACAGGATATTGCATCGGTGGCACATTGCTTTCTGCGACGCTGGCCTACCTAAAAGCCAAAGGAGACGACAGCGTTAAGACGGCGACATTCTTTAACGCGCTCACTGATTTTCGTGATGTGGGAGACATTCGCGCCTTCATTGATGAAGAGCAGGTCGAAGGCCTAGAAAAACGTATGGACGAAAGTGGTGGCTTCCTTGATGGCGCGGACATGGCAAACACGTTTAACATGCTGCGATCAAATGATTTGATTTGGTCCTTTGTGGTTAACAACTACCTTCTAGGCAAGGACCCCTTCCCAATTGATCTGTTGTACTGGAACTCAGATTCAACCCGCATACCCAAAGAGATGCACAGCTTCTACTTGCGCAATATGTATCTAGAAAACAATCTCGTTAAGCCAGGTGGTATTTCACTTGCTGGCGAACCTATCGACCTAACAACGGTTGATCTCCCGACCTATATGATTTCCTGCAAAGAAGATTACATAGCCCCCTGGGCCTCGACTTATGAGGCGACGAAATTGTTTAAAAGCAAAGTCCGCTTTGTATTATCGGCATCAGGCCACATTGCAGGTGTCGTCAATCCTCCAGCAGCGGAGAAGTATTGCTTTTGGACCAACACAAAAAGTCCAGAGTCCGCTGAAGACTGGCTTGCGACGGGCAAAGAGAATCCTGGGTCCTGGTGGACCGACTGGCATAAATGGCTCAAACCGAAATCTGGAAAAAAGATGGCGGCTCGCGCTCCAGGCAAAGGCGGATTGAAGGTTATAGAAAATGCTCCGGGGTCATACTGCAAAGTGCGGCCGGAATACGCCGACTAGTTCAACGCGTCCCGAATTTTTGCGGACAGCCATTCGGATAAAATAACCGTCAAGAGTATTGCGATTAGAATGACTGCGACCCGGGACCAGTCCAGATTGTTAATGGATGCATTCAATTGCAGGCCGATACCCCCTGCCCCAACCAACCCAAGAATTGTCGACTCTCGAATGTTGATATCCCACCGAAACACTGTGATGCCCGCGAAAGCCGGTATGATTTGCGGTACCACCCCATAAGTTAAAATCTGCTCCCATGATGCGCCAGTCGCCGTAACCGCTTCAACCGGTGACACGTCTATCTCTTCGATCGCCTCATACAAAAGCTTTCCGCAAAACCCAATTGACCGGAACGCTATCGCAAGAACACCGGCAAAAACACCAGGTCCGACAATTACTACCAACAAAAGAGCCCATATCAGCGAATTGATAGAACGGGACGCCGCGATTACGAATAAGGCGATTGGTCGCACCAGTTTTGTGCTGGGGGTCGTGTTGCGAGCGGCACAGAACGCCACGGGCACCGACACACCTAACGCAAGAGCCGTGCCCAACGTCGCGATATTGAAGGTATCCCACAGGGGGCGCCACAATTGTGTCGAGTACGACCAGTCAGGCGGTATCATTCGAGAACCGAGATCCGCCGCTTCTCTAGGCGCACTCCAAACAAATTCCCAAATAGTTTTGTCAGAAATGAAAGACAAGCAAACTGCAACGAGCGCCACGCCAATGAGCCATGTGAACCAAGTTGCTAAGTCACCAGCTCGCGTGCGCTGCCGCCAGACAGGACCCTGACTGTCACGTGAGACCGGCACTACTGCACAGCCCTGCGAATGCGGCCTGACATATATTCGGCGGCCATCACGATGCCAATGATAATCAAGAGGATTGCTGCAGCCGTATCAAATTCGTAGCGATCAAACGCTGTGTTCAAAGTCGCTCCGACCCCACCTGCACCAACAATGCCAATAATCGCAGACTCTCGAAAATTAATGTCCAATCGATATACAGCAAGACCGATGGCCCGCGGTCGTACCTGCGGGCGAATAGCGTAGTCGAGCCATTGCAACCAAGCGGCCCCGGTGGCGAGAATCGCTTCTGACTGAGCAGCGCTCGTCGATTCAATGTCTTCAGCCAGAAGCTTAGCGTAAAAGCCAACCGTCGCCATCGTTAACGTCGCCACTCCCGCAAATGGACCAAATCCGAACAGTTTGACAAAGAAAATCGCGATTAAAACCTCGTGGAATGTGCGAGACACCGCCATAAGAGACCGGCAAAAAAGATAGACCGGGGCTGGAGAAACATTGCGCGCACCACCGATGGCCACAGGTACTGAAATTAAAATACCTAGCGCTGTCGCGGCTACAGTCATCCATAAGCTTTCAAGCAATCCCTTCAATATGTCATCACCTCTGGAGTAAAAATCCGGCGGCATGAACCCTGAAAAAAAGCGCTGCGCTCTTGGCCAACCTTCGGCTACTCGATTCCAATTGATGTCGAGCGTTCCAATAGTAGCAGCAAGATATATGCCTACACCCAACGCAAACATCCAGCGTAGAGCCGGGTTAGGTATGATGTGCGGGCGCCTCCAAAGTTGTGTTCTAGCGGCCATGTTTATGACTCACCGTCTGAATCGTCACCTTGGGTCATAGATCTATCGCCATCTCCTTTTGTAGCGTTCCAATCCTCCTCCCCGTAAATTTGCGTAAGAACGTCAGGTGTTAGCCCCTGGGGTGATCCGTCGTACACTATAGCTCCGGAGTTCAGGCCCACGACACGTTCCGCAAACAACCTCGCAAGCGGCACATCATGAATATTGACGATCGCTGTTAGCCCTCGCTCCTTGCAGAGCTCACCAAGCAAACGCATGATTTGTCGCGATGTTTTTGGATCAAGACTAGCGGTCGGCTCATCAACTAAGAGTAGGTCAGGATTTTGAATCAGCGCCCGCGCAATCCCAACTCTTTGGCGTTGACCACCGGACAATGCGTCCGCTCGCTTATCTTCCATGCCGTCAAGCCCCACACGTTTCAACAAATTGAAGGCTTGCGAAATATCTTCACGGGGGAACCGCCGAAACCAGCTAGACCAGAATCCTACATAACCCAAACGACCCGACAGCACGTTCTCCATAACCGATAGACGCTCAACAAGGGCATACTCTTGAAATATCATTCCCATGCGGCGGCGCATACGACGTAACGTACGGCTACCCATTCCGGTCACATCTAGATCGCCAAAGATAATGGCACCACTGGTTGGCTCAACCAGCCGATTAACGCACCGGATAAGGGTACTCTTCCCTGCTCCAGATGGTCCGATGAGTGCTAAAACCTGCCCTTCCGAAATATCCAGAGACACTTCATTGAGAGCTAAATCACCTGTGGGATAGCGTTTAGTAAGATTGGTGAGTACCAACGTGGGCATAGTCGCTTCTCACTCCAACCTCTAGGCCACCATAGCTGAGATTAACGGCAGTCGTAACTCACATCATTAGCAGAATCGATGGTCCGAATGATTCGCCAATCTGGCTTATAACCGATCGAAACGAACCCGTCCTCTGTAGTAAACTCTTCGGACAATTCCGAACCGGCCCAGGGAAACGTGAAGAACGCCTGCTTTACTTGAGCTGCGAGCGTGGGGTCCAGGTTATAGACATGGCCAAAGGACGTTGTCGGAAACGTTTGCGACTTGAAAATTGATCGCAAAGCCGCGTTGTCTACAGCCTCCCTGTCAATCATACGCTGTAAGACTGAATTCGCCACTGCAGCAGCTTCGTAATCCCCGTTGGCAACTCCAAGAATAGAATTGTCATGCTTTCCAGAGAACGCTGACTTAAAGTCTCTACCGGCGACCAAATTGAATTCGGACTTAAGAATAGCAGATGGCGCCTTAAATCCAGAGTTCGACGTAGGAGACGTAAACGCCAACGTCTTGCCCTTGAGATCTGCAGGCACTAGGAGGTCTGAGTCCGATGGAACAATGATTTCCATTTCGTAACCATAGGAACCGTCTTCCGCTGCCATCATCGCAAAAGGAACGTATCCGGCACAATTGACGGCAACAGGCGTCCCCCCGGTATTGATCCCAGCGATATGAAGACGGCCTGACCTCATAGCCTCGTATTGAGCGGCGTAAGATTGGACTGGGAAGAAGATAACTCTTCTTCCGGATACGGATTCAAGGTGTTCTATAAAACCACCCCACACTTTTTCGTAGACGGCAGGGTCTTCTACTGGTGTGTACGAGAAAATGAGCGCCGACGGGTCCAGCCAATCTGAATCTTTTGTCGGGATGTCTGCAACCAAATCATTATCTCTATCACAGTATCTTGAGTCTAATGCTCCGCGTGCACACACGTCATCTCTTTCAGCTTGCGAACTTGCAGCATGCAACAACAGCGTTGTCATTGTGGTAGCAATAAACAACCTTATTTTAATGCCCATTACTCAGACACCAATTGGCGATATGTTTGACCCAGGTCCACATAACGTTGAATTTGCTCTGGGAAGCTTACCGCCTCTTCTGATCTTACATCCCGAATGAACTGAGCGGGAGTTCCAGCCCAGAGTTGCCCCGCTTTCACACGTTTACCAGGTGCTACAAGGGCCCCTGCCGCAATCATCGCCCCCTGTTCGACAACCGCACCGTCCATAATAGTTGCAGACATCCCGACAAAACACCCATCTTCTAAAGTGCAGGCATGTATCATCGCCATATGGCCAATCAAGACATCTGCCCCGATGATTGTTGGGTGATCTTTGGAGGAAACATGCACAACAGTTCCATCCTGAATATTAGTACGCTCTCCAATGCGGATGTAATTAACGTCACCCCGAAGCACAACATTAAACCAAATGCTCGCCTTCGATCCAATTTGTGTGTCGCCGACAATGGTCGCATTTGGGGCAATGAATGCATCGTTCGCTATAGCAGGATGAATATTATTCCACGGTAAGATAACGGGCAAAGGCTGTTTGCTCATAACGTAATCACTCTAAGTCCTCTCGGGCGCGTTCCCAAATTCAGCCGCCTAAATTGACTTACACCACAATGTGTAGTGAGGAAACAGAAGGCCCTATTAATTCCGGTCGGCCACCCATTGCTGCAATCTTTCCGCTATATCGGCGAGGAAGGCGTTATCCTTGTTCATTTCTCTTCGCCACAACCTCACTGCAGGGTACCACGGTGAAGTTGCTCGATCCACGAACCAGAACCACATGCTGCCAAGACCAAGCGGAGGAACGAGCACCCAAGTCTCTTGCCCAATCGCCCCAGATATATGAGCCGTTGTATTTGAAACAGTAATCACCAAATCCAATGCAGCGCATTGATCTGCAACTGGCGAGAGAGCCCCTGCAGGGTCGACCGTTGAATCATCTAATAGCGTGGTTCCGTATTGAGATGCTAACTCATTCAACTCTTGCCGGGCCTCGCCATACTGCAAGTTTACGAACGTAACACCTGGTGTTCGCAACACTGGCGCCCAACACTCGGCGGCAATGCTTTTTTGTCGTACAGACGTGGCTTTCGGACTGCCCCAAGACAATCCGACGAGAGGCTGGTCAGGCGCCTCAGCCAAATACTTTGCCTTTAATGCTGCTGCGTTCGACCTATCTGGTTTTAGGTATGCAGGCTTGGACTCCCCATTCCTAGAGCCAGATCCACGGTAGCCGACAAGTTCAATGATCGGTGCTTGCACATCCGGGGCGGCTTTTTGAATCTTTGTATTGGCTGGTGTCTCCTCGGGAACAACCGTTACACCCGGTAGCGATCGAGAGAATAGATCTACAAGCCTTGGATCAATTTCTAAAATTACCTGCTGCACTTCTTCTTTGAGCTCTTTAATCAGCGACGTGCACATAATCACTTCGCCGAGCCCGAGTTCGCTCCAGACAAGAATTCGTTTCCCGGCTAGCGGCTCTCCTTTCCAACCTGGCATTTCGAGATGACGGTTTGACGGCCGCCCCCAGCGCCGAGCCCGCCTCATACCGTAGTCTTCCCAGCCCTCATTGATACGTCCCTGCAACAGCCGAACGAGCCCGCGATTGGCTCGGGAGTCTGCGACATTTGGCGACAGCGAAACTGTCCGGTCGAACGCTGTGTAAGCCCCGTCAAGATCACCCTGACTTAGAGCTAACCTCGCTATGCTGTTCAAAAGCTCTAGGTCATTTGGATTGAGACTCTCCGCCAATTGAATGTCAGACTGGGCGTCTTCGTATAGCCCCAAGTCTGTGGCTGCTGTCGCACGTCCGGCCAGCGCCGGAACAAAATGGGCATTCAAATTCAGCGCTGCCGTGAACACTTCTCGCGCACCTTCCCACCGGCCCATCGCCTGAAGGGTGACGCCAAGATTACCCAAGAATTCAGGTCGATCGGGCTTTAAGGCATGTGATCGGCGAAACTCGACCTCGGCTTCGGCGAGACGGCGCTGATCAAGCATGATCAGCCCGAGCGTATTGGTGAGTTGAGCAGACTGAGGATTCTTAGCGCAGCCAAAGCGTGCTATTTCCTCAGCCTTTCCCCACTTCTTTATTTGACGCGCAATGAGCGCCAAAAAATTCAGAGCTTGGGGTTGCGTTGGTTCGACCGCGATTATTTGATCACAGGCAGATTTTGAACTTGGCATATCGCCTGATTCAAACTTCTCCTGTGCAACAGCTAATAGGTCGGTGATTTGGATGGGCGCATCACTCATTAATGCGCCGTACACTTACGGAGAGAGACCATCCCATTCATTTCAAACACGTTTGAGCATAAAGTTTGATGCCGTTTAGCTGAAATACTCCTGACTTCTGGAGTCGGAACATTAGAAATCTAACGGGGGCGTCAGGGTCTGAGGTATAGAATGACAGAGGCGCACCGTTTGCGCCGAAATCACGGCCGTCATGACGATAAATCAATTCGAACTGCTTCTTATTGATGCCACCGAATACTTCAATAGACAAAACAGCTCCCTGATTATCTGCATCAGAACGAAAGACCTCGATACGCTCCAATAGAGCACCAAAACCAATATCAATCATCACCCAGGGCTGGTCGTCGACATTAGTCTGAAAAATATTGCCACTGGGACGTAGCGCAATTGTTGCCGGAGTTGCGGCTTGGGCATTTGAACTGACACCGATGATCAAAGCTTGATCACTGATGTCAGCTGGGCCCGGCGGAGCATCAAAACTAAGCGACCCTACTTTGAAGTAATCTTCTTCAGGGTTTGGGAACGACGACTTAACTTCATTAAATGCCTGTATGGCCAAGCTCAGACCATCCAGGTTGAGATGACAACCGTCGTCAATATAAAATGATTTAGTCGTCAATACGGGTGTAATCATTTTATCCAGAAGACTCACTAGAAATACGTTTCTTCGGTTTTGACATCCACTTCGAAGCAACCTGCTGAGATTGAGTGTCGCTGCATTCCTCTCAATCTCGGAGCCAACATTGGGAAAATTTTCATCCCAGTTTTGAGCCGCAGGAGCCGTGGCGATCGGCCCCGATAAGATTATTGGAACTTCCGTAGCCTTTCGAAGTTCATCTATAAAAGCCAGATACCGATCGGAGATTAGAGAACAGGCGTCGCGGAGACTCATTCTTTTTTTTGCGGCACGTTTCACGACCTGCGTTCTGCAATCGATCTCTCCAAAGCTCAGCATAATTGCCGTGGTCTCTTGGCTTTTTATATCAGGATGATGAATGATTTGCGCACCCCATTTACCCAGCGAACCGTCATCAGACATGAGGTTATACGCAAGCGCAGGCCCCAAATAGTTCACCCTGACATTAGGAAAGACAGACCTATCTCCTAACGCTGAAACAAGTCTCCCGCTCCATATATGTGCATGGGAGTCTCCGAATACGATAAGCATCGACGCCTACATTCCCTCTCTCACTAAGGCAAAACTATCATCATTAGGACTAATGGACGGAGAATACGGTAGCTGTGCCCAAAAGCAAAAGAGGCGCCGTAAATAACGACGCCCCTCCGCAACAGAATATATAATACGTTTAACGCTTAGAGAACTGGAAGCTCCGACGGGCCTTGCGGCGCCCGTACTTCTTCCGCTCAACCACGCGAGAGTCGCGGGTTAGGAAGCCACCCTTCTTAAGAGCGGGGCGGAGTTCAGGTTCAAATAAGGTCAAAGCCTGCGAGATGCCATGCCGAAGCGCTCCAGCCTGGCCTGACAAACCACCGCCAGAGACTGTGCAGTACACATCAAATTGATTTTCACGGTTAGATACTTGGAATGGCTGATTGATCAGCATACGAAGCACGGGGCGTGGAAAATAGTTTTCTAGCTCGCGGCTGTTTACTGTGATCTTGCCCGTTCCAGGCTTAATCCATACACGCGCAACTGCATCCTTGCGCCGACCGGTCGCATAAGAACGACCAAATTCATCTTTCTTAGGCTCTCTAGGCTCGGCAACCTCCGTTACGGCTTCTTTGAGATCTTCGAGTGAGGTTGTGGTATCCGCCATGTGCTAGGCGCTCCTCTTATTTTTAGAATTACGGGCTGCGATATCGAGTACTTCAGGCTTCTGTGCCTCGTGGGGGTGCTCTGCGCCAGCGTAAATCTTCAATTTCTTGAACTGGGCCCGACCTAGGGGTCCTTTTGGCATCATCCGCAGCACAGCTTTCTCGACCACGCGCTCCGGATGGTTACCGCTCAAAATCTGGCCGGCTGTACGCTCCTTAATCCCGCCTGGATAGCCGGTGTGCCAATAGTAGGTCTTGTTCCCTGCCTTGTTCCCAGTCAGGCGAACCTTCGCTGCATTGATAACGACGACATGATCGCCAGTATCAATGTGCGGGGTGTACATGGTTTTATGTTTTCCCCGCAGAATATCGGCAATCTCAACGGCCATACGACCAAGTACCAGGTCTTCTGCGTCGATGATGTACCATTTGCGCTCTACGTCACTGGGACGGGCAGAATAGGTCTTCATGAGTGTCCTCTTAGATCTCTTTTTCTCGAGCCACTGCGGCCGAAGCGCTGAGTCTTAGCCATGAACCAGAACCCTGCGGCAGACGGTGTTTATTGAAGCTCAAATCGGATGTCAACGCAAAAAACACAGCAAAAACAGTTATTTGCATATACGGTATTATGTTACCATTATATTGGCCAGTAGTAAGGTGGGTGGTCGCGCAAAAACAGACCTATCCAAACATAGGGGGTGAAATCTTACTCGATGATGATCGAGTGATAGTTCAGCGCTTTGTTTTGGAACCCGGCCAGTGGGAAGGTATTCATGAACACCCAGAGCATCAGCTCGTTATCGTGCTGAATAACACTGATGAACTGACTTTTCGGTATGGTGGTACTGAAAAGGTCTTTACGAACTATGGAGAAGATAGTGAGGCTATGGTTTCATTCTGGCGGCCCGGACCTGTCTCAATGAGCGACCAACATGACTCCGCCAATATCGATACGCGCCAGCTTGAGTGGATTGCCATCACATTCAAAAGTGACTCCGCCGCAACAGAAAACCCTTCTGCGCATTTTGTAGAACCGGATAACGGATTACAGCCTCTGGCTAAAAGCCAACATAGCTCTTAGAAGCCTAAAGTCCGAGCCCGGCGCATGTGAATGGGAATATGGGGCGAGTGATGGGGATCGAACCCACGACCTCCTGAACCACAATCAGGCGCTCTAACCAACTGAGCTACACCCGCCATACCGGCGCGTCGTCTACCCCCTATTAAAAAGGCAGTCAAGAAATCGTCCTCGATAAGGACCCTTTCACAGCCGTTATGCCTACCTCTCTGCTTAATAAATAGGCAAGGTGCCGTGGTTGTAAGCATAACGCGCGCGTCCAATATACGGCTGATTCTCCTGTAGTGAACTGATTTATATGGATTTTATGCCGCGGCGACCAGTTGGCACGGTATTTGAAATAGACTCAGGTAATATCTCGCTGCCGCATCGGCCTTCAGAGACCTCAAAATTGCGCTAACCAACGCACTAGGACACGAGCATAAACATTATGGGCATGAAAAAAATCGAGGCCATTATCAAGCCATTCAAGCTTGATGAAGTGAAGGAGGCGTTACATGACGTCGGCCTTCAAGGTATCACCGTTACGGAAGCCAAGGGATTTGGCCGCCAGAAAGGCCACACAGAGCTTTATAGAGGCGCTGAGTACGTGGTCGATTTTCTACCAAAAGTGAAAATCGAGCTGGTGTTAGAAGATGGCTTGGTTGATCGTGCCATCGAAGCCATTCAGCAAGCGGCACACACCGGTCGTATTGGGGATGGCAAAATATTTGTATATTCAATTGAGGATGCGATACGCATCCGCACAGGTGAACGAGGCACTGAGGCAGTTTAAGCTCTGGCTCAGTGAGGACACCAACGATCTCTACAAACTAATCTTGCAAGGATGGGATACGATATGTCGGACGCGAAAACAGTTCTAAAGATGATCGAGGAGAACGATATTAAATACGTCGACTTCCGATTTACGAACCCTGCCGGGAAATGGCAACACACCGCGCAGCACGTCAATACAGTAGACGAAGATATGTTGGAAGAGGGCATCATGTTTGATGGCTCTTCGATCCAGGGCTGGAAAAGCATCGATAAGTCAGACATGACTCTGATGCCCGACCTGTCGACAGCGACTATGGACCCGTTCACAGCGCAGTCTCAGCTCATTTTATTCTGTGACGTTGTAGAGCCATCAACCGGCCAGCCCTATAACCGCTGCCCGCGCTCTGTCGCCAAAGGCGCCCTGGCGTACATGCAGTCTAGTGGCATTGCCGATGTCGCGTATTTCGGCCCCGAAGCTGAATTCTTTGTCTTTGATGACGTTCGCTTCTCAACCCAACAGCACATGATGGGCTATCAGATCGACGGAGAAGAAGGCCCCTACAACAGCTGGCGCGGCTATGAAGAAGGCAACTATGCGCACCGTCCGAAAGACAAGGGCGGCTACTTCCCCGTTCCTCCGGTCGACAGCGGTACTGACCTGCGTGCTGAAATGGTTTCCGTGATGGCCGAAATGGGTCTCGACATGGAAAAACACCACCACGAAGTGGCGCCATCCCAGCATGAGCTTGGTCTGAAGTTCGACGAATTGGTAGCGTCGGGCGATAACATGCAAATCTACAAGTTCGTAGTGCACATGGTTGCCCATGCCTACGGCAAGACGGCTACCTTCATGCCGAAGCCTGTGTTCAACGACAACGGCTCGGGCATGCACGTTCACCAATCGCTTTGGAGGGACGGCAAGAACCTGTTCGCAGGCTCGGGCTACGCAGATCTTTCAGAGACTGCACTGTATTACATTGGTGGAATCATCAAACACGCCAAAGCCATCAACGCGTTTTCCAACGCCACAACGAACAGCTACAAGCGTTTGGTGCCTGGTTTTGAAGCACCGGTTCTGCTGGCTTATTCAGCGCGTAACCGCTCCGCTTCCTGCCGTATTCCACACGTGGCGAGCCCGAACGGCAAACGGGTTGAAGTGCGCTTCCCTGACCCTGCTGGCAACCCCTACCTGACCTACTCCGCCATGTTGATGGCGGGGATCGACGGGATCGAAAACAAAATCCATCCAGGTGATCCGATGGACAAAGATCTTTACGATCTGCCACCGGAAGAACTGCAAGGTATTCCGACAGTCTGTGCGTCATTGTCAGAAGCCCTTGATGCATTGGACTCAGACCGTGAGTTCCTAACCAAAGGTGACGCCTTCACCAACGACATGTTGGACGGCTATATCGACTTAAAACGAGCTGAAGTCACTCGGTTTATGTCGACCCCTCACCCGGTTGAATTTGACATGTACTACTCAGCCTAATCAAAGATTGAGACACACTTAAAAGAAACCCCCGGCAATTGGCCGGGGGTTTTTCTTTGTTCTCAAATCAGCTTACTTCACTGTGGCCGGAATTTTTGAAGTTCCGCCTGAAGGTCTCTTTTTCTTCTTCTGTTTGGGCTTAACAGGTTTAGCCGCGGCTTCGTGATGGAGGGTGAGTTTGCGATCCTTCACACCAACTTTGACCAATCCGCCTGCCACAAGCTTCCCGAAAAGCAACTCTTCTGCGAGTGGCTTTTTGATTTCGTTCTGGATCAAACGGCCAAGCGGACGCGCGCCCATTGTTTTGTCATAGCCTTTGCTCGCGAGATAATCCCGAGCCGCAGACGTCAGCTCTATGGACACGTTTCTATCAGAGAGCTGCGCTTCCAACTGCATGACAAACTTTTCGACAACCTTGCCAACCACCTCCGGCAGCAGAGAGGCGAACGGGATTATAGCGTCCAACCGATTGCGGAATTCAGGCGTGAACATCCGTTCAATCGCTTCTTTATCTTCTCCCTCACGGCTCTCGCGTTCAAAACCGATGGCATTCTTTGCCAGTTCCGACGCGCCTGCGTTGGTCGTCATAATCAAAATCGTATTGCGGAAATCGATGCTCTTACCGTTGTGGTCGGTCAGCTTTCCGTGATCCATAACCTGGAGCAGGATATTGAACAGATCTGGGTGAGCTTTCTCGATTTCGTCGAGCAACAGCACACTGTGTGGATGTTGATCAACAGCATCTGTTAGCAATCCGCCTTGGTCAAACCCAACGTACCCTGGCGGTGCGCCGATCAAGCGCGAAACTGAGTGTCGCTCCATATATTCAGACATATCGAACCGATGAAGTTCGATACCGAGGCTCGCAGCCAGTTGGCGCGCGACCTCCGTCTTCCCTACACCCGTTGGTCCAGAGAAAAGGTAACTTCCAATGGGCTTTTCAGGTTCACGCAACCCCGCACGAGACAGCTTGATCGCACCGGATAGCGCGCTGATAGCGTCATCTTGGCCAAACACCATGGTCTTGAGATCACGCTCAAGGTTTTGCAGCGCTTTTTTGTCGTCCCGGGAAACAGACTTCGGCGGTATGCGAGCCATTTTGGCGACAACAGCCTCTACTTCTTTCACTGAAATCGTTTTGCGCCGCTTGTTCTCTGGCAACAGCATTTGGGCCGCGCCTGTTTCATCTATGACGTCGATTGCTTTGTCGGGCAACTTGCGGTCGTTGATATATTTTGCCGCAAGCTCTACAGCGGTGCGAATTGCATCCGCCGTATAACGAACGTGATGATGCTCCTCGTAGTAAGGCTTAAGCCCTTTGAGAATCTTGATCGTGTCATCAATGCTCGGCTCAACAACATCAATTTTCTGGAAGCGGCGGACAAGCGCACGGTCTTTTTCAAAATGACTGCGAAATTCCTTGTATGTGGTCGAGCCCATGCAGCGAAGCGACCCAGCCGCTAATGCAGGCTTCATCAGATTTGACGCATCCATGGCGCCACCAGATGTCGCCCCTGCTCCAATGACGGTATGAATCTCATCGATAAACAGGACCGCCCCATCTGTCTGTTCTAATTCAGCAACGACAGCTTTCAGGCGCTCTTCAAAATCACCGCGATAGCGCGTTCCGGCCAACAACGATCCCATATCGAGGGAGTAGATTGTCGCATCTTCTAGGACTTTAGGGACTTCCTTGTTCACGATGCGCCGGGCCAACCCTTCCGCCAACGCCGTTTTCCCGACCCCAGAATCTCCTACATACAATGGGTTGTTTTTGTTTCGGCGACACAGAATTTGAATCGTTCGTTCTATCTCAAGATCACGCCCGATCAACGGATCGATCTTCCCGTCGGCAGCCTTTTCGTTGAGATTAACGCAATACGCCGACAAAGCTTCTTGGCCCGTCGCAGTCTCTTCTTCGCCCGATGCCCCCTCACCCTCAGCGCCATGCACTGGCCGCGCACGCGCTTCACCGGGACGCTTCGAAATACCGTGAGAGATATAGTTAACGGCATCAAGTCGGGCCATATCTTGGGTTTGGAGAAAATAGACCGCATGACTCTCACGCTCAGAGAACAGAGCCACTAAGACGTTTGCGCCGGTAACCTGTTCCCGTTTTGCAGACTGAACATGGATAGCCGCGCGTTGCACCACCCGCTGAAAACCAGCCGTAGGTTTTGGATCGTCCTCTTCGGATGAAACGAGTTCTTCTAAATCTTCATCGACGAAACCGGTGAGCACTTGGGTCAGTTGATCCAAGTCTACGTTACAGGCCCGCATAACAGAAACAGCATCCTGGTCATCACACAGTGCCAGCAGCAGGTGCTCAAGAGTGGCGTACTCGTGATCCCTCTCAGCCGCCAGCGCGAGGGCGTGATGTAATGTTTTTTCTAAGTTCTGTGACAACATTCGGAAACGATACCTTTTGCTGAGTTAAACGAACGTAACCAGGTGTTCGGTTCGCTATTCTTTCTCCAGGGTGCACTGCAGTGGATGCTGATTTTTACGGGCCATATCCATAGTTTGGGTCACTTTGGTTTCTGCAACCTCATAGGTGTACACGCCACATACGCCGACACCTTTTTGATGAACGTGCAGCATAATACGTGTGGCATCATCGCCGTTCTTGCCAAAGACCCGTTCCAACACATGCACGACAAATTCCATCGGCGTGTAATCATCGTTTAACATCAAGACCTTATACATCGACGGCTTTTTGACCTTAGGGCGGGTTTTAATAACCACACCCGTGTCAGGGCCTCCATCGCCGCCATTGTCTTTATCGTCATCACTACCAGCAGCAATCGCTGGCGGTATACGGTCTATTGGGTCGAGAATAGTCATAGTCCTTATCGGTATCATGCTAGCAATCTTATCAAATATGGTGTCGGAGCGTCGGCAAAAAAAGGCCTACACATCCAAAGAGTTGCGTAACGGCCAGCCAGACCCCTCTTCTGTCGAGACACAGAGTCGTTGCACTGATTCCGCAAACGGAATGTTAACAACCCCTAATTTACCTTGTGAATCAAAGAGATGACTGGACAGCGCTCGGTCTCACACGTACGATTCTGGGCAAATGGGGCGCCACAGCAACGACTCTGGGGCAATTCGGTAGGGAAAACCTTTGCGTAATATCGGATTTCTGCGTGGTCTCACGATCGCGGGGACAGCTTTTCTCCTAATTATTACATCCGCCTGGCCGACAATGGCCAAGTATGCCTCGGTCGTAATCGATGCAGAAACGGGCCGTGTCTATCATGAGGTGAACGCTGATACGCGCAATTACCCCGCCTCACTGACAAAAATGATGACCCTGTACATACTGTTCGAAGCCATTGAACAGGGCGACATGAACCTGAAATCGAAGATGAAAGTGTCAGCTCGCGCCTCCCGTCAGCCCAGCTCTAAGATGTGGCTTGATCCAGGCAGTTATATGACGGCGGAAGATGCAATTCTTGGCCTGGTCGTGCGGTCTGCCAACGATGTTGCGGTGGTGGTAGCTGAGCACTTCGGTAAAACCGAGCGCACGTTTGCTAAACAAATGACCAAGAAAGCTAAGGAATTGGGCATGACACGCACCAATTTCCGCAACGCTTCTGGCTTGCCTAATCGTGGGCAACTTTCGACAGCACGCGATATGGCAATACTTGCTCAGCGTCTGATGAACGACTTCCCCCAGTTTTACAGTTATTTTGCGCGGACAAAGTTTACATACGCGGGCAAGACATTTCGCGGACACAATAAGTTCATGTCTCGCTACGCGGGGGCTGACGGCCTCAAAACGGGCTACATAAGAGCATCCGGATACAATTTAGCGGCCTCTGCCAAACGAGACGACACACGACTTATCGGCGTGGTCTTCGGTGGTAAATCCGCTAAACAACGAGATCGACACTTAGCGACTTTAATGGACAAAGGTTTTGTTGAAGCAGCGGAATATGGACGCCCCCCTTACCCCGCGCGCAAACCTCTTATGATGGTAGAAGCAGATGGTTCCTTAGCCCCTGCTAGCATTACGATTAAACCACGGGGCAAACCAGATCCCGTAATTCTGCGCGCCGAAGCATGGGGTATTCAGATAGGTGCCTATTCAATCAGTGACATAGCGCAACAAAAAGCCAATGAGGCCGCTGCCGTTGTTAAAAAAATGTACGCGGCTGCTTTCGGTCGGATAGAGCCGGTTATCGTAAGCGGCAAGCAACTCTATCGCGCTCAGATTATGGGATTAACAGAAGCCGATACACGGAAAGCGTGCCAACTCATGGAGCGTGCGCCACATCAATGCTTGATCGTAGCACCCGAGTTTGCAAGTGCGGTCAGGGCCAGTACGTCTGGCTGACCGCCAATATTCATTCCGGCAAAGCAACGCCGCTCGCACTCAATTGCTCAGAAAGCGCACTCTTAAGCGCGGCAAGAGACGTTTCACTGTCAGCTTCACATCGCGCCACCAACACAGCCTGAGTGTTAGACGCCCGTAAGAGCCACCATCCGCCATCTTGATTGACCCTAACACCATCGACGTCGTTCACGTCAGCGCCTGATTCAGTCACGCGCTCCTTAACCTCTTCGATAACCGCAAATTTTCTATCATCAGGGCAAGAGAACCTCAGTTCTGGTGTATTCACGGCCTTTGGAATACGGACATATCGATCTGCCAAGCTTTCGTCCTGTTGACAGAGAATTGAAAGAAACCGAATGGCGGCATAGAGCGCGTCGTCAAACCCGTAGTAGTGATCCGCAAAAAAGATGTGACCACTCATCTCTCCTGCTAACGGCGCATTCAACTCGTTCATTTTAGACTTGATAAGAGAGTGACCGGTCTTTGCCATTACAGGCTGTCCGCCCATGCGGGCAATCTCATCAAATAGAACCTGGCTTGCCTTTACATCGGCAATGATTGGAGCGCCTGGGCGTTCAGCAAGAACGGCCTCTCCTAGAATGACCAGAATTTGATCACCCCACAAAATATTGCCATTGCCGTCAATAATCCCAATCCGGTCGCCATCGCCATCGAACGCAAAACCAACATCTGCATTCTCGGCGGCGACCGCTGCTTTCAACTGTTCCAAATTCTCTGGGATTGTTGGATCCGGATGATGATTGGGAAACGTGCCATCAATTTCACCGTTGATCACCAAGTGCCGCCCTGGCAAACCTTTAACCGCCGCAGTAACGGCTTCACCTGCCGCCCCGTTTCCAGGGTCCCAAACCACAGACAACTCTTTGTCACCTTTGAAATCTGAAAGAACGCGGGCGACATAATTCTCAAAAGCCGGCTTATCGGACACCGACCCTTTGCCCGTTGCGAACTCGCCAGACGCGGCCTGGACGCCAAGGTTCTTTATGGCATCGCCAAAAAAAGGTTTGCGCCCCAGCATCATCTTGAAGCCATTGTGCGTTGGCGGATTATGGGACCCTGTCACCATAATGCCAGCGTCTGCACCACTGTCTGTAGCAGCAAAATACAGCATGGGACTTGGGCCCAGCCCTACGCGATCAACGGATACACCGGTCGACTGGAGGCCATCGACGAGAGCTGCTTCCATAGCAGGAGAACTTTGTCGCCCATCATATCCGACACAAACCCGACTGCCGCCATCGGACCGCACGAGAGATCCAAATGCCTGCCCGAGTGCTTGGGCATCTGATTCATGTAACGTGTCTCCGACGATGCCGCGGATGTCATACTCGCGCAAAATCAATGAATGAAAATTATGTCCTGTTGCCATCAAGGAGTATCCTGGGTCACTGCGGGTCTTCCGACACAGTAATATTCAAATCCGGCCTGTCGCATATCATCTGGTGAATAAATGTTCCGGAGGTCGACAAGTATTGGTGCAGAAAGTGATTTCTTAACGCGTTCTAAATCGAGGCTTCGGAATTCATTCCACTCGGTGACTACAGTTAAGGCATCCGCCCCGTCCATTGCTGCATAGGCATCGGAGCAATACGTAACATCAGGCATCAACATCTTTGCCTCATCCATGCCTTCCGGGTCGTAGGCTTGGACCTGGGCGCCAGCTTCAAGTAAGGCGGCGACAATTGAAAGCGACGGACTATCCCTCATGTCATCGGTGTTTGGCTTAAAGGTCAAACCCAGCATGGCAATGGTCTTTCCTTTGACCGAACCGCCGAATGCCTCAATAATTCGGTTTGCCATCGCTGTTTTACGTTTGTCGTTTACATCGACGACGGCTTCTATGATGCGCAACGGAGATTCATACTGTTGGGCCGTCTTAACCAAAGCGAGTGTATCCTTAGGAAAGCAAGATCCGCCGTATCCTGGTCCCGCATGGAGGAATTTTCTGCCGATGCGGCCGTCGAGCCCAATCCCTTTCGCCACGTCATGAACATCTGCACCTACCCGTTCGCACAGATCAGCAATTTCGTTGATGAAGCTAATCTTAGTGGCAAGAAACGTATTGGCGGCGTATTTGATCAACTCGGATGTTTCGATAGCCGTGAAAAGAATTGGCGTCTCTATCAAATACAAAACTCGATAGAGTTGTCGCATCACTTCTTTGGCACGCTCAGTCTCTGCACCAATAACCACACGGTCTGGCCTCATGAAATCATTAATCGCAGACCCTTCACGGAGGAATTCAGGGTTAGACACAACATCAAAGTCCGCGTCAGGCCTAGCCTTCTTAATTACGCGCTCCACCTCGCGACCCGTGCCAACTGGCACCGTCGACTTAGTTACGATCACTGTATAGTGCTCAAGGGCTTGGGCAATTTCCTCCGCTGCTGCATAGACAAATGACAGATCAGCGTGACCGTCTCCTCGACGGCTTGGTGTGCCAACCGCGATAAATACGGCATCCGCCTGCTTAACCGCAGCCTTAAGATCGGTAGAGAATGTTAACCGACCCGCAGCCGTGTTTGTTTTAACAAGATTCTCTAAGCCAGGCTCAAATATCGGTATTTCGCCGCTTTGAAGACGAGTGACCTTTTCTGCATCCTTGTCGACACAGGTCACATTGACACCGAATTCCGAGAAGCAAGCTCCTGAGACTAAGCCGACATAGCCGGTTCCGATCATTGCGATACGCATAGCTGCGATAATCCTTGTTTAGAACTTTTAGGCGATAAGTTTCGCGACGGCAGCGCGTACTTGATCAGACATCTCAGGGCGCTTAAGCGCAAATGCGATATTAGCAGTAAGGAACCCAACCTTATCTCCACAGTCAAACCGCTCACCATCGAACCGCACTCCATGAAACGGAAGCGAGTCTGTCGTTGCATCAATGGCATCGGTCAGCTGAATCTCACCGCCAGCTCCCGTTAACTGTTTGTCGAGATGAGTAAATATTGCGGGGTCCAAAACATACCGGCCAATATTTGCCAAACGAGAAGGCGCGTCTTCCGGACTAGGCTTCTCAAGCATACCCTTAGCTTTGGCTACCTTTCCGTCATCGGATTCCACATCCAGAATACCGTAACGGTTAGTATGTTTAGGCGGCACTTCGGTGACAGATATCAAATTTCCGCCAACGTCGGCATGCACGTCCAAGAGTTGTTTCAAACCAGGAACGTCTGACATCAAGAGCTCGTCAGGCAACAACACAGCAAACGGTTCCTCGCCGATAAATTCGCGTGCGCACCACACCGCATGCCCTAGCCCAAGAGGGACCTGTTGGCGTACCGAAAACACCTTCCCTGGGTCGGGCATCGCCTCGAACAAAGACTCCAATTCCTGTTCCTTACCCCGTCGCCCCAGCAACATCTCTAACTCAGGCGCATGGTCAAAGTGATCGACCAGAACCGACTTGCCCCGCCCCGTCACAAAAATGAAATACTCAATTCCCGCTGCCGCCGCTTCTTCAACCGCGTATTGAATGAGAGGTTTGTCGACGATGGGAAGCATTTCTTTGGCCATGACTTTAGTGGCCGGTAGAAACCGAGTTCCGAGACCGGCGACTGGAAATATCGCCTTTCGCACCCGCCTCGCCATACTCGTGCCCCCTTATGACACTTCATAAAAAAAATGCCAGATTTCTGCCGCCTCAAGAAGACTGTAATTGATCGCTTTGTGCCATGCGTAGCCCGACGTGGCAACACCGTTACACTAGAGGCGTTCAGTCACCTAATAGAAGGTCTTTGGCTTCGTTTATTTTAGCTGCGAGGTACGCCGACCCTCCACGATCGGGATGAACTTTGCTCATCAGCTGACGGTAGGCATTCTTAATTTCTTTACGACCTGCATCTGGAGCTAAACCAAGAACCCGATAGGCCTCTGCAGGGGTCATCGGACCTAATGAGCCACCGCGCTCATTGTCAGATTGTCCGCCGCCATCACCCTTTATCTCATCCCGCCAACCAACGTGGGAGCGATCGAGATAGGCATCTAAAAGCCCAATGGAATCGGCATCGTTTTGAATTCTGGCTCTAAACGCCAGCAAGTCTTGTGTAGTCATTGCGGAAAGAAGGCGGCCCTGAAACTCACCAGTCAATATTTCACCATCCATCCGGCCACTATCGTGTTCCAGGGTCATACGCAAAATATTTGACTCTACTTGGGACGTTTGGCCTGGTGGTGTCTGAGTACGTCCATTGAAACCGCCTAAACCTCGCAATCCTCCAAAGATGCCGCGCATTTGCTGGAACATTGAGATCATATTAAACAAGCGCCAGCCAAACGCCACGATGCCCATCACCAGACCAAATGCAGCGGCTAGTCGTCCGGTTAAAGCCAAGAAGAGGGCGACCAGGCCGAGGACCAAGACTACGGCCCATTTGAGAGTGCGCTTAAGTAGAGCGGGGTCAGAAATTTCGTACCACCGCATGAGAAGCACCGCTGAGATAAGAAGGCCTATCCCAAGAAAAGCTGATAGCAGCATGTTTTATCGCCCCGCCATCTGATCAGAAATCTGTCGAACGGAACCACCCTGTTTACGACCATAATTTTCTAGAGCTTGCGCACCACCGGCGGCAAAGGCTGCAACTGCCCGCAATAAAGCACGAAGTGCGCCAGGGCTAGACGCATCAAAAAGACAGTAAGCGCCACCAGATACCTTTGCGATATGTTTATATGTGGATGCCGCGGGCTCACCACCACCTTCATGGAACATAAATACCGGCACGCCTCGAAGCCCGAGTTGGCCTGCAACGTCGGCAAGTAAATCGACATTCTCCTCCATTGCATCGCCAATAAAAACAAGGGCATTGACCGAATCTTGTCCGGCTTCCTTTAAAGTATGTTTTAAGACGCGTTCTATTTGAGTTAGACCGGCGAGCACATCAACCTTACCCATAAGACGCCCAAGTTCAGTGGCATCTTGCGTCCATCCACTCGATCGACACTCTGCTAACCCCCGGTAGTATACCAACTGAACCTCCAAACCGCCCAAGGTCGACGCTTCTACAAACATGTCAGCTTGAATACTCATCGCCATATCCCACGAAGGTCCACGGCTCGCTGTAGCGTCCATAGAAAATATGAGCCGACCATTCGGTTTTTCAAAGCGCACCGGTGTTTTTTCCGCGGCATCGAGAAACGCTGCAACGTTGCGGCTCACTGCGTCCGGTGTCAGGGGTTTTGCGCACATGCGTTAGTCTAACCCGGCTTAAATGCCATTGCAGGAAAAACATAAATGCGTGTGAGCCCAGGTTGCCCTGGGGGAGAAAGAACTGGGGCTCAACCCAGGGCCAAAAATATCTGGGTTAGCGGTTATTGGGCCCCCAGTGTAATTCCTGACGGAGCTACTGATGACTAAAAGCGCTCTAAGCAATAGTTTTGAATAACGGCAATACTGAGGTAAACCATTGCTACGTCCCCTATGTGATAAGGCGCCGTTTGCACTATGGCTGAGACCGTTGATTGCGTTGTCATTGGCGCAGGTGTTGTCGGCCTGGCGGTGGCGCGTGCGATGACTATGGCGGATCGGGACGTCATTATCCTGGAGGCTACCGGCGCCATTGGGACACAGACCAGTTCTCGCAATAGCGAGGTCATCCATGCCGGTATTTATTATCCAAGGAATAGTTTAAAGGCGCGCCTTTGCGTGCAGGGCCGAGAAATGCTTTACGCCTTTTGCGAAAGCCATGGTGTGATGGCAAAAAAAATAACAAAACTGGTGTTTGCGGCGAATGAAGCGGAGGTTACATATCTCAAAGCCTTGCAACATTACTCGGGCAGCAACGGCGTGCCATTGCCATGGCTCAGCGTCAAGGACGTGCAGGAGCTCGAACCTCAGCTAAAATGTGAGGCCGCTCTGCTCTCTCGGGAGACAGGAATTATTGATAGCCACAGCTTTATGCTGGCGCTGCAAGGGGACTCCGAAGCCAACGGTTCAGTTCTGGCTCTCAATAGTCCCGTAATATCCGGTCAAGCGCGCGATAACGGCGTGGAGCTTCAAGTCGGTGGATCAGAATCAGTTACCCTTATCGCTAAAACGGTCATCAACTGCGCTGGATTGGGCTCGCAAGCGGTTAGCGCCGCCATTGAGGGTATAAGCGCCACCACCATCCCGCCTCTTTACTATGCGAAGGGAAGTTACTTTTATTTGAGTGGCAAGGCACCATTCTCGCGACTGATCTATCCCCTGCCTGGCGCGGCTAGTTTAGGGCTGCACTACACTTTGGATCTTTCCGGACAAGGAAGATTCGGGCCTGACATTGAGTGGACGGACTCCCTCTCCTATGAGGTTGACCCTATGCGAGCTAGTGCATTCTATGACGCGATTCGGGCCTATTGGCCAGACCTGCCTGCCGGCGCACTTCGACCCGGTTATGCTGGGATTCGGCCAAAATTGCAGCCCAAAGGTAAGACGGAACAAGATTTTGTCATCCAACTTCCTCAGGAAACCGGATGCTCAGGATATTGCGCCCTTTACGGCATAGAATCACCCGGATTAACGTCTAGTCTTGCAATCGCAGATTACGTTGTGAAGCGTGTGGCTTGAAAATCATGAGTTCGATAAATAGACCGCACTTGGGTTTGGCAATGATGTCGAAAGAACATTGCGATGCCGGTGCCGCAGCGTTTATTGCCTTGGAGCAGTCCCGGCAGAACCTAATGATCAGCCACGCCGACACGGATCGCGGAAACGTCTTTGACAGCTTGCCAATTACGTTAATGCTGAAATAAATTCGTCAAGCCCTATCGCCCTCATAAACGTCTCGCACACGACTTCGCCGTGTTCAGACAAGGCGTCTGGATTTAATTGATCCTCCAGTGTCTCAAATAGCTGACCACATTGCTTAGTCTCAAGGCGCTCTAGTAGGTCAGTAAGGTGGGCTAGGTGAAGGCCAAAGGTCTCATCATGATAGTCAGGGTCTTAGTGAACGCTCGTGCGATGGACAGTTTATACCAACTAAGGTGTACTCGCTTTAGGTACAACTATTGGTCGTTCAGTACATATAAAACAATGAGATGCCCATCCGGGTCGATGAAAGCCGTTTCTCGCCCCTTTGGGTTACCATCCTGGTCCGGCAAATGCTGTGGCGGCACAACTTCCAGCCCAGCTGCAGTAACTTTCTCAATGACTTCATCGAACGCGGGACAATTGATGACGGCAGCGACCATGCGTGGCACCGGCATCAAAGGTAATTCAATGCCCGTAACCTCAGTTAGGGCCAGCGTTCGCTCCTGGCTTGCCGTGTTCAACGTGGCGAACCGAAGCTTGGCTTCCTTTGGAAAAGTGAACACAGGATAGGAATAGGAGTCCTCTTTAGAGTCCCTCTGGTAATCGACGGTAAAACCGAGAATATCTCTGTAGACCGCCAAAGACCGCTCAAGATCTGCGACACACAAATTAATCCGTTTGAAGGTGGGAGAATTAGCCATAAAGCTTCCTACTAAAGAGCTTCGATTTACGAGCTGGACCCGGTCAGGAGCAGACCCCCTGTTGATCACAGTTTGTGCCTCACAGAGGGTGGTAGCGCAAGGGAAAGAAAGACTAGAATTGGTCGTACGGATACGATTTAGGGGCTAAGCGCCTGAACTGCTTGTCGATTGACAACTAAAAGCCCGGAGGAAACACCTATGACCACTTTTCGCTGCGCTCTCGTCGCCCTGTGCGCGTTGTTCTTACCCAAGGGGTCAGCGCTGGCAGATGGCGTACTGGTATATGGTGCGACCGGACAGCTTGGTGCCCGTGTGGCTGCGCTGCTTGTCGAGAAGGGCGAAGATGTGACTGTACTGGTGAGAGACTCCTCGGATCGCAGCAGGCTTGCTGGCCTAGACGCCGAATACGTCGTCGGAGACATGATGGACGAAGATAGCATCAACGCAGCATTTGAAGGACGCTCCTTTAGGGTTGTGATCAACACAGCCCGCGCACCCACCGCTCTCAAAGATTTCTATAAATTGAGCAGCACCTACATTGCGAACGCAGCAAAACAAAACGGTGTTCAACAGATCATTCACCACGGCGCTGTAGGGGCCGGGTCAAACATGGCATTGCATCCGGATGTGCCTTGGTCTCAGATGCCAGATCTCGAGCCACGGATGATGGATCATGGCGTCGCAGAGGAAGTCTTTTTCTCTTCTGGAATCCCAACGACGATTATCCGTAACAGCAGGGTTTGGCCCGACGACACACCCCCGAGCGGCAACGCGACCATGACCGAAGATCGAACGGTTTTAATGCCGATCACCCGAGCCGACTTGGCACGATTTACAATAGAGTGCCTGGATAACCCTGATTGTTTCGGCAAGGTATATCACGCCAAGGATGACAAGCTCACTTGGCCGCCGACAAGCTTTGGTGAAGGAAAATAAGAATGACAGCCCCAATGAAATTTCTGTTGGCCGCGCTCGGATTGATTATCACCCCCTCGCATGTCGAGGCAGAAGGTGTGCTGGTGTTCGGAGCCTCAGGCCAATTGGGAGCGCCTCATGTTCGCATGTTGGTTGAGCAGGGAGAGGCGGTGACTGCGTTTGTTCGACCCACATCAGATCGCAAATCTCTGGAAGGCTTGGATATACACTATGCCATTGGCGATCTCATGGATGCGGAATCTGTCTTGGCGGCCATGACCGAATTTGAACCTCGTGTAGTGATTGACACCTCAGCCCGGCGGGGCGGAATGATGACTCGCGAGCAACCATTCTATGCCGAAGCCATGCGTAACATCGTTAATGCGGCCAAGGCGACAGGCGTAAAACAGGTAATTATCCACAGCTCAGTTGGCGTGCGTGGTAGCGCCAAGAAGCTTCTGGAAGAACAGTTCGGCTACGATACAGAGAGCCAAAACATTCGTGACAAGGGGGAAGCTGAAATCTATCTCGAAAATAGCGGCGTCGGTTACACGATCATCCGTAACGGGCTACTAGATTTCGAGCCAGCGAAACCCACGGGCAATGGCTACCTTGTTGAAAACATGAATGCGTTTGGCCGCATCACCCGCACCGACCTCGCAGCTCTTTCTCTCGACTGCATGGACAAGGCAGATTGCCTAGGCAAAATCTATCATGCACTAGACGACAGCTTGGTCGGACCAAGACCTGAGAACGAAGGCGGCGAGTAAAGGCTCCCTGAACTTCGGGGTGCGCTAAACACGCCTAAGCTGGTCACTTTATGTAAGCCCCTCTAATCTCTATACTTATCTCGAAGGACCTGAACCTCCTCCATGCCCGCTCGCGGCTTCATCCACATCTCTGCTTCGGCGCGGACTATGTCCGTAATGACGTCTAGCATCGAATGAAAGTCAGTATACCGCCATGCCACAGCTGCGGAAACAATGGGGACATAGCCGTAAGACGTCCAGTCTTGTTGGTACCGCTCTTGCTCGGTCAATTCATCTCCAGACAAAATATAGAAGTCCGAAGTTTCAAATTTCTCAGTTCCGCTCTGAAAAAAGGCAGGATAGTTGAACTAAGTGACATCATCTATTTTCTTAGATGAATAATTTTTTATTGGACTAAGGGTGTAAACAGAGCGGCCATTATTGGACTCGACCATATAAATAATGTCGTCTCCATTAAGCCCATAGGTCTTAACTTGATGAGGATAAGCAATGGGCGCCCGATCAAGGCGCTTCCAGTTACTGGATCGAAAAGTAGAATTTTTTTTCTCGACAGTTGAACCGCTTTGTCAGGACTAGTGGGATTGCGTAGCAAAAGACTGGTATCAAAACCGATCATTTTTGCCGTTGTTACACCATCAGGAAAAGATTTCACATACCCTTCTGAATACCAGTAGACATCCGTCTCGCCTCCGCCGGTTCCCATGTCTAGCCAGGACTTAAAGAGTTCCCTATTAAATCCATCGGCCCTTACGTCTTGAACCACGAGAAATAAACCAACTGCAAAGACGAATTATACTTTGGTCATACTATTTGTCTTTCGTCACAGGGTGTTCGTGATAAAGCAATTGCACCTAATTTTCATAAATACACAGGCAACATGTCACGACGGGTCAATGTTACGCTAGTGTATGGCGCGTGCCGAGCGCACGAATTTCACAAAGCAGATGCCGGTTAGGCCATCGGTTTGATATTGACGTTCAAACGCATGAAATTATCCGGGTCGTACATGTTTTTCACTTCGACCAAACGGTCATAGTTGCCCGCATAGGCTTCCCGAATCTCGGCCTCGCCCGGACTAAAGGCCAGGTTGACGTAAAATCCGCCCGAACTCATCGGCTTGACGGCCGCCCAAGTGTCATTGGCAAATTTTATATTAGCGGGACCTTCCCTGCTGTCCGCCCAATGCACATCCGTGGTGAATTGGAATACCGTATCGCGATGCGGAAACGCCGTGGCATCCGGCGCCACATTTGCCATCTTTCCAGCTTGGTGCCCAAACTGAACCTGCGACCCAGGGAAAGTGTTTTTGGTCGCATAATCGGCAACCGCATCCGCAATCTTTTCATCTACATGATTAAAGAAGCCCGATTGATAATAGGTCGCGCTCTTTGCCAAGAGATCACCGTCAGCGATACCTTGTAGCCACAGGTAATCCACTTCGTTTATGCGCGTTCTCAGGGGGGCACCCAGCTTCTTCAAATAAGGGTCGAGAATTCTCTGCGCTTTTGCCTGTGGTCCGGCAAAGTTACCCCCGATTGAACAGTTTGTCTCGCCGCGACCATTGGTGCGAACCCCGCCCGACAACGACATTTCGTTCGGCACAACCTCACTCAATTCAAATAGGGTTTTATAAACGTCAGCCGCCTTTGAGATTGGAAAGGTGTAAGAGATAGACGTGACCGTGGGGTCGAAATCATACAATTCAATTTCAAATTCGGTAACGATGCCAAAGTTACTACCGCCGCCGCGCACACCCCAATACAAGTCGCTGTTCTGTGTCGCATCAGCGCGCAGATGACGACCATCTGGAGTAAGAATTTTTACGCCACGCACGTTATCAATGGTGTACCCGAGAGACCGAGCGAGACGCCCCTGCCCGATACCAGTGGCAAGGCCACCCACACCAGTATGTGAAACCACGCCCGCCGTCGTCGCCAGACCAAGTGGGATGGTCGCTTCATCCAAATTACGCAGGATTGAGCCGCCTTTTACATAGGCGACCATATTCGATTCGTCGACCTCAACCCCTCTGAAGAGCGAAAGATCAATTGTCATGCCGCCGTCGGCCATACCGAGGCCATCGTAGTTATGTCCACCACAGCGGATAGCCGTGAGAATGTTATGACTGCGGGCGAACTGAAATGCGGCTTGAATGTCCTCCAGCGACTGACACTGTGCGATAATCGCTGGGTGATGATCGACTGCCGGGTTCCACAGCCGCCGGGCTTCATTGTAGATCAAACTTGTCGGAAGAATGACCGGACCGCTGATACTGTTCTGCAAGTCCATCAGGTTATTCTCGCTCAGAAGAATTTTTTCTCCTGTGCTCGCGACCGCTTCACCCGCGCTGGCCTCACGACCGTGGAAGGAAGATACCCCCGTGACACCAAGTATGCCGCCAAGCAATGAACGGCGAGATAAACGAGAGTAGGTTTGTGGGAAATGTGTCATGCGGAAATACCCTTAATCAATGTGATCAATTGCGCAGATCATGGCCGACCTCCGCGAGCAATGCTCGGGATTATTCCATAACGGTCGGTTCTTGAAAGTCACATTCCGGGTTCCAGTCAAAATTTGTAAGAAATGGTGCGGTCGAGAGGACTTGAACCTCCACGGGATTTCTCCCACAGCGACCTCAACGCTGCGCGTCTACCAATTCCGCCACGACCGCATCTAGGCTATTAGCCTGACGGGGTGAGAGTCCCGCCTGAGGAGGCTGGGAGATAGCAAAACCTTACTCTCTGCGCAAGTGGCGCGGGCTCAGAACCACCCTGAAAAGAGCTGTGGGCAAGACTGTTCGGGGTTATAAAGGCACCATGGCAGACCAACCGCCAGAGCAACAGTTAGGCCCCCGCACCGTCCAGCTTCGCCGCAGCGCCGGTCTAGTCCCCTATGAAGAGGCTGTAGCAGACATGGAAGCCCGGGTGGCGGCTATTTATACCGGGGACGCTCCGGAATTGGTGTGGCTGCTGGAGCACCCCCCACTCTACACCGCCGGAACCAGTGCCCAGACTGAAGACCTGCTGGCGCCGGAACGGTTTCCGGTTTTCAAGTCAGGGCGCGGCGGCCAATACACCTATCACGGTCCGGGCCAACGGGTTACTTATGTGATGTTGGATCTCAATCGCCATGGCAAGGATCTGCGCGCCTATGTGCAGAACCTGGAAGCGTGGATGATCGCAGCCCTCGCCCGTTTTGGCGTTACCGGAGAGACCCGCTGTGATCGCATCGGAATTTGGGTACCACGCGAAAAAGAAAGTGTGCCGCCCGGCGAAGACAAGATCGGGGCGATCGGAGTCCGCGTGCGCCGCTGGATCACCTTTCATGGTGTCGCGGTCAATGTTGAGCCAGACCTAGATCATTTTACCGGCATTGTCCCCTGTGGCGTGTCTCAGCAAGGGGTGACGTCACTCAAGGCGCTCGGCAAAGACGTGGCCATGGCCGACATAGACGCAGCTCTTAAGGACGAATTCGAATCCGTATTTGGTGTCCAGTTGGTTGACGAACCATAGACGGTTCGCCTACCACCTCCAAAGCCAGACTTCTCCAAGGCTGATCTGTTCAGCTAATTCGAAGTATTCCTACTCTTCGGTACCCGCTAATATCGCCTTAGGGTCCGCAAAGACATCGGGGTGATATTTATTAGTCAATTCGATGTAGTACTCCGGATATTCATCAACTGACTTAAACCGGCCGCCAGTGGCCGTGCCAAACAAGTGACCGGGGTATCCGGCCATCTTGAGCCAAGGGCGCCAACTAACGATACCATTAAAGTGCGTCGAATCATTTGCGATCATAACTTCAGGGTCTGCAAGCTCAGACATTTGAGCGCGGTAGGTTGTGACTTCGTTGTAGTTAAAAGCCGGACCTTTAAATCCTTCAGGCGGTCCAACACGAATTTCTTCCACCAGCACCACCGTGCCACGCTCATTGCGCGGCGTAATGAACCGGTGGCTGATATCGAGACCAGCCAGCCTTGGACTCTCAGATGGCGACCGGCGTCCTTCGAGACTGAGCAGCAGCTTGCTCGGCCCCATGCGCGTTTGCGGCACTTCGACGGTTTCGCCCGTATAGGGATTATCGAACGTCTCAAGAAGTTCACCGGTTTCCCAATCGGTAAAGTACGCGACCTCAAAAGACACGCCGGCCCACGTCCATTCGTCGAGTTGCTCGTAACGAGCCAAAGTACCGCCCATGACACCATAGAGAGGTGTTACTTTGTTGTTCACGACGCCGTAGTACAGGCCCTTCACGCCCCCCATGACAATGCGGTTATCCATAGACGCACGCATCTTTATGAGCGCCGTGAGTTGGTCTTTCCGGCTTTTGAAATCCAATGTGCGGTGCTCCGGAGCAGCGAGCGCGCAGCCACCAGAGGCCATGAGCCCCGCCCCGCCTAATCCGCCAAAGACGGTGCGGCGGGATAAGCGACTGGTGATCGGGTCTTGTTCAAACATAGCGAATTCCTTTTTGTGTAACTTGCGAATTCTAGCCTTCACGGGGTCCATGCAGGACCGCCAGCGGGTCATTCAAAACATCGGGATGATACTTCTCTGTAAGTTCCAAATAGTAGGCGGGCATGTCTTCAACCCGCGTGGCGCGACGGCCTGAGCCCCGCCCCATGTTCATGGCATCAATACCTTCCATACCGAGCCAGGGACTCATGCCAACAAAACTCTGGTATTGGATGGATGTGGGCACCGTCGCCAAACCCGGCTTAGCCAAGTCAGATAGCTTGGCGTTGTACGTGGTCATTTCATTATATCTGAACGGGGGCACACCCGGCGCTGGAGCGTCACCGGCGATTTTAATTTCTTCAGTGATCCATATATCGTCACCCTGGGTGACCGCCGGACGGAACAAATGATTGGCATCTAGGTTAGCCATTGACGGCACTGAAATGAGATCAAACCCACCGGGCTTCACCGGAACAATGCTCGGCCCCATGCGTGTTTGCGGAATGTGGTCGATGATTTTGCCGGTAATGGGGTTTTCCCAGCGCTCAAGTAATTTTCCTGTGACCAGGTCTGTAAAATACGCCACCTCAAAGGAACGCATTTCAAAGGTCAGCTCATCGATACGGGTGTATTGAAAGAACGTGCTAGCGAGCAGGCCAAACATTGGGATCGCCCGACCATCGACAATGGCGTAGCGCTGGCCGGTGATCCATCCCATGGCAATACTGCCATCGGTGGCGCCACGCATTTTCACGATGGTGGTCAGAAAGTCTTTGGGATCATCCAGATTTAGCCCGGCGGCTGACGCGCTGTACGGCACACCGGCCGTTAAGGCAGCAAGACCCCCTGCCCCCAAGACCAAAGCATTACGACGACTGCTACCGTTCTTTTGAGTCATAATGGATTTGTCCCCTGATTAATAATTAAGACGCTATCAGACCCGAACTTATAGGGCCCGTCCATGACCTCATCAGCAGCGGTTTCACACAGCGGTTATGGCTCCTATCGAGGGGCGTCAGAGGGATTGTCGTGGCTTGGCAAGGCACCTGTTTGCCGTGGCTACTCGGCGTTGGGCATATCGGCGGGGTTATGGTCCGCCAATTTCTGGAATCCTTTGGTAGGAAAAGCGCCGCCATAACCTGGTTGGTCAACGACCGTCACAGCCACGTCATCAACCCGCGCCAATGTTGGTCCCTTTCGGCACAAGTCAATGAGCCGGACCACAGTCTCTTGTGGCCCATTAGCAAGAACTTCAACCGTGCCATCGGTCAAGTTACGCACCCAACCAGCAAGACCAAGTTCTATCGCCCGCTCCACAGTCCAGCCGCGGTACCACACGCCTTGAACTCTGCCCGAAATACGCAAACCAACGGTGGTTACGTCACCGCGTGGCTGCATCTATTCGAATTCCATGATGATTTGATCTACCGCGAGTGAGGCGCCTGCTTCTTCAGGAATCTTTTTGACGACGCCATCGCGTTCGGCTTTAAGCACGTTCTCCATCTTCATCGCTTCAACGATAGCGAGATTTTCACCCGCTTTGAACTGCTGACCTTCTTTGACTTCAACGGACACCAGCAGCCCAGGCATGGGGGAAAGCAAGAAGCTGGACATATCCGGTGCGACTTTGACCGGCATAAGCTTTACCAACTCAGCTTCGCGCGGGGTATAGACCCTGGCTTCAACCTTGGCCCCATTATGGAACAGGAGATAGCCAATACCATCGCGATCAACCTGAATGCACACGTCTTTGCCGTCCACGGACCCAATAAACAACGGCTGACCAAAGGTCCATGCACTATCAACTTCAATACGGCGGCGACCAATCTTCACTGAGCCACTAATTCCTTCTTCTGCAGCATCGGAAATCTCGACCGCACGCTGCTTTCCGCCAATGTCGACCACCCAGCTATTCGAGACCGACTCCTCATGCCCTTCAAGGCGGCCACTTATGTGGGCTGCTCTGTTGGAATGAGCGCGATGAATTAGGGCGGCAACAGCAACCAATGGCGTTGGGTCATCTGGCGGCAAGTCGGCATCGGAGAATCCATCAGGATACTCTTCAGCGATAAAGTTAGTGGTCAGTTGGCCTTTTATAAACCGGTCCTTCCCCATCACTGACGCCAGGAAGGGAATATTGTGACTGATGCCGCGAATATAATATTGATCCAACGCGTCCCGCATATGAGCAATGGCTTCCTTACGGGTCTTACCCCAGGTGCACAGTTTGGCGACCATTGGGTCATAGAACATCGAAATTTCGCCGCCTTCGTATACACCAGTATCAACGCGGACGTTCTTTGACTCCTCTGGCGGACGATAAGTGACGAGGCGACCGGTAGATGGCAGGAAATTACGGTATGGATCTTCCGCGTAGACACGGCTTTCCATCGCCCAGCCGTTCAATTTAACATTGGACTGTTTGACTGTGAGCTTTTCACCGTTGGCGATCTTGATCATCCACTCGACAAGATCGATGCCAGTAATCAGTTCTGTAACCGGGTGTTCAACCTGCAGGCGGGTGTTCATTTCCAAGAAATAGAAATTGCGCTTGGCATCAACAATGAATTCGACAGTACCAGCCGAAACGTAATCCACTGCTTTGGCCAGCGCGACGGCCTGCTTACCCATAGACTTGCGGGTCTTCTCATCGATAAATGGGCTTGGCGCCTCTTCAATGACCTTCTGATGTCGACGCTGGATGGAGCACTCACGCTCGCCAACGTAGATGCAGTTGCCGTGGCGGTCAGCCAGCACTTGAATTTCAATATGGCGCGGTTGCTCGACAAATTTCTCTATAAACACGCGATCGTCACCGAAAGATGAGATGGCCTCCGACGTCGCCCGCTCAAACCCCTCACGGGCTTCTGCATCATTGTGGGCGATGCGCATCCCCTTGCCGCCACCACCGGCAGAAGCTTTCAGCATCACAGGATAACCGATGCTTTTGGCTATCTCCACGGCCTCATCAGTGCCTTTTATTATGCCCATATGGCCGGGCACCGTAGACACACCAGCCTCGTCCGCCAGCTTTTTAGAGGTGATCTTATCTCCCATCGCCTCTATGGCCTTGGCATCTGGACCAATGAAAGCAATCTTCTCTCTCTTCAGGGCCTTCTGGAAATCTTTGTTCTCAGACAGAAAACCGTAGCCGGGATGAACAGCCTGGGCGCCTGTTCTCTTGCACGCCCGGATAATACGATCGGCCTTGAGGTAACTCTTGGCCGAGGTGGCCTCCCCGATCCGCACGGCTTCATCTGCCATCTGCACATGTAGCGCCTCTTTGTCCGCGTCGGAATAGACCGCTACCGTTTTGATGCCCATCTTACGCGCTGTCTTAATGACGCGGCAGGCTATTTCACCTCGGTTGGCGATGAGAATTTTATCGAACATAAGTGGTACCCCCGTCTTACGACCGTTTCTTCTGCCGCGTTAAAGCGGAATGTTGCCGTGTTTCTTCCACGGATTTTTGATGTCTTTGGTCCGCAGCATGGCAAGTGCATTGCATACTCTGCGCCGGGTGCCATGGGGCATTATGACATCATCAATAAACCCGAGATTGGCCGCGCGGAACGGATTGGCGAAATTCTCTTCGTATTCTTTTGTGCGGGCTGCAATTTTTTTGGCATCGCCAATATCTTTTCGGAAGATAATTTCCACCGCACCCTTCGCTCCCATGACAGCAATCTCCGCCGTCGGCCAAGCAAAGTTAACGTCGCCACCGATGTGTTTGGAACTCATAACGTCATAGGCGCCGCCATAGGCCTTGCGCGTGATTACCGTGATCTTTGGAACCGTTGCTTCGGCGTATGCGAATAACAGCTTGGCGCCGTGCTTAATGATACCACCGTACTCTTGATCGGTACCCGGCATAAAACCAGGGACATCGACAAAAGTAAGTAGAGGGATATTGAAACAATCACAAAAGCGCACAAAGCGTGCCGATTTGCGGCTCGATTCAATATCAAGACACCCCGCTAGCACCATTGGCTGATTGGCTATGATGCCAACCGTCTGACCCTCCATGCGACCAAAGCCGACAATCATGTTCTTGGCAAAGTGCTCACCGATCTCAAAGAAATCGCCTTCATCGACAACTTTACCGATGAGTTCCTTCATGTCGTAAGGCTTGTTAGGGTTATCGGGCACCAGCGTATCGAGGGAAAAGTCTTTGCGATCTGGTGGATCAACGGTGGGAATCACCGGCGGCTTCTCTTTGTTATTAAGCGGCAGGAAGTCTAACAGCCGACGCAATTGCAAAAGCGCTTCAACGTCGTTTTCGAACATGCCATCAGCGACACCGGATTTGGATGCGTGCGTCGTTGCACCACCCAATTCTTCTTGCGTGACGGTTTCATGGGTAACGGTTTTCACCACGTCTGGACCCGTGACAAACATGTATGAGGTGTCTTTGACCATGAAAATAAAATCGGTAATGGCCGGTGAATAAACTGCTCCACCTGCACAGGGACCCATGACCATCGATATTTGTGGCACTACTCCGGACGCCAGAACGTTTTGATAAAATACGTCTGCGTACCCGGCGAGCGATGCAACCCCTTCTTGAATGCGTGCACCACCAGAGTCATTCAAACCAATAACAGGCGCACCCACTTGGACCGCCTTTTCCATAACCTTAAGAATTTTGTTGGCGTGCGATTCAGAAAGGGAACCACCAAAAACCGTGAAATCTTGGCTAAAGACAAACACAGGACGCCCATTGACGGTGCCGTAGCCAGTAATAACACCATCCCCTGGAATTTTTTTCTTCTCCATGCCGAAATCGACGGAGCGGTGCTCGACAAACATGTCCCATTCTTCGAAGGAGCCAGGATCAAAGAGAACGTCTATGCGCTCTCGTGCCGTCAGTTTGCCCTTAGAGTGTTGAACATCAATTCGGCGCTGACCACCACCTAGTCTGGCCTCGGCTCGTTTTTCTTCGAGTTTCTGGAAAATTTCGCTCATTTGATCCCCTTTGCCGATGTCCGGCGCTACCTGGCCCGGTTACGGTTCTTAAACGTAGTACGGAGATAGCATACCCCAACGCCTGGGGAACGAAAAAAGACAGGCTTCATGCGGCTTTCAGGGAAAAACCGACAGTATTGATGGACAATGGTGGGGTTGGCTCCGTATACACTGGCTATGAACCCATTACTTAAGTTTGCCCTAGAACTCGGCCCGCTGGTCGTCTTTTTCTTTACCAACAGCCAACTCGGTATTTTTACAGCCACAATGGCTTTCATGGTGGCCATCGTGCTATCGCTCGCGGTGTCCTATGCCATCAGCCGCACCATACCCACGATGCCACTCGTGACTGCTGTATTTGTGTTGGTCTTCGGTGGCTTGACGGTTTGGTTACAGGACGAGACGTTCATCAAGGTGAAACCGACAATCGTTAATCTTCTCTTCGCATCCATCCTCGCCTTCGGGCTTTTGACAGGCCGCCTGTTCTTAAAGATGGTGCTTGATTCAGCCCTGACGATGTCAGACACAGGATGGCTCATCATGACGCGGGCTTGGATAGGCTTCTTTATCTTCCTTGCCTTGCTCAACGAAATCGTTTGGCGCACGGTTTCCACTGACACCTGGGTCACATTTAAAGTCTTTGGTGTGATGCCACTAACATTGCTTTTCAGTTTCAGCCTAGTACCGATAATCATGAAACACACAATAGAACCTGCCGAAGAAGAAACAGGTAGCACCGAATAAATACTAAGCGCTTAACTTCAAGAATTTTTCGACGGATCGCACTTCACCAGCAAGGTTTGTAATCCGGTCCAGCGCTTCTTGATCCTCACCCCACTTTTCCATTTGCCAGACTTCATCGAGGGTGGCAGCAGCAGCAACCTCTGCACCCGATACTTTGCCATTCACAAGCGCCAAACCGAGAGATAATGAAGATGTTAGACCTGCAACAGCCTGCACAGTCGTTAACTCAATGGTGTTTAGCGCGCTGACCACCTTCTCTGCCTGGATATGCGACTTTTCTAGATGAGACAAAGGCATCAACCCCGCCCCAACGGACAAGATTACGCTATGGGTGTCCGCCAACCAATCAAGTATAGGTTGCCATACAGAATTTTGTCGCTCCACCAGTTCAGCTGGACCGTCTGCTCGATAACATAAAAGATCTGTGTCTAGGTAACTAAGGAGATCTTCTACAACAGCCTCCATATTAGGACTGATCCGATCCAAAGCCGTATTGAGCAATTTGGTCAACGGCATTGATGTCGGATCAAAATACTCGACCTGGTCATCCCATTCTTTGGCGATCACTTTTGCAAGACTCTCTGACGAAGTCTCTAGTTTGGTGCGCCCAGGCGTGTGCAGAGGCCGACCATCCAAAGATATGCCAAATCCACCCGCCTCATTGACTACGGCCACTGATGTATAAACTCTCTTGCGCCGGGTCTCCGGATTCTGGAGCTTGACGACGTCGGCTTCAGTTTCTGGCAAAATGACTCTTCCGGGCTGCTTAATAGGTGTCACAGGAGAATTCCCAGCGTTCTAGCGCACCCTCCGTCAGAAACGATGACCACCCCTGCGATTAGTGCGATCCGTTTCATGTCTTTGCCCCTTGCCCCAATAGGATAGCGATAACCTTTGGCAGATCCTGAAGCACCTCTACAATATGGTGACAACCTGCACGCTCAAGCTCGTACACCTGGTGGTTGCCCCAGGCTACACCAATGCCAAAAACCCCAGCATTCCGTGCCATTTCGAGATCGTATACAGTATCACCGACCATGACCGTGCGATAGGTCGGGACGCCGGTCTCGGCCATCGCCGACTGGATCATGCCGGGGTGGGGTTTGCTCGGGTTGGTATCAGGCGTTTGGATGGTGTCAAACCAGCCAGCCATATTGTAACGGGTGCAAAAATGATCGACACCCGGACGTGCTTTACCGGTGGCGATGCCCAACAAATACCCTGACTTACGAAGAGTCCGGACGACCTCAAAAGCACCCTCGAATAGTGCCTCAGGGTTGGCCGGGTCCGCGCGCACGCGCAAAGCTTCCGCTCGGTAGGCCGCAAAAATGTCGGCATGGACAGCTGCGCTGGAGTCAGGAAAAAGGTATACGATCGCTTGGTCCAAAGATAAACCAATTATCCGGCTGACCGCATTTTCTGAGGGATGCGACACACCCACTTCCGTTGCCGCCATCTGCATGGCGTTGATGATGACCTGGCGGCTGTCGACCAGTGTTCCGTCAAGATCAAGTAGAACGAGAGAAAGATCAGCCAAAGGAAACCGCCTTAGACATCATCAGCTTCGGACTCTTCAAATCCAAAGTAGGAGAATGTTTCCGCGATTTGTGGGGGCAGTGGTGCCGATACGGCCAAAGGCGGCCCCGACGGACGCGGAATTTTTATGCCTCGGGCGAACAGGTGGAGTGTTTTTGCGCCAGGCAAATCCGCCAAGAAAGCTGCACGACCGCCGTACTTTCCATCCCCTAAAATAGGTGTATCGATGGCAGCGCAATGGACCCGCAGCTGGTGGGTGCGACCCGTTCGCGGACGAAGGTCAAGCCAGGATACCTTCCCGGCGGCACTGGCAATAACTTTGAAGTCCGTGATAGCGGATTTTCCGTGTTCGGCATCAACATGCATACGCTCGTCATTGGGGCCGCCTCTCTTCGCAACAGCCGCCTCGATTTGACCGTCCGGCACTTCGGGACAGCCGATCACAACAGCCCAATATAGTTTCTCGGTCTCCCGGTGACGGAACGCTTTGGTGAGGTCAGCCGCGGCTTTCGCTGAACGTCCAAGCAACAAAACACCGGCTGTGTCTTTATCAAGTCGATGGACCAAGCGAGGTCGATCCGGAGCTTCGAATTTAAGTTCATCCAATGCACCGTCAATATGCGTGGTGACCCCGCTTCCGCCCTGAACGGCGACGCCGGCAGGTTTATTGACTGCTAACACATCGTCATCTTTGTAAAGAATACTGTCACGCAACAGCCTGACTAGATCAGGGTCAGGTTCTGAAAACCGGCCGGGGCGCGGGTTTTTCTTAAAACTGTCCGGCATTGGGGGTACGCGGACCTCCTGCCCCGGTACAAGACGAAGATTGGACTTGGCGCGCCCACCATCCACCCGCACTTGTCCTTTACGCAGCATTTTCTCCAACTGACCATGTGTCAGGGCTGGAAAATGACGCTTGAACCATCTGTCCAACCGAATGTCAGCTTCGTCCGCCGCTACCGATCTGTGATGAACGCCGCTCATGCCAACAGCGCCCGAGCCATCGCCATGCCAGCAAACAACGCCCCGATACTCAACACAACAGAGCCTACAATATACCCACCTGCTGACAGCACCGCATTGCGTTCGATGAGCGAAGCAACGTCGAGAGAGAAGGCTGAAAACGTCGTGAATCCACCAAGCAAACCGACCATCAGAAAAGCCTGACCGGTCTGGCCGACGGACCAGCGAAGTGCGATAGCTGTGACTAGAACGCCCATTATAAAAGAGCCGACGACATTGACAGATAATGTCCACCAGGGAAAACCTGCCCCAACGGCGCGTTGCATCAGCACCGTTACTAGATAGCGAGCGGCAGAGCCAATGGCTCCGCCTGCAGCGACAGCAGCGACTACCGTCCAGTTCATTGATCGTCCTTTGGCTTGGCGTTCTTCTCGCGCCGCAGTTTATCCCAATAGGTCAGCCGTTTGCAGATTTCTCTCTCAAAACCACGGTCTGGAGGATCGTAGTATCTCTCACGAGCCATATCGTCTGGGAAATAGTCCTGTCCAGATAACCCATCTTCGCTATCGTGGTCATAGGCGTAGTCCTTGCCGTAGCCGAGGGTTTTCATCATTTGCGTTGGGGCATTGAGGATATGCTTGGGAGGCATCAACGAACCGGTATTCTGCGCGGCTGTTTTCGCCTGTTTGAACGCTCGGTAGGCCGCATTCGACTTAGGAGCCGTTCCTAAATAAAGAACGAGCTGCGCAATCGCCAAGTCTCCCTCTGGTGAACCGAGGCGATCATAGGTATCCCACGCTACCAACGCTTGAGTGATCGCTTGTGGGTCAGCCAATCCGATATCTTCAACCGCGAAGCGCGCCAATCTCCTTAAGATGTAAATGGGGTCTTCGCCTCCGTCGAGCATGCGGGATACCCAATACAATGCCGCATCAGGGTCAGACCCCCGTAACGACTTGTGTACGGCACTGATCAGGTTGTAATGCCCCTCACTGTTTTTGTCATAGACGGGGGCTCTGCGCTGAAGTGTGGCCACAAGGTCACTGGACGTCATCGGGTTAGGTTGCGGCGAAAGAGCGAGCAATTCTTCTGCGAGAGCCAAAATGTGTCTCCCGTCGCCATCTGCCATCGCGCGGAGTGCCGACCTGGCTTCATCGTCCAATGGCAACGACTGTCCCACCTCACCTTCCGCGCGAACCAATAATGTCTCTAGGGCATCATCATCCAATCGATGCAAAACGAGAACTTGGCACCGGGACAGCAGCGCGGCGTTCAATTCAAAAGACGGGTTTTCAGTTGTCGCACCGACCAGGACAATGGTGCCATCCTCAACCACTGGCAAAAACGCGTCTTGCTGCGCCCGATTGAAGCGGTGGATCTCATCAACAAAAAGTAGAGTACCTTTTCTTTTCGCAGACCGATCGCGAGCTGCCGCAAACACCTTCTTGAGGTCAGCCACCCCCGAGAACACCGCCGACAAGGTCTCAAAATGAAGATCGGTCTGACCAGCCAGAAGACGTGCGATGGTTGTCTTTCCGCAACCCGGCGGCCCCCACAAGATGACAGACGATATGCGACCGGCATCGAGCATTCGCCCGACAGGTCCAGCGATGTCCAGGAGGTGTGATTGACCTACAACCGCGCGCAGGTCCCCAGGCCGCAAACGATCAGCGAGAGGCTGGCGCGGCGCCGGTGGTGCCGGTGCTGCAGCAGAATCTATGTCTTTAAATAACGAACTCACAGCCTGATGGAACGCTGGATCACCCGCCCGCCACGCTTGACAGAGAATGTCCATTGGCGTTCTGCACGAGCCAAAACCTCTTCGAGATCACTGACGTTGGCGATATCGCGTTCATTCACAGCAAGAATGAGGTCTCCCGGCGCAAGTCCAGCCTGACGTGCAAAGCTGCGGCGTTTGAGCCGCAACACGATCACACCCTCTTCGGGCTCAATGCCGAGCTCTTCTGCCAGTGCGGGATTTAAATTGGCTACGGTTGAGCCACCGAACGGTGGGAGTTGATCAGACACCTGGGTTTCATTGCGCGGCGGGTCCTCTGGGGGCTTAACAAGCATCACGCTTACAGATTTCTTGGACCCATCGCGGACGAGTTCAAGGTCAGCGCTTTCGCCAACTACCAATGTTGCTAATCGATACCGGAGATTCTCAGCATCTAGAATTTCACGGCCGTTCACCGAAACAAGAACATCACCGATTTCAATGCCTGCGTCATCACCTGGGCTTCCCGCATAGACCGTATTGACGATCACGCCGAGTGGCCGATCCAGCCCCAGGGCCTCAGCGATTTCGGACGTGACCGATTGACCACCAGCGCCAAGCCACGCCCTTACAGCTTTGCCTTTTTTTAAGATGCTATCTAGAACCACACGGACCATAGGTGTGGGAATTGCAAACCCGATGCCGACACTACCACCATCTCGCGAGTAGATCGCGGTATTTACGCCAACGAGGCTGCCATCAATAGAGACCAAGGCGCCACCTGAATTTCCGGGATTAATCGCCGCGTCTGTTTGAATGAAGGAGCGAAAGTCAGAGACTCCGACATTAGATCGAGCGACGGCAGACACGATCCCACTCGTCACCGTTTGACCGACACCAAACGGATTGCCAATGGCCAGCACCAAGTCACCTACTTCTAAGGCGTCGGCGTCGCCCAGTTGCAGTGCAGGCAAGTCAGCAGGAGCGTTTTTGATCCGCAACACCGCAAGATCAGTGCGCTCGTCAGTTCCGACAATCTCTGCATCAAATTCTCGACGATCAGAAAGGATAACCGTGATTTCATCTGAGTCTGCGATGACGTGATTGTTGGTTACAACAATACCATCGTCTCGCACGATAACCCCCGAGCCCAACGAATTCTGAATCCGCTCGCGGGGCATACCAAATCTCTCGCTACCATTTTCACCAAAGAAACGTCGGAAAAATGGATCGTTGAATAGACTGGGCACACGCTGCTGCACCACACGCTTGGTATATACGTTGACGACAGAAGGAGCGGTCCGCTTCACGATAGGTGCGAAACTTAGTTTGATTTCACCATCAGAACTGGGAACGCGAATGGTTTGAGCCGCCGCCGACCCAGATAGAACCAAAAAAGTCGCCACTACGACTGCTATTAGGTCTGCAAAACGCATAAAACTTCTCCAAACCTCCCCGCACCCCTTCATATCAGAAGTAAGGTACTGTTGGGACCACCGCAATCTATGTATCGACTGGTAAAACAAAAAAAGGCGGACCATAACGCCCGCCTTTATCAAAATTCTCTAGTTCGCGTAGGGCCCCATTACTCGTGCGGTAATTCCTCGTCGACTACCTTCTCCTGTACGGGGCCTGAATCAAGCCCTTTAGCCTCAGTATCGCGACCAACCAGCTCAATAACCGCCATTGGCGCTGAGTCACCATAGCGGTAACCCGCTTTCAACACGCGGGTATATCCACCTGATCGATCTGCGTAGCGCTCTGCAATGGTTGAGAACAGCTTCGACACCACAGTTTTATCGCGCAACTTGGCCATAGCTTGGCGGCGGGAATGAAGATCGCCTCGTTTAGCAAGGGTAATTAGGCGTTCAGCATAGGGACGCAAGTCTTTCGCCTTAGGAAGCGTTGTTGTGATCTGCTCATGTTTAAACAAAGCGTTCGCCATATTAGCAAACATCGCCCGACGGTGCTGACTGGTGCGGTTTAATTTCCGACCGCTCATTCCATGCCGCATTATGCTGCCTCCTTACTATCCTAGGCCTCGCGCACGAGACTGATTTGAACTACCCCCTGCCAGTGCCCTGAACAGGTGGGTTGAGCCCTCTTGGCTCTTTTTTGTCTACCTAATTTGAATCTACTAAAACGGCTCTTCGAGCTTCTTGGCGAGATCTTCAATGTTTTCAGGAGGCCAATTCGTTACCTCCATGCCGAGGTGAAGACCCATCTGAGCAAGAACTTCCTTGATCTCGTTTAGAGACTTACGGCCGAAGTTCGGCGTTCTCAGCATTTCTGATTCGGTCTTCTGAACCAGATCACCGATGTAGATGATGTTGTCGTTCTTCAAGCAATTCGCCGAACGAACAGACAATTCCAACTCATCCACTTTGCGCAGCAGGTGCTTGTTAAACGGAAGGTCCTCATCCGGACGCTCATGGAACGCTTGGCTGGGCTCTTCGAAGTTGATGAACAACTGCAATTGGTCCTGCAAGATCCGAGCAGAAAGCGCGACTGCGTCTTCTGGGCTCACTGCGCCGTTGGTTTCAACCTTCATCGATAGCTTGTCATAGTCAGTGACCTGACCAACGCGAGTGTTATCAACCGAATAGGACACACGACGAACCGGGCTAAAAATAGAGTCGACCGGGATGGCACCAATTGCATCGTCTTCCTTGCGGTTCTGCGAAGCTACGACATATCCCTTGCCGTTACTGACTTCCATTTCAATTTCTAGGTTGGCACCTTCGTCTAGATGACAAATGACCAAGTCAGGGTTCATGATATCGATGTCAGACGGCGCATCAATCTGTCCAGCGGTCACTTCAGCTGGCCCCTTAACGGACAAGGTCATCCGTTTCGGGCCCTCCGCATGCATGGCTAGGGAAATCTGTTTGATGTTGAGAATCAAATCCGTGACGTCTTCTCTAACACCGGTAATCGATGAGAACTCATGAAGCACACCATCAATGCTAATGGACGTAATGGCTGCGCCCTGCAATGAAGAAAGTAAAATGCGGCGCAAAGCATTACCAAGTGTAATACCGAAACCGCGCTCCAAAGGTTCTGCCACTATCGTCGCTACACGATTGTTATCTTCGTCCGCTTCAACGTTGAGTTTGTTCGGCTTAATGAGCTCTTGCCAGTTTTTTTGTATCACGGCTTAATCCCGCTCTTCTAAAGGTTAAGGGCGCACACAAAGTGGAGCGCCCGAAAAGCCGTACCCTTATCCGTGGCACGGCAAAACGCGTATAACTTTCTAAACCCGCCGGCGCTTACGTGGTCGACACCCATTGTGCGGAATGGGCGTAACGTCTTGAATAGAAGTAACATTGAACCCTACGGTCTGAAGCGCACGCAATGCTGACTCACGACCACTTCCTGGCCCCTTAACCTGAACCGACAGAGTTTTCATGCCATGTTCCATGGCTTTTTTACCCGCGTCTTCTGCCGCCATTTGAGCAGCGTATGGGGTCGACTTCCGTGAGCCTTTAAAACCTTGCCCACCGGCAGACGACCACGAGATAGCGTTGCCTTGCACATCAGTTATTGTGATGAGCGTGTTATTGAAGGTTGAATTTACGTGCGCAATTCCAGAACTGATATTCTTGCGTTCTTTTTTGCGGGTTCGTGTCGCTGGCTTGGCCATAGGTGTGTTCGTCCGTTACTTGGTGACTTTTTTCTTGCCTGCAATGGCTTTAGCTGGCCCCTTGCGGGTCCGGGCATTTGTATGAGTTCTCTGACCACGCACAGGAAGCCCCTTGCGGTGACGCAAGCCTCTGTAACAACCCAGATCCATCAAACGCTTGATGTTCATGGCTGCTTCCCGGCGGAGATCACCCTCGACCACGAAGTCTTGGTCGACGATATCGCGCACCCGCCCGACCTCGTCGTCTGACAACTGATTTACGCGGAGCGTCATGTCGATATTCGCACGTTGGCAGATATCAACTGCGCGCGTGTTCCCTATGCCAAAAATGTAGGTCAGAGCAATCGGGACCCGCTTATTCGTCGGTATGTTAACGCCTGCAATACGCGCCAAGGCCCGTACTCCTTCTATTCAATCAATTGTGCTCGAGAGCGCCCGGTCCAGCCGGAAAAGCGCGCCATTATAGGCGGGCTCGACCACCTGTCAACACGCTCTCAGCTGTCCAAAACCCTTTTAATCTCGGTAGTTACGGCCGCAACATCCTGGTCACCGTCGACCACAGCCAGCAGCCCTTTACTGTCATAAAACGGTAGCAATGGGGCCGTCTGCCCGTGGTAAGTATTGAGACGGGATTTCACCGTCTCAGCATTGTCATCGTCTCGTATCGTAAATTCAGAACTCCCGCACACATCGCAAACATCTGCGACTTTCGGCAGCTTAAAGGTATCATGATACCCCTCCCCACATTTTGAGCATGTGAAGCGCCCTGTTATGCGGTCAACCAGGTTCTGGTCCGGCACACGGATCTCTATGACTGAGTCAAGTTCGATCCCCTTTTCCTGCAGGATCGCATCAAGACTTTCAGCCTGCGCGACCGTCCTTGGGAATCCATCGAGAACAAAACCGTTAGAGCAATCTGGATGATCGAGGCGCTCCGAAATCATGCCAACCATGATTTCGTCAGAGACGAGCTGCCCAGCATCCATGATTTCTTTAGCTTGCTTGCCTAACCCAGTCCCAGCAGCGACAGCGGCCCGAAGCATATCGCCAGTCGATAACTGAATGATTGCGTAGGCGTCTACCAACAGCTTCGCTTGCGTGCCTTTTCCACCGCCCGGAGGCCCCATAAGAATAAGACGCTTCCCAGTCATCTATTTCGCCCCCTCAACTTGGACTTCTTAATAAGACCTTCGTATTGATGCGCCAGAAGATGGGATTGAATTTGCTGTACCGTATTAAGGGTAACATTGACCACGATTAGGAGGCTTGTTCCGCCGAAGTAAAAAGTTACGTTCATGCGCGAGATCAAAATCTCGGGGAGCAGACACACAATAATCAAATAGATGCTGCCTACGGCGGTTAGACGGGTTAGTACAAAGTCGATGTACTCAGCCGTATTTTTACCGGGGCGGATGCCAGGTACAAACCCACCATGTTTACGGAGGTTTTCAGCTGTATCAGCTGGGTTAAATACAAGCGCTGTGTAGAAGAAGGCAAAGAACGCGATGAAAACAGCGTACAACAAGAGATAAAGCGGCTGACCACGACCGAGGAGCACCCCAATTGTATTCAGGAACCCGCCTTCGCCACCCGCGTCAACAGCGCCACCTTGTAGACCTGCAACCGTCAACGGCATTAACAAGATAGAGCTGGCAAAGATGGCAGGAATCACACCCGCCGTATTAAGCTTGAGCGGCAGATGAGAATTTTCTCCTCCGAACATCTTATTGCCCACCTGACGCTTCGGATACTGGACGATTATGCGGCGCTGGGCGAGTTCCACATAGCAAATGAGATAGATGGTCAAGACGATACCGATCATCAAACCAACGATGACCATCGGAGACATTGCTCCAGTGCGTCCCAACTCTAATGTCTGCGCGATGGCTCCGGGGAGCCCGGCAACGATACCGGAGAAAATAAGAAGCGAAACACCTTGGCCAATGCCACGCTCGCTGATTTGCTCACCCAGCCAGACCAAGAACATAGTCCCGCCGACCAGAGTGATAACTGTCGTAAACTTGAAGAATACACCGGGGTTGGTTACTGCAAACGCCCCCGTGGAGCTTGTTGCCCCCTCTAACCCCGACGCTATACCAAGCGCCTGCAGCGCACTAATGCCCACAGTCAGATAGCGGGTGTACTGGTTCATTTTAATACGCCCAGATACCCCTTCTTTCTTCATCTGTTCGAGGGTCGGATTAACAGCCGCCATGAGCTGCATGATAATTGCAGCAGAGATGTACGGCATTATATTGAGGGCGAAGATGCTCATGCGGGATAGTGCACCGCCCGCGAAGACATCGAACATGCCAAGAACGCCAGCACTTTGCTGCTGCATAATGTCCGCCATCACTTGGGGATCGATTCCAGGTAAAGTGATGAAAGTGCCCATCCGGTAAACGATCAGGGCGCCAAGCGAAAACCAAATACGACGCTTGAGGTCTGTGGCTTTAGCAAAAACGCCAAAGTTGACGTTCGCGGCCATTTGATCGGCGGCGGAGGCCATATTGGTTACTCGCCACCTTCGTCAGCAGGATTATTGTCGGCTTTCGCTTTCTTTTCTTTCTTAGGTTTAGCTTCATCAGCCGCAGACGCGGGCGAAATCACTGTGACCGAACCACCAGCCTTTTCGACAGCTGCAATGGCAGCTGCAGAGGCATGATCGACCGTAATTGAAAGTTTGGTTTTCAACTCACCAGAGGCCAGCAACCTTACACCGTCGCGACGCGGACGCACCAAACCTGCCGCTTCAAGCGCATCGCCATCTATTGGCTTTTTTGCATCCAAACGGTCCTCATCGATGACCTGCTGAAGACGGCCAACGTTGATAACCGCAAACTCTTTGGGATTAACGACATTAAAACCACGCTTCGGCAATCGACGGTAAATCGGCATTTGACCGCCTTCAAACCCACGGATCGAGACGCCTGTGCGGGATTTTTGACCTTTGTGACCGCGACCAGCCGTCTTGCCTTTGCCAGAACCGGGCCCGCGGCCAACGCGAGTCCGTTTCTCTGTAGCGCCGGGCTTATCCCGTAATTGGTTCAATTGCATAACGAGCCTTCCTGACGCCGATAGATCGGCGTCTATTCTAAAATCTATTTAGTATCTGGTTCTACGCGAACAAGGTGACTAACCTTGTTAATCATTCCGCGTACCGACGGTGTATCTTCTAACGTTCGCGTACTGTGCATTTTATCCAGCCCCAGACCTTTCAAAGTCGCACGCTGAGACCTGTGACGCCCAATCGGGCTGCCAATCTGGGTGACCGTAACGGTGCCATTCGATTTTGACTTACCCGCCATTAGGACGCCTCCTGAATCGGCGCTTCATCGCGCGGCACCGCATCGCCACGTCGTCCAACAATATCGGCAACCTTTTTACCACGCTTGGCCGCAATCATGCGCGGTGAACGCAGAGATTTGAGCGCTTCAAATGTTGCTTTGACCATATTGTAGGGATTATTCGACCCCTTACTCTTGGCCACAACATCTTGAACACCCATCGTTTCGAATACGGCACGCATCGGGCCGCCAGCAATAATACCCGTACCGGGAGGTGCTGACCGCAGCACGACAAGGCCGGCACCAAACTTACCATTCACGTCGTGATGCAACGTCCGGCCTTCCCGCAACGGAATACGAACCAGCGTACGTTTAGCTTGCTCTGTCGCCTTTCGGATTGCCTCTGGAACTTCACGTGCCTTGCCTGAGCCATAGCCAACACGACCTTTAGTGTCGCCGACGACAACCAAGGCTGCAAAAGCAAACCTGCGCCCACCCTTCACAACCTTCGCAACGCGATTGATATAGACGAGTTTATCGACGAGATCGTCGTTTTTATCCCTGTCGCGTCTATCCGCGTTTGGTCCTGAACGTGCCATATCTTTAGTCCTTCCTTTGGCGCCTGCTAGAACGACAGGCCACCTTCCCGTGCTGCGTCGGCCAATGCCTTAACGCGGCCGTGATATTTGTATCCACCGCGATCAAATATTACATCCGTGACGCCAGCGCCTTTAGCCCGTTCAGCAATCAACTTCCCGACAGCCTGCGCGGCATCGATTGTGCAGCCCTTTGACGTGTCTCTTTTAACGCCACTTTCCAGGCTCGATGCCGCAACAACAGTATTACCCTCAACATCGTTAATGACCTGGGCATAAATGTGCCGGCCAGAACGAAACACCGACAAACGCGGACGATCGCTCTTCATCTTGCGTATCTTGTAACGGGTTCGCACCTTGCGGCGATTGAACAATTTGATAACTGACGTCATCGCTCTGATCCTTACTTCTTCTTGCCTTCTTTACGAAGGATGTGTTCGCCAGCGTAACGCACGCCCTTGCCCTTGTAGGGCTCAGGAGGACGATAGGCACGGATTTCAGCAGCTACTTGGCCAACCTTCTGCAGGTCCGATCCCGTGATATCAACCTGGGTCGGCTGCGGCGTCTTAATCTCGATACCTTCTGGGACAGGGAAATCAACGTCATGTGAGAACCCAAGACTGAGAACCAACTTTTTACCTTGAGCCTGCGCTTTGTACCCAACACCCTGAATTTCTAAGGTCTTGGTAAAGCCTTCACTGACACCGACCACCATGTTCTCAACGAGAGAGCGCGTTGTACCCCACATCGTGCGCGCGCGCTTTCCGTTACCTCTTGGCTTCACGGTTACTTCGTTATCTGAAATGACCGTCTCGATCTCATCTGCCGTCAGGAATGACAACTCACCACGCTTGCCTTTGGCCGTCAGTTTGTTGCCGTCCATGGTAACAATGACGCCATCAGGTATAACGACCGGGTTTTTTCCAATACGTGACATATAAAAGCCCTCCTAAAATACCTGACAGAGAACTTCGCCGCCCACATTGGCGTCGCGCGCCTCGTGGTCCGACATCACGCCGCGTGGCGTAGACAAAATAGAGATGCCTAGACCGTTATAAACGCGCGGCAAGTCTTTAATCTTCGAGTAAATCCGCCGACCAGGCTTAGAAACACGCGTGATCTTACTGATCACCGGTTCGCCTTCGTTGTATTTCAACTCAATACGTAACTCATCGATGCCGGGCCGCACATTGTAACGCTCAAAGCCACGGATATAGCCTTCTCGCTGCAACACATCGAGCAGGTTCTCCCGGAGCTTAGAGGCCGGTGCGGTAACAGCGTTCTTACGTGCCCGCTGTCCGTTGCGGATACGCGTTAGCGTATCACCGATAGGATCGGATAAAGCCACAATCGTCTCTCCTTACCAACTCGACTTAACCATGCCGGGAATTTGGCCTCTCGAAGCCAAATCCCGCAGCTTGATGCGACCGAGCTTAAACTTTCGATATACTCCGCGCGGACGCCCGGTGACTTCACACCGATTGTGTATCCGCACTTTGGATCCATTACGCGGCATTTCAGCAAGCTTGAGTGCCGCCTCAAATCTTTCTTCAGGCGACGACGTACGATCCATAACCATCGCCTTCAATTCAGCCCGGCGTTCATTCTGCTGGGCCGCCATGCGGCGACGCTTAAGATCTCGTTGTACAGCGCTCTTCTTAGCCATAGTTCAGCGTGCTCCAGGCGTTAATTTTTACGGAACGGCATATCGAACCCTGCGAGAAGCACTTTCGCTTCTTCATCGTTCTTAGCCGTTGTGCAAATGGTGATGTTTAGACCGCGGACTTTGTCTACCTGATCATAATCGATCTCAGGAAAAATGATCTGTTCCTTAAGACCCATGTTGTAGTTACCCCGACCATCAAAGCTATTCGGCGGAAGACCACGAAAATCTCTCACGCGAGGCAACGCTATCGTGACCAAGCGGTCCATAAATTCGTACATGCGAACACGACGAAGAGTGACGGACGTCCCGACCATCATTCCGTCACGCAGCTTGAAAGCGGCGATGGATTTCTTGGCTCTCGTAATCAGCGGCTTTTGACCGGAAATTAGCGTCAAATCTTGTACTGCGCCTTCTATCTTCTTGCGATCCTGCGATGCTTCACCAACACCCATATTGAGAACAATTTTCTCGAGTTTCGGCACTTCCATCGGATTCTCATATGAGAAGGTTTCCAGAAGGGACTTCCGGACGACGTCGTTATAATATTGGCGCAAACGTGGTTCAGTCATAGTAGCCTCAATCGATCACTTCGCCGGAACGCTTTGCGAACCTGACTTTGGTGCCGTCGTCGAGCATGCGAAACCCAACACGGGTCGCAACGTTCTCTGTCGGATCGACGATCGCCACGTTAGACACATGGATTGAAGCTTCTTTCTCAACAATCCCACCAGCCTCTGATGCGGAAGGACGTGTGTGTCGGCGCATCATATTAACGCCCTGAACAATCACCCGGCCTTCCTGCGGTATTGCTTTAACGATATCGCCCGTCTTGCCGCGATCTTTTCCGGCAAGAACTATGACCTTATCGCCCTTCTTAAATCTGTTAGCCATCACAGCACCTCCGGTGCCAACGAGACGATTTTCATGAACGCCTTAGATCGCAATTCACGGGTAACCGGCCCAAAAATACGAGTTCCAATTGGCTCGCCAGTTTTGCTGATCAAAACCGCTGCGTTACTGTCGAAACGAATAGCCGTTCCGTCAGCGCGGCGCACTTCTTTGGCGGTACGTACGATGACAGCGCGATGCACGTCACCCTTTTTAACGCGGCCGCGGGGGATCGCCTCCTTAACAGAAACAACGATGACGTCTCCGACACCCGCGAATCTGCGCTTAGATCCACCCAGAACCTTGATGCACTGAACCCGCCTCGCCCCCGAGTTATCGGCAACGTCCAGATTTGTTTGCATCTGAATCATAGCATTACGTCCTTACGTTCGCCCTGGTGTAACTTACTCAGCCGAGTCAGCTACGAGCTCCCAGGTCTTTCTCTTCGAGATTGGTGAACATTCGCGAATGCGAACAATATCGCCAATCTTGCAACTGTTTGTCTCGTCATGCGCCGCATATTTTTTCGAGCGCTTGATAAACTTCTTATACAGAGGATGCGGGACACGCCGCTCGACCTTGACCACTACGGTCTTGTCTTGCTTATCGCTCACTACAACCCCTTGCAGAATACGCTTGGGCATCAGTCTCTCCTTACGCCTGCGCCGCCGCGGCCGCGGCCGTACCGCGTTGATGCAGGATGGTCTTTATCTGCGCGATTTCGCGACGAACGCGCGCGAATTCCGCCGTGTTTTCAAGTTGGCCAGACGCCTGCTGAAAACGAAGGTTAAGTTGCGCTTTCTTCAGCTCAAGCAATTGACCCGATAATTCATCTTCGCTCTTGGCACGTAAATTTTCAGCTTTAACCATGGCTTAACCCTCCGCCCCGATACGCGAAACAAACTTCGTCTTGATAGGAAGCTTGGCTGCAGCCAGTTCAAATGCTTCACGCGCCACGACCTCGGGAACACCATCAACTTCAAACATGATGCGCCCTGGCTTCACCCGACAAGCCCAATACTCGACCGACCCCTTACCTTTACCTTGACGAACCTCTGCGGGCTTTTTCGACACCGGTACATCTGGGAATATACGGATCCAAACGCGACCTTGACGCTTCATATGGCGAGTCATCGCACGACGCGCAGCTTCGATTTGCCGAGCCGTTACTCGCTCCGGCTGTAACGCCTTCAGACCATAGGCCCCGAAATTGAGCTGTGACCCTGCATGAGCGACGCCATGAATGCGTCCCTTATGGGCCTTTCTAAACTTTGTACGTTTCGGACTTAACATCCCGAACCTTCCTTAAGAATCCAACCAGCGCGCCTAAGAACGTGCTGACTGATCCTGTAAACGTGTTTCATGGGCCATCGGATCGTGTTCCATGATGTCGCCCTTATAGATCCATACTTTCACACCGCAGACACCATAGGTCGTGTGACCACTAGCTTCTCCGTAATCAATGTCAGCACGCAGCGTATGCAAGGGCACTCGGCCTTCACGATACCACTCAGTCCGCGCTATCTCTGCGCCGCCCAAACGACCGGCACAGTTAATGCGAATGCCACCAGCGCCGAGCCGCATTGCCGATTGAAGAGCGCGCTTCATGGCCCGACGAAAAGCCACGCGACGCTCGAGCTGTTGCGCAATGTTTTCAGCAACCAATTGAGCATCGATTTCAGGTTTACGGATCTCAACAATATTGAGGCTAACTTCATTACCCGTCATCGTCTGCAACTTCTTGCGCATGTTCTCAATGTCTTGGCCTTTTTTGCCAATCACAACACCGGGTCGCGCCGTATGAATGGTGACACGCGCTTTTTTCGCTGGGCGTTCTATGACAACCTTAGACACCCCAGCCTGCGCCAAACGATCCTGCAAAAACTTGCGGATACGCAAATCTTCGTGAAGCATATCAGCGTACTTGTCCTTACCTGCAAACCAACGCGAGTCCCAGGTACGATTGATACCCAGGCGCAAACCAATCGGATTAACTTTCTGACCCATTAAACGGTCTCCTCGCGCTCGCGCACGATAATTGTAAGGTTACTAAAAGGCTTAATGATCTTACCAACGCGACCACGAGCCCGTGGACGCCAGCGTTTCATCGTCAAACTTTTTCCAACAAACGCCTCGGAAACAAATAAGCTATCAACATCAAGCTGGTGATTGTTCTCAGCGTTTGCGATCGCCGCCTCAAGCACTCGTTTCACATCGTTAGCTACCCGCCGCGTTGAGAAAGTGAGCTGTGCTAAAGCAGCTTCAGCCGTCTTTCCACGGATCGAGTGAGCCACCAGATTCAATTTCTGAGGGCTAACTCGAATTGACTTCGAGAAAGCACGCGCTTCAACGTCGCTGAGACGCCGCTCTTTGCTAGGCTTACCCATGACTAGCCCCTCTTCGCTTTCTTATCGGCCGCGTGGCCATAATAAGTCCGCGTCGGCGAAAACTCTCCGAATTTGTGACCAATCATGTTCTCCGTCACTAAGACCGGTATGAATTTGTGACCGTTGTGCACACCAAACGTCAGCCCCACAAACTGGGGTAGTATCGTTGAGCGGCGCGACCAGATTTTGATCACATCGTTGCGGCCAGACGCACGACCCGCTTCTGCTTTCTTAAGCAGATAGCCGTCGACGAACGGACCTTTCCAAACAGAACGAACCACTTAGCGCCCTCCGTTACTTTCTTTTTTTCTTGGCCAGATGACGGCTACGCATAATCAGCCCATCTGTGCGCTTGTTGGAACGAGTCTTCTTACCTTTTGTCGGCTTACCCCAGGGTGTCACTGGATGGCGGCCACCAGAAGTTTTGCCTTCACCACCACCATGGGGGTGATCAACTGGGTTCATAACAACGCCGCGAACAGTTGGGCGAACACCCATCCATCGTTTACGGCCTGCCTTGCCCAATTTGATGTTTTGATTGTCAGGATTCGAAACAGCCCCGATAGACGCAATGCATTCACCACGGACCAAACGCAATTCACCAGAAGAAAGTCGCAACTGAGCGTAGCCGCCGTCCTTACCGATGAGCTGTGCGTAGCACCCAGCAGAGCGGGCCATTTGTGCGCCCTTACCTGGCTTAATTTCGATGTTGTGAATGATAGTGCCAACCGGAATATTCTTCAGAGGCATCGCATTACCAGGCTTAATGTCAGCCCGTTCAGACGCAATAACCTGATCCCCAGCATTAAGGCGCTGTGGCGCTAGAATGTAGGCTTGCTCGCCATCATCATACTTAATTAGCGCGATAAACGCCGTCCGGTTAGGATCATACTCAAGTCGCTTAACCGTGGCTGCCACATCAAACTTGGTCCGCTTGAAATCAATCTTACGGTAACGGCGCTTATGACCGCCGCCGATATGACGCATGGTCAAACGGCCGTGATTGTTGCGACCACCCGACTTGGTCAGACCTTCGGTCAACGATTTTACCGGTCCGCCCTTGTACAAATCAGACCGGTCCACGAGCACCAGCCCGCGCATGCCGTTCGTCATTGGCTTATAGGTTTTAAGTGCCATCGCTCTACAGTCCCGTTGTCACATCAATAGATTGGCCTTCAGCCAATGTGACAATCGCCTTTTTGATATTATTGCGTTTACCGATCTCGCCGCGAAAACGCTTTACCTTGCCCTTCTGGACCAACGTGTTCACGGCCTTCACGTCAACCTTAAAGAGAGCCTCAACAGCCTGTTTGATCTGAGGTTTTGTCGCCCACATCGCGACCTTAAAGACGACTTGATTAAACTCAGATGCCAGCGTTGACTTTTCAGTTATAAGTGGCGCTTCAATCACATCGTAAAGAAGTTCCGTTGGTTGCTTGTCCGCGCTCATTTCAAACGCTCCTCAAGCTTTTCTAGTCCTGCTTTTGTTAGAACCAATTTTTCGCGACGAAGAATGTCGTACACATTCGCGCCCTCTGGCAGCAGAACATCGACACCGATGATGTTGCGGGCAGCCAAGCAGAAACCTGAATCTAAATCAGGGCCATCAATGATAAGAGCCGACTTCCAACCCAAATTCTTAATCTGTGCCGCCAACTTTTTGGTCTTGCCCTCTCCAGACTTTGCTTCGTCCAAAACAATCAAGCTGCCTTCTTTAGCCTTTGCGGATAAAGCCGTTTTGAGGCCGAGACGACGCACTTTCTTGTTAAGTGAGTGAGCGTGGCTACGTACAACAGGTCCAAATGCCTTGCCACCACCACGCAATTGTGGTGCCCGCGCATTACCTTGCCGCGCACGACCGGTGCCTTTTTGCTTAAACGGCTTCTTGTTCGTACCACTGACTTCGCCAACCGTCTTAGTCTTGTGATTGCCCGACTGACGTTTTGCCAACTGCCAGCGCACGACCCTATGCAGGATATCTTCCCGCACCTCTAAGCCAAAGATAGCATCAGCCAAATCGACCGACCCTACGCTTTTGCTATCTAGGTTAATGACATCGCACTTCATAACTTAGTCGTCCTTCTTGCCCGCATCAGCGGCCGCTTCCGTCGCGTCAGCATCAGCGCTCTCGACTGGCGCAGCGTCGTCAGCTGCCGCTTCCTCAGGCGGAGCCTCTTCCACCGCCGCATTACCCGAGAGCAACAGAGCGGCCGGCATAGGCAGACCGTCCGGTGTCGCTTTCTTGACCGAATCTTTAATCAAGACATAGGAATTGTTAGAACCAGGAACGCCTCCACTGACGAGGATCAAACCGCGCTCAGGGTCAGTGGATACGATCTTTAGGTTTTGAACTGTGGTACGATGGTCGCCCATATGGCCAGCCATCTTCTTACCTTTGAAGACCTTGCCTGGATCCTGGCATTGCCCGGTAGATCCATGACTACGGTGCGAAATAGAAACGCCGTGAGTTGCTTCTAATCCACCGAAGTTGTGCCGCTTCATAGCTCCGGCAAAGCCCTTACCGATCGACGTACCAGTAACATCGACATACTGACCAGGAACAAAGTGTTCTGCCGAAAGCTCTGCGCCAACATCGACCAAGTTCTCAGGATCAACACGAAACTCAACGAGCTTCTTGCGAGGTTCTACTTTTGCTTTCGCGAAGTGGCCACGCATCGGTTTATTCACATTTCGCGGTTTGGCGGCACCGATACCCAGCTGGATAGCAGTATAACCATCCGTCTCGGCCGTGCGTTGGGCAACCACCTGTACGCCACCAACATTAAGGACGGTGACAGGTACGTGCTCGCCACTTTCAGCGAATACGCGGGTCATCCCCACTTTTTTTGCAACAAGACCGGTACGCATCAGTCCCATCCTACAACTTGATTTCCACGTCGACGCCAGCCGCAAGATCCAGTTTCATCAGCGCATCCACTGTTTGTGGGGTCGGATCGACGATGTCGAGCAGACGTTTATGCGTACGGATTTCAAACTGTTCCCGCGATTTTTTGTCGATATGCGGAGACCGGTTAACAGTAAATTTCTCAATTCGAGTGGGCAGCGGAATGGGCCCACGAACCTGGGCACCCGTTCTCTTGGCGGTAGACACAATTTCGCGGGTCGACTGATCGAGCACACGATGGTCAAACGCCTTAAGGCGGATGCGGATATTCTGGTTGTCTAGCATCGGTCCATTCCTGAAAGAAACGGCACCTCACAACTGAGGTGCCGTAGCTTAATACCCTATTCGATAATTTTAGCGACGACGCCTGCGCCGACGGTACGGCCGCCTTCACGGATCGCAAAACGCAAGCCATCATCCATAGCAATCGGCGCAATCAGGTTCACCTGCATCGAGATATTATCCCCAGGCATAACCATC
>JAQWQC010000023.1 GCA_029245025.1 Rhodospirillaceae bacterium
GATGGTTATGCCTGGGGATAATATCTCGATGCAGGTGAACCTGATTGCGCCGATTGCTATGGATGATGGCTTGCGTTTTGCGATCCGTGAAGGCGGCCGTACCGTCGGCGCAGGCGTCGTCGCTAAAATTATCGAATAGGGGAGCCGGTTCTTTGCGCAGGCTGGTCGTCAAAAGCCGACCCCCATTCTCAGGCAGGGAAATCTTTTAAAAGCCTTGATTTCCCTGGTCTGGGCGCGCTATAGACCGCCATCCGGTCGGTGCATCTGTGTTGACCGGACTTATTTTTTGCGTCCAGGGCGACGGTTAAATCAGAATTACGTCAACTTTATCAAGGCATTAGGCAAATTCGGCGGTGGGCTCCACGTGGGTTAAATGTGGATGGCACCGGTTTCTAAGGGCGGCCACTTTATAGGGGTGTAGCTCAATTGGTAGAGCACCGGTCTCCAAAACCGGGGGCTGTAGGTTCGAGTCCTATCACCCCTGCCACCTTAAAATGCCAGCTGAGGCCTAAGATAAAGTTTTTCGACGGAAAACGCTGACATCACCTGGATTTCTTGTTTTGGGCAGAAATGTCCAGAGCTTTGGCTTAGTTGGGTCGGATTTAAGAAGACGATGGCAAGAACGACACCAGGTCAGTTTGTTCGGCAAGTTCGCCAGGAAATGTCCAAAGTGACATGGCCAGCGCGTCGTGAAGCATCAATGTCTGTTCTGTTGGTATTCATTTTCTGCAGCATTTTTGCGGTTTACTTCCTGGTTATCGACAAAATTCTAAGTCTCGGCGTCTCTTGGTTGTTTGGTTAGGGGCGGTCGCGATGTCAGCTAAGTGGTATGTTTTGCACGTTTACTCTGGCTTCGAGAGCAAGGTCGCTCAATCGATCCGCGAGCAGGCAGTGCAGCAGGATATGGCCGACAAGATTGAAGAGGTCCTGGTGCCGATCGAAGAAGTGGTGGAGATGCGCTGCGGTGCGAAAGTTAATGCAGAGCGCAAGTTCTTCCCCGGCTACGTATTGATCAAGATGGATCTGACCGACGAGTCATGGCATTTGGTCCAGAATCAGCCAAAGGTTACAGGGTTTTTGGGTGGGCAAGGACGGCCATCACCAATTTCTCAAGCCGAGGCAGAGCAAATCATGCGTCAGGTTCAGGAGGGGATCGACCGGCCTAAGCCGTCGGTGGTCTTTGAGGTTGGCGAACAAGTGCGGGTCAGCGATGGACCGTTCTCGTCATTCAATGGTTTCGTCGAGGATATCGACGAGGAGAAAGCAAGGCTCAAGGTTTCCGTCTCCATTTTTGGTCGCTCGACACCGGTAGAGTTGGAATACAGTCAAGTCGAGAAATTATAGGTTTTCTGCGGGAGGTGGTCTCCGAAAGTCCTCGGAGAACCGTACCGCGGACCCGGCGCGTCGGAGGGTAAATCGACGCAACTGCTGAGGTGAAACATGGCAAAGAAGATAGACGGATATATCAAGTTGCAGGTTGCTGCTGGACAAGCTAACCCTTCGCCCCCTGTGGGTCCGGCGCTCGGTCAACGCGGCGTCAACATTATGGAATTCTGCAAAGCATTTAATGCGGCAACGCAACAAATTGAGCAGGGTGTTCCAATTCCGACAACCATTACGGTGTATGCGGATCGCTCATTTACATTTGAAACCAAAACGCCCCCCACCAGCTATTTCTTGATCAAAGCATCAAAGAAAAAGAAGGGCGGTGGGGCACCGGGACGAGAAGTGGCCGGATCAGTCACAAAGGCTCAAGTCCGTGAAATCGCTGAGCAGAAAATGCCAGATTTAAACTGCGCGACAATTGAGGCTGCGATGTTGCAGGTCGAAGGATCTGCTCGTTCCATTGGTCTCGAGGTGGTGGGTTAGTCATGGCTAAAAAAGGAAAACGTATGACCGCCGGTTACGAGAGCATTGATCGAAATGCATCGTACTCCGTCGATGAAGCCGTCAAATTGATTAAGGCACGGGCTGTCGCTAAGTTTGATGAAACGATTGAGTTATCATTAAATCTCGGTGTTGATCCGCGCCATTCCGACCAGAACATCCGCGGTGTTGTGGCGCTACCTCATGGGACCGGTAAAAGCATGCGCGTTGCTGTGTTCGCAAAGGGCGATAAGGCTGATGCGGCAAAAGTAGCCGGTGCAGACCTCGTTGGCGGCGATGATCTAGCAGAAAAAATTCAAGCTGGTGAAATGAACTTTGACCGTGTTGTTGCGACGCCCGATATGATGGGTGTTGTTGGCAAGCTCGGTAAGGTGCTTGGGCCGCGTGGCCTGATGCCTAACCCGAAGCTGGGCACAGTGACGCCCGATGTTGAAACGGCAGTCAAAAACGCCAAGGCTGGCGAAGTTCAGTTTCGTGCAGAAAAGGCCGGTATCGTTCATGCCGGTGTTGGCAAGGCCAGTTTCTCTGAGCAGCAATTAAATGAAAACGTACGCGCCTTTTTGGGGGCCATTCTTAAGGTCAAACCCACAGGTGTTAAGGGCGCATACATGAAGAAGATTACGCTCAGCTCCACGATGGGGCCGGGCGTAAAGGTTTCCGTTAGCGAAGCATCTGCTGGCTAACGGGTGAGGCTTTTCACTTGGTTCCGGTGGAGCAAAGTGAAAAGACGGAACCTTCGGGTTTCGTGCCTGTCCGAGACTGTTGGCGTTTTCTGGGTCGCCGGAAAACTTAATGGCCGAGAGCCGCCATCACAGACGGGAGTGGACGGCCGTTTTGGTTCGAAATCGAGCCATCGGCGGATCGGCACTTCTGGGCAGGACATGAGCGATGTCGGCCTTGCGAGGTTGTTTGCCGGCATCATTGTGCAATTGGTTCGGAGTGGCATGTGCCACAAAGAACCAACGTAGCGGAGACGGATGTGAACCGAGAGCAAAAACAGGATCTGATTTCCTCTCTCAATGCACTAATCCGGGACCAAAAGTTCGTTGCAGTGACCCACTACAAAGGGTTGTCTGTGAAAGAGCTGGAGGACCTTCGGGGTAGAGCGCGTGAGGCAGGAGCTGGATTCCGTGTCACCAAAAATCGGCTCACGCGTCTTGCCCTTGCAGGAACGAAGTTCGAAACCTTGAGCGACCTTTTTACTGGGCCCACGGCAATAGCGTATTCCGAGGATCCAGTGGCGGCTGCGAAAGTGTGTGCGAACTTTGCCAAGGACAACGAGAATCTGGTGATTCTGGGCGGATCTTTGGACGGTGAAGTGATGGACATCGCGCAAGTCAGTGCGTTGGCTAAGCTACCGTCCTTGGATGAAATTCGTGCCAAGATCGTCGGAATGGTTTCCACACCAGCCACACGTATCGCCGGGGTCCTTCAAGCTCCCGCCGGTCAATTGGCTCGTGTTCTCAATGCCAAGGCCCAACAGGGCGAAGCCGCTTGACGCTGATCCGTAACGAAAATCGTTCGAACCCAATTGGAGTGCCAATCAATGGCTGATTTAGAAAAACTAGTAGACGACCTTTCCAACCTTACTGTTCTTGAAGCAGCTGAACTTTCAAAGTTGCTTGAAGAGAAGTGGGGTGTTTCTGCAGCTGCCCCTGTCGCTGTTGCGGCTGCTGGCGGCGCCGCTGCTGGCGGTGATGCCCCTGAAGCTAAGGATGACTTCGACGTTATCTTGGCCGAAGTCGGCGATAAGAAAATCAACGTTATTAAAGAAGTTCGGGCTGTTACAGGCCTTGGTCTGAAAGAGGCGAAGGATCTCGTTGAAGGTGCACCTAAGCCCGTTAAAGAGGGTGTTCCCAAGGAAGAAGCTGAAGAGATCAAGAAGAAGCTTGAAGAGGCCGGAGCTACAGTGGAGCTCAAGTAATTCAAGCGAGACCTGCAATACAGGTTTGCGAGACGGTGCCATGGGGTGCCGTCTCGTTGGCCTAAGCAAAGTCGCGATTGTGCGGCAATTTGTGACGAGAGTTCGATGACGAGAGGGGTTGTACCAACTCTTGTCGCCATCGTGTTTTGAGTCTGTGCGTAATCCGTTCGATCTAGCCACGCGGTGTGGCAGATTAAACGTTAGTAAGTGAGGATCACTCATGTCGAAATCGTTCACCGGTCGTAAGTGGATCCGTAAGAATTTCGGACAAATTCCGTCAGTGGCAGCCATGCCAAATCTGATTGAGGTTCAGAAGAGCTCCTACGATACATTCTTACGTGTGGGTGCCTCTGCAGAAGAGAGGGAAGTTTCCGGTCTTCAAGAGGTCTTTAAATCCGTTTTCCCCATTAAAGATTTTAGTGGCAAGGGTGAGCTGGAATTCGTTTCTTACGAACTTGAAGAGCCAAAGTACGATGTTGATGAATGCCGTCAGCGTGGCCTTACTTTCTCTGCACCTCTAAAAGTCACTCTGCGTTTGGTAGTCTGGGACATTGACGAAGAAACCGGAGCGCGCTCCGTCCGGGATATTAAAGAGCAGGACGTCTACATGGGCGACATGCCCCTTATGACAGAGAACGGCACGTTCATTATTAACGGCACTGAGCGGGTTATCGTCTCTCAGATGCACCGCTCGCCTGGTGTGTTTTTCGACCATGATCGCGGTAAGACCCATTCATCGGGCAAATACCTTTACGCGGCGCGCGTTATTCCATATCGCGGCTCGTGGCTCGATTTTGAATTTGATGCCAAAGACCTGGTTTACGTGCGTATCGATCGCCGCCGCAAGCTGCCGGTTACAACTCTTTTGTATGCTCTTGATAGCCTTGAAGCAGAAGAGCTGCGCAAAAAGCGGGCCAAGCAAGGCAAGACGATAGACGCTCATGAAATTAAGGGGATGAGCTCTGAAGAGATCCTCAATTATTTCTATGACACCGTAACTTACGCCCATGACAAAAAAGGGTGGAAAACCAAGTTTGACGCTGAGCGCATGAAAGGCATGAAGCTCTCTTTTAATTTGGTTGATGCGAAGAGCGGCCGCACCAAAGTTGAGGCAGGCGCTAAACTATCGACCCGTATTGCTGCAAAGCTTGAAAAAGACGGCGTCAAAGATCTGCGCATCTCGACAGAGGAGCTGATTGGTAAGTTTGTTGCAAATGACATCGTCGACCTTAAGACCGGTGAAATTTATGTTGAAGCGGCAGGTGAGATCACCGAAGAGATTCTTGAGACTCTGTTAGAGCAGAAAATCACCTCGATCGACGTGCTTGCTATTGATGGGGTCAATGTCGGCCCTTACATTCGCAACACTCTGGCGCTTGATAAGAACGCTAGTCGTGAAGAGGCCCTGACAGACATCTATCGTGTGATGCGTCCGGGTGAACCGCCGACGTTGGATACGGCATCGGCCATGTACCGCAGCCTATTCTTTGATTCCGAGCGCTATGATTTATCTGCTGTGGGCCGCGTGAAGATGAACGCGCGTCTTGAGTTCAGCAACAAGGACGTGCCTGACCAAACGCGTGTTCTGCGCAAAGATGACATTCTCAACATCGTCAAGGTTTTGGTTGGCCTTAAAGACGGGCGGGGCGACATTGACGATATCGATCACCTCGGCAACCGCCGTGTGCGGTCGGTCGGCGAACTCATGGAGAACCAGTATCGCGTTGGCCTGTTGCGCATGGAGCGGGCCATTCGCGAACGTATGAGTTCTGTCGAAATTGATACTGTTATGCCGCACGACCTGATTAACGCAAAACCTGCAGCGGCAGCGGTTCGTGAGTTCTTTGGCTCATCTCAGTTGTCCCAGTTTATGGATCAGACCAATCCGCTGTCTGAAATCACACATAAGCGCCGTCTATCGGCATTGGGTCCAGGTGGCCTCACACGTGAGCGTGCAGGATTTGAAGTTCGCGACGTTCACCCAACTCACTATGGTCGGATTTGCCCAATTGAAACTCCAGAAGGCCCAAATATTGGTTTGATCAATAGTTTGGCGACATTTGCTCGAGTGAATAAGTACGGCTTCATCGAAAGTCCGTATCGGAAGGTTGTTAAAGGTAAAGTGACGAACGACGTCGTCTATCTGTCTGCCATGGAAGAGGGGCGGTATCAGATCGCCCAGGCCAATGAGCCGATCAACGACAAGACGGGTCGTTTTGAGGACGATCTCATCAATTGCCGTAAAGCGGGTGACTTCGTCATGATTCCGCCGGAAGAAATTGACTATATGGACGTTTCTCCCAAGCAATTGGTTTCTGTCGCTGCGGCTCTTATTCCATTCCTTGAAAACGATGACGCCAACCGTGCGCTCATGGGGTCAAACATGCAGCGTCAAGCTGTGCCTTTGCTTCGCGCAGAAGCACCGTTGGTTGGAACCGGTATTGAAGACGTCGTTGCTCAAGATTCTGGGGCCTCGGTTACGGCCAGGCGGTCCGGTGTTGTGCAGCAGATTGACGCAACGCGAATCGTGGTAAGGGCGACGGAAGACACTTCGTCGTCAGCTCCCGGTGTTGATATTTATCGATTGCAGAAATTCCAAAGATCTAACCAAAACACCTGCATCAATCAGCGTCCGCTCGTGAAAGTTGGCGACATTGTTGTTAAGGGGGATATCATTGCTGACGGCCCATCAACACAGCTTGGTGAATTGGCGCTCGGACGGAATGTGTTAGTCGCATTCATGCCGTGGAGTGGCTACAACTTCGAAGATTCAATTTTAATTTCCGAGCGCATCGTTCGTGATGACGTATTCACGTCAATTCACATCGAAGAATTTGAAATCATGGCTCGGGATACGAAGCTGGGTCAGGAAGAAATCACACGCGACATTCCCAACGTTGGCGAAGAGGCGATGGGTAATCTCGATGAGGCTGGCATTGTTTATGTCGGAGCCGAAGTCGCAGCTGGTGACATTCTCGTCGGTAAGGTGACGCCGAAAGGTGAGAGTCCAGTCACACCAGAAGAAAAGTTATTGCGTGCAATTTTCGGTGAAAAAGCCTCTGACGTTCGCGACACATCTCTAAAAGTTCCACCTGGTGCGACAGGTACGGTCGTAGAAGTGCGCGTCTTCAATCGTCGCGGAATTGATAAAGACGAACGTGCTTTGGCAATTGAGCGCATGGAAATAGAACAACTCGTCAAGGACCGTGACGATGAGAAGGCTATTCTTGAGCGGTCTCTGAATGAGCGTTTTAGGGAGCTAATACTCAACCGCAAAATTGTTTCCGGTCCGAAGGGTGTTGAAGCTGGCAAGATGGTTTCGGAAGAAACCTTAGTCAGCCTGACTCCTGGGCAATGGCGTCAGATCGTAGTAGCCAATGATAAGGTCATGTCCGAGATCGAAGAAATCAAAAAGTCGTTTGAAAATAGTGTTGCCGTGATTGAGCAGCGTTTCGACGACAAGGTTGAGAAACTTCAACGCGGTGACGAGTTGCCACCTGGTGTGCTGAAAATGGTTAAAGTTTTTGTAGCCGTTAAGCGTAAGTTACAACCCGGCGATAAGATGGCTGGCCGTCATGGCAATAAGGGTGTCATTTCTAAAATCGTTCCGATTGAAGATATGCCGTACCTTGAAGATGGAACGCAGGCCGATATCGTTTTGAACCCACTTGGAGTGCCATCTCGCATGAACGTGGGACAAATTCTTGAAACACACCTCGGGTGGGCGTGTCGTGGTCTTGGGGTGCAGATCGGTGAATTGTTAACCGCGTATAAGGGTGGAAAATCTGACAAAGATATCCGCTCGTTTATGAAAAACATATACGGCGACAAGGCCTACAAGGCTGACATTCAGTCATTGCAGGAAGATGAGCTCATTGAGCTGACCACTAATATGAAAAATGGCGTGCCAATTGCGACGCCGGTGTTTGATGGCGCCCGTGAAAGCGATATCGCTGACATGCTGCAAAAAGCTGGGCTGGACGAGTCTGGTCAGGTGACATTGCACGATGGCAAAACAGGCGAGCCGTTCGACCGCAAAGTGACGGTTGGCTACATCTATATGTTGAAGCTGCATCACCTGGTGGATGACAAAATCCATGCTCGGTCAATCGGGCCTTACTCACTGGTTACTCAGCAGCCTCTTGGCGGTAAAGCGCAATTTGGCGGCCAACGCTTTGGTGAGATGGAGGTTTGGGCCCTTGAAGCTTATGGCGCTGCCTACACCTTGCAGGAAATGTTGACGGTTAAATCTGATGACGTTTCCGGTCGTACCAAAGTGTATGAGTCCATTGTTCGGGGTGACGATACTTTCGAAGCAGGCATTCCAGAATCGTTCAACGTCTTGGTCAAAGAAATGCGATCCCTTTGCCTCGATGTTGAATTAAGCCGTAGCGGATCATCGTAGGGGCCTCTGAGCGAGGTGCCGGGTAACCGGCGCTTGGCAGTGTGGCAAAGAGGTTGAAACGACAAGGGAACAGCACCGGCGCAGTGTGACGTTCCAAGGAGAAGCGCAGATGAATGAATTAATGAAAATCTTCGGGCAACCGGCTGGCACCGAGTCATTCGATCAAATCCGAATTTCCATAGCGAGCCCAGAGAAAATTCGCTCCTGGTCTTTTGGTGAGATCAAGAAGCCGGAAACCATAAACTATCGGACCTTCAAGCCAGAGCGGGATGGTCTGTTTTGTGCGCGTATCTTTGGGCCAATCAAAGATTATGAATGTCTGTGCGGCAAATATAAGCGGATGAAGTACAAGGGCATCATTTGTGAAAAATGTGGTGTTGAAGTAACGTTGTCTAAAGTTCGCCGTGATCGCATGGGTCACATTGAACTGGCGGCGCCAGTTGCTCACATTTGGTTTATGAAGTCGCTACCAAGCCGGATTGGTCTGCTGCTCGATATGACGCTCAAAGATCTAGAGCGCGTGCTGTATTTCGAAAGTTACTTAGTGATGGACCCGCGTGTAACTCCTTTGGAGCAGGGCGAGTTGCTCAACGAAGAGCAGTATCAACGGCTTCTTGATGAGTATGGCGAAGATGCATTTGAAGTCGGCATTGGCGCTGAAGCGATAAGAGTTATGCTTCAAAAGATTGATCTTGAAGAAGAGCGCGAGCAGCTCAAAGTTGACCTTCGGGAAACTGGATCAGAAGCGAAGCGTAAAAAGTACGTAAAGCGCCTGAAGCTTGTTGAAGCATTCATGCAGTCCGGTGCCCGGCCTGAGTGGATGATCCTTGAGGTTGTGCCCGTTATCCCACCCGAATTGCGCCCGCTTGTGCCCCTAGACGGTGGACGTTTTGCGACTTCTGATCTTAACGATCTTTATCGCCGGGTTATAAATCGGAACAACAGATTGAAGCGCCTTATTGAACTCAAAGCGCCAGACATTATCATTCGAAACGAAAAGCGTATGCTGCAAGAATCCGTTGATGCGCTGTTTGATAACGGTCGCCGCGGTCGCGCGATTACTGGCGCCAACAAGCGTCCACTGAAGTCATTGTCCGACATGTTGAAGGGCAAACAAGGGCGGTTCCGTCAGAACCTGCTTGGCAAGCGCGTTGATTACTCCGGTCGTTCGGTCATCGTTGTTGGGCCTGAGCTCAAACTTCATCAGTGCGGTATTCCTAAGAAAATGGCTCTCGAGCTGTTCAAGCCGTTCGTATACTCCAAGCTTGAGCTCTACGGTATGGCTACCACGATTAAGGCCGCCAAGCGTATGGTCGAGAAAGAGCGGCCTGAAGTATGGGACATTCTCGAAGAAGTCATTCGTGAGCACCCGGTTCTATTAAACCGCGCGCCGACGCTTCACCGTCTCGGTATCCAGGCCTTTGAACCGGTGTTGATCGAGGGCAAGGCGATTCAATTGCACCCTCTTGTTTGCACCGCCTTCAACGCCGATTTTGATGGCGACCAAATGGCCGTGCACGTTCCGCTTTCATTAGAAGCGCAACTTGAGGCGCGGGTTCTGATGATGTCGACCAATAACATCCTCAGTCCAGCCAACGGTAAGCCGATTATTGTTCCCACCCAGGATATGATTCTCGGTCTTTACTACCTCTCCATGGAGCGTGATGGGGAGTTAGGTGAGGGTATGCTCTTTAAGGACATCGCTGAAATCGAGCATGCGTTGCAAAACCGTGTGGTTTCTGTACACGCCAAAATCAAGGCGCGCTATGACACTGTCGATGAAAACGGTGATCCGATTACCCTTACAGTGGACTCAACGCCTGGTCGGATGATTCTGGCTGAGGAACTGCCACGTAATCCAAAAGTACCGTTCTCGCTAATCAATAGCTTGTTGCGGAAGAAAGATATTACCGAAGTGATTGATGTGGTGTATCGCCATTGCGGTCAGAAAGAGACAGTCATTTTCTGTGATCACATCATGTCTCTTGGTTTCCGCTATGCCGCTAAGGCTGGTATCTCCTTTGGTAAGGACGATATGGTCATCCCGGCAACCAAAGTGAAAATGGTCAATAATACTGAGAAGCAGGTTAAAGAGTTTGAGCAACAGTATCAGGACGGTCTTATTACGCAGGGCGAGAAGTACAACAAAGTTGTTGATGCTTGGTCGCATTGTACAGAGCTTGTCGCTGAGGCGATGATGGGTGAAATCTCCAAAATGGAAGACGGCAAAGATATCAATGCCGTGTTCATGATGGCTCACTCCGGTGCCCGCGGTTCTGCTGCCCAAATGAAGCAGTTGGCCGGTATGCGTGGTCTCATGGCTAAGCCGTCTGGTGAGATTATCGAGACCCCGATTATCTCGAACTTCAAAGAAGGTCTGACTGTACTTGAGTACTTCAACTCCACCCACGGAGCCCGTAAAGGTCTCGCGGACACGGCGTTGAAGACGGCTAACTCTGGTTACCTAACTCGTCGTCTGGTTGATGTGGCGCAAGATGCCATAATCGTTGAAGACGATTGTGGTACGAAAATCGGCATCGACGCCCTACCGCTTATCGAAGGAGGGGATGTTGTTGTTTCTCTGGGAGAACGTGTGCTTGGCCGCACCGTTCTTGAAGACGTTATTGATCCGAAATCCGGCGAAGTATTATTCAAGAAGGGTCGCCTTCTCGACGAAGCAGATGTCGATGTGATCGAGAAGGCGAGTGTTGAGCGTATCAAAATGCGGTCACCACTCACTTGCGAAACTGTCTCCGGTATCTGTGCCAAATGTTATGGACGTGACCTTTCTCGCGGCACAACCGTGAACACGGGTGAGGCTGTGGGTGTTATCGCTGCACAGTCGATCGGTGAACCGGGTACTCAGCTAACGATGAGAACCTTCCACATCGGAGGCGCGGCCCAACGTGGCGCTGAACAATCGGCTATTGAGGCGGCGTTTGATTCAACCGTCAAACTCGTCAACAAGAGCATTGTTAAGAACCAAGAGAAAGTCGACATTGTGATGTCGCGGAACTGCGAAATCGTCCTTATCGATAGTAATAATCGGGAGCGAGCGCGTCACCGTGTCCCTTATGGCGCGAAGTTGTTCGTTAAGGAGAAGGGGTCCGTTGCGAAAGGCGATAAGCTGGCAGAATGGGATCCCTACACGGTGCCCATTATTACCGAAAAGGCCGGTATCGTTCACTACATTGACCTGGTTGAAGGTTTGTCCGTGCGCGAAGTCATGGACGAAGCCACCGGTATCTCATCGAAAGTGGTGGTTGACTGGAAACAGCAAGCTCGTGGTGCAGAACTCAAGCCACGCATTACCTTGCGCAATAAAGCACAAGATAAGGGCGGTGAGGTCCTGATGCTCGGCAATGGCATGGAAGCGCGCTATTTCATGAGCGTTGACGCCATTCTGTCCGTTGAAGATGGGCAAAAGGTTCATGCCGGTGACGTTCTGGCGCGTATTCCGCGGGAAGGTTCCAAGACCCGCGATATTACGGGTGGTTTGCCCCGTGTGGCTGAACTGTTCGAAGCCCGCAAACCCAAGGATCACGCTATCATCTCAGAGGGTGAGGGCCGGGTTGAATTCGGTAAGGACTATAAGTCTAAGCGACGCATTGTTGTTAAGCCGGACAAAGGCGATCCTGTCGAATATATGGTGCCAAAAGGCAAGCATTTAGCAGTTCAAGAGGGCGACTATGTCCAGAAGGGAGACGCTCTGCTCGACGGTAATCCTGTACCGCACGACATTCTGCGGGTTATGGGTGTCGAAGCTTTGGCTGACTACCTGATTAAGGAAATTCAGGACGTTTATCGCTTGCAAGGTGTGAAAATTAACGACAAGCATATTGAAGTCATCGTCCGTCAGATGCTCCAGAAGGTAGAGATTACTGGAACGGGTGACACCACCTTCCTCGTCGGAGAATTGATCGATCGGATCGAGTTTGATGCTGAAAATGCCCGAACCAAGGTCGGCGGTGGCAAATTGGCGCAGGGGCTTCCTGTTCTTCAAGGAATCACCAAGGCCAGTCTGCAGACCCAATCCTTTGTATCTGCAGCATCCTTCCAAGAGACCACGCGTGTCCTGACCGAGGCTGCTGTCACCGGCAAGGTCGACAGTCTCGTTGGTCTTAAGGAAAACGTGATTGTCGGCCGGCTCATTCCTGCCGGAACCGGGTCTTTGATGAACGAATTCAAGGGTATCGCGGCTGAGCGTGACCTTGAGCTTCAGGCGGCGAAAGAAGAGGCCGCCGCTGCGCTAGCGGCTGCGGAGGGTGAGCCCCAAGAGGCAGGGATGACCGCAGATTGACCGAAATCTCCAGGTTGAGGGTGATGACCCTCGACCTGGAGGCTTCTCAGGCCCCGAAAAAATTCCCACTTTTCAAAGGATACTGGGGTTGACGACGGGTTGGGCCGCTCATATATTCCGCCCCGCTTAATAAGGCGTCCGGTGGTAGACCCTGATGCGGTCTAAACGCGGGCAGCAAAACCTAATTTAGCGCAGTTACAAAGGCCTTTGGGCCACAGAAAACGACCAGATCATGCCTTAGCGCGTTTGGCGCGCTGTGATGTGTTCTGGTTTCCCTGCTGCCTAGGAGGGCCATTTTAAGGCGCCTCAAGGTGGCATTGTTGAATTTGAAAAAAGGGATCGGGCGTATGCCAACGGTCAACCAGATGGTGCGCAAGGGTCGCACAGTGCCAGTGAGGCGTAATAAAGTGCCTGCCATGCAGGCGTGCCCGCAAAAGCGTGGCGTGTGCACACGGGTCTATACGACGACACCAAAGAAGCCGAACTCGGCGCTCCGCAAAGTCGCGCGCGTACGACTAACAAATGGCTTCGAGGTCACCAGTTATATTCCGGGCGAGGGCCATAACCTTCAAGAGCACTCTGTGGTGATGATCCGCGGCGGACGTGTGAAGGATCTTCCTGGCGTTCGCTATCACATTATTCGAGGCACGTTGGACACGCAGGGCGTTGGTGATCGCCGTCAGCGTAGGTCCAAATACGGCGCCAAGCGGCCTAAATAGTGGCTATGAGAAAGAGGACCGTCTGATATGTCACGCCGTCACGCAGCTGAAAAACGAGAAATCTTGCCAGACGCCAAGTTTGGCGATCTCGTGATTGCCAAATTCATTAACTCGGTCATGCTCCAAGGGAAGAAGTCGACAGCCGAGCGCATTGTTTACGGTGCTCTGGATAAGATTTCCGATAAGACTGGAACCGACCCAGTTAAAACATTCCATGAAGCCGTCGAGAACATCAAGCCTGCCGTTGAAGTGCGCTCCCGCCGTGTTGGTGGCGCCACGTACCAGGTTCCAGTTGAGGTGCGACCTGATCGCCGTCAAGCGTTGGCCTTCCGTTGGTTAGTGTCATTTGCGCGTTCGCGCAGCGAAACAACGATGGTTGATCGACTTTCCGGCGAACTATTGGACGCTTCAGCTAATCGCGGTGGCGCAATTAAGAAACGCGAAGACACTCATCGGATGGCAGAAGCCAACAAGGCTTTCTCGCACTACCGCTGGTAACGCAGACATAGATTTGAAGAGTAATTAGAAATGTCGTCTCCCAACACACCACTCGATCGGTACCGCAACATCGGTATCATGGCTCATATCGATGCCGGTAAAACGACGACGACAGAGCGCGTGCTCTATTACACTGGTCGCTCCCATAAGATTGGTGAAGTTCACGATGGCAATGCCACAATGGACTGGATGGAGCAGGAGCAAGAGCGCGGTATTACAATCACGTCGGCGGCAACAACCTGTTTCTGGAATGATCATAGTATCAACATAATCGATACGCCAGGGCACGTGGACTTCACGATCGAAGTTGAGCGTGCCCTTCGTGTTTTGGATGGCGCGGTTGCGGTGTTTGACTCGGTCGCGGGTGTTGAGCCTCAGTCTGAAACAGTTTGGCGTCAGGCCGATAAGTACAAGGTTCCACGCATTTGCTTCGTCAATAAGATGGACCGCATGGGCGCTGACTTTGACCGTTGCGTCTCAATGATGGTTGACCGCCTTGCTGCACGTCCTCTGATTTTGAATTTCCCAATTGGCGTTGAAGCCGAATTTGAAGGTGTTGTTGACCTGATCCGCATGAAAGCCATTTTGTGGAAGGGTGAGGACCTCGGCGCTGAGTTTGATTACGTCGATATTCCGGCTGACCTTCAAGATCGTGCCAATGAATTGCGTGAAACTTTGCTTGAGACGGCCGTCGAAATGGATGACGAGGCCATGGAGGCGTATCTCGAAGGTAATGAGCCTGATGAAGAAACGCTGAGAAAGTGCATCCGTAAGGGTGCCATCGCCCAGACGTTTGTTCCTGTTCTATGTGGTTCTGCCTTTAAGAATAAGGGTGTGCAGCCGCTGCTTGATGCTGTCGTTGATTACCTGCCGTCTCCGTTGGATCTGCCTCCGATTGAAGGCATTTTGCCCGGCACTGAGGATGTGTTGGTGCGTAAGTCTGACTCTAATGAGCCTTTTGCGGCGCTCGCCTTTAAAATTATGAACGACCCATTTGTTGGATCTCTGACGTTCGCTCGCATTTATTCCGGTAAGATCGCCAGTGGCGCTTTTGTTCTGAACACAGTTAAGGACCGTAAAGAACGCATTGGTCGTATGTTGCTGATGCATTCCAACAACCGTGAAGAAATCAAAGAGTGTACGGCTGGCGATATAATTGCGCTGGTTGGTATGAAAGATACCACGACAGGCGATACCCTGAGCGATACAGCCAATCCAGTATTACTTGAGCGGATGGAGTTCCCTGACCCTGTTATCGAGGTTGCGGTAGAGCCAAAAACCAAGACCGATGTCGAAAAGATGGGTATGGCTTTGGCCCGTTTGGCTGCTGAAGATCCATCCTTCCGCGTGAGCTCTGACGAAGAGAGTGGTCAGACGATCATTAAAGGAATGGGTGAGCTTCACTTGGAAATCCTTGTGGATCGCATGAAGCGTGAATTCAAGGTTGAGGCCAACGTAGGCGCCCCACAAGTTGCCTATCGTGAAACCATCTCTAAAGATTTTGACTGTGACTACACCCATAAAAAGCAATCGGGTGGTAGTGGTCAGTTCGCTCGCGTCAAAATTAAGTTTGAGCCGCTTGAAGCAGGTTCGGCGAATGAATTTGAGAACACTGTTACCGGCGGTAATGTTCCTAAAGAATTTATTCCAGGCGTTGCAAAGGGCCTTATGACGCAATTGGAAAGCGGTGTAATCGCTGGCTTCCCGATGACCGCCGTTAAGGCAACGCTCTATGACGGCGCCTATCACGATGTTGATTCCTCTGTAATGGCTTTTGAAATTGCTGCTCGCGCAGCGGTGCGCGAAGGCCTGCCTCAGGCGGGTCCGAAGTTGCTAGAGCCGGTCATGAAGGTTGAGGTGGTAACACCGGAAGACTATATGGGTGACATCATTGGTGACTTAAACAGTCGTCGTGGCAATGTTGGTGGAATGGATCAGCGCGGCAATGCGCGCGTCATCGATGCTATGGTTCCGTTGGCCAATATGTTTGGGTATGTGAATACCCTGCGATCCATGAGCCAGGGTCGCGCACAATTTACAATGGTATTCGATCACTATGAGCAAGTTCCGAACGCTGTTTCGGACGAGATTAAAGCCAAGTTGGCGGGTTAACCGGCATCGGTTTTTAACGAACGAAGAGGCAGAAAGGGTTTAGGTCATGTCGAAGGAAAAGTTTGAGCGTAATAAGCCGCATTGCAACATCGGAACGATTGGTCACGTTGACCATGGTAAGACGACGTTGACGGCAGCGATCACGAAGGTTTTGTCGGAAGCTGGTGGCGCTGAGTTCACGGCGTT
>JAQWQC010000032.1 GCA_029245025.1 Rhodospirillaceae bacterium
GCACAAAAGGAAAGGGCGTGAACACCGTCCACGCCCGAGTATCAACAGCAGTATTAGGAGCGCATTCGCTCTTATGCAGTCACCGGATCAACAACAACCCCCGCAATATAGGCGGCGCTTTTAAGTAAAGAAGGGTCTTTCAAATTCATCACTCTCGATCCTACCTATTCCGTCCGTGGTACTCGGGGTTTGGCATCATATCTACTGCGGTTGCGACCCTGTTTGACATATTGAAGAAACCAGCTGTATCCGCGATATCGAATATCTCGTCATCGGAAAAACCAACGTCACGCAAAAACTGCCGGTCTGCGTCCTCAACCAAGCTGGGCGTCACTGTCATTTTATGAGCAAAATCAAGCATCGCACGTTGCCGTGGCTCCAGTTCTGCTACCCGATAATTGATCGCCAACATTTCACCCAACTCTGGGTCGCCGGAAAGTTCACGAACCGCTTGTCCGTGTGCGACGACACAATAGAAACAATGGTTGGTCGATGAGACCACGACCGCAATCATTTCACGCTCAAGCTTGCTCAGGCCACTTTCACCAAGCATAAGTTCGTTATAATAGGAGACGAACGTTTTAAGCTTTTCGGGGCGAGACGCATAGGACAGCAAAACATTCGGGACTATGCCAAGTTTCTCCCGGCACACTTTGAGGTACTTCTTCATGCCCTCATCAAGGGTTACGTCTAACTCTGCCTCCGATGGCGTTTTTAGAGCCATGACATGCGTCGGCTGCGGCATTATTAAGTCTCCAGTCGATCTATTGATAAGTGAGTGTTACCAGGACTTTCTTGATGGACCTATTTAAACTTAAACCCATCACCCCGATAGAGTTTGCAACTCTAGTACGGCCGGGGTCGCCCAATACCTACTTGGTCTGTCCAACAGGCTTGAGTGATTGTGGCCCAGATAAAACCTCACCCATATTCGAACAGGCGCGTGACACCGTTCTATCGGCGTGGCTTGAAATGATCGAGAGGCAACCCCGGACTATAGAAACGGACCCATCGACTGACGGCTACCAGCGCACTTTTGTCCAAAGAACCAGATTACTTGGGTTCCCAGACGTCATCACTGTCCAGTTCATATCTATATCCCCAGAGTCGTCTACGCTGGCCATCTACAGCCGTTCTCAGTATGGGCATAGCGATTTAGGGGCAAACAAGAAGCGGGTTATGGCTTGGCTTTCTGATCTGGAGAACCGGCTAGGTTAAATCCTCGTTAGTCGCACCCGTGTTTGCGTCACACGGTTTGCATACAGCGCCCAATTTCTATAAATGAACCTCAGGTTTTGCCGTTTTTCGGCCACGCGCAGCAAAGTATAGTGCCATGACATCATCAAGAGAAGATCGCCGCGCTCAACTCGTGGCCGCCATCGAGTCTCGCATCTTAGTCTTGGATGGCGCGATGGGCACAATGATCCAGTCTTATAACTTCGATGAAGCTGACTTTCGGGGTGAGCGATTCAAAGATTGGTCCCAGGATTTGCGGGGCAACAATGATCTGCTCTGCCTGACCCAGCCCGAAATCTTGAGTGAAATACATCGCGCCTATTTGGATGCCGGTGCCGACATTCTTGAAACAAATACCTTCAGTTCCACATCTATTGCTCAAGCGGACTACGGACTGGAAGATTACGCCCGAGAGCTAAACTTAGAGTCCGCCCGTTCAGCAAGGCAGGTCTGCGACATCGTCACTTCAGAGAATCCTAAAAAGCCGCGTTTCGTTGCAGGTACATTGGGACCAACGAATCGCACTGCGTCCATTTCTCCTGACGTCAACGACCCGGGAAAGCGCAATACGTGTTTTGACGAATTGCGGGTCGCCTATCAGGAAGCGGTTGAAGGATTGGTTGAAGGTGGTGTTGACCTCATATTGGTTGAGACGATTTTTGATACGTTGAACGCTAAGGCAGCTTTGTTCGCGATCGAAGACGTTTTCGAAAGTATTGGCGATCAATTACCTGTGATGATCTCGGGCACGATTACAGATCAATCGGGCCGCACTTTGTCGGGTCAGACAGCTGAGGCGTTCTGGAATTCAGTTCGTCATGTGGCACCGTTCACCACTGGACTCAATTGCGCCTTAGGTGCGGAACAACTACGCCCTTATGTTTCTGAAATTTCGCGGGTCGCTGACACTTATGTCTGCACTTATCCGAATGCCGGGCTGCCAAACGAATTCGGTGAATATGATCAATCCCCCGAAGAAATGGCGGCCTTGATTGGGGGGTGGGCAGATGACGGGTTGGTTAACGCCGTTGGCGGATGCTGCGGCACAACACCCGATCACATTCGAGCGATTGCTAACGCGGTTACTGGTAAGACGCCGCGAGCGATACCCGCCGTTGACCGTAAACTTCGCCTCTCAGGCCTAGAGCCATTTGCGCTAGCTTCATGACGTCATCATCTGGCTCGGCCACCTTTGTTAATATCGGAGAGCGGACCAACGTTACCGGTTCGGCGCGGTTCAAAAAGCTCATCCTAAATGATGACTTTGAGGCTGCATTGGATGTCGCGCGCCAACAGGTTGAGAACGGCGCTCAAATCATCGACGTCAACATGGATGAAGCCATGTTGGATTCAGAAGCAGCGATGACCCGTTTCCTCAATCTCATCGCCACTGAACCCGATATCAGCCGTGTGCCCCTTATGATCGACTCATCAAAATGGTCGGTCATAGAAGCCGGTTTGAAGTGTGTGCAGGGCAAATCAGTCGTTAATTCGATCAGCTTAAAGGAAGGGGAAGAGCCCTTTTTCGAACAAGCCCGCAAACTTAAGCGATACGGTGCCGCGGTGGTTGTCATGGCTTTTGACCAAGACGGTCAAGCAGATACCGCGGACCGAAAAGTCGAAATTTGCACGCGATCCTACAAGTTGCTGACTGAAGAAATCGGTTTTCCACCAGAAGATATCATCTTTGATCCAAATATTTTCGCAGTCGCGACTGGGATTGAAGAGCACAATTCCTATGCTCTGGATTTCATTGAAGCAACGAGACGGATCAAGGAGACACTACCGCACTGTCATGTCTCAGGCGGCGTATCAAATATCTCGTTTTCCTTCCGCGGTAATGAGCCCATTCGCGAAGCGATGCATTCGGTCTTTTTGTACCATGCGATCAACGCCGGAATGGACATGGGCATCGTAAACGCGGGCCAACTGGCGGTTTACGCAGACATTCCTGAGGCTCTGAAAGAACGGGTTGAAGACGTTATCCTTAACCGTCGGCCAGATGCCACGGATCGCCTGCTCGAAATTGCGGATGAATATCGCGGCGAAGGCAAAAAGCGTGTCGTTGATTTGTCTTGGCGGGAAAAACCCGTCAACGAACGACTGAGCCATGCCCTTGTGAACGGCACCACCGACTTCATTATCGAAGACACGGAAGAAGCCCGGACCCACACCAAGCGCCCTTTGGATGTAATCGAAGGACCGTTGATGGATGGCATGAATATCGTCGGCGACCTTTTCGGGTCTGGCAAAATGTTCTTGCCTCAGGTCGTGAAAAGCGCACGGGTCATGAAGAAAGCCGTGGCTCACCTCATTCCCTACATCGAGGAAGAGAAAGCCAACAATCCGGACTCAGACACAGGGTCAAAAGGAAAGATCGTTCTCGCCACGGTCAAAGGTGATGTCCATGACATCGGCAAGAACATAGTTGGCGTCGTCCTCCAATGTAATAATTTCGACATCGTCGACCTTGGCGTCATGGTGCCATGTGAGAAAATCTTGGAAACCGTCAAGGCCGAGAATGCGGATATAATTGGATTATCTGGCCTGATCACCCCTAGCCTGGACGAAATGGTCTACGTCGGCAGTGAAATGAAGCGACAAGGGTTCGACATCCCCCTGCTCATTGGTGGCGCCACGACCTCCAAAGTGCATACGGCCGTCAAGATCGAGCCAAAATATGATGGGGCGACGGTATACGTGACCGACGCATCGCGTGCCGTCGGTGTCGCCTCCAGCCTTCTGTCGGCAAATCAAAAAGATGCATTCATCTCATCTGTCAAAACCGACTATGAAAAAGTTCGAGACACACATGAGCGTGGCCAATCGAAAAAAACACGATTGGCATACAAAGACGCTAAAGCAAATGGCTTCAAAATCGACTGGGCTTCGTATGAATCTCACCAACCAGAAACTCCCGGACTTACCAATTTTGACGACTATGATCTGGCGGAGCTCACCGCCTGTATTGATTGGTCACCCTTCTTTTCAACATGGGAACTAAGAGGGACGTATCCAGACATACTAAGCGACCCGCGTGTCGGAGAGTCGGCGCGCAGTTTGTACAACGACGCACAGGCCATGCTACAGCGAATTATTGGTGAGAAGTGGTTAACCGCTAAGGCTGTAGTCGGTCTTTGGCCAGCCAATTCGGTGGGCGACGATATAGAAGTATATGCTGACACCACGGGCAAGATTGTCCTCCAGACATTCCACACGCTGCGTCAACAGATGCCACGCCAAGGACGAGACCGGGCAAACTTCGCGTTGTCAGATTTTGTTGCTCCCAAAGATAGCGGTCACGTAGACACCATCGGCGCTTTTGTTGTGACGGCAGGGCTGGGGATCGACGAGCACGTACAAGCCTTTGAAGATGCCCATGATGACTACAACTCGATACTCCTGAAAGCTTTGGCAGACCGACTCGCAGAAGCGTTTGCAGAACGCATGCATCAACGGATCCGCACAGAACTATGGGGATACGCGCCAGACGAAGACTTGAACAACGAGGATCTCATTCGGGAGCAGTATCAGGGTATCCGCCCCGCTCCAGGATATCCCGCCAGTCCTGACCACACTGAAAAAGGTCTACTGTGGGACCTACTGGATGCTGAACGCCACACCGGCGTCTCCCTTACGGAAAGCTATGCCATGTGGCCAGCTTCATCCGTTTCAGGGCTTTATTTCGGCCATCCGGATAGCCGCTACTTTGGTGTCGGTAAAATTGAGCAAGACCAAGTTGTTGATTATGCAAAGCGCAAGGGCTCAGATGTCAAGACCATGGAGCGCTGGCTCTCACCGAACTTGAATTATGACCCAGACGACGAGAAATAGTGGACCAAGCGGGTCCTAGCTGGCTACCTAACGCGTAAAGAGAATGAAGAAGACGGATACCGTCAGAAATGCGCCTATCGTCGCGCCGCCAGTAACTGTCACAAAACGTCCAATCGGCCCCATAAGGCTCGTAAACCTTCGGTCCGCAGCCCACTTTAAGAGCCAGCCGGATGAAAATCCAAGCAATGTGCCAACGACAATCATGGGCCATCCAGAGACATCGGTTACAATAAAGAATGCAGCGACTAAGAACGCCAACACGCAGCCTATAAATGATGAGATCAAAGCCAAAGGAACTTCGCGGATTATAATTTTCGACCATCGCTGAGCCCGCCACGCCCGAATACTCGATTTTATTGGCGGTGAATTTGGAACCCCTTTCCATTTTACTGCTGTGCGCTTTGCCTCCGCGACCGCAGTTCCAATACTGCTATCTTGTCCCATCTGGATAGCGGCAATGACTTTAAACCTATTACTGTCGCTAGGCTGGTGAAGGACGAGGACGTGGTTGGTTACGGAGTCTGGAGCAATGACAAATGCTGCGGACTCATCGTGACTTCTAGATAGCCACCACGCGTCTTTCTCAGCATCTTCCCAAATAAGATAGGCGGGGGATGTTTCAGACCCCGCCTCTTCCGTCACCGTCATTAAATTCACCCCTTTATGCTCAGAGGGTTCGAAGCCTTAGCACCTTGGCAATGCCAAGTGAACGGTGCACCCCCCACCTGGCTTAGAGTCAACCTAAAGGTCGCTGCCATGGTGCTGGACCAGAATGATGCAAGGGAAAGAGAACCCTAGCAAAAGAATCGGCTACATGCACCACCACTTGCGCCGTTGGATCAGGCCTGTTACAACCCCGCTCCTTCCGCAGAACACCGCGCCTTTGGCGCAATTTTGTGGACCCCGGTTGGGGGTGTAGCTCAGTTGGTTAGAGCGCCGGCCTGTCACGCCGGAGGTCGCGGGTTCGAGTCCCGTCACTCCCGCCATATATTTCAATAAGTTACCAGTGGTACCGAGAATACTTGGACTGTCTTATCATCCAAGCAACAACCTTCACGCCCCTATATACGCAAATATTATATATATAATTTCCGGGCACATCCGCTTGACCTCTCAAAGCAGACAGTCAAGGACTTGAAGTCCTCTATCTCCGCCTCCACACCCAAGGCTCGACAAACTCCCCCACCCACAGTCCTCGCTCTGCGGTCTTGGCGTCAGCTTCCTCATCCACGTAATCTTTTGAGTAACGCCGGTACGCTAGCGCCCAACCGTTGCTAACCATCCACTCGCCTATATCAAGCTCATCAGACCGGTAGCACCTCGCAACCATGCGGCCATAGCGGTCAGTGTCTAATTTCTTGCATCTCAGATCAGCGCTACCCACGTAGTTGCGTAGTGCTTTAGAAGCATCTTGCCCACACAGCCAATCTATCCCATCACGCTGGCATATTTGCTTGACCTCTGGGGCGTCAATGCCGTGCAGACGTATCCGTGTTCCGTCTATCACCAGGGTGTCGCCATCAACTATGCGGGGTGCGCCAGAAATGCTTTCAACGTCTGAAGCAGCGAGCGCGGGCAAGGCCATTAGAATTAGAGCTGCAAGAAATTTCATAGTTAATTTTAAACTTGATTTACAACGGGCGCACTGACCGCTGGCTTTTGTCCTTAAAATCCTCAGCCTTTATAGCTCTTCTCAAGGCAAGTCTTGGCTATTTCTTGTGCTCTAGAATATCATTCGACAGCATTCGACAGCATTCGACATCATTTGCTCACTCATTAAACCGCGGTTTTTTCGCCCAGTTTTATGGCCTTCTGATAGGCCGCACGCGTCCCTATCCGATTTAGATAAGCGCGTATGTTCGGAAAGTCCGTCAGATCAAACGGTATGAACACACGC
>JAQWQC010000011.1 GCA_029245025.1 Rhodospirillaceae bacterium
GCTGGATTTCGTGCAGTTCCAGTACAACATTGAGGAACGCAGCGCTGAGGCCAGCCTGCTGCCCCTCGCCGCAGAGCGCGGCATAGCGGCTTTAATCAACGTCCCCTTTGGACGCGGCCGTCTGTTCAAACAAACGGAAGGCAGAGATATACCGGAATGGGCGACAGATTTTGCAGAGAGTTGGGGTCAATTTTATCTAAAGTTCGTTCTCTCACATCCCGCCGTGACATGCATAATTCCAGCAACCAATAAACCGCACCACATGGCTGACAATGCGGGCGCAGGACGCGGACGCTTGCCAGATGTCAAAGAGCGCCAAAAGATGATCGAGTTAGTGGAAAATTTATAATAGTAGGCTATATATATGAAGCTGATGGGGCTAAATATCCGCGTAAACGTGGGTCTCGGCCTTGCCCCCAGGATGCGTAACCGCACCGTCTTTGGCATCGCCGACTGTCTGCGCATATTTCCACAATGCTCCAGACTGGTAATCGTGAGCACGCGGTACCCAACTTGACCGTCTCTTGGCGATATCTTCATCGCTAACTTCAAGTTCAATAGTGCCAGCATCTGCGTCAAGGGCAATCATGTCACCGTCTTCGATCAGTGCAATCGGACCGCCAACGGCTGCCTCCGGCCCCACGTGCCCAACACAGAAGCCTCGTGTTGCGCCAGAAAAGCGGCCATCCGTGATCAGCGCGACTTTGTCGCCCATCCCCTGCCCGTATAGAGCGGCAGTGGTTGATAGCATTTCGCGCATACCCGGTCCGCCGCGCGGTCCCTCATAGCGGATAACCAATACTTCACCTTCGTTATAGGTTTTGTCCTCAACGGCCTTGAAGGCATCTTCTTCGCAGTCGAAGCAGCGGGCTGGGCCACGGAAGGTTAACTTTTCCATACCGGCCACTTTGACGATGGCTCCCTGCGGCGCGAGCGAGCCTTTCAAGCCTACGACGCCGCCTGTTGGCGACAATGGGTTAGACGTCGGACGAATAACATCCTGATCCTCTTGGAATTTAACGTCAGCGAGGTTTTCAGCCAGGGTTTTGCCACTGACAGTCATGCAATCCCCATGCAGATAACCACCATCCAGGAGCGCTTTGAGCAAGACGGGAACGCCCCCGATATCATAAACATCTTTGGCGACGTAGCGCCCACCCGGTTTCAAATCAGCGATATACGGCGTCTTCTTAAAGATTTCACAGACATCATCGAGATCGAACTTAATTCCCGCCTCATGGGCAATAGCCGGAAGGTGCAGGCCGCCATTGGTCGAGCCACCAGACGCGGCGACCACTACGGCTGCATTTTCGAGTGCCTCCCGGGTCACGATGTCTCGGGGGCGCAGGCCTGTCTCGATGAGCTTCATGACCGCCCGGCCAGATTCTTCGCCAAAATGATCACGTGACTCATACGGCGCAGGTGCGCCTGCTGATCCGGGCAATGCCAGCCCCATAGCCTCAGACACACAGGCCATTGTGTTAGCTGTGAATTGACCGCCACAGGAGCCGGCCGACGGACAAGCAACGCATTCCAGCTCAAACAGGTCTTCGTCACTCATGTTGCCAGCAGAATGTTGGCCAACCGCCTCAAAAACATCAACTACCGTGACGTCCTTGCCTTTGAAAGTCCCTGGTAGAATTGATCCGCCATACATAAATACGGACGGTACGTTGAGCCGCAGCATCACCATCATCATGCCCGGCAGGGATTTATCGCAGCCAGCCAAACCAACTAGGGCATCATAGGCGTGACCGCGCATCGTCAATTCCACTGAATCCGCGATGACGTCGCGAGAAACCAGAGAAGATTTCATGCCCGCGTGTCCCATGGCGATACCATCAGTCACAGTAATCGTTGTAAATTCTCGCGGCGTGCCGCCAGCTTCAACAACACCTTTCTTAACTGACTGAGCCTGTCGGTTTAAGGAAATATTGCAAGGCGCCGCTTCGTTCCAGCAGGTCGCGACGCCGACGAACGGCCGATGAATCTCTTCATCCGTCATGCCCATAGCGTAGTAATAGGATCTATGAGGCGCGCGCTCCGGTCCCTCCGTCACGTAGCGTGATGGAAGCTTAGACTTATCAAAAACCGGTTTTTTAGTGTCATCTGGCATTGGAATGGTCCTGTGGTGACGGCTCTAGGCTGATTGATGCCGGTTTTAGGCCACTTATCCCAATTTCGCCAGCGTAATGAGGCTTAATCTTGCAGACCTAGAATGGACTAGGCGGTGGAGCTGATAGCCTGGTCGCTAGATCGCGAGCCACCGCCACTTCACGAGACAGCAAAGCGGTTTCGGTCGGGGCTTGCATATCCTCTCTCGATTCCTTTGGCGGAGTTTTACCGGTGGGGTTACTCATTGCGAACTGATCTGACGGTAGATCGTTTTTATAGATTATCTACCCCCACAGTGAACCCCCGCTCATGCTGAGGAGATACGCTCTAGCGCTTCCATAATCTTCGCCTTGGCGGCCTCAGCGGCTTCAACTCTTGCACGGTTTTCTTCAACAACTTCAGGCGGTGCCTTAGCGACAAAACCAGCATTACCTAGCTTCTTCTCAATCTTTGAAATCTCAATTTCCTGCTTTTTTATTTCTTTTTGCAAGCGTGCCCGTTCTTGCTCCAGATCAATCAACCCTCCCAAAGGTAAAAGCAAAGTCATAGATCCAACAACAACTTGCACCGCCCCTTCAATGTTAAAGTCACCTTCGACGGCCGCAATAGAAGATAAGCGCGCATTAGCTACAATCAGTGTGCGGTGGCCGTTCAATCGCGCCTTAGCGCTAACGTCCGCATCCTTAACACTTACGTCGAGCTTAGCCTTTGCAGGGATGTTCATTTCCGCGCGTACGGAACGTATCGCTGAGATTAATTCGACCACCCAATCCATTTCTTCTTGGGCATCCGGCGCTGCTAGTCCGTGATGGACTGGCCATTCTGCATTGATCAGGCCGCCGCCACGATTCTCGTCAATGCGGCGCCATAGCTCTTCAGTCACAAAGGGCATGATCGGCTGACCAAAGATTAGTATTTGATCAAGCGCCCAGGCGGCCGTTGCTCGTGTTTCGGCTTTTGCAACTAAATCGTCCCCTTGAAACACCGGTTTAGCGAACTCTAAGTACCAATCGCAAAACGTATGCCATGTGAAATGATAAAGGGCGTCGGCTCCCTCATTAAACCGATACGCCTCAATGGCTGCTGCAACGCCGTCGCCAGCCTCTGCCGCTTTAGATACGATCCATTTGTTGAGCGTGGTGGTGACCTTTGATGGATCGAACGTCGCTGATGGCGCGCATTCATTCATCTCGCAAAAGCGAGCGGCATTCCAAATTTTTGTGATGAAATTGCGATACCCGGCAATACGTTGCTCAGCCAGCTTAATATCACGACCCTGAGCCGCCATCGCCGCCAACGTGAAACGAACAGAGTCTGTCCCATATTTATCGCACAATTCGAGGGGGTCCATGACGTTGCCCTTAGACTTGGACATCTTCTGGCCCTTTTCGTCACGCACCAGCGCATGGATGTAGACTTCCTTGAATGGCACCTCACCCATAAAATGCAATCCCAACATCATCATCCGAGCAACCCAGAAAAAGATGATGTCAAAACCTGTAACTAAAACATCACCTGGATAGTAACGATCCAATTCAGGTGTTTTGTCCGGCCAGCCCAGGGTCGAAAACGGCCATAGACCGGAGGAGAACCAAGTGTCCAGAACATCTGGGTCCTGAGTAAGCTCTACTTCTTTACCGTAATGAGCGTTAGCGGCTGCAACGGCCTCCGCCTCAGTCTCCTCGACAAAAAAGTGACCATCCGATCCGTACCACGCTGGAATACGGTGTCCCCACCACAATTGCCGAGATACGCACCAGGGCTGAATGTTGCGCATCCATTCAAAGTAAGTGCTTTCCCATTGCTTGGGCACAAACTTTGTTTGGCCCTCTTCTACTGCCTTGATAGCAGGCTGTGCCAGCTTGTAGGCGTCAGCGAACCATTGGTCCGTCAGCCACGGCTCAACCACCACGCCAGAGCGGTCGCCATGCGGAACAACCATGGGGTTCTCCTCGATCTTTTCTAGCAGACCGAGCTCTTCAATTTCGGTAACGATAGCTGTACGTGCGTCAAAACGATCCATGCCACGATACTTAACAGGAGCGTTTTCGTTCAGTGCCGCATTCTCATCCAGAACATTGATTCGCTCTAAATTGTGACGTGCGCCAACCGCAAAATCATTGAAGTCGTGAGCCGGAGTAATTTTCACCGCCCCTGACCCTTTCTCAGGGTCGGCGTAGTCATCCGCGATGATCGGAATCTTTCGTCCCGTCAAAGGTAAAACACAGTATTGGCCAACCAAATCTGTGTACCGCTCGTCGTCGGGATGCACTGCCACGGCCGTATCACCGAGCATAGTCTCCGGCCGGGTGGTACCGACAATGATAAAAACGCCTTCACGTCCGTCAACCGGGTACTTGAAGAACCACATTTTACCAGTGGTCTCACGCTGTTCCACTTCAAGGTCAGAAATCGCGGTGTGCAGTTTTGGATCCCAGTTCACCAACCGCTTGTCGCGGTATATGAGACCATCTTTGTGTAGCTGAACAAAAACTTTCGTAACAGCCTTGGAAAGCCCCTCATCAAGTGTGAAGCGCTCTTTTTCCCAGTCGGGAGATGCTCCGAGGCGGCGCAGCTGACGAATTATCGTGCCACCGGATTCCGCTTTCCAGTCCCAAACCTTTTCTACAAATTTTTCTCGTCCAAGGTCCCGGCGATGATCACCCTGCTCCGCCAACTGGCGTTCAACCACCATCTGGGTTGCAATCCCCGCATGATCCGTGCCCGGCTGCCACAGTGCATCCCGGTCTTTCATGCGGCGGTATCGAATTAGGACGTCTTGCAGAGTGAATGTCAGTGCGTGACCGATATGAAGGCTGCCCGTCACGTTGGGCGGCGGCATCATGATAGTATAGGGGGCCTTGTTGGAGCCCGTATCGGCGGCGAATACCCCGGTTCGATCCCATTCGTCGTAAAGGGATTCTTCTACCTCAGCGGGGTTATAGGTCTTCTCGAGCATCTAACTGGTCTTTGCGTTCTAGGGCATAAGGCTTCGTCTGAAAGTGGGTTTACCGTTGCCCGCGCCAAAGCGCAACGCCTGGGCGAAAATGGCTCACCTTGGAAGTTTCAATCGCACCGTCCTTTGAGCATGCACAAATATTTAGGTGCTTCGATGTCTAGGCCCTTCGGGGTAAGGTCCGGCCGTGCCGAACGATCTTGCGGAGCGCGTGGGAAATTCCATCGCTTGTGGCTTCTGCAATTTTACAGCAACACTAGAGAGTTTAGTTCGACAAATTTGGCGGGAATAGTGCGACCACCAAATAGAAGATAGAACTGCGCTAACCATTGATCACCTGGCCACCGCAAGGCAGACTTAGGCTTGAAGTTCTCTAAATGAAAGGACGCGCCGATGACCAAAATATCTCTATTTTCTGCCGCTTTTCTGGCCCTATTTATGACGATAGTCCCAAAGGTCGTTAACGCCAATGACGGTGTCCTGGTTTTTGGTGGCACCGGGAAACTTGGTGCTGAAATTGTAATGGACCTCATAGAAGCAGGTGAAGACGTTACGGTTTTTGTTCGCCCTACGTCCAATCGATCGAAATTAGCACCCTTAGGTGTGTCTTTCCTCACCGGTGACGTTTTAACCGAAAGTGATGTTGAAGCCGCGATGAAGGCTGGTCCCTATCGTGTGGTGATTGATGCCTTGGCCCGCGACGGCGATACTGAGCCTGACTTTTACATCGACAGCATGATGTATATCTCAAAATGGGCTAAAGAAACTGGCGTTAGTCAGGTGATATTGCATGGCTCGGTTGGTGCCGGATTAAGCCTCCCCGTTTACCCCAAAGCACGTTGGGACGTAATGGGACCAACCATAATGGCCAAAGATCATGGTGAGCGGCACCTCATGGAAAGCCACGCACCCTACACTATCATTCGAAATCTTGTCTTATTACCCGCGGATATGTCTGAGTCTGGACAAGCCGCGATGACCACTGACCAATCGAAACGTGGTGTTGTAACCCGCGATGCTCTCGCTCGCCTAACGATGGAATGTTTAGACAACGCAAGCTGTATCAATGAAATTTATCATGCCTATGACGACACCATAGACCTGCCCCAGGGACGATACAGGGATACCCTAGACTCATTTAGGAAAGCAGCGAAGTAGGCTTTTAGCCAGACCCTGACATCACAGATTGATCTGAACCAAAGGACAACTGCCATGCAACCCCAAGATTACGAACAGTTTGCCCACGCCGTTTTGCCCGAAGCAACGGCAGACGAATTTGCCCGCCAGGAGTTTGTGAAATCATACAAACTACACCTCGCGAGCCAGGTCAGTCCTAAAACAAAAACTGTATATGAAACTCAAGTCAAACCTGCCTTTGAAAAGGAACATGGTCGCGCCCCAAATAATCGCCATGAAATCCGCAAAGCCATGAACGGTAACAACTATTATCAGACCTGGAGTTCTTTGTTGCGCACCAGTCAGGAAATGATGTGGAAGTCCTGCCAAGTTTCAGTTGAGCGGCAGTGGGCGAAACTGGTATCGGAGGCCAAAAAGAAAAGTATAGACAAACCTGCTGGTGGAACCCTCAAGCTTGATCCAAACCTTAAAATTCCTCGATACCTCACCGCAGTCGATATTCACTGCCAGCCTGGTGGATACCATACTGAAATGGTTGAGGATGACGTGGCACCCGGCGCGATCTTTGAGCGAGCCGTTTATATTTATGCGATGGGCCAGTTGGGCCCCATGAATGACGACATAGGTGCAAGTACCATCGCTTACATGCAGGAAACCTTCCCTGACTTCACACCCAAACGGATACTTGACTTAGGTTGCTCCACGGCAAATTCGACAGTGCCCTATAAGGAAACATTCCCAGATGCGGACGTGTTTGGCGTCGATGTTGCCGCACCGATGCTACGCTATGCGCACGCACGATGTGAGACACTGGGAGCTGAGGTACATTTGTCACAGCAAAATGCAGAGCACCTTAATTTTGAAGATGGCTCATTCGACCTAATTGTATCCCACATCCTTATTCACGAAACATCAACGACTGCCTTTCGCAATATTATGAAAGAATGCTACCGGCTGCTGTCGCCTGGCGGTGTCGTCATCCATGTTGAAACTCCCGCCTATAAAGACATGGACGACTATGATGCGTTTATCCTGGATTGGGACACCTATAACAATAACGAGCCCTTCTGGAGCAAGTCACACGAAATTGATCCATCACAGGCGGCTGAAGAAGCTGGGTTTGATCCTTCAAAGTCATTCGAAGCCATGGCCCCCAGCGCTTATGAAGCCGCCAAAGCCAAACGAACAAATGTTTTCCAGGGCGGTGACTTTGGTGGCGGCGGTTTCTGGTACCTCTACGGCGCCCAAAAGTAGGAGCGGGATATGCCAAATGTATTAAGCCCTGAGGATGCCAATCTGCCAAAGCATTCTAAAGGAATGCGCCCACAGTTCTTTCACGACCCAACATCAGACAAGCTTCTGGCAATGGTAATGGCATTGGCCGGCGAGGTTTCAGTGATGCGCGACCGCAACGACACCCTTGAGCGGTTAATTGACGCCAAAGGTCTTTTAGATAAATCCGAGATTGATCAATACAAGCCATCTAAAGAGGTCATCGCCGAGCGAGATGCCTGGCGGCAGGAGTATCTCTCCCACATCCTACGTATCGTTGACTTAGACGCTGGGGATATGGGACGCAATGATGTCTCGCCTGAATGGCAAGCCGTTATGGATGAAGTTTAAGGACCCGCCAGCACCCATTCTCCAGATCAGGCGAACGCCTAGGCAGTTCGTTTTCATATTTCTCCGATAACATTAACACCTCTATTTCGGCCGGAATTTCTTTTGTTTCAGAACCTGGCAGAGCATGTCTCTGATGCCCAAAAGAGATGCGGATATCTTTACCTTCCACGCTTCAAGCCGGGAAATCAGATCTCGTAAACGCGTATGCGCATCGATCAAAACAACAGACGTCTCTCACAAATCTTTGGTTTTCCTCTTGTTGGCTCAACCGAACATAGTCGAAATAATTCCGAATTCTGGAAATGAATAAAGACCTGAAATTTATTTAATCTATCGGTTTACAGTCAGGCCTATATGCAAAGAAAAACCCCGGACCAAAAGGCCGGGGTTTTCTTGTTCGAGATTTTATCTAAACCTAATAGCTGTAGCTAATGTTTACACCGAAGTTACGGCCGCGGTTCAGGTTAACCAGCTGAGCATAAGGGAACGTGAATGAGAACGTTGTTTGATCGAAGAAGGCAAAGCGCCGCAAATCGCGGAAGCGGAACGAGCCAGCCAGTGACCGATCATCAAGTGCGTTATTAACATAAGCTGTTAGACGCCAGTTGTCGTCTTCGAGACCCATACGCAGGTTCAACTTATACTCCCAACCGATGTAGGATAAATTGTAAATCTCTGACCACCGCTTACCGGTCATGTTCATGTCAGCCCGGCCAAAGAAATCCCAATCATTTAAAACATCTGGCTGACTGAAATCTGCACCGAGTTGAATCTGCCAATCCGGATAACGATAAGGTTCGTTTCCGGCAAGATTAGGGCCAACACCCAACTGGGGACCAAACGTCCCTTCTTCGAAGAACTTGAACTCGGGCGCGGCATAAGCGACCGAGCCAGAGAGGGTCAGGTTCTCTGTAGCAACGAAGGTACTCTCCACTTCAACGCCATACACTTCCGTCGCACCAGCGTTGGTGGAAATTGTTGAATCCTGCCCTTGAGCATCGAGGAAAGTCTGGCGAATTTGCTGATTGGTCCAATCCATGTAATAGCCAGCAACGTTTAAGAGTAAACGGCCATCCATCCAGAGGGTTTTCGCACCCAACTCATAGTTCCATACTGACTCTTCCAAAACATCTGCAGCGATACCTAAGTTCGCGGCTGTCGCAGCATTATTAAAGAAGCCTGGCTTATTCCCGCGTGACAACACAGCATAGATTGTTGCATCGTCATTCGGCTTATAGTCAATGATGAAACGTGGCAGGAAGCGCTTGAAGCTTGCAGTATCAAAAGCGAACGCAGTGAACTCTTCGTTAGACCCTAGGCCTGGCAATTCAGCCGCCGTTTGCGGTTGGAACTCCGCGGTCGATTCACGAACGTTATCTTGCTGCCAACGGCCGTCAAAGCCCACAGCTAGTTGATCTGTCACGTTGTAGGTCATGCTGCCAAAGACAGAATAGTTATCAATATGACGGGATGAATCGATGTTCCCTAACGGGCGAGCTGCGGTAACACGCAGGTTTCTCGCGAAG
>JAQWQC010000015.1 GCA_029245025.1 Rhodospirillaceae bacterium
CCAAGGCACCAGCCGTCGACGTAACCTCGCCGCCACCCGCGAGCTGGGGCACATGGATGTAGCCTCCGCTGCCCACGCTATCGCCATTCAAAGCTAAATCACCACGCAAGACAAACAACTCAAGCGAGGCATCTTTGGAGTCAGTGCGCGTCTTCCAGCCTGGGGGAACCTCAACAATATAGGTCTGGGATTCTGATTTTTTGTCCCAACTCATCAATCCACCAGCGATACCGCCGAGAGGATCGGGTGCACTAAGCGATTTTCGCTCTAAAGCCAAGAAATTATAAAATGTGGGCTCGTCTCTCCGCCAGTTTTCAACCGCCATGATGCATTCCCCTGTTGTTCAAGGATGCATTGTATGCAGAATATTATGCAAATAAAAAGGGGGTGCGCCCATATGCGTGCCCACAATTGATGGGAGGCCGTTAATATGTCCGGAAACTTACGCGATCTACTTTTGCTGGTTTACACACCCAGAGAAGACAGCACTCAACGCAAATATGACGACTGGTTAAGAGACGTCGACAATCCGTTTTTCAACGGCGTTCCTGGCATTCAGCATTACACAAACTGGAAAATCACGTCGCCAGCCGATTGTGCAGTGCCCTATACTTATTTCGATCTCATGTATGTCGAAGACAAAGACAAACTTGATGATATCTGGGGCAACCCGGACGTTGAAAAATTTGCCCAAGGTTGGACTGACAGCTGGGGCCGCTATCCCGATGCAACACCTGAAAAAATGGATAAAAACTATCAAGTTTATCTATGTGAAATGACGTCAGGCGATCTCATGACTCCCTGGCAGCCGGCAGCATTCATGACGGCGCAGAGCTCTGTGCCGCAGGCTGAAAACAGACGCACTTTTCAAGTTTTGAGTCCGGTTTTAGGTGACCAAAGGTTTAGTTACTTCGGAATGCAGCCGCTCAACAATACCAGTGAGTATGCAGCTGCAGCGGCGGCAAGACCTTCAGAATGTTACGGCTGCGCCCTTGGAGAATTAGTGGCATCGCCTGACCCACAAGGCTAGCCAGGCAATTCTGCCAATCCCAGGGGCCGCCCCTCGCCTTCAGCGTCATACGGGGTTTCTTCTTGGAAAGGCAGAGCCCGTTGACCTTCAACAAATTGGGCAGCGACCTGTGTGACGTGTCGCCCATGCTGCCGCGCGGTCTCGCGATCGCTCTCAGGCGGCGACACGTCTGCAGGCTCGTCGATGTTTCCTTGCGCCATGGCCCCCAGATAGCCCGCCATCCGGTTAAGGTCTTCTTCGCTTCCGGCAGTAGAATAATTGCCACCGAGGACATGCTGTGGCACCCAAATCATGGCCATTTGACTGGCGAATATCACCATCTGAGTTAAGCAATTAAGTTTATCGCCAGAGCGACCTGCCGATATTGTGAAACCAGCCGCAAACTTGTTCTTCCACATTCTCTTAAGCCAGACCTCGCCAGCGAGCTGTTCAATGAAAAGTTTGAATTTTCCAGACACGCTGCCGATGTAAGTCGGTGATCCAAAGATGATTGCATCTGAGGTATGCAGAGTTGACCAATGGTCTGGCACTTGATCCACGTGGATGACATGGACTTCAGCCCCCTCTACCGAGCGTGCACCTTCGGCCACACATTCAGCGAGAACCGCTGTCTGCCCTTTAAAACTGCTGTCGTAGACAACGCTAACTTTAGTCATAAATTCTCCAGATCATTGTTCTGCGATTTCTTTCAGACGGGCCCGGCTACAAGAGTTCCGAGCACAGCGTTTGGCGTCAAGTCCCATAACGTTTCAGCCTGACTAGCGTCGCCCAAATAAAACAGATCGAGACCCGTAGGTGCATAGTCTCCCTGCAACTGACGCTCGACTACCCATGATTCGTAGCGCACGGTTTCGGCAAAAGCCGACACAGCACTTACATTATTGGACCAGCTCTCATACCCGGAGCTCTCTGTGGTATCGCGATCATATGGCACGAGGAGTGCTGTTTCGGTCATCTGTCCCGGAGTAGCTTGCGTTTTGCGGGCGAAACTAAAGAAGAAATTCTCCGCCATGTCAGCCGCATCAGGGTGCTGACTCCATTGAGAAACCCAGACCGGTACATGGGCTTCGGCTTTCGGATCAGACATCATTGCCTCAAATCCGGATTCATCATTCAACCCGAAGAAGCCAAAGTAAGTATAGGGTTTGCCGGATCCCCTAGCGCAGGGCGCCCGATTGCCTTTAGCCTTTGCCACCTTCCAACAGTAATAACCCGCAACCATGTCCAAACCATTGAACAAGGGGCAATCGACATCCGCCAGCCATTGATCATAGTTGCGCGCTGCAGCGTCAGACCTAGGCGAATAGGTATCGAAGACCATGACATCGAAATCTTGCGTGTTTTTCATAAGTGTCACATCCAAAAAAGAAGGGGAGACGATCCTTAACTGTGGTGCTCAACCACAAGACCGCTCCCCTATAGGTTGGAGAGAAACTGAGTTCAGAGAAATGCGGCAAAAATTGCGGCATCGCTCTAAACTATAATTCTTTACTTCGATCCCTTGCGAACATCTTCCACGCTAGGGAATGGGTACCCAGGGCTCGGCGGACAGAAACAAATGTGGCGATAAGGTTCATCACCAATCACCTTCACATGCATCCGTGACCCTACCGGGAACAGGTAAACTGAACCTGCCTTAAAGGTTGTCTTCGTGCTTTCCGCATACAATGGCGGTTCGAATACTTCGATCTCAATTTCACCGGAAATGGCGTATTGGTATTCATCGTGGGTGAACGTCCACTGAAATTCCGTGCCCGGCATAAAATCTTCAATGATGACCTGACATGCTGGCTCATCAAAAGCGGTGTACCCTCGGATCTGAGTTCCGGGGTTGAACGGCAGATCAAAAAGGTCTGCGCCGCTCATATCGGATGCGTCGTATTGATAAACCTGGAATTTAGATCTGTCGTTTGGTGCAAGACCGATAGGCATAACTCTGTCCCCCTGTATTCTTTGCCTATAAAAAACCCCACATCACGGTTTGATGATGTGGGGTTTGTCGTTTTCTATGACTTAGAAGTTATAGCGTGCTTCCAAGCCGTAGCTCCGGGTAGGAGCTTTGAACGGAACGTTAAGAATGGACAGCAGTGGAACAGACTCACTGGCGTACTTCTCATTGTTTAGGTTGCGACCCCAAAGTGTGAGGCTCCAATCATCCGTTGCAAGACCAATACGAGCATCAACAAGCTCGATTGGGTCACGACGCGAACCTGGCAGGTTAGAAGAATCGTACCAGATGCTTCCGCGACGCTTGTACTCAACGCGACCTACGAGTTCGATATCACCGCTTACTGGCGTATTAAACTGCGCTCCTACCAGCAGGTTGTCCTTTTCGATGTAAGGCACGCGGTTGCCTACGAACAGCGGCTGCGCCAGCAACTCTGTGACCTTGGCATCTGTGTAGCCATAACCAGCGAAGATTTGAACACCTTCGGTAACAGCCACATTAAAGTCGACCTCAAAGCCTTCAACTTTCTGCTTATCGATACGGGACACGGCCTGAATGCTTCCGACTGGGAAGAACTCAAACTGCTGCGCATCGGTTACATCAGTTCTAAAGACGGCACCGTTAAGAGCTAAACGACCGTCCATCAAACGGGCCTTGAAACCAATTTCGTAGGCATTTGTTGTTTCTTTGTCGTAGCTGTCTTGCGTGAAGATCAGGCTAGGATCACCGCCGGCTGCAATGGCACCGTCGATTAATAGGGCACGAACACCGATGGTGTTGAAACCACCTGACTTAAAGCCCTTACCCCATGTGGCATAAACGCTGCCGGTATCATCTGGAAGAGAGTAAGACAAAGTAACCTTCGGCTGGAATTGATGGAACGTGGTTTCATCAAAGCAGTTGGATGCAGCACGACCGGTACGAAGCACACATTGGTTATATGTAGCATCGCCTGTGATCGTATTCGGACCAGGTGCTGTCCGTGTTTCCACATCACGTTCTTCAGTCTCATAACGAGCTGCCACATCGAGTTGCAGGTCATCTGTGATATCGAACTGAATGTTCCCGAACGGTGAATAGTTGGTCACACCAAACTTGGTCTTATCGTAGTTAACCGATGGATTAGCGCTGCCAATCGGACTCGGCAACAGGCTCGGAGAAATACCACCACCGGTGTACAAGCCGTTGATGTTGGTTCTAATTTTACGGGCTTTCTGAAAGTAAGCACCAGCTTGCCAGCGAAGACGCGCTGTATCGTCGTTGGATGACAGACGGAACTCCTGAGTAAAGGCTCGGTTTTGATCCCGCCACTTCTGCGTCAAATCACCGAACACCGCTTCAAAAACACCAAAGTCGTTCGAAGGAATTGAGTAATCAGCGTACGGCAAGCCTTTAGCCTGGTAGTTATCCTTAATAGAGCTGAAAGAACTCACAGACTCGAGCGTCATTCCATCCATTTCATGAACAACACGAAGTGATGTATTGACCTTGTCTTGGATATTAATACCGGGAGTATCGTTGACGAAGGGAATTGGGTGAACATTGTTGGTATCAGGACCAGGAATGAAGACACCGCCAACCGTTGTACCAGCGATTTGCGCATTAAACGCAATAGCCCCGCCAGTACCGTGGCTACCACCGAGGACGAAGTCAGCAGTAGTGTTTTCACCCTGCCAATTCAGCCGCATGCGGCCAGTCTTATTTGTCCAGCGGTGGACCTTCTCACCGGTAAATTCGTTGGTGTACGGACCGTCGGTATCTGTCAGTGACGCCGACACACGAATGCCGATGTTGTCGGTCAAAGGACCACCAATGCCGCCCTGTAACTTCATCGCATTCCAGTTACCGTAGCTGGCAAGAACACTGCCTTCCCACTCATCACCTGGGGCTTTTGTTGTTACGATGATTGCTCCAGCTGTCGCGTTCCGGCCGTAGAGGGCGTTCTGTGGGCCCTTTAGAACTTCGAGCTGCTCAATATCGAAAAAGTCGCCGTTAAATTCGTTTTGAGTAGAGAGTTGCACGCCATCAACGACAGTGGCGACAGCACCCTCAGCGAAGCGCACGCCAGCTTGACCGCGCATGTTCACGAAGAACTCACCTTCGTGGTTCGATGTCACGAAGTTCACGTTCGGAACAAGGCTAAGAAAATCTTCTGGGCGAGTAATGCCTGCCCTTTCAATAGCGTCTGCGGTGAAGACCGTTACAGCAACCGGTGCATCCAGCAGCGATTCAGAACGCTTCAAACCAGTAACCACGATTTCTTCGACCGCGATTTGCTGCGCTGAGACCGGAGCGGCCCAGAGCGCTGTTGAGGCCATCATCACTGATGCAGCCTTCAAAGATTTTTTTGGTATCCAGTTAATCATCTAGTCTTTCCCCGTATTTCCTGATTACTTGAAAAATGCCCACCTGTAGGGGACGTATTCAAGCTCGCGCTACACGCTTAAGTTCTGGCCTCACAAACCATTCCACGTGGACTAAGTTTTATCGACGCCGGATAAGTCTGTACAGCTTTGGATGCGTTTTTGTATACAATATTTAGTCCATGTTGCGCTTGTATCACACTCTAATTTTAACTTGAGAGCAAGATATACTTTCATTTAATAACAACGGGTTAGAGTTTCTCTAAGTCATTGGTTTTACACCCATTCTGGCCAAAACTAGCGGCTTGGAGTCAAAGAAGAAGTCGATTTCTACATTCTAGATACGCTCATTCTATCTCCATTCTCGGGTCTAATTCTTGAAATTGTATGCAATCCTGCCTACAGTTTTTCGATTCGAGTAGGCAATGGAAAGGTCCAAAAAATTATGACAGGGACAATGACTAGACGATCCGCTCTTAAAACGGGTGGAGTTGGTGCCGCAGCGGTTACCGCGTCATCACAGATCGCAATGGCCGAAACATCGGATACCGCTGAGTTTGAAGAGGCGTTCCAAACATTTGTTCAAACGTTAGCGACGGGTGATTTAGATGCTTTCTATGCAACCATTCACGAAGACGCCGTCATCATTGATGAAGACATTCCGTTCCGCCTAACCAAGGCTGGTTTCAAAGATCACATCGACTTTCACATCGGTGGCATGTGGGAAGGTTTCACCTGGCAAGACCGGAACCCAAACTTCCGCACCTTTGGTGACACGGGATTAGTTGCCAGTTTCGCCACCTTCCGGGGGAAACCAGTGGACTCAGGATATCGCCAGCGTCATATGGCTTTTACTCAGGGCTGGCACAATTTTGACGAAGGGTGGCGTTTGATTAACTGGCATCAAAGCCCTTTTGACGGGCACATCCTTGAAGCTTCACCGGGTTAGGAGACGCAGCTATGGACACGCAGACCCTGGAACGGGATTTCAACAACGCCTTCTCAGTATTCACCGGCGAAGGCAACTATGAAGACTTCTATGGGTTTTTTGACCCAGACGCCTTGATGATCAGCGAGGACAATCCATTCATCATGGATCAAATCGCATTTCGCGATCATATGTCTTTCTTGGCGAGCAACATGGAAATACTGGAGTGGGTCTTGCGCCAGCCGACCTATCAAGTTTTTAACGATACCGGACTGGTGACCGCTGATCTAACCGTTAGGGGCAAACCGAAGAGTCACGGATTCAGGCAACGTCACAGTGTGCTTTCCGCCATATGCTATTGGAATGGCTCGGAATGGCGTGGCGCAAACTTGCACACCAGCACCTTGCTCGCACACATCTATGAGATGTCGCCTGGTTAGAGCCCTGATACGTAGCCCTGCACCGCTTCGGCCACTTCTTTAGGCGCTTCATCGGGCTCGAAGTTGCTGCCAGGAATCACCGCAGCCGTCGCATCTGGCCGGATTTCTTTAGCACGCTCAAACATGGGCCAAAGAATATCCTTTTCAGCGCACATTATGAACATGGGCACGGTGATTTTTTCGTAAAGCGCTGCGAAATCCTGATCCCAGATTTTGGAGTACATCTTGATGTGGCCTTCCCAGGCTCTCGCCGTGTCAACCATCTCACGATGCTGCAAGTTCAGGTCAGAATCTCCACCAATACTTGCGACGTATTCCCACATGGTTTGAAGATGTGAGCCATCGGCTTTTAACTCAAACGGCTGCGGGTAAACGCCGCCGAATGCTTGGCGCTCTTCTGCGGTAAGAACAACCGGTCCGATCATCATAAGAGATGCAACCAAGTCAGGTTCGGATGTTGCGATCTCTATCGCGATGGATGCCCCAGTGTGGTGACCAAACAAATGCACCTTATCGAAGCCGAGCGCTTTAACAGCATGACACATCGCAGTGCCATAATCAGCCATGGTCGGCATACCTTTTGGATCATAGGACCCACCAAAGCCTGGCGTATCCAAAGCGTATATCGGCTCCGGCCCGCCGAAGGCGTCGGCGAACGCTTCAAACATGGCAGATGAACTAGCTGTTTGATGAAAACAAACGATTGGCGTCCCCTGCCCATCCTTATGACGGTAGTGAACTTGGCCGAGTGATGTGTCGACGTAGCCTTTACGCATCAGAACTCTCCTACGCTGCTAGACGGTTGAGGAAGGACCTAATGGCCTCTGCCGTGCCGTCGGGATCTTGATCTGGCTCGAAGTTCGCGCCCTTCAAAATTTGGCTTTCCGCATCAGGCTTCATGTCTTTGGCACGATCAAGATAGTCAATTAGCACATCATCAGGCGCACACATAAGAAGCAGTGGGCAATCCATACCGTCGAATAACGATGTAAAGTCTTGATCCCACACCGCAGAGTAAGCCTTGAAGCGGCCCATGTAGGCACGGCAGGTGTCTACAAATTCACGGTGATGCAATTCCACATCCGAGTGCGCCCCTAATCCCTGCAAATAATCCCACGTGGTTTTGAGGTATTCCCCTTTAGGGTCGGGAGACATGGGCGTGGAGTAATATTTGCGGAATTCATCGCGCTCTTCTTTGGTCAGCGGGACAGGTCCAATCATCATACAAGACTGAACGCGACTAGGTTGAGCCGCATAAATTTCCGCCGCAATGCACGCCCCTGTGTGATGACCAAAGAGATGAAATTTTTCGAGTCCAATCGAATCAAGCGCCTCTAGAATCCAAGCTCCATACTGAGGCATGGATGGCATGTCTTCAGCATCGAACGACCCACCGAACCCCGGTGTATCCAATGCATACATGTCATGGCCTGTAAGGCGCTCCATGACGTCGTAATACATTTTGCCGGAGCTGGCTGTCTGATGCAGAAAGACAATAGGCACGCCTTCGTTAGCAACATGATGATAGTGCAGTTGGCCGCCAGACGTATCGGCATAGCCCTTACTGATCTTTGGCATTGCTGTTCTCCCTTTGCGGCTTCTACCTCAGTCCAAGAGAACCTGGATTCACCTTACGATCCGGGTCGACAACATCTTTCACGCCATTGAGAAGTTTCCAAAGCGAGTCATTTTTCATGAGGCTAGAGAATTCATAGAACTTACCGATCTGCAGATGCCCCGCTCCGAGACTATCGAAGAGATCACGTAACTCTTCACGGAGTTGCAGCACCACCTCCCGTTTTTCGACATCTTCCGGAATGTCTTTCCATTTCTCAGCAAATTCTTCTTCGATTAAGCTGAGACGAAAGTCTCCAAGCTTATCTTTCCAGTAAAAGCTAGGTTCAATGACGAACTCCGCACCGGCAAAGCATGTGAGATACGACGTCTTGATATCGTATTTCTCAAAAATTGGGCGCTTTTCTTCCATCCATTTTTCGGTCGCCGCTCCCGCTTCCACAGCGCGCGATAGTGGAAAGAACCCGTGAACGGGCACCCAGAGTTCGCCGTCTGCGCCCAGAAGAATCGTACGAACACCGCCAAAGGGCTCGGCCCTAAAGACTTTCGGAATGGTGTTATCCATTTCAGTACCGTTTTCTTCGATACAGATCTCGGCCGCAATTTCTTGGTGCTCATTGGCGATGACATCTGTCAGCGCATCAAATGTCATATGCAGGGAGTACTGCACGTCTTTGAGCAATTTCTGGCCTGTCACCGCCATCTTGGCGGCAGACGCTATACCTTTGAGTCCGCCCTTACGCGCAACCTTGCCAACGATCGAAATACCTTCTGAAAATGTGATGCCTTGCTTTTCAAACCCTGCGTTGTAGTACGGATCAAACATGTAGCATTCAGACGCAATTTTTAATCTGGCAATGCGCGTCTGCGCTTTGAGCACATCAGCAAGCTTATCGAATTTAAAGGCCATGTATGCCGTCGACGGTTGGATATCGAGCAGGCGAAATGTCGCCGCGGACTTAACACCGAACGCACCGGTATCTGCAGTGAATATCCCTGTCATATCGGGGCCGAAATGCCGCCAGAATCCGTTAGACGTCTTGTGTGAACCAGACCCAGTCTGCAGAATTTCTCCCGTTGGCAGCACCACTTCCAAACCGATAACGCTGTCGGCCACGGTGCCGTGGACACCAGAGCCGTGGAATAAACTGTTCTGTGACAACGCGCCACCAACGGTCGCGTACTTGCCCGACAGCGGTCCCCAGTAAGGAGTCCGCACACCCTTCTCGGCCAGGGCCTCGTATAACGTTTTCCAGGTACAGCCACACTCAACGACGACATACATATCATCAACATTGATCTCGAGAATGCGATCCATCCGCCGCATATCGATCAGCATTGTATCTGGGCGCTCAGGTGTATAACCGGAGGTGTACGACATGCCACCACCTCGTGCGACAATGGACAAACCAGCTTTGACGGCGGCCTCAACACCGGCTGAAAGCTCTTCTGAACTACCCGGCTGAATTACAACCGCAGCAATTTCCCGATCACGACCGCTAAGGTCAGTTGAGAAAAAGTCACGGTCTTTGTCTTCCGTTAGAACGTAATCATTGCCAACAATTTGTTTGAGTTGCGAAACGAGTGCTTCGTCAGCAGTCACGGCTTGCATGTTCATGAAGTGCCTCCTTGGACCCAACGTTTGTGGGTCGGTCCACTGAATAATATTTTAGGTCCATCTGCGCGAATTCGGACCAGTTTCCGTCATATTAGTCCCGACTATTTTTGTATGCAATTTTTTATGCAAAACTGTTGGTGACAAGATGGTTCCACGCTAGGATTTATCTACTGCATTTTGGATCAGAAGGTAAAAATGGCACAAATGCAAGGTTTACGACGGATTAATTAACTTATAAAGGGAGACACGCAATGGGTAGAGAGCACATCACATGGTCAAAATTTAAGATCTATACACCGACGGATAAAGACCTCGACGACGCACCTGATCTCGAGTTCCCTTTTCATCCTGGATCAAAATTTCGGGCCGTAAATACGGGCATCGATGAACCCACCACCCAAGTTAACTATGAAGATTTTTACAAGGGAATGGACATCGCATGGTCCATGCCTCACGACGAAGTTCAAGTTGTAGTCTCTGGTCGGGCGGAAATCGAATATCATTTGCCGCCACTAATGCTGGAATCTGGCAAGGCTATAGCTGAACCCGGTTCGGTCTATCTTTTACCGCAAGGCGCTCGGATTGTATGGCGCGTCCTGAGCGACGAACCCTTCCGCCACCTTTGCATCTGTTATCCAAACCCAGGCTACCCAATTCCAAAAGCAGCCAGCATTGCCGACCTCGAATAAAAAAGAGCAGTAGCAATGTCAGCACATAAGTGGGTCGTCAATAACCCTGGCACCTCGGAAGAAATGGAATGGCAGGCTTTCGAGCCTGACCATCCTGGTC
>JAQWQC010000016.1 GCA_029245025.1 Rhodospirillaceae bacterium
ACTTTCACACCACCAGCAGAGCGTGACCGGAATGAGATGCCACTGACCGGGCACCGGATCGACTGACCGGTATCTGTGACCAGCATGATCTGATCATTGATCTCAACCGGGAAGGACGCAACCAGCCGCCCGCCGCGCATCGCTTTGTCCATCCCCTGAACGCCTTGACCGCCACGGCCCCGTACAGGGTAGTCGTGGCTGGACGACAGCTTACCTGCGCCCTGTTCGGTGATCGTCAGGATTAGATGTTCCACCGCCGACATTTCGGCATAGCGTTCCTGGCTTAGCGCCACGTCAGCCACTGCTTCTTCATCGGTATCGGTCGCATCGTCATCGACCTGACCGGCCACAGCGCGGCGCATCTTGATATAAGCTGCGCGTTCTTCAGTCGTAGCTTCGAAATGCCGGATGACCGACATGGAAACGACTTTATCGCCTTCAGCCAATCGGACACCCCGGACGCCAGTCGATGCACGCGACTGGAAGACACGAACGGCAGTAGACGGAAAGCGGATCGCTTTGCCCGTCGCGGTGACCAGCATCACATCATCAGATTCAGCGCAGATCCGGGCGTTGACCAGGGTTGCGTCTTTATCTTCACCCTCAAACTTCATCGCGATCTTGCCGTTACGCATGACGTTCGTGAAGTCGGACAGTGCGTTGCGCCGCACATCGCCTTTTGAGGTGGCAAAGACGATCTGCAAGTCGGCCCAGTCTTCCTCTGGCTTATCAACGGGCATGATTGCTGCGACACCAGCGTCATCACGGATGCCCTCAATCACCTGTTTCAGATACCTGCCCTTGGTGTTGCGGCCACCCAGCGGAAGACGCCAGGTTTTCAGCTTGTAGACGATGCCATCGGTGGTGAAGACAAGAAGCGGCGTGTGGGTATTGGCGACGAAGAGGGTGGTGACAAAGTCATCGTCCTTCGTAGACATGCCAGACGTGCCTTTACCGCCTCGCGCCTGCGCGCGATAGTCGGCCAGCGGCGTGCGCTTGATATAACCACCATGCGTGACGGTAACGACCATCTCTTCCCGTTCAATCAGATCCTCATCATCAATATCGCCATGATATTCGATAATTTCTGACCGACGTGGGGTGGCGAACTTTTCCTTCACCTCAACCAGCTCGGCAGAGATGATGGACATTATCCGTTCACGACTGCGCAGGATGTCCAAATAGTCAGTGATCTTGCCGGACAGCTCTTCCAACTCATCCGTAACCTCTTTCACCCCAATGGCGGTAAGCCGTTGGAGGCGAAGTTCAAGGATAGCACGTGCCTGCGTTTCAGACAGGTTGTACGTCCCGTCCTCATTCATCGTATGGCTGGGGTCATCGATCAGTTGGATATACGGCGCAATATCCTGCGCAGGCCAACGACGCGTCATCAGCTTTTCACGCGCTTCGGCAGGATCGGCGGAACCGCGAATGGTCTGAACGATTTCGTCCACGTTCGAAACCGCAACAGCCAAACCGCACAAGATATGCGCCCGTTCCCGCGCCTTGCGTAAGTCAAAGGCGGTGCGGCGGGTGACGACCTCTTCGCGGAAGGCGACGAAAGATGTGAGGAACCCGCGGAGATCCAATTGCTCGGGTCTGCCGTTGTTCAGCGCCAGCATGTTGCAGCCAAAATGCTGTTGCAGCGGCGTGAAACGGAACAGTTGATTCAGCACAACTTCCGGCGTCGCATCACGCTTCAATTCAATAACAACGCGGACGCCAAAGCGGTCAGATTCGTCCTGAACGTGATGCAGGCCTTCGACCTTTTTCTCACGAACCAGTTCAGCAATCTTTTCGATCATCGACGATTTATTGACCTGATAAGGCACTTCATCGACGACAATCGCGTAGCGATCTTTACGGATTTCCTCGACATGCGTTTTGGCGCGCATGATGACGGACCCTCGACCTTCCAGATACGCCTTGCGGGCGCCTGAACGGCCAAGAATGATGCCACCGGTCGGAAAGTCCGGGGCAGGGACGTATTCCATCAATTCATGCGATTGCAGGTCCGGCGCTTCGATCAGCGCCAGCGTCGCATCAATAACCTCACCAAGGTTATGGGGCGGAATGTTCGTCGCCATACCCACGGCGATGCCGCCAGCGCCATTGACCAGCAGATTAGGGTACCTGGCTGGCAAAACCACAGGCTCATGCACGGACTCATCATAATTGGGCTGAAAGTCGACAGTTTCCTTATCGATGTCATCGATCAGGCTATGGGCTGCCTTTTGCAGGCGTGCTTCCGTGTAACGCATAGCTGCTGGAGGATCGCCATCCATAGATCCAAAATTACCCTGCCCATTAATCAATGGCAGCCGCATAGAGAACTCTTGAGCCATCCGGACCATTGCGTCGTAAATCGCCTGATCACCGTGTGGGTGATATTTACCCATCACATCACCGACGATACGAGCCGATTTCCGGAAGGGTTTGTTGTACTCGTATCCACTTTCCTTCATGGCGAAGAGAATACGGCGGTGGACCGGTTTTAGGCCGTCTCGGACGTCAGGAAGAGCCCGACTGACGATCACGCTCATAGCGTAATCCAGATAGGACTTCTTCATTTCATCTTCGATTGTGACAGTCGAAATATCGTATTCCGGAGGGACTTCGGTGGGTTCGCTCAATATGCTGCTCTACGACTAGTAACAACCCATTTTTGGCCACATGCAGAGGTGCGTTTTGTTGCACTGCACACATACAAATTCAAAGTCCAAAAATAAGGATTTTAGAGTATGGGCAAAAACGTTGTTATGGTTTGATTTCACAGAAAAAATGTATCAGAGATCAGGCCTGAAATCCAACTGGTTCGACGCCTCAAGCGGGGCTATTTCTTGGGTCTCATTTCGGCACCGCAAAAACGCGAAAACAGCTGCAAAGACAAGACGTTACACAGGTTCAAAAATATACTGGAATAGGCCCTTAAACCGCAATCAAGATCACACCGTATTCGGCTTAGGACAATGGGTAAGCATAGCGAAAGACTCGACTAGAAAACACTGCCTGAGTTCTTGGTATATAGCGCGCTATTTAGAACGGGATTTCATCGTCCATGTCGCCTGAAGGGCCAGAGTCCCAACCGCCACCATCACCGCCGCCAGCAGAAGGCTCAGATACGCCATAGCCGCCTCCGCCGGCACCAGAGTCACCGCGACCATCAAGCATCGTCAACTCACCGCCATAGCCCTGTAAAACCACTTCCGTGGTGTATTTGTCCTGGCCAGATTGATCTTGCCATTTGCGGGTCTGCAACTGGCCGCAAACATACACTTTTGAGCCCTTTTTTAAGTAGCGCTCAGCTATATCGGCCAAATTGCCAAAAATGACGACGCGATGCCATTCAGTTTTTTCTTTGCGTTCTCCTGTGGTTTTATCTTTCCAACTGTCCGACGTCGCAATGCTTAGGTTGGCGACCTTGCCGCCGTTTTGCATCGAACGAACTTCCGGATCCCGACCTAGGTTACCGATGAGAATGACTTTATTAACGCTTCCGGCCATGGCGGGCACTCCTCTGAACTAAGATTTCGCACACGATACCCAGCGCACTGCCTGTGGCAAGCATAATGAGGTGATCCACGGCGTTTTAAATATCTGCTGTGGATAGTGTGGATAAAGACCACAGATCTAATGACGTCGACCGGGGTAAAAGCGGTTGCCGGTCTCACCACCATTGGTGTTTAATATCGTTTAGAAGATTATACCCTTTGGGTTAAACAAATGCTTTCAGTCCTTGTAGCCAATCCTAAAGGAGGTTGTGGCAAATCCACTATTGCCACAAACCTCTCAGCCGCCTTTGCCAATAAGGGTTTTAAGACAGCGTTGGCTGATGTTGACCCCCAAAAAAGCTCCCTCTCCTGGCTTAAATTGCGCCCGTACGATGCGCCAAGAATTGAAGGCCTGAACTGGCTTCAAAACGAAGGCGAAGTGACCAAAGGTCTACACCGCCTGGTTATTGATGTCGGAGCGGGCATTCCCAGACGCCATTTCGATGCTCTACTCAAAGCCGCAGACTTGGTTGTCACGCCCGTATTGCCGTCGACCTTCGACGTAACGACGACCGGTGAGTTCCTCAAAAAAGTAGAAACCTTGAAGCCGATCAGTGCAGGGGTAAAACCGATTGCTATCGTCGGCAATAGAATGCGAGCGAATACACGGGCAGCCTCCCGTCTTGAGTCCTTTCTAGAAGACGTCGGACACCAAGTGGTCACCCGATTGTCCGACCGGAGCGCTTACAGCGAAATGGCAAGCCAAGGACTGTCGATCTTTGATAAGCCAGGAACTCATGCTGCCATCATCGATTCAGATTGGGTGTCATTAATCGATTTCATTGAAAGTCAAGACTGGGCCTACGGCGTCGGCTAAAGAAAAAGGGCGCCGGTTAGGGCGCCCTTCTCCATCATCTGATAGAAATTCTAGAAATTGAAGGTTGTCCTAATACCAATTTGACGCTTATCAGGTAATTGAGCCTGAAGAGCATTCTCAAGAATAAAAGTGAACGGTGGCGGGAAAAACGCAACGTTAATAGTAGAGAAGTCCGTCGTGTTAAAGGCCTGCTTAATCGTATCATCATTAAATAGATTATTTGCATACGCGATCATGCTCCAGTTATCTGACCTGAGGCCTAAACGCAGGTCTACTAACCAGTAACTTGGCATAATCAAGATATTGTCTGCCGTATCAAAACGATCGTCCTGGTATTGAACGTCAGACTCAATAAGCCAGCTCACCTCGTCGGTTAGCGGCCACGCATACGAAACTCCAGCCACGATTGAATGCTTAGCTACATCCTCAAGTTCGTTCCCGGTTCTGTCTAGGGCGCAACTCTTTCTAGTACCCAAAAGAACCACCGTGCAGTTACCAACTGCCGAAATGGCCCCAACCCCAGAACCATTAACGATGAAGTCATTGTATTCTGCATCAATATAAGAATAGCTGGCGCTCAAGTTAAGCCCATCGATCGGCGCCCATGCCAAATCAAATTCGAGGCCCTTTATCTCTGCAGATGACGCGTTAACTGTCCGCGTTCCCGTTAGTCCATTAGCAGCTAAAAATTGGGTGGATGTCTGTTTGCCCGAAAAATCTTCGTAGTAGGCAGCTGCATTTGCGACAAACCTTCCATCGTTCCAAGACGTTTTGGTACCAACCTCATACACCCACATTGTCTCACGATCGAATAAAAATGTATCAGGGTTGAAGCCAGCAGCACCACCGCCCGTAGTGCTGGTTCCTGCAGGCTTAGCACCTTTCGCCACGGATCCATAAAATAGCATCTCATCGTTGGCTGAATACTCAACCGATACTCTCGGCGTGAAAAAGCTATCGCTTGTCTCAGAATCGAGATTAGGGGAGGCTAGTGGGAAAGAAGTTGGCGGACCCGCAAGTCCAAAAGCGTCGACAATGCGTGGTCCACTTGGACCTGAAACGAATTCGTTTTCGTCAGTGTAGCGCCCTTCCACATGCACGGTGAACTGCTCTGTTACGTCAAATTCCAACATCGCGTAAGCCGACGTATGCTCAGTATTCCTTACCCATAAATTAGGACTACCTGTACCAACCGCAGCGAAGAAGGGACCGCAAGCTAAGAATGGCAGGCCGGGGAATAATTGATTGTTTGTACAGGCGATATTGTTCGAGTTTTGATCAACTTTTTCATCCCAGTATAAACCGCCAACCATCCAGCGCAGCCGTTCATCACCATTCCCTTGAAGGCGGAATTCTTGACTAAATAGTTCGGTATCAGTGTCAAGCCGAAATAACGTTCCGGAGGTTAATGCATTGAAACTGCCTTGGCGATTATTGTCAGACGCTTGAGATACATCGGCATTTGCATAATGGGTAATTGATTTAAAAGTTCCAAAGCCGAGATCCCAGTCTAAGTCTACTGCAACCCGAAAAACTTCACGCTCACTGCCGCGCAACTCACGTCCTGTAATCGGGTCTTCAGATATTGTCGGGGCCGGCAAATCAGATGCATCAGGCACAACTCCAGCAAAAACACCAACGGATTGAACAGCTGGACTGACAACGCCAGGATTAAAGATTGGTCCAAATGCAGATGGGGGAATTGGCCTCCTGGTGTTCTGCCCACCGAACGCAAATGGCGAGTTACCTAAATGATCATCGGTGTATTCAATCCTTGTTGTTAGAGAAACATCTTCGCTTGCGTTCCAGACCGAGGACAAAGCAAAACCATACCCATCACTGTCACCAAGATCCCCACCTGTGGTTGCGTTATCGTAAAAACCATCAAAGTTCCAGGCTGAAGCATTGATACCGATTAGGAACTTATCTTCGACGACAGGACCGTACAGTCCAAAGCTCGCTTCAACCTGGTTACGCTGCCCACCGTTGAGTGAGAATTTACCTTCCCATTCATTTGTAGGCTTTTTAGTCACATAGTTAATCGCACCGGCAAACGCGGATCTGCCGTACAGCGCACTCTGGGGACCCTTAACAATTTCAACCCGCTCAAGATCAAACAAACGGTTATTGATGAGAAGTGATCCACCCGCGGACTGAACCGACTCACTGGATACGTCTACGCCGTCAAGCAACAAAGCCACGTTGTTGCGACCTCGGGTTGGAGCCAAACCACGAATGGTGACGCGAACATCTTGCGGAAAGGTGCCCTGATCTACCTGCAGACCTGCAGTCAATCTGGCAACATCTCCGATACTGCTAAGTCCCTTGCGTTCAAGAGATTCTGCCGTAAACGCGGTGATAGACAACGGAACTTCCTGAAGGCTCTCAGCCCGCTTACGCGCGGTCACGACGATTTCCTCGACAGCGAGTTGCGAGAATGCGGGACCGACATCCATGGCTAACATGGCACCTATGACGCCAAGCGACGCAGCAGCGTTACTCAAATTTAAGCGATATCTGCAGGCCATTATTTTTCCTCCCCAGAAAATTTTGGACTTACCAGTAATACAATCAGGGCGTTTGTCTGATTTCTAAACCTAAGACTATCCAGGCAACCACTCATTGGTCAGTCTCTTCCGTCCTAAGCTCGTTTTGTGGGCTTAGTCGATGGATTTGGAGATTTTGTTGCTAAAATAGCACTCCACCCCCCTTTCTGAAATTCTCACCCCAACTGATGCGAAATCGGCTATCAAGATTGCCAATCCGACTGTGACACCGTACAACGGTGCGACAATAGAACATAAGCTGAACACTCCGTGAATAAAGCCCTAAAATCCGCCAAAACAGCGAAAATTTCTTCATCAAAGGTATCTAAAGCTTCTACCACTGGATTGAGCCCGGTGATTAGTGTGCGCGGCGCCCGCGAGCACAATCTCCAGAACATCACAGTCGATCTGCCACGCAACCAGCTTGTGGTGATCACGGGCCTGTCCGGCTCCGGTAAGAGCTCTCTCGCCTTCGACACAATCTATGCCGAAGGTCAGCGCCGATATGTAGAAAGCCTCTCGGCCTATGCACGGCAGTTCCTAGAGCTGATGCAAAAGCCAGACGTGGACTCTATTGAAGGCCTGTCGCCGGCCATTTCCATTGAGCAGAAGACCACCAGCCGCAACCCGCGCTCCACCGTGGGGACGGTCACTGAGATTCACGATTACATGCGCCTACTCTGGGCTCGCATTGGCGTGCCATTCTCGCCTGCCACAGGATTACCCATCGAAGCCCAGACCGTAACCCAAATGGTTGACCGGATCATGGCCATGGGCGACGGCATCCGGCTCTACTTGCTCGCGCCCATTGTTCGCGGCCGCAAAGGGGAATACCGCAAGGAGCTAGCCGATCTGCAAAAGAAGGGCTTTCAGCGCGTCAAAGTCGACGGCACCTTGCACGAGATTGACGAAGTCCCGGCCCTCAACAAAAAACTCAAGCACGACATTGAAGTGGTGGTTGATCGTGTTGTCGTCCGTGATGATTTGGAAACCCGCCTTGCCGACAGTTTAGAGGCTGCCCTCTCACTCACCGACGGCATCGTATATGCGGAAGATGCCGACAAAGACGGCGAAGACGCGCGCACCGTGTTCTCCGCCAAATTCGCCTGCCCCGTGTCCGGCTTTACCATTGATGAGATTGAGCCGCGACTGTTTTCCTTCAACAACCCGTTCGGTGCCTGCCCATCTTGCGATGGCCTCGGCGTGCAAATGCGCTTTGACCCCGATTTGGTAGTGCCCGATAAAAATAAAACCATTGCCGAGGGAGCAGTTATGCCCTGGTCTAACGCGTCCCCGCCCTCACCTTATTATCTGCAAGCCCTCAAAGGCGTCGCCAAGATTCACGACGGCAATGTCGACACGCCCTGGAAGAAGCTAAACAAGAAAACCCGCGACGCCATTCTGTACGGCAGCGGCGACAAAGAGATTCTCATTAAGTTCGGCGACGGCAAACGCAAGTTCGAAACCCGCAAACCTTTTGAAGGCGTCATCAAAAATCTCTCCCGCCGTTGGCGCGAGACCGATTCCGCCTGGATCCGCGAAGAATTAGGAAAATATCAAACCAGCCAGCAATGTGATTCTTGCAATGGCCACCGCCTCAAAGCCGAAGCCCTGGCCGTGAAGGTCGACGGCAAACACGTTAGCGAAATCTCCGAGCTGTCGATCCTCGATGCCCATGTGTGGTTTAAGGCGCTGGAGAAAAAACTCTCCGCCAAAGATACAGAAATCGCTCGCCGAATTTTGCGTGAAATTGATGAACGCCTCGGCTTTCTAAATAACGTTGGGTTAAAATACCTCACCCTCGCCCGAAACTCCGGGACGCTTTCCGGCGGCGAGAGTCAGCGCATCCGTCTCGCCTCACAAATCGGCTCCGGTCTCACCGGCGTTCTCTACGTGTTGGATGAACCATCTATCGGCCTTCACCAACGTGATAACGAACGACTGCTGCAAACCCTGCGCCGCCTGCGCGACATCGGCAACACGGTGATCGTCGTTGAACACGATGAAGACGCCATCCGCACCGCCGACCATCTGATTGATATGGGCCCCGGTGCCGGAGTGCACGGCGGCCATGTGGTTGCCGAAGGGTCTCCAGCCAAGGTGATTCGGAGCAAGAACTCCCTCACCGCGGCTTACCTCACCGGACTCAAGTCCGTTCCTGTGCCTAAGTGCCGCCGAAAAGGCAACGGCAAGGCGATCAAAATCATCGGCGCAGAAACTAACAATCTGCAAAGGGTCAATGTCGACTTTCCCCTCGGCACCTTCACCTGTGTCACCGGCGTCTCTGGCGGTGGCAAATCCTCTTTAGTGTTAGAGACCCTTTATAGAGCCCTGGCCAAAACCTTACACGGCGCACGCGCCTTGCCCGGTCCTCACAAAAAAATC
>JAQWQC010000024.1 GCA_029245025.1 Rhodospirillaceae bacterium
CTAGATTGATCCACTCCACATTGGCGAGCTTCTTGTATCGCTCAGAATATTTGCCGTATTTCAATTTCCGCATAAGAGCAGAATAGGCGACAAGCCGCCCAAGACAAATTCGCAGACTGGGCCTATTTGGAGGAGAATAACGAGATGATTATGAACTCAATCGTCAATAACTTTGACAAGAAATAGGAATCAAATCACTGGGCTCTTCGGCTTAGCGGCTGAAATGATTGTCCAAGGAAATCGCCAGGCGTCATTCGCGTCTAGGTCAACCCTCTCCGATTCCTGGAAAGGTACGACTTCGACATCAACGAATCCCTTTGAGCATACCAATCCGGACAGATCCGACTCCGCTAGAGGCTGCATGTACGGCTCATTGTTTCGCCGCGCATGTCCGTAGTGAATGAATCGGCGAAAAGCGTCTGGTAAACAATAAAAATCCAGATGAACCATGCGCCCACCAGGCGCAAGAACCCGAAATGCTTCATCGAGCAAATCTTCAATCGTTTTAAGGGGCAGTTCATGAAGGACCATAGTTGACGTCACTAGATCGAACGAGTCTGCCTCAAATTCTGTATTACAGGCATCCATTTGCCGAAAACGAACATTGGTCGCTTGCGACTCTCTTGCCATATGGGATGCTAGCCTGAGGCAGGGCATCGAAAGGTCGACCGCATCGACGGAGCTATCTGGCAATCTCCGAACAAAAGGCTGTGTACTTTTGCCAAACCCACACCCCATATCCAGAATTTTCTTTGGCTCTCCCTTCCCTAAAACAAGATCGGTGAAACGCTCATGCACATCTTTTTCAGCAGCGCCCGCCAATGGGGTAGTTGTTCTTGCGCCACGCTCATACACAAACCCACCTAAGTCATCTGACCATACGCCACCCGGATGTTGATGTATGTCGACCCCAGTGTAATAGGCCGGCAGAGTTAGAGAGTTGTTTGCACATTCTGAATCTTCTGAAGCTAACCTGGAAAGCAAATCGAGCCGTCGCTCTTTGTGAAACGGCACAAGGCCATATCGCCCCGCGTATTTCATTCTTTGAAGATGACGCTCAAACCAGGCAAACACCTGATATAGGGTGGACTCTTCGAGAGCGTTAGCAACGTCTGCTACAGTTTCACAGCCTTCTTCCGAATGGCTATCTCTCAACGCCCTGTACATGGTCGTGGACCAAAATGTCTTCGCCGATAGAAAAAAATCTTGGGCGGCGATGAAGGCGCGATCATTCATTGTTACAATCCATTCCGCACTTACTTGAGGCTAAACTTGCCACTGGCACCGAGAGCATCCTGCTCGCCGAGCAAGGGACGCATTAGCGCCTCTATGAAGGCCTCACGATCAGCCGAGGTCTCAGCACGCTCCGTTTCATCGGGCTCACGATCAAGGGCACCCCGGTCAAGTCGCCCAGCTTTAACCAGCTCTTTTTCCATAGCTCGCACACGATCCAACAGAACATAATGCTCAGTAGCAAGAGCCATGAAGGCCCCCATAAACCGATCTAGGGCTGGGTCTTCGAAAAACTGCTGTTCCGCTCGAGGGGACTTAGGTCTTTTGTTCATAAAGAGTACTCATTTTCGTTGCACTGACTATCACAAAGGTACCTCAACCATATAACATCGCTGACCAATTCAAAATTTAGGCGCAGAAAGATGCAGGACTCTATGACCAGGCAAACCGACCAAAAAGGGACGCCCTACCCGTCCACTGCCTACGCCTGGTATGTGGTTCTCGTCTTAACCCTGGCGTACGTTGTTTCTTTCATTGATCGACAGATCATGGCGCTGATGGTGGAACCGATCCGCCGGGACCTAGATATATCCGACACACAAATTAGTTTGCTACTGGGTCTCGCGTTCGCAATCTTTTACACCCTGCTCGGCATTCCCTTGGGGCGGCTCGCAGATGTTTACAACCGTAAAAAGATTATCGTCATTGGTGTGACGGCATGGTGCCTCATGACAGCGGCCTGCGGTTTAGCCCGCAACTATGCCCAACTTTTCGCCGCCCGCATCGGCGTTGGCATCGGAGAAGCGGCGCTTAGCCCAAGCGCCCTGTCAATGATCAGCGACTATTTTCCCAAAGACACCCGGGCGCGAGCGGTCGCTGTATATACGCTTGGCATCTCAATTGGTGTTGGATTGGCAATGATTATCGGTGGACAGGTTGTGGCATATGTCTTTAGTGCACCACCTGTGTTTTTGCCTATCGTCGGGACTCTCTTTGCTTGGCAGACGGTTTTTCTCGTGGTCGGGTTGCCTGGATTGTTAGTAGCCGTCCTTATGGCGACGGTTCGCGAACCTGTACGCCGCGAACAGATGCAACACACTCAGGCAGACGGAACTCAGTCCGGTTATGTGCCATTTGCACAGGGGATGCTGTATTTGTGGAACCGAAAGCCCATGTACCTCAGCCATTTCTTAGGTTTGTCTGTGGTCGGCATTTTGTCCTACGGCTATTACGCCTGGATTCCGACCATGTTTATCCGCACATGGAATTGGACAATTGAGGATATTGGTTTGGCCTATGGGACAGTAACAATTGTTTCTGGCCTTATAGCGGTCGTCTTGGCGAGTTGGATGGCTGAAAAATTTACAGTTAAGGGCTACCAGGACGCGCATATGCGTACCGTTTTATATTGCAGCCTGGTGGGCATCGTAAGTGCGATTGCAGCTCCCCTAATGCCAACCCCGACCCTCTCGGTGCTTATGCTTCTGCCGGTCTCGGTGGGCACCAGCGCCGCCACCGCTGCGGGTCTTTCGGCATTGATGATCGTGACGCCAAATCAAATCAGGGCGCAATCCTCAGCCATGTATTTCTTCACCATCAATATTCTTGGTTTGACTGTGGGGCCAACAGGAATTGCGCTGTTTACGGACTATGTCTTCCAGGACGACGCGCTTCTGAGATATTCGGTTGCAAGTGTGTCCGTTCTTGCCGGTCTCTTTGCAACTGGGTTCCTGATCTTCAACTTGAAGCATTACGCCGCAATGGCAAAAGAAGTAGAATCTTGGGCGAGTGACGACTAATCGACCACCAAGGAGAGGCCGATCATTGACTTCCCCAGGATATTCCCTACATATCTCCCTCATACGTATTACATTTGTTTTGTGTTAGCTGATTAGCCGGTCCGCCGCGTTCTTTTTTTTATCCCCTGACAGTGTGAGCGTTAGAACACCCGAGCCGTCATATGGTGTGACGGCCCGATAACATAACCCCGTTAGAGGTAAATAATAATGACGATTGGTACTGTAAAATTTTTCAATTCCGCTAAAGGCTTCGGTTTTATTGAGCCAGAAGACGGCTCCAAAGATGCATTTGTGCATATTTCAGCTGTCGAACGCGCGGGACTTTCTGGCCTAAACGAAGGTCAAAAGGTGTCCTATGAACTCCAGGCTGGCCAAAACGGTAAATCATCAGCTGAGAATCTGTCTCTCGCCGACTAAAAAGGTCAAAATCCGCCCCCATGTCATATTTGGGGGCGGAAATTGTTACGGTCATACACTTGCGCCAATCGCACCACACGTCGATGATAGAGCGCTGTTACCGTCAAACAAATCGCGTGGATCGCGCCTGGAGATCGAAAGATGCCAAGGAAACCAAACTATCAATTCGAAAGGCATGAACGCGACCGTCAGAAGGCTGCCAAAAAAGCGGACCGCTTGGCGGCTAAGCAAGCACGAGCGGCAGAAAAGCGTGGGGAACAGGCATCCGATGACGCAACCATCGATGATAGCGCCACAGCCGATTCTGATGGCACCCCATCCGAATAGATCTTTTCAAACGAGCAATAGCTCTACAAAGCAAAGCCCCACAATTAACGAAGCGTTAACATGAGCCCACGCTTCGAAGAACTTGACTATCGCCAAACAGCGATAGGTGAGCTGAGCCTCCGACGTAGATACGAGCCTTATCTGGACGTCGATGTCATAGAGATCAAACTTGGCGAAGAATATTTGATGTCTAGCCTTTTCACCACGTCTGAAATCGCACTAGCTGATCTCGGAATATCCGCCCTTCACACAGAGAGTGCAAATGTCGTTGTAGGGGGGCTAGGCTTGGGATTCACGGCGCAAGCAGTCCTCGCCCACAATTCGGTCGCCTCTTTAACAGTCGTCGAAGCTTTAGATGCGGTCATCGATTGGCACACCTCAGGCTTACTTCCGTTAGGGCCAAAGCTATCCAAAGACGCACGATGTCAATTCGTTCATGGAGACTTCTTCGCCCTCGCTGCATCACCCGAGGGCTTTGACCCTCAAAAACCTTCACGAAAATTCGATGCCATACTGGTCGATATTGATCATTCACCAGCGTGCTTGCTCGACTCACAGAATGCCGCGTTTTATCAAGTCGACGGATTGATAAAACTTACACAACATTTAAACGCCAATGGTGTCTTTGGCCTATGGTCGAATGACCTTCCAGACAAAGACTTCATAGCCGCACTAGACTCTGTATTTGATAATACATCTGCCGAAGAAGTAATGTTCAACAATCCACTACAGGACAAAGAATTCGTGCAAACCATTTACTTGGCAACTATGACCTAGATTCTGTCTCGGTTTGGGATTTAGTCCAGGAATAGATTTGACCAACTTAGATATGAGCGCAGACAACGGATTATCGGTGCTGGTAAATACTGACTTCCAAACCAAAAGAAGCGCCGCAACCGTCAACGCGCCCAATATAATGGACCGGACTCGCTGAGCAATCCGTCTCCGTAATGCTCTCGCAAAAGCTTAGGCTAAGTAAAGTGCGGACGCATACTGTTCGCGTGGATTTGACGATAAAACCCTCGCGAGCACGTCGGAAATTGACTTCGCGACATGAGTGCGTCTTGTAAAAGAGCTCTGAGGTTTTGCTGAGGCAGCAGTTTCATTGCAATAAGAGTATGCCCGTCAGTCTTAGAAATTCCTTAGGCGCTCACAATGCCGGAATGAGCCAACTCACTGACAGCGTTAACAGCACTCTCTAAACGTTCGTGGGTACCAGCAACCACTAACAGTTCTGGTCGGACAACCTTAATCTCAACCTCTTATCCCCAGGTGAGATCAAGCACTGCAAACACTATACTTTGACGAAGCTTTCGCGGCCGATCGTTCACCAGCGCTTCTATCTCATCGCTGCTGTCGTCTTCCGGCAGACAAAGCACGGCAGGCGCCCTCTGGAGGTCCATCCCGATCATCATCCGAGTTCCTTCCCAGATCAGAGCCGGTATTCGACAATAAACAGTTGTATAAAACTGCAGTATACTCCCCAAAACCACAGATTTTCTGCTGCAAGCCACCTTAAATAATGCCTTTTTTGGATAACCTCGAAATAACAGCTTTCTGCGTATCCACGAAATGTTTGCGCTGAGGAGATCTCAGAGATCCATCCTTTTTGAGCAAGCTATTGGCGGGTTGGAAGGAATGAGAGTCATAGCTGCCCGCATATGCCTCAAATCTTTGTCGGATAAGTGTGTTATTGAGCCCTGTCTTGCGGCGTTCCCTGCGTAACGCAGATAAATCAATCTCGGCGCTGGCTCCGCTGTTGTCGCCTGTCCCAGACAACCGGAGAAGCTTGCCGCGGAAGTCGATAATTCTGGACCCACCGTTTGAAGAGTCTGGTGGCATATCCGTGTCCCGAATTCCTCCAGTGTTAGCAGAAACAACGTAGGCAATATTCTCCACTGCCCGGCAAATCTTTGCGGCATCTTTTCTGGTCTGGATAGGGCTCGCAAATTCGCTGGACGAATGCGTGAAGACTTCAGCCCCACGCATGGCAAAACAGCGAGCGACCTCGGGATACAATATCTCCTCTGATGCGATTGGCGCGAGCCTGCCAATCTCGGTATCAGCGACCGGAAAGACAGCATCCAACCCGTAAATATCGATGTACTTGTCCCACACATCATGCGGCGACGGAGAGAACATTGAATTTAAACGTCTATACCGAAGAATAACATTACCTGAGGGGGCTACGATGAAAGAAGTTTGGAAATAGTATTCAGGAAAATGAGGATCCGTCTCATACGCATTGCCGGCAAGGTAAATGCCGTTGCTTTGAGCAATTTCTCCAAATTTGTCGTACTCGGGACCGTTCATATCGAGAGCAGCCTTATCAGCCCACTGAGGCACCTGTTCTCCCTCAGGGAACGACGTGAGTAGGTATTCAGGCAGAACGACCAGCTTAAGGGCCGGACCCATCCACGCTTTAGCACCCCTGACCTTCTCTTCAAGGTAGTCCAAGGTGGCTGCCATTCGTGCACGAGCGCTATCGCGGTCTGGATATCTGGCGAGGCTGTAAGTGGCCAGTTGCATTGCCATCGCCGTGTAAATGGGGTCTTTCTTAGGCCCGCCACCCTTCACTTTAGCCAGTACTTTTACAGCTAAAGTTTTTTTTTGTTTCGTTTTATTGGCCTCTTTCTTTGGTATCGAGTTCGTCATAGCTCTCTCCCCTCGGCTACCACATTGCTAATAAGTCAATCGCAAACCGGTCCATAGGAACATTGGCGGACCAAGCGTGACAAGACCCGCTGCCGTGCGTCCCGCTTCAACGCGCTTGTCGAATAGATTTTCCGCCGCGACGTAGAGTTCGATCGAATTAGTTAGATTATATCCGACGTAGACGTCTACGGTCGCGGCTCCCTCTAAGAGCCGACTATTCAGATCATCCTCAAACTGATCGCTAGAAAACAACAAGTCTGTGGTCAACCTTAGCCGGTCGATAGGTGTGATAGACAGACCAACAGTCGCTCGATGCCTGGCCACTTGGGCTAAGCGATTGCCTTCGAGCTGAGGTGCCACTGAACTCTCTGCAACCTTAGGGTTGGTGTAAAGATACCCGCCACGCAGATGAACGCTGTCCCTGAGTTGCAGTGAGACGTCGAACTCCACTCCCCATGTCTGGACACGCTCGACATTCCGCCTCTGACGAAGGCTACCTCCACCTGGAATGAATACTCCAAACTCAGAATTAAACCCGGGCTGTGCCGTAATGGTCGTGTTGAATACTGGATTAAACAAATCATTGCGAAAAACTGTCGCTTGCGCGCGATTTCCACCCTGGGACCAGATTAATGCAGCCTCAGCTCCGACCATCCGCTCATTAACCAAGGTGTTGTTCGCTTCTGTGATGTCATTACCGACGCGGAATGGACGATACAACTCATTCAGTGTCGGCAGTCGGAAACCAGAATAGATCGTCGATCGGGCATCCAGGGTGCCGGAGAGTTGCGTTCGAAATCCAGCCCGCCCGTTCATTGACACGCCGTCACGATCAAGAAAAGAGCGATCCACAAGTTCCAACCCGTTGTCGAGGTTAATTTCCCTGCGCGCTCCCTTTAACTGACCCCAATAGTCCATCCGAGTTCCTATAGTTACCCTTGTGCGCGTCGAGAGTTGACGATGAACTTCGACAAAAGCCCCACCAATGAATTGTTCGCCGCCAGCCTTACGTTTACGGGTGAAACCAGCCCCTAAGTTGCGAAAAGACTCATTGGTCTCGCCCTCAGAAAACCGGATGTCTGCGCCACTTTCGATTGTCCAGCTGTTGATGCCTGACCAACGCAGCAGAATGTTTCCGCCGAGACCTGTAACCGGGACGTCAAATTGATCCAATACAGGACGAACAGTCGACCGTGTGCCGTCAAAAGCGGCAAACACGTTCTGAAATTCTTTACGCGTTGCATAAAAATGAGTTTCCCAGGCTGGCCCAGACCCCTCCCCAGGGTTTATCGCGCTCAATGAAAGCCCAAATGTATCTGTTTCAGCACCGGCCTCTGCGGACCCATTTATAAACATGTCTGAGGCAGCGTTCGCAGATAGCACCCATGTCGTTCCTGATTCTGTCTTAGCCTCCCAATTGAGGCGAAAGCCCCCGCTACGCCGCGCCGCGGGCAAATCGGCCCCGCCGCGTTGATCTTCGCCGATCAAAAAGTATCCATCAGAGTCAGAGATGTGAGCTGAGCCCGATATCGAGCTAGCCCCAAGACCTACTTTGAACTGCGCACTACCTGCCCAACTTTCCTTTAAGCCATAACGAAGCTCAGCTCTAATGTTGCTGTCGGCCAGTGCCCGACTGTCTAACCGAACCACGCCCGCCAGAGCAGCGTTACCCCACGTACCGGCCCCGCCGCCGCGAACAACGGTCGCGCCCTGTATTATCGCGGGTGGCAGGTGAACCCATTCAACCCAACCGCCAAAGGGGTCATTGAGTGGAACGCCATCTAGAAGGACGAGAGTGCGACCAGCTCCGTTTGGACCCAATCCTCGCAAACTAATACCCTGCGTCGTCGGGTGCGCAGCTCTGGATTCCTGCCGCCGGAACAGGCCAAAACCCGGGACCCGGCGCAAAGCTGCGTCAAGACCAAGAGCTGGCCCTTGCATGCCGGAATCAGCCAATCTCGCAATGCTATACACATCTAATGAGTCGGAATCTGACAAACGTTTTGTCGTCACCCTGATCTCGTCAACGGACTGAGATAGGCTCTCCGCTGCAGCCAAACTGAGAAAAATAATAGGTAGAAAAAAATTCATACGCGTCATAGCGAGCGTGGGTAGCCAATCTTACTGGCTATTACAATGGTGGATACCGCACAAAAGTGCGCGTATCGCCACAGTGATCACGAGGAATTGTCCTGGAAGTGAGTTGGTACAAGGGTAATAATACAGATCAAATATAGTTACTAACCTTCCTGGAGGTGGTTAAAAATGTGGCGCCACACTGCAAGAATTAAGGCAAAGCGGATTTGTTTAGGAACTATAGCAATAGCCTTGGTATTTGCTCTGAATAATCATTCAAGCCTCGTTATTGCCGCTGAACTCTCAGTCGCTGTCATCGACAAAGATGGGAACCCAGCAACAAACGCAGTTGTTTTTTAATGGGAAGCGCACCTACCGAGCCGGAACCAGAAGTAAAAATTGTTCAGGCGAGCTATCGCTTCTTCCTTTAACATCACGGGCGATTAATCATGTCAGAAAATGAAGCGTCAGCAGTGCCAGCCACTCGCCCGCCAGACACCGTTGCATTTTCCGCTGCTATTGGCCTGGCAGCTCTCACTCTTTATTTGCTGGTTGTCGGCCAAAGCATACTCGTGCCTTTGGTTCTCGCAATTCTTATCACCTACTTATTGAAAGCCTTGGCCCACGGCTTGGAGCGAATAAGGATAGGTGGAAAAACGCTACCTAGCGGATGTTCACTCGCCGTTTCTATCTTCATCTTGATTATATTTATCGCCCTCCTCGTCCAACTCGTTGCCGGCAACGTTAACGCCATAGTAGACGCCGCCCCTGCCTACCAAGAGAAGCTTCAGGCTCTTTTCTCAGACTTAAAAGCGAGGATGGAGCAATGGTTCGGAATGACACTGACTATAGCGGAATTGAATGAGCGCATAGATTTTCAATCCGCTGTATTACGGCTTGTGGGCGCCCTTCAAAGCATAGCCAGCAACACATTCCAGATTTTCTTGTACGTTGCGTTCTTGTTGCTAGAAAGCCGCACTATTGACCTGAAAATCAAAGCTTTCGCGTCCACCACTGAGCGCGAACAAGCCATCAAGTCGACGCTTTTTACCCTTGGCCGTAACATTGAGATGTACGTATGGATTAAGACCTCCATGAGCCTTCTTGTGGGAGGTTTGAGCTACGTCATCATGTTAATCGCCGGCGTGGACTTTGCAGCATTCTGGGCGCTACTTATCTTTATTCTAAATTACATCCCCTACATCGGTTCTATAGTTGCCGTCACCTTTCCGGTTGTGTTGAGCGTTCTACAATTTGGGTCACCTGCTCTAACTGGATTGGTGCTTGCCGGCCTGATGGGCGCACAGGTTATCGTCGGCAATGTTGTGGAACCACGTATCACCGGAACCTCACTTAACTTAAGCCCGGTGATCATTGTCCTGGCACTGTCAGTTTGGGGTTCGATTTGGGGCGTGACAGGAATGATATTGAGTGTTCCGATCATGGTCATGGCAATGATCGTATTGGCACAGTTTCCGCGAACCAAAGCGCTGGCCATTTTGATGTCCCAGAGCGGGGAAATTAAGTAGTTTCGAGAAAACACCTGTCCATTTAGCGATCAACAAAATACAGCCATTCCACAGCTGCCGAGCAGCCATGGCACTATAAGATCAGGCAACTAGATTTAGCTTAGGAGAATAAAATGCCATCTCAGCACGCCCACGCCGTATTGGTTGACCCAATTCACGATGAACAGTCCCGTCAGGACTATTACATGGACGTGAGGCGTCATCTCGCCAGCCAGGTGGCTCCAGGTAATAAAACGGTCTACCAAAACCAAGTCGGCCCTACATTTGTGAAGGAAAACGGGCGCGAACCTAAAGATCGCCATGAGGTCCGCGGTGTTATGACCCAGAACGGATACTACCAAATGTATTCTGCGATGCAGCGCCATACGCAAGAAATGACATGGGACGCCGTAATTGATTCCGTTGAACGCGACCTTCCTAGACTCAAAGAAAACGCAAAGAAGGTAAGCGGCAAGACTGGCGGAACGTTCAAATTAGATCCAAATTTTGAGGTTCCTTACTACCTTTCTTTTTACGACATTCACCTTCAACCAGGTGCGTACCACATGACGCATGATGATGAAGATGTATCCGCTGGCGCTCTGTATGACCGCGGAACCTTTTTATACACGCTGGGTAATATCGGTTCGCGTATGGATTACCTCGGCCGAACCCTGCTCGAATACTTCAAAAAACAGTTTCCAGACGTCCGACCGAAAAGGATTTTGGATATGGGATGCTCCGTTGGTCAGAGTACAATCGCGTGGTCAGAAGCATTTCCTGATGCCGAAATCCACGCCATCGACGTGGGCGAGTCGCTACTTCGGTACGCTCATGCCCGTGCAGAGGACCTCGGCCATAAGATTCACTTCAGTCAGCAGAATGCCGAAAAAACCAACTTTGAAGACGGTAGTTTCGACGTTGTTATCTCGCACATCATCATGCACGAGACGAGCACAAAGGCTGTCGTAAAAATTTTTGAGGAAAGTAGAAGGCTACTAAAGGACGGGGGCATAATGATCCATATGGACAACCCTCGTTTGAAAGAGTTGCCACCACTAGAAAGCTTCTTAGCAGAGTGGGAAGTATACAATAACAACGAACGTTTTGGTGGCACATATCGCGAAATGGATGTTGCTGCAGAGGCTGTAAAAGCTGGGTTTTCTGGGGAAAATGCGAGCATGGAGATGATTGACGTCTACATGCCAGGCAAGGTTATGAACTACGGAACGAACGGCATTAAGTTCCCAGCATGCGTTGCACGGAAGTGAAATAGTTAGGTCCAAAAACGGCGTCAGAACCTCGCCGAAAAAGACCTGCGCCAGCATCAACCGGCGCAATGTTTTGCATTTACGAGAACTAAATTGTCGATTTCTACGTTTGGTTAAGTGTGACTCAAAAGCCACCGCCATGAGAAGAGGGAGGCGTTTTGTTAACGCTCTCCTCAGCATAGATATGTGGTTGGGAATACACTTTTTACATTGGCGCGTGCGAAATGCATGACAATGTGTTAGTGTATACGTCCTTTCGGCGACTTATTGTTGTTAACCACTGCAGGGGATTTAATAACTATGGCAGTTAAGAAGAA
>JAQWQC010000025.1 GCA_029245025.1 Rhodospirillaceae bacterium
AATCACATCTGCTGCAGCCCGCAGCGCTTTGACATCTATCAACGTTACGCGGTCGGTGGTTGGAAGGGCGATGCACCCCGTTTCTTTAAGTTTCGTGAAACAGCGACTTACCGTTTCGATGGTAAGACCGAGAAAATCACCAGGAAAGAAAAAAGCCATAATCTGGCGTTCTCCGGAAATACTATATCGGCTAAGCACCATTGTGCCCTCGGCAACACAATAAAGGTGTTGCACAGGGTCGCCTTCTCTAAACAAGGTTTCATGAGCGTTGAGCGAAATGGTTTCCCCTCGCTGAACTAAGTCCAGCAATACGGGGGGCGCCATAAACATTGGGTGCAGTGCAGAAGGTGATATAGGAGAGGTCACGATGATAAGCCTATGAGCATGCTGCTCCCCCGAGAACGCAAAACCGAGCGCAATGTGGATGATTTAGAAGCACGTCTCTAGCAGAGCTTGCCAAAGTTGAGCCCATTTCAAATTCATCATCATATGGTAGAAGGGTGCAGGCAATCACAGCTGGTGCGGTCGCCCCTTTTCGCTTCACAACCATGCGAGATGTGGCGCACATAATAGTATTTGGATGGACACCAAGAATACCCCAACACTCTGTGGTTATTTCGGGCACGTCCAAGCTCGCATCCATTTCAGGGAATAACACCAATTCAGTAGGATCTTGTGCATCAATCGAAAGATTAAGGTCGGCAATTAGCTTTGCATAACCTGAACGTGCTGTGGCCTCTTGTTCTTCTATGAATGTGCGACCTGCGATATGGATATTAAAGTTACGATCATTGAGCCATGCCAGGCCACTTAGCGCTGGATCCCAACTCCGTTCGCCACGTTCGGACTCATGTCCCGCCTTGGTGTAATGATCTAAAGACACGCGCAAGGTGATTTGATCGCGGAAACGTTCCCCAATCTGTACAAGATCATCCGCGCTCTTGATCATTGGCTTCATGGCATTTGTCAGAACCATCGCTTTAAATCCGCGACTCAAGACATCGTTAAGCATGAGAATGAAGTCTGGATTCATGAAGGGTTCGCCTCCAGTAAAACCGATTTCTGTTGTTCCTAGATTGTTGTTTTGAATTTCATCCAGGTAAGCGGCGACTTCTTTGGCGGAAATGTAGACGAGTTTGTCATTCTTTGGAGAGGATTCAATGTAACAGTTTTTGCATTTCAGGTTGCAAAGGGTGCCTGTATTAATCCACAGGGTCCTCAGTGATTTAAGGGAGACGGACGCCCGTAACTTGCCATCTGCAGTAACCAAGGAATCCTGGAACTTGTTTTGAACCAGAGCGGTGGCAGCGGTCATTATTTACTCCTGAGTGGCTTGGAATCTCTTTGTGTCCATGAAATGAATTTAAGCTCCGCGCCGGGCGAGTCCATCATAGCACTGGTTTTCATTGTGGCTGTAGGGCAATAGAAATACATCACCGTGAACGTTCTTTTGGTTGATTACTCTCCTGGAACCAGCCTATCAGTTCGAGAGAATTTAACTGGTGCTGGGCATTCCGGTGAGGACGCCAAAACGGACAAGAGGGCCTAAGCAAGCTTTCGGCTGGCACCCATGACCTTAATGTCAGTGATATCTGGATGCCTGAAATGAATGGCATAACCTTACTGAAAGAGATCCGTGGTGCCGGCAATGATGTGCCAGTCGTGGAGATCGCCGGTGACTCCCCAAATGCGCCGCTTACTTATATAGCGTCTCTAGCATCCACTTTTGGCCCCAATACGGAGCTCTATAAGCCCCTCGAGAAAGGAGAGCTGCTCAAAACAATTGATGCTGTTATGTCTAGGGAAGCCATTGCCCTAGGATAGAGTTTTAGTCGAGCTATTCTGCTTAATAGGTTACGAGGCTAGGCCCGGATCAGTTCCCGGAGAACCTTTTCCATGTTTACGGCTAGGGCCCAGCGGTCTTGTTCTTTAAGTTGATCCAAAGCCTTTGCAAGAGTTTGCAAGGGATCTTTCACGAGCAACTCTTCGCCCAATTCAGTCAAAATAAGCCGGTGGACTCGTCGATCATTCCTGTCAGCAACGCGTTCTAGATAGCCTTTACGCACCAGTGCGGCCACGGTCTGCGACGCCGTGCCCTTGGTTGTGCCTTGGAAATTTGCAAATCCTGTAACAGTGCGCCGGTCAGTTGTGGATTCTTTAAAATAGCGCAACGCAGCCCACTGGGCTGGATTTAGGCCTGGGGTGTATCCCAAGTTATAGCATGCCTTCCCAACTTGCTCGATTAGGCGGGCTAGGCCGCGGGATGATAATTTTGGATCAGTACGCACAATAGACAAAACGCTTTGCAAAACCCCCAGTGAACGTGGCAACTATAACCATAAGCCAGAATTCAAATGAACAGAAAAGCTATGGTTTTTCTGATACTTATTCAATCACGACCTATGCGGTTATCCAATGACCAAGCCTTATTATCACGAGTTGAAGAGCGGTTAGACGGCGATGCCTGATTTTTACCCATGGTTTAAGCCTGTTTTGTGGAAACTAGACGCTGAGCGAGCCCATAGACTAGCGCTTTCGGCGCTTCGAGCGGCGCCTGGATGGTGTTTGCCCTTTGCGGGAGAAGATGATGGGCTTGAAACAACTGTTTGGGGCCGGTCTTTTTCAAATCCCCTAGGCCTTGCGGCGGGCTTTGACAAGCACGCTCAGGCGACAGTTGCGCTTTATCGTGTGGGATTCGGTTTCGTCGAAATTGGTGGGGTGACGCTTCACGCTCAACCTGGCAACCCAAAGCCGCGATTATTTCGGTTAACGCGCGATCACGCTATTATCAATCGGATGGGGCTCAATAGTGTCGGCGCTTACGCCGTCGCACAGAATTTATCAAAACATCGCCGCACGCCATTGCCAGGACCGCTGGCGGTGAATCTGGGTTTAAACAAGGGCGCTACTGATCCTCCATCCGATTACGGTACCCTCGCAAGGGTATTAGCACCTTACGCCGAGGTTTTGACGATCAATGTATCGTCGCCCAACACACCCGGTTTGCGAGCTTTGCAGGATCCAAGCAAGCTGATGGCAATTGTGGACGCTGTGCGAGAAGCCTCTGAAACCGCCACTAATACTAGGCATCCAACAATATTGGTGAAGATATCACCTGACCTAGACGCCACTGATGTCGCAGACATATGCGAGTTGGCCGTTAGGGAAGGTTTCGATGGCCTAGTGGTTTCCAATACAACGGTGGCCCGGCACAGCACATTGCAATCTCCCCAGTCCGCAGAGGTCGGTGGGTTGAGTGGTCAACCACTGTTTGAGCCATCCACTTCGCTTCTGAGATATGTCTACTTGCGTACGTCGGGTAAGATTCCGATTATCGGAGTGGGCGGCGTCTCTTCGGCGTCAAACGCTTATGAGAAAATAAAAGCGGGCGCGATCCTTGTGCAATTGTACTCCTCACTCGTGTTTGAGGGGCCGGCTTTGATCGGCAAAATCAAAGCAGACCTGCGACGTTTACTGCGTGCTGATGGGTATAAATCCATTGCGGAAGCCGTTGGCGCTGATCACCGGACGGGAGAGCCCACATGAAAGTGCTCCGGGGCCTGGCCGAAATAACAGACGAGTTTGATGGTTTTATTCTCGATCTATGGGGTCTGATTCATGACGGGGTAACTGCATATCCTGGCGTGGTTGATACGTTTAAGTCTCTCGCGAGTGATGGCACTAAGACGATTCTACTATCCAATGCGCCTCGCCGGAGCCGTTTACTTGTTGATGGTATGACAGCGATGGGGATCGCATCAGACTTATATGGCGATGTTTTTTCCTCTGGTGAAGCGACGTGGCAGGAGTTGTTATCGCGCACAGACCCATTTTTTGCTGGACTAGGGCAAAGCGCATATCACATTGGTCCAGAGCGGGATGTCAGTGTTCTCGAAGAAACCGGTATTCAACGTATTCAAGATATTGGAGCGGCTGACTTTGTTCTAAACACTGGTCCGGTAGAGCTGGATCATAGCGTTGACACCTATGAGCAGATTCTTGCCCAAGCCATAGCTCGCGATCTTCCTATGGTTTGTGCCAATCCAGATGAAGTTGTTATGCGCCAGGGGCGTCGCGTCGTTTGCGCCGGAGCCATAGCGCGGCGCTACGAAGCGCTTGGCGGCCAAGCTGTCTATCGTGGAAAACCAGATCCGGCCGTATATCATCTCGCTGCTGCTCGTTTGGGCATCGCGGATCGTAGCCGGATCGCGGTCATTGGAGATGCATTGGAGACGGACGTGAATGGTGCAAATGAATCTGGTCTTAAAGCCATTTGGTGCACTGGCGGTATTCATGCAGAAGCTTTGGGCGTGTCTTACGGACAGGATGCAGATCCGAAACGTGCGGCTGCGCTGGCTGATGAATATGGCAGGGTTCCCTGGGCTATTATTCCCGGGTTTCAGTGGTAAATGGTGATCCCGTTCGTATTTCTAAGAAAACGGCAGGTCCAATAATGACAATAAATGCAATTTGCACAACATGGTGTGTTGTGAAGACGGCGATGTCTTGATCCAACGCGAGTGCGATGAGGCTCATTTCGGCAATGCCCTGTGCCCTAAGGCCAGGAGGGAAGCTAAGGGGTTAAAGCTAACGACCGGTCCCAGCAGCAGAGCTCCCATTCTACTTAGAATGAGTGCGGTAGCGATTTTACGTAAGTTTAAAGGGTCCTTTGGAGAAAGATAAGCTGCGACGATCTGATCCGTCACGGCGCAAATTGCTCTGCCAGTATCCGTTCTTCGAGATTATGTTCTGGGTCGAACAGTAATGTGATGGACATGCTTTGGTCTTCTTCTACGGTAACTTCTGTCACATGCCGGACTTCTGCTCTGTCCGCTACTGCGCTCACTGGACGTTTATCTGATTCTAGAATTTCAAATTTAATGACCGCATTATCAGGTACGATTGCGCCACGCCAACGTCGAGGTCGAAAGGCGCTGATTGGAGTAACAGCTAATAGGTTAGCGCCAAGGGGAAGAACCGGTCCGTGAATGGAGAGGTTGTAAGCCGTGCTCCCAGCTGGCGTACAAACAAGCGCCCCATCGCAAACCAACTCTTCCATGCGGCACCGGCCATTAATAGATACGCGAAGCTTTGCCGCTTGCCGAGACTCACGCAGCATTGAAACTTCATTGATAGCAAGTGCCTCGGACTCGTTGCCGTCTGAATCGATAGTTGTCATCTTGAGTGGGTTCAGCTCGACAGAATCTGCCTTGGCGAGTCGCGCTGGGAGATCGTTCTCCTCATAGTCATTCATGAGGAAGCCGACGCTTCCACGATGCATCCCAAAGACTGGCTTGGACAGCGGGAGGAAGGTATGTAGCGTTTCAAGCATGTAGCCATCGCCGCCTAGCGCTACGATAATATCTGCTTCCTCGGGGCTGACCTGGCCATAGCGCTTATGCAGGCTGGCCAAAGCATCCTGAGCCGGTTTGCTATCAGTGGCCTCAAAGGCAACGCTGGGTTCGCTCATAGTCGCACCAAGTATCGATTAAGGATCAAAGTGTGATGTTCAAGGTGGAGTATATAGGTGGAAGAGGGAGCAGCCTACCCGCCTGTTACACTCATATGCCGGGTTACCGCCGGTCGGTTATTGCGGCGATCGATGAAGAAATCATGTCCCTTAGGTTTGCGCGTGATGGACTCGTGAATCGCTGCGATGAGCGGCTCATTGCCCTCGCTTTGGCGCAGAGGTGTTCTTAGGTCTGCCGCATCATCTTGCCCAAGGCACATGTATAGGGTGCCGGTGCAGGTCAACCTTACGCGATTACAGGACTCACAAAAATTATGAGTCATCGGGGTAATAAAGCCGATCCGCTTTTCTGTTTCTTGGCATACGGTGTATCTAGCTGGGCCTCCTGTTTGGAAATCCGTTTCCTTCAACGTCCATTTCTTTTGCAGGTTTGCACGCACTATACTAAGCGGTATGTATTGATCTGTCCGATCACCTTCGATGTCACCCATCGGCATGGTTTCTATAAATGTCAGGTCAAAGTCTTGGTCGCCACACCAAGAAACCATGTGATCAATATCGTGCTCGTTGACATCGCGCATCGCTACCATATTAATCTTTATAGAGAGCCCAGCTTTTTTTGCTGCCTCTAAACCGGCCAGCACTTTCGAAAGATCGCCCCATCTTGTGATTTGTCTGAAGCGATCTGCATCGAGCGTGTCCAGGGAGACATTGATACGACGGACACCTGCCTCCGCCAGTCGACCCGCAAACTCCGCTAAACGTGTGCCGTTGGTCGTGAGGGTTAATTCGTCAAGCGCGCCCGAGTCCAGATGACGTCCGAGGGACTCTATCAATGACATAACATTCCGGCGGACTAAGGGTTCGCCCCCTGTCAGGCGTAATTTGCGAACGCCCAATTCAATAAAGGTGCTGCAAAGACGATCCAATTCCTCAAGCGTTAGGAGGTCGCGTTTAGGCAGAAACTCCATGTCTTCGGCCATGCAATAGACGCATCTTAGATCACACCGGTCGGTGACCGAGACGCGTAGATAATTTATGTCTCTTCCAAATGGATCAATCATGGCGCGGGTTTATCACGGTGAAGGGTCTTCTGTTAATCGCGGGACGGTAATTCCATACTTTATCTATGTTTTACTTGCCATATATAGAATTGTAAGGGGTAGGCCTCAACCTAATGGCAAATCTTCTGGGATAATCACGTCTAGGTGCACAACCGCGGTATTTATGACAATTTTCCCCATATTTTCAAAATTGACTGTCACTTTGGGGCCAACTGCGGATTGAACTTGTCCAAGTCCCCAGTCTTCCTCATTGGGGTTTATTACAAGTACCCCTGGGACAAATTCTAGATCCATGCCTATGGCTTTTCCTAAACGAAGATGGGCCAATGCATCACTTTAGGTGTTTGAGGGGCGATGCATAGTATTGGTATGATAATTCAATAATTTACGGGGGGCGAGACTCTCTATGTTTAACGAAGTGCAACTCGCACAACTACTGTGCACACGTCTTTGTCATGACCTTGCTGGGCCTGTTGGCGCTATATCGGCGGGATTAGAGCTCATCGGCGCAGATTCTGATTTGATTGATGGTGAGACACTGTCTCTTCTATCAGGAAGTGCAGAAGCGGCAGGCCACAAGCTAAAATTTCTCCGGGTCGCGTTTGGATGGTCAGGGGGGCGGGCGATAAATTTTGCCCAACTAGAGAGCATACTCGAAGATTATCTGATAGCGACATCTGCTATATCAGGCGTGCCGACACTGGATTGGCCTCAGCAGGATAGCTTAGCGCTGCTGAGTCATAAGCTGTCCGATAATGGGGTTCAGGTGTTGTCTAACATTGCACTCCTGGGTCTGGAGTGTATGCCTAGCTGCCAATCTCTTTCCATTACCGTTGAATCAAATTCGAACGGGCTAGAAGTGATCGCGCATAACCGAACACTTGAAGGACGCACATCAAAATTACGAGAGGATACCGCGGCAGCGATAGCTAGCCCTGATGAGGTAGAGATGAACGCTCAGAATATCCAGATCCATTTAACTCGGCGGTTGGTCTCTCTATCTGGTGGGAAGATCACCATAAATGGCGACACCGAAGGGGCCATAATCACTGTAAATTGGCCATAAAACCTTTTTTGGTCGTTGTTGCGTCCCAATCTTAGCAAGTTCTGTGAATATATTATCGAAGCGCTAGGGTCTATTTCTGCTGCTTTATCGGGATCAGATGAAACGATAGCTGGTATCTCTTAGAGATTTAGGCCTGTTGAGCCCGAGATTGGTGTGTTCGGGGTTGATAAACCAGATCGTCACGCACCCCAATCTATAGCGGTCGAAGCTTAGCAAGGCTCACCTCAGTCTAAGGCGAAAGAATCAGCGTAATCTTCCTTGAGATCCGCATCTTGCTTCCCTTTCTCGAGAATACAATTTCCAATGACCAGAAGGTCAAGGCCAGTCGCCATAAAGCAACGGAACGCATCCTCTGGTGTGCAGACGATCGGTTCGCCTCGGACGTTGAAGCTTGTATTGACGACGATCGGAACACCTGTCTTTTCTTTGAAAGCCGATATGAGTGCGTGAAAACGCGGGTTGGTTTCTTGGTGTACAGTTTGCACACGCGCTGAGTAATCAACATGGGTGACGGCAGGAATCGTAGAGCGCAGCGCGTTAACGCGATCGGTGCCTCGCCGTTCTAAGTCTTGGCGGGATAATGGGAGGCAATGGTCGTTCTCAACAGGCGCGACAATCAACATGTAGGGGCTGTCCCCCTCTAACTCGAACCACTCGTTGAGATCTTCCCGCAGAACTGCGGGTGCGAACGGTCTAAAACTTTCGCGGAATTTAACTTTCAGATTGAGTGTGCGTTGTGTTTCTGGATCCGTCGGATTGCCAAGAATAGATCGCGCACCAAGAGCACGGGGGCCAAATTCCATTCGACCCTGGAACCAGCCAACGCCTTTGTTATCTGCTAATGAAGTGGCGGTGCGGTCTAACAGTTCTGGTTCTTCTACGCGTTCAAAAACTGCGCCCACTGTGGCTAGTCTTTTTTCAATTTCCGCTTGTTCAAATTCTGGGCCCAGATAGGTGCCTGCCATGCCATCACCCTGAGCGACTGGCGCGCGTGGACCATCGTGATGGAGATGATGTGCGATGAGTGCCGCGCCCAAAGCGCCACCGGCATCCCCAGCAGCAGGTTGAATCCACAGTCGGTCAAAGATTCCTTCCGATTGAATTTTCCCATTGGCAACGCAATTGAGAGCAACGCCTCCGGCCAGACACAAGTTGGCAGCGCCGGTGTCTTTTTTTATGCCGCGCGCTAGCCGCAGCACCACTTCTTCTGTGACGGATTGGATCGATGCCGCAAGGTCCATCTCCCTTTGACCGATCGCTGTCTCTGGGTCGCGAGGCGGTCCGCCAAACAGGCTGTCAAACCGGCGATTGGTCATTGTCAGGCCGGTGGCGTAGTTAAAGTAGCTTAGGTCGAGCCGAAATGTGCCGTCGTCTTTGACGTCGATTAGGTTGTCTAAAATTGTCTGGGCGTGAACCGGGCGGCCATACGGCGCTAGACCCATGACCTTGTACTCGCCGGAGTTAACGCGAAAACCTGTGTAGTAGGTGAAAGCGGAATAGAGCAGGCCAAGCGAATGGGGAAAATGGATTTCTTTCTGCATCACGAGGCTATTACCAGTGCCGTGAGCAAGTGATGTGGTTGCCCATTCACCAACGCCGTCCATAGTTAGGACAGCGGCATTTTCGAATGGTGACGGGTAAAAAGCTGAGGCTGCATGACTCAGATGGTGCTCTGAAAAAATAAGCTTAGATGCCCAGTCCACTTCGGCATCGAAAGCCTTGAGGTATCGAATAAGATTGTCTTTCTGGAAAAGCTTCTCTTTTACCCATATTGGAATTGCGCGGCGGAAAGAAGAGAACCCACGTGGTGCAAAAGCTGCATAGGTCTCCAACAAGCGCTCAAATTTCAGAAACGGCTTTTCGTAGAACGCGACGACATCAATGTCTGCCGGAGAAATATTTGCGTGATCAAGGCAGAATTGAATTGAATGAGTGGGCAGAGAGGCATCGTGTTTCTTGCGTGTGAATCGTTCCTCTTGCGCAGCGGCGACAACGCGGCCGTCAACTATCAGCGCGGCAGCGCTATCATGATATAGGGCGGAAAGACCAAGAATACGCACTAGAACACTCGTTGATCACGCTAGAAGATTGTGTATATGAAGGGGGCAACTGCACTGCCTTGCGCGAGAACTATTAGGCCGCCGAATAACACCAGCATAATTATCATGGGCAGCAGCCAGAATTTCTTGCGTACTTTTAGGAATTGCCAGAATTCGGTGATAAACGACATGAACTGATCTCAAAACTGTTGACGTAGTGACCTTGGGTCGGGTCCCGGCGGGTCCCGCTCAATCCAATAACTATTTGCGATCGCGTCGTGTTTAAGGCGAAGCGGATCCTTGCCCGTAAGTCTCACATATAATCCGGTTGGGATCACAGAAACTACATAAAGAAGCCCCATAATGATCGGGCCGACAATAAGGTGCATCACCCTACCCAAGCCAAGCCAAGTCCAGGCCACTGGCGTTAAGGCCCGGGGGAGGGTTAAAGCCAGTACAGCCAAACCAGCCGCGATAGCATTAGCCCAAGTGCGCGTCGGTTCGTCATTGAGCAATGGCCACAAGCCGATAGCGGCAAAAGCAATGGCCAAAACAATCCCAACTGAACGGTTGGAGGCGCGTGGCGCTTCATCTGTAGTGTTGATGGGTTCATGATGCATGGTTGCCATGACTGGACCTATAGCATTCCAGTCAGGTTCCTGCAGTAGGAAATGATTGATTTGAGATGTTGTTTTAGGATGGCTAGGTATTTTTAGGCGCACCCCCAAGACTAGATGCTCCTAACCGAGGACTCTGTGTCCTCATAATTTGAGGCAATTTATCACGATTTCTTGTCGGCCTTCCTGTGTCTCCCATGCTCGACCACTGCCCCCAATGAGGCCGCCCAGCAATAGTCCACCGATAGCGCCTTCGATGCCATCATCGGCAGCCCCCGCGATTGCACCTACGCCTGCCCCAAGCATGGCGTCACTCCTCTAACATCGCCGCTCGTGTAACTGCGCTGCTGAGCTAGTTGTTGGCACTCCGCCAGGTCGTATGAGTATGAGGTGTCTTTCGGACCGTCGACAATCGGGTCTTAGTCTGCCCCGGTGTTTGCGCATGCAGATGCAATGAGAAGCATCGCAATTACAGCTATCATAGTTGTGTTATTCATGAACTATGCCGTTCGTCAGTTTAAGAAACCTACTAAAACTGTCCCAGTAGTTTGGTTAGACTGTGATCGCTAAGGTAACATTATCGCAACGAAGTGCGCTGTTAGCTTGCAGCAGCCTTGGCTAGCGGTAAATCTTCCGCTGCCATGCTTTCACGCAATGCGTATCCCCGACCCCACACTGTTTCAATGTAGTGTTCGCCACCGGTTGCATTCGCGATTTTCTTTCGCAGTTTGCAAATGAAGACATCGATAATTTTTAGTTCAGGTTCATCCATGCCACCGTATAGGTGGTTGAGGAATTGCTCTTTGGTCAATGTCGCGCCTTTGCGTAAGGCCAGTAGTTCGAGAATGCCGTACTCTTTTCCTGTGAGGTGAACTGGCTTACCTTCAACCTCAGCGGTACGGTCGTCGAGATGGATTGCCAATTTGCCCACTTCCACTTTTGGCTGGGCGTGTCCTTTGGAACGGCGAATAATAGCTTGGATGCGAGCCATCAACTCTTCACGATTGAATGGCTTGGTTAGATAATCATCTGCACCAATGCCAAATCCTTGGACCTTCTTTGTTGGTTCTGTGAGGCCTGACAAAATGAGAACAGGTGTGTTTACTTTCGCGTTGCGAAGCTGGCGTAGCACTTCCAAGCCATCCATATCTGGCAACATAAGATCCAGAATGACTAGATCATACTCGTATAATTTGCCGATCTCGACACCGTCTTCGCCCATATCGGTGGTATCGACCACCCAATCCTCTTTCTTCAACATGGTCTCGATGAATTGTGCCGTCGATTGATCGTCTTCAACCAATAGAATACGCATGGCGGCCAGCCCCCTCAGCTCTCACCCCGGTCTTAATCAATCTTAACTTACCATGCCATACCCGATGAGGCTAGATATCGTGCCGAGTCGCAATACAACCCAGAAAATAGGGAAAAACCGGCCCTTGATTCTTTTACCCGGTGTTAACGGCTAGTCCTTGCTAAAGGCTTTCACGACCATAGGTATAAGTTTGCCTCCCTGAGGCGCCTGACCGGGAATCACGCTAGGATGCAAAGCCAAACTGAGCTATGGGACAAAGGGTGCGGTGGCGGTCAATATTCCAACATTAATAAATGAACTAGACCGACTGCCTGTTCACTGGGAATTTGGCCCGATTCTAAATTAATCCCCGGGAAAACCGGGTAGTGCGGCATGCCAGGAATTGGGAACGAGTGTTTCATCGTTAATCACGGTGATGGTCTTGCCGATGGTGAGAACGTCTTTTAGGCTTGCGACCAGAATTTCAGCGCGATACCCACGATTGATTTGGCCCAGCACGCAGTCGATCTAACGTGCGAGGCGAACGCCGTATCGTCGTGCTGGTTGTTCTCGAAGTCCGCCCGGGGCGACAGCTGTGTATGCCAGTCCGCCTTGTCTCAAATAATCTTCAGCCTTAGCCGTCCATTGATAGGGGCAATTGGAAGTGTGTATATAAATCCGTTTCGCCCAGCGGAGCCGCTCGACATTAAGAAAAATCGATTAACCCCTGCGGCTTTCGCTGCATCAACTAATGCCTGGTTGCCTTTCTAATCGATATGTTTGCTCCCCAAGGAATGGTCTTTGAGCAAGGTGATTGTTTATCGTAGCGAGACTTCTCAATTAAACGGGTTTAGTCACTGCCATGTTGGTTTGGCCGCTATCGGTTGGTTAGAGCTACCCTTTCGATATACTTGAGGCTATCAGCAGCTCGCGTATTACTTAGTCAAAATGATTTTCAGGCACTGGATGGTAACTATGATGTTTCGCATACTAATCGCTGGCTTGTGTATCTTCATTGGCGCGACCTCCGATGGTTACGGCATGTCTGCCACAGCTCAGCAACCGACGGTTCTGGTGACTGGATCTAATCGAGGTATCGGCCTTGAATTTGTAAAGCAGTATGCAGCCAAAGGTTGGCAGGTCATTGCGACTACACGTCGGCCAAACCAAGCCAAAGCCTTGCAGGCTGTTGCTAGGTCTGAAGCCAACGTCGCCATTGAGCTGTTAGACGTGACCAATGGCGAGCATCTTGCGTCTCTGGCTGAGAAGTATCGTGATCAACCGATTGACGTTCTAATCAATAATGCTGGTGTGTCCGGAGATTTTCAGGGTCCGGGTCAAACTTTGGGTTCGCTGGACTACACGACCGTTGATACGTTTATGAGCGTGAATGCTATTGGTCCATTGCGTGTGACCGAGGCGCTTTACGAGAATGTAAAGTTAGGTGATCAAAAGAAGGTCATCGCGATCACGGCCCTATTGGGAGTCCATAGTTTTAAGTATGGCAGTTTTTCGGGGGCATATTGGTACAAAGTCAGCAAGGCAGCGATGAATGCAGCTATTTACAATCTTGCTCAGGACGCCTTGAAAGATGGGATAACAGTGACGCTCCTGACGCCTGGAGAAGTGGCGGTCGAGAAGGTGGTGGACCCCGGACTAAATTTCATATCACCAGAGGTTTCTATCCTAGGGATGATTGATGTGATTGATCATCTCACTCCTGAGGATGCCGGGGCAATCATTCGGTATAATGGAAAACGCTACGCGTTTTAGATGTGCTCAGAATTGACCATTATGAATTGATCGATATCGGAACGGGTATACCTAAAGCATAACGCGCAGAGTGATTGCGTGTTGGGGCGTAACCGTATCGCTAGCTTGTTGGTGGCTCTGGCTCGTTGTTTTCCATGTAAACGGAGAAGCTAGAGTCGTTGGGTTTACCCCATTGACTTGCGGCGGGAGCTTCTAGAAATTCTGGGTAGTTATTTTCCATATAGGCCAGCAGTTTTGGCGGTGCGTTTTCAACCGCCCCTGTCTTGTTCATAAACGAGCGATAAACAATGTGACCATCTCGTTGTCCCATTAGCATCCAGGGCAGCCAAGGGCCTATCCGCACCCAAGTGCCGACGTAGTCTGCGCTCAAGCTGTCCGGGTCAGACAGTTCTGACAAAGTGGTCATGCGGTTAAACATTTCCGATGTTTTATTAATCGGACCCGCGCTTTCTCTCGGCCACTTGTCCGGCGTCATGGGATTGGGAAAGGCGGCGTGGAGTTCGAGCAAGCTAAAAGCTTTGTCGCCTTGAATGATCCAAGGGGGCTTGAAGGGAAATTCAACGATAGTGCCATCAAAATCTTGTTTACGGATCGGTGCCACTTCACCCATGACGTTAAGGTTTTGGATCGGCCAGACCTTGACCCTTTCTTCTGTATAGGGATTAACCCATTCGTTTAGGTATTCTCCTGTTTGCAGGTCTTTGTAAACTGCGAACTCGCGGTTGAAGACTCTATAGACATTGTCGCCTTGGGGTTCGATGCGGTTAACCCCTAGGCCTTCGACGCCAACAAGCGGCAACATTTTTTCGACGCCGATATTGCCGTATAACGTGCCACCAAACCAGCCACAGGTCTCAATTGTAGGATCGAGATTACCTGTGAGCTTAATGTAAGCTTTAAGATTTTCAGCAGGGTCCTCAAAATCAACGGTGTTGTGGCCAGCAGCGGTTGCTTCACCCGACAAACCGGGCATCGCCATAGCGCCAACACCGGCAGCACCTAATCCCGCGGCAGATTGTAAGAATTGGCGCCTGCCGGCGAGATGATCAACTAGAGATGTGAAAAGCATGGGGCGGTCTCCGATGATAAATTTTATGCGTCGGGCATCGCTGTCATGCGACGGGGATATTCAGCTTTGATCCTGGTGTAGAAATCAGAAGGCAAATCTTCGACTGAATCGAGTTTAGCGCCAGAAGCATGCCAGATTGTGTGACCCGGTTGGTCGCCCATCTTCATCCAACGTGGCCAAGGCGAAAAGAATGTTGATGTAAATGTGGAAGGAATTTTACGGACGGACGGATCGGTAAAGTGCTCGCGCCGAGCGAAGTTGGTTTGGCGTTGTTTGCGAGGTGACGGCATGCCTGGTGGATAAACAGTTTCGTTGTGGAGCCAGACGTATTCCCCTGCGGCCGTCCACCAGAGCCTCAGCGGTTTGTCGGGAATTCTGTCTGCTGCCCAATTGGGTTCAACACCGTTGACTGTATAGTTAAAGCCGCGCTCTGGATTGTGGCCCTGAACAGCGGCTGGGACGTCGTTTGTTTTTCCTGTGTAGGGGTTTTGGAATTTATACAACCATTCGCCTGACTCTAGGTCGGTAATGTAAGAGACTGTGCCGCCTGTGAAGAAATACCTTCCATCTTCAATTTTTTTTGTTTGATAGATTTCCATCCCACGAAACGTATAAAGCGGTCGCGGTGCTTCCTCGCCGATGATGCCGAATATCGTGCCGTTGTAGTACCAAGGGCAGTCTTCTGGATCGAGGCTGGCAGACATGCGTAGCAAGTTGGTTAAGTTGCCTAACGGTGTTTCAAGATCAGGCAGGTCAGCCGCCTGAGCAGTATTTGGCAGGTTGTAGGTAAATCCAGAGAGGCCCATGAGTCCGAATCCGAGACCAGTTAAGCTATCCCGGCGGGAAATTAAATCTAACATCGTATGCCTCTTGCTCCCTCTGCTACTTGTTGCCGTCACGAATGAAGCTCCGCACATCAGCCGCAAGTTTCTCAAGTGACGGCTTGTGAGTGTACATCATGTGTCCTGCTTCATAGTACTCCATGACCACTCGATCCGGGTCGATGCCATTGGCAGCCACCGCATTCTCGGTCGCGAAAAATGGTGTCGCCAGATCATAATATCCGTTGGCAAAAAATGCCCTCAGGTCTTTGTTTTCTCTCATGCCGCGGCCAACATGCGGTGCAACGTTGACATATGACGGCCAACCGCCATCCCGGTCAGACCAGTTCCAATTGCGCCCAGGCTCTCTGTCCAGAACCTTGTAACGTTGAGTAAAATCGACTTCGAGCACGCGGGTGAGGTAATCGTTAACTGCTGTGACGAAGGCCGCGTCTACAGCGTAGGCTGATGCGTCATTGTCAAAATACTCTCCGGCGTCGTCGAAATCTTTTCCTGTGTATCGGCTGTCAAACCGCCCCACAGTAAGGCCGCGATCTCGCAGCAATTGTTTCATGAAGCGGAAGTCTCCGATCTGCAGGTTAGTTTGTCGAATATAAGTCTCACTAAGCCCGGTGAATCTCGCCAGTCGTTCAACAATGATTTCTTTTTCATTCGCTGAGATTCTTGAGCCCTTAAGCAGCGCCACTGAATAATCGTTTAGTGCAAATTGACGAGCTTCTTCGACAAAATTTTCCAGACTATCTGGCTTATTGATTACCGCATCATGGTACCATGCGGTAGCGGCGTAGGTTGGTAGAACGCTGACGTAGGGAAGGGTGTTACCCATAGCAAATTCAGCGGCATGAAAATCTAGTATCGCTGATACCATGATGACGCCGTTCAACGCGACCCCAGTGAAGGTGCGTTGAAGTTCGTTGACGAGTTGTGCTGCTCGCGTTGTGCCGTAGCTTTCTCCGGCGACGTATTTTGGTGAATTCCATCGACCATTCTTGGTTAAGTAGATGCGCATAAACTCTGCGACAGACCTTGCATCTTCTCTCAGGCCCCAGAAATCCTTGCCCTTGGCATCACCAAGTGTGCGTGAATATCCAGTCCCCACAGGGTCGATAAACACCAAGTCGGTTTCGTCTAATATGCTGAGTGGATTGTCTTCTATCAAATAAGGAGCTGCACCCGCATCCTGCCCATCGCTGGGAACGACAACCCGTTTTGGGCCAAATACACCCATGTGAAGCCAAAGGGATGCTGAGCCTGGCCCTCCATTGAAAACAAATGTGATCGGTCGAGATGCTGGGTTTCTTGTATTATCTTTAGTGTAGGCAACTGTGAATATGCTGGCGGTGTCATCACCTTTGTCGTCTTTAAGAAATGTCTCGCTGGCGGTTGCTGTGTATGCGACGCGGTCCTCGTTAAATCGGCCTGTGAAAGATTTTACATAAACCTTTGGCTCTTCTCCGACATCTTTGCTTTCTTCCTTCTTGTCGGTTGCGCCGTTGTCTTGTGCGAAAGCGGGACCCACTAAGCAGAGAAAAAAGGCGAGGATTAGGAGGTTTAGTCTGGTATTCATGGCTAAAATCCTTGTTGAGTTATCTAGCTAACTCAGTACCACGGCGCTTCGATTTCCCCAACATTGCCGCAGTTTAGCGGTTGGGCTATTCCTCTAAAAGCTCAAGCTAAAAAATTGTCATATTAAATCCCACTGGACCTGACGTGCTTACTTATAAAAAGATAAGACCATCACTCATTGTGCGATTTATTGAGCGCTCACTCATTAGTATGCAACCACCTCACTATACTAATGAAGCAGTTGAGTGAGTTCTTGTTTTGAGTTCGAATCAAGTGACGTATGCAACTAAAGAGACTAATTCTATATGCTAGTGCGAATTGCAATTGAGTCTTTTGAACTAAGTATATGTAATGAAAACGTAACCCTAAGACTCATCAAGGGTGTACAGAGCGGGGAATCAATAAATGCCTGATGTGAATAATGCAGCGATCGGTATCCAGCAGGCTGCCCAATTGCTGAGCGCCAGCAGCTTCCAAGAAGCGGTGAAGTTGTATGACTCGATACTTGTTGAGCATCCGGGATTTGCAGAGCGATTTCTCAAAAATTCAGCCAATAAACAACTTCACGATTCACTCGCAAAACACAGTCTTATTCAACAATCTCATCAAAATAGTGAAAGCCACGGTTACTCGTTTGATATCGGGCGTTACCTTGTGGGCGGAGGAATTGTGAGGGTGACGAAAGACATTGCAATTGATGTCAGTGCCTTCAAGGGAACAGTTTTCGGAGGTAGCGAAGCATGGGCTAAACATGTTGAACTAGTTTTTGATCAATATAGGGATACTTTGTTTCGCGGCTGCACGGATCGGCAGAGCCTGGATTGGTCTCCGACGTATTTTGCCCTATGGGTTTTGAGCGACTTTCAACAAATAGAACCGTTCATACCTTCATCGACCCAAAAAGTTGCAGATATTGGATGCGGCATGGGTGGGATCAACGCGTTTATTGCTCAGACTACAGATACTCAGAAATCGTTTACTCTTTATGAGACTGAGGCTGATGCATTGAATGGGGCGCATAAGTTTTTATCTAAGAACTCCGTTGCGAGTTTGGATGGCTCCGATGATGGTCGCCCTTTTGATCTTATTATTTCCATGCGTTCTTGCTGCTATTTGTACAGCTACAAGGAATACGAGCCCATATTCCAACAGACAAGATCGGGATCAAGTATCATCGTAGATGTGAGTATAGATAAGTATGAAGAAACGCTCAGTTTCTTTTCTGCGTTCTGCAACTATAAAATTCCGCTATATACGGGTGATGCAAATTATCACCGCTATGTATTTATCAGGTAGTTGGAGCATATGGCCGGTGGTGTATGCGGCGGCAGAATGTCTCGGGTTGGGCTCCGGGTGATGCTCAGCGGCAAAACACCCATCATTACCTGTTTGGATTGACCAGCGGAGAGGAAGCGACAGACGCGAACAAGCCGGTTAGTGCTGTTGGTTGCATCAGGACCCCGAAAGACCTGATTTGCCGTTTATATGGCCTGCCTGCATTCCAGTGCCTCATTTATCGCAGGAGCTCTGTATTGGTCGCGCCCTAGCGGCTGAGGGCTGGCTTCTTGAGGTTGGGACGCCAATCGTAGCTCACCCGCTCAGGGTGCCCATTCAGCAACGCCTCAATGATCTTATACATAGGTCATGCTGCCAGCGCTTTACGCCGATTTCATGCAATAGGAGCTGCCGTTTTGGTAAGTCCGATAAAGCTTCGTGGTCGGAATAAGGGGCAATTAAATGCCTGAAGCCGTGGGCGGTCTCCCTTGACAAGGGGCTAAGTTCTAATTTTATTCAGCGGCCGCTTTGGTTGCGATATCTGGTTGCGTGACGGGCGCCGCCTCTATAGCCCAGCCCTTTGTATTTCGGCGTGCTGGGCTGGGAATGGCAAAAGCCTTTTCTTCACGGAGTTCGTCCACTTTTGTGGAGTCAATGCGCCAGCCACGACTTTCCCAGTCTTGTATGAATTCGCGATACCGAGTGATCACGCCGTCTGATTTAACAAGCACCTCTTCTGTTGAGGACTGTGGTGTGTAGAACGGCTCGATCCGCTCAATTACGACTTTGTCCTGCATCATCACAGCTGTATTGCGCTCATTGATGGTCGCATCCATTTCTGGATCGGCCCGGAAATTGCGCGCCTGGAGGAAGTAACGCTTCAGTGTTTTCTCATCGACTGGTGTCGAGAATCCGTATTGGTGCGCCCAGGCATGCGGGCCAAAATGTAATTTAGTCCATGCGCTTGATGGACCGTGGTTGCCTGCACCAGCTTCCATCTCGCCTTCACCCTTGAGACCCTTCATTTTTGAGTTGGGAAGGTCAGGTGAGATAAAAGTTGTCATGGTGCCACAGCCCCAATCTTCTTCTAATACCGCAAAGTCTGGCACGTGATAGTCGTCTCTATCACCCTGGTATCCCATGGACGGGTGGACAAATTCCGTGTGGGCTGGGTCTAAGGTGTTCTCGACAGCCCGCTGAAAGTTTGCCGTCCACTCATATACTTGCGTAGTTACCCGCCAGCCATCTTGTCCGTACTCTGGCAAATCCATGATTGGCGGACGTTCCGCTTCCGGCAGATCGCCGAGGAAGGCAAAAACCAGGCCGTACTCTTCTTGAACCGGGTAGCTGTCTACTTTTGCACGAGCGGGGATCTTTGCATTTGGACCGAGAGATGGAATTCTCGTACACAGCCCGTCATCACCTTTGAATTGCCAGCCGTGATAAGGGCATTCAATGTTGTCGCCCTTTACTTTTCCGTGGGCGAGCGAAGCGCCTCGGTGGACGCAGAGGTTGGACAAGCAATGGGCTTGGCCATCTGAGTCGCGAAACAGCACGTAATCAAATCCGAGCATGCGCACGTGGACTGGTGTGTTTTGGACGTTTTCGCTGAGTTCAGCTACGTACCAGAAATTCATAAACATTTTGACGGTCCCCTATGCGGCGGCAAGTGCAGCTCTCAAGCAAGTATGAAAACTCTAGTGGTCACTCATAGCGCCAGTTTTGTGGGCCTGAAAGGACGATTGAACCTCTGACCGCATTTTGGCTGCCGCGTATCTTTTACGGAGCCGAGCCAATTACAGATCAGCTTGGAATATTGAGCAATCTTAGTCCAATTGGACCGACACATAAGAAACTTAGCCAAAGGTTTGGTCAAAGCCACGTTTGCGCGGGCCAAGTCCAATAAAACGAATGTTCTCGTAAAGGAAGATGCCTGGCGCCTCGTCTCTGTAGTCACGCATGGCTTGGCGGCGCAGCGCAAGGCTGTCATCCCAGTTGGTCTCCATCCATGCCTCTTCAATGACTGGCTGAATTTCTTCGTCGCAATACCACGGATCTGTCTTGCGGCAGGAGTTGATGTTGGTCATCTGGATGGAGTCGGGGATGGGGTATGAACTCCATTGCAATGTGAACGCATCAGACTCAGTCTGGCCTCCGACGAAATCTAAAAGGAAAGTTATGGCCACCTAGAGAGTTGGGTGATGGTTGCATTCCTATCGCGATTCCAGAAGCGCGGTTAGGTCTGCCGCCACTTGCGCGATGGTTTTGTTCCAATTGTGCCAATCGGTCTGCCGGTAAACAGTCATGGAATCATACCAGGGACTTGAGGAACCTTCTTTGAACCAGTGCCACGGCAAGCCACCTGAGCCTAGACGGGGGAGGATTGTCCAAGTTGGGACTCCAAGCGAGCCAGCCAGGTGCGCGGCGGTGTTGCTGTTAGAGATCACGAGGTCCATAGCTGCGACTTGGGCTGCGTAATTATCCATGTCTTTGAGTGGGTCAATATTTGGATCGGTGTTTATAACTTGCCCTGCCACCGCTGTCGCATTTTCGACCTCTTGATGATTGTCGCCATATTGCAATGACACGAATGATGCATTGATGGTTCTAAGAATGGGGACCCACTCAACCAGCGGAATAGTTTTGATCCAAGCATCGGTTGGACGGCCACTCCGCCATGCAATGCCAATAATCAGCTTATCTGGTTCAGTAGCGCGGTATTGTTGAAAGATGAGCTGCTTCAACTCCGTATTGCAGACTAAATAGGAGGAGCCGTCGTTAAATGAATCTAAATCTGGCCGCAGATGCTGGCAGACCGTTCCGGCTGCGATCTGATAGTCGAGGTGCAGTTTTTTGAGTGTGCCGTTTTCAGCATTTGTTTTTGGGACTACTGTCGCCGTTGGGAAAGACCTCTCGAATAGCGGAACCAGACGAGGTTCACATTGAATGACGACATGTTTGGCGGCTGAAATCAAATCAGGAATCATGCTGGCGTATACAATCTCGTCGCCAACGCCCTGCTCGCTCCAAACTAAGATTGTTTTCTCCGCCAGGTCTTCTCCGCGCCAAGCCGGGAGGTCTTGATGACGCTTTTGCCCATGGCTTGAAGACTGCCGAAAACGCCAATCGTAGTCTTTAAATCCTTGAGCGATTAATCCCTCGGTTAATAGGGCCTGGCACCGAGCCATGTGCGGTTTCGCCTGATCAGGGTTTAATGCAATAGCTTCATCCAAATAGACGAGAGCGGCGTCTATGCCCTGAGTGGCGTGCGCTAGGTGGGCGAGATTGCTCCGCGCGGCTTCGAGTTTCGGGTCATATATTAGAGCTTGTTTATATGACTCTTCCGCGTCTACTGTCCGACCCAAAGTTCGAAATGAAACACCCCGATTGTTCCAAGCATCTGCGTTGGTTGGTGCTAATTTAAGTGCTTCTTCGAATTTTTCTAATGCGGCCTCAAATTGACCCGTTTTGTTTAGGCCTAACCCAAGTGAAAGGCGGCTCGACACATCGTTAGGGTTAAGCGTCAGGTAATGTTCTAGGGGTGGAATACTGTCTTTGAAGCGTTCAGCCTTTTGCAGGGCAAGTCCCAAGTTTCTCCATGCAGAAGGAAGGTGGGGATGGGTCTTAACAAGGGACTCGTAGTGATTAATCGCACCTTGTAGGTCGCCAGCCTCCTTGAGAGCTTCGCCGAGATTGACACGAGCCGCGTCTGAGTTTGGCTCGAGTTTGAGCGCTTTTTCGAAGCATGCACGCGCTTTGACGGCATATCCCTGCCGTAAGCGGCAATCGCCAAGAGTATTTAGTCCTGCGGCTGCGAGTTTATTTTTGCGTGCAAGTGGTTCCAAAGCCGCAGCAGCGTCATCAACTCGTCCCAACGCTAAATTGGCCAGCGCCAAGCTATTTGCGATGCCAGGGTCGGATTTTCTCGCTCTAATAGCTTCGGTAAGCAGTGGCAGCGCATCTTGTGACTGACCCAAATGATACCTGCTCATGCCCGAGATGTGTAAAGCATCCGGGTTGCGTGCTTGGTATTCAAGGATGCGGTCAGCGAGGGTGGCAGACTCCGCGAATCGTCCGGCATTGAAGTGGGCGCCGGCTGCTTGAAGGGCTTTTGTCAGGTCGTCAGGGAGCGAGTGTGCCATACAAACGTTTCATTTAGCGTGGTCTCAGACAGCGGAAGATGATGGTAGCGCGTCTCGTCAATCTTAAACAGCGTCAGAATGAAAATCGCACGATTGAATCGCGGTATCTAAGAATACCTTTGTAGGGGCCAGTGCGACGTATTTTCCTCAAATGCTTGGCAGAGATGGTTGTATCGTTATGGTTGACGATCGCTAAGACCGGAAGATGTTAGGTGGGAGTTATATTATGGCGATTACAGTGCGACGGCTATATGTCGATGGGCCCTTTGGGCAAGTGCACATCAGAGAGGCGCGTCCCGCGGCTGGCGATACAACAAGAACGCCGCTGATTTGTTTTCACCAGAGTCCCGTATCAGGCGCGCAATATCGTCCTTTCCAAGACGAGATGGCGACGGATCGAATTGTCTGGTGCCCTGACACGCCCGGCTTTGGCGGTTCCGATGCGCCGCAGAATGTTGTGTCAATCGGTGACTACGCTAATGTTATGGCAACTGTGGTTGAGGCTCTTGGTTATGGTGGCGAGGGTCGCGGCGCCATAGATGTATTCGGCGGTCATACAGGAAGTGTCATCGGTACGGAGTTAGCGGTGACAAGGCCTGAGTTGGTGCGGAACGTTATATTCCCGTCTGTCGCGCTGTTCTCCAACGAGCAAAAGACAATGATGATGCAGCGATTTGGTGGACCGCCAGAATATTTTACGGACCCAGACTTTGTTGCCAACTCTTACAAGCAAACCGTTTTGGATGGCCCTCAAGAGATTGATCCAGAGCGCCGGTTAGAGTTATTCACTGAACGACTGCGATCGGGGATGAAGGCGTGGTACGCGCCAGAAGCGGTGATGAGCTATGACGCCGAAGAGCAGCTCAAGAAATTAACACAGCCGGCTCTTGTTCTGGTTCTAGATGACATGCTTGCAGAAAATACGCGTCTGGCTGTTTCGCTGATTCCCGACGCAAAGATCGTCGAGTTACTGCATATTTCTCATGCTCTTGCGTGGGATCGCCATGCACCAGAGATTGCAAAAGTCATTCGAGCGTTCTGCGACGAGACCTAACTGTGGGCCTCACGCGCCATTACGTCGACGGACTTGAAGATTGTACGTAGGGGTATGCCGTCCGCTGCCTGGGATAATGGCGTGATACCCAATATCGTTCTGCGCGACCTTAGTTTTGAAGTGAAGGGGCAGTAATGGCTGATGTGACACGACGCAATACATTGCTTGGAGGTGCGGCTATAGCAGCATTACCGTCAGCAAAGTCCGTTTCTGCGGAACTGCCATCCCATCCAGCACAGCAGAACGAAGCCTATGTAAAAATTCTAGGCCGTACGGATGAGGGGCGGGTCACGAAAAAAACGCGTGGTATTGTCATGGCAGTGTTGCCCGATGCCGTTGTCCCGCTCTATGGCTTCCGCAATAGCGAGTCAGCGTGGTGGCGCAAAATTGATGATGCCAGTTGGGTTCGGTTTCCGTCTGTGTTGTCATTCTTTACAGATCTGGAAACAAATACATTCATCGATACGTATAAGAGTCCCTTCAACGGTGAGACTGTCACATTGACTCCAAGTTTCATTCGTCACAAGGAAGGGGAGTTGTTTACGCCAACGGGCTACTACTACGGCAGCATGAAGCGAAGGTTCCCAGATCGATACCCAGATAAGCCTTTGCAGATCAACTGGACGCTTGACGGTGATGACATCCGTTTGCAACGGTCTTCGAATTTTCCGCCTATGATTCCGCAGCCATCATTGGAATCCGTATCTTATTTCTCAAGTGCGTCAGAGGTGTTCGATCCAAGCGTGCACGACGCTCACTATCGCTCCGCCGGATGGAATATTTTTTCCGGCATACGGGCGCCCTACCAAGCTCTAGGGATATTGCCGGGGCATGCGATCTGGCATTTCGATGCTGTTAAGCTCGATAGCGTAAACGCGTGCGATGCTGATTACTTGGAGCGCGCTCGCGCCTATACACCACTCTTTGATCAGTCACCCGAACTGGATGAGGGCCCCTCATTTTTTGAGCGATTGATGGCGAACCGCTAGACTTTCGTACGACAGCTCACTTCCCCGGTGTGATTTATTCAGCTGCGGCAGCGGCCGTAGTTTCCCAGTTTAGGAATCGCTCCCCGAGCAATCGACCCATTGTCAGGCAGCCCCCCACACTGGAGCCACCAAGATACGCATTGCCCCAAATACCTAATCCCAGCATTTCACCACCGGCATAGAGGTTGGGAATTGCATTGTCATTCGCATCGAGAACGCGCAATTCGTTGTCGCAAGCGATTCCACCAAAGCTGACGACCGATATGGCGTAGTGCTTGATTGCGTAGAATGGACCCTTCTCAATTGGGGCGGGTGTGTGTTTACGTCCCCACTGATCTGAATTTACGACGCGCCCTTTATTGAATTGGTCGATTGTTGCTTTCAGGTTTTCAGCAGGGAGGCCGCACTTGTTAGCCAAACCTTCAACGGTATCCGCGCGGCAATAATCAGGATGAGACTCAAATGCTCGCTCAATTTTCTCTGCGTCCCAGTTTAAGAATAGCTGTGGTGCTTGATCCAGAATGCCCTGGTCATAGACTAGCCAACAGCTCCAGTCAGTTTGGTTCATGATTGTCCGTTCTCGGAAATCTTGGCTTTCCTCTTCTTCGTTGATGAAACGGCGACCTTCGTTGTTCACCAAAATTTCCCACGGCGCGCGCATGGCCGGGAAGGTGGAGGTATGAATCCAATGATCATCGGGCTTATCGACGTCGACCGTTCCACCGAACGTCATAATTAAGTTATCGGCTAACTGTATCTGGGCGCCGAGTTTGCGAGCCAGCTGAATGCCATCGCCTTTGGAGTGCTCATAGGTGTAGACCCGCTTTGGACGATTGTGAAATTCTTTCCAGAGTTCGTCGTTGTTGGAATATCCACCACAAGCCAACAATGTTGATGACGCGAGAATTTCTTCGCGATCGTTTTTCTCTGTTTGTACAACTATACCTTCGACTGCTCCATCGGCGCCGACAATGAGGTCTGTCATCCGTGTATTGAGACGCAGTTCAACATTGCAGCTTTCGAGAGCTTCATTAAATGCCGTCTCAAGAACAGCTACGTACGCCTTGCCTGCAGTGATCGGCGTGGTGATACGTGCGGTGGAATAGGGTTCGTGGCCTTGCCCAATAACCGGGTTATCATCTGGGTGCTCAAGGCCAATCGACATAATCCAATCAAGCGTATCAGCGGAGTTCTCTTGCCATAGCCGCAATTTATCGTAATCGCCGGTGCCGTGGTTAATCTGGATGCAGTCCTGAAAATGCTTATCAGGCGTGTCCTCGATCCCTTTCTTTTTCTGCAAAGCAGAGCCAGCTGCACTCATGGAACCGGAGGATAAATGCAAAGTGCCGCCCACTTTATTTGCGACGTCCACCACCAGGACTTTCGCGCCACGCTCTGACGCTTTGATGGCTGCTGGTATGCCAGTTGTACCGGCGCCAACGATCACAATATCCCAATGATTGGACATGCCGTGTTTCCCTTGTGTGATATTATTTTTTCTGGCTGGTAAGGTACTGAGTGATTATTTCCAAAGCCAGGATTATTGGCATGACTCGAAACGTCAATTTAGCGTTCTGTTGGGAATTATCCCAGGCTAGGACGTCGGGGATATACTGCTCTGCCTGGGCGAGATACGCCGGTGGTAAGTCATTAAAACTCTTGAGTTTGCTGCCAACACAGTGCCAAACAAAAGAGCTTTTCATATTTTTGGAGCGTATCTGTTATGAAACAAGTATTGGCCGTATGCGCAGCGTTCGCATGTATTGCAGGCTTTAATATCGCCGAGGCAGATAACCGAAAGGTCGGCGTACTGTATGTTGTTCATGGCGGGTCGGAGAGCACCGACATTGAGAGTTTGTGGGATAGCTCAATGCAAATCTTCGCCTATGACCCTCATTCCGCAATATACCAACGGGTGATCTGGAATGAAGAGGCATGGCCTACGGTCGCTTCGTTCGGAGATGGCCAGAGCTATAGCAATGTGGCGTCTCAGTTGGACAAGTACACTTTTCAAGATGATCGCATAGGTCACGACCCCAACGCACAGCGCACCCAAAAACAAATGGAAGATATGACGGCTGCGCTCAAAGCGCGTGAAGTGGATCTGGGTGTCACATTCTTTATCGACAAGGCTCAATGGATCGGTTCGCTGGAGCAGACAAAGTTTTTGCCCGATCCCCGTCGGCTATATGAGCCACAGGTGGAGGGCGGCTCACGCTTAACCTATTGCGGTAGTGAACCTGATGGAGGGCCTTGGGCGGGCTGTGATCCTGAGCGATATAACATTGACGGTCCGGCTGAGCGCCTTTTGACCAAGGGCGTCGACGAAATCATCATTATCGACATGACAACTGCGGCTGTGCGTTTTTGGAAAAGCTATGACGTGGTCCGTGTAACGCGCGATGTTGTGAATCGTCACAATGCTAAGCATGGAACGGACATTCCTGTCACATGGGTAAATGATCCGACAGACTTGATGCGAGAGTCTTATCCTCTTGAGCCAGAGAATTGGACCCGCAGCCTGGGAACGCCGATCAAAGACAGTGTTGTGCCCTTAGCGGGCCGTCCTAATCCAGTGACGGAAGACCCTGCTTTTGCTGCTCTGTACATCAGCGGAATCGAGAAACGTCTTAATCCAGCCGCGGCCGACAAGGACACGGCAGTGATGATCATCAATCATTCAATCCGGGATGGGAACGAGACCTACGACCCCAAGGTCAACGATACGGTCGCGCTGAATGACATGCTTAAAGCGGAGGTGTTGCGCACTCATCCTGATATCGACCCAGATAATATCATCGGCACATGGATGGGGCTTCGGGTTGAGAATCCAAACATTAAACTTGGCGGACGTGTGCGGTCTAACCTAGAGCGGTCCCGTGAAATGCGGGCCGAGAACCTTGGTCACAGGTGGCTGTATGAAACCGATAAGGCTCCCCCCGGCGGTGATCAAAAGTATTTCTATTGGGGTGGTCTGGAATATCTCAAAGATCGCGGCGTGAAGCACATTGTAATTGTCTTTACGCAGGTGGTAATCGACTCCGTGCTAACTCTCGTGGAAGTGCCAAATCAAATCGGCAAAGAAATAGGCACCAAGACGTGGCTGTATGAGGCCGCGGGTGACTTTGACCGATACCCCAATCATGGCCACCCCTTCGCTGACTATTGGGGCCGCCAAGCCGACACCATGTGCCGCCCTGTCGGCGCGCCTGTTGATGCGCCAGGGTCCGAGCCCTGCTGTTTTGTTATGGGCGGCTGTGGCACGTCTCAGCCCTATCCACCATTGCGTCAGACGCCGATTGATCAAGCCATGCAGGACACAGACCCTCATTTGGTACGCGATCTTTCTGCTTATGGTCACCTTGGGTATGACCCTGCCCAAGGTCCTCCAAGTGATGAACGGCCCGTGCAAAATCAATATACGGGCACCTGGGCAGTCTGGGATCCAATCAATGAGGATCCACGCATGGGAGAGTTTTTGGCTGATAAAGTCGTCCGCCACATGGAGATGAGCCAGGCAAAGGTTCAAAAAGCGTCACGATAGGGTGATGGTTTGATCATAATGATCAAATTACTCCTGCTGCTTACATTCCTGTTGCCGACCGCTTCTTTGGGTGCGGACGCCTATAAACTTAACTCCGGTCCCCTCGACGTTGTTGTAGCTGATCATGTCGTTATTGATCAGGGTGATCGAGCGCTAGCCTTACGCCTAGCCTATCCGTCTTCCGGCGGTCCGTATCCGGTCGTCGTGCTCTCTCATGGGGGTGGATGTATTGGCGGGAGTTACAGCGTCGTCGGCGATCATTGGGCATCTCATGGGTACGTGGTGATTCAACCGACCCACCCGGATTCAAAATCAACCGGGTTTGATATGGCGAATGTTGAGCCGCGTATGATGGAAGGGATTATTCGCCAACGTATGAGCGACATGTCTTTGGTGCTCGATCACCTCAGCGATATCGAGGCTGAAACGCCAGCGGTGGCCGGAAAGATCGACTACGAGACTTTCGTTGCGGCGGGGCATTCCATGGGTGCGGCTACGACCTTGTCCGTGACAGGTATGGTCATTGAGAATCCGTTCACCAAACAGAAGATCGAATCCCCTGAAAATCGTTTTAAAGCCGCGTTGCTGCTCAGTGAGCCAGGTCATAACCCGACTTTGCCCCAAGAGCCGTGGCGCTCGATCACCATTCCCACATTTGTGTATACCGGAACCGATGATTATGGATCGTTGTCTCGCGACAACTCTAACATTCCGTTTCAGTATAACTTGGTGAGCGAGACTCCCGATGACGCTACGGACAAACACTATTTGTGGATTGATGGTGTAGACCACTATCTCAGCGGTGGGTGGTGCCGTGCGCCCCTTGAAGAGCCATATGATCGTGAGGCTATCGCTATTCTAAATGGTGTCAGTACGGCGTTTTTGGATGCCTATGCGAAATTCGATCAAGCCGCATTGGCCTTTCTAAGGTCTAACAATCTGCCAGACTCCGCTGGATCGCGCTCAAAATTGAGCCAGCCCTAATAGCTTGAAGCATCTTTCCCTTTTTGCACCTTCCGCTTACGCTTGCTGAAGCAAAGGGGGGCGGATCATGCGATATATAATTCTGGCGCTTGCATTGTTGTTGGCAACGCCGGTTTCAGCGACAAACTCAAAACCTGAGTTGGCTAAAGTCTTAGAGGACCTGTTGGCTTGGTTGCCGGGCGAGTACACGTCTATTCCACAGGTATACCTGGAGCGCGCGTTGGGCGCTCCTCCCGATGGCGAGCACGAAATTTACTACCGCGTGTTTGCAGAGATTGACGCACCTCATCTAGCTGAGCATGTGATCTACACACAGATCCGGCTTGATGGAGATGACGGGACAATTTTCCCTGGTCAACAGCAAGCCTTTCTAATTTCAATGGATGAAGAGAACAGCCGGGTATCGATCTCGGGCCGCCGTATTAAAGATCCGGAAAAGTATGTCGATGCCCATCTTCATCCTGAGATGTGGTCGACAATCGCACCGGACCCAGATTTTGGAGGCAACTGCACCTTCAATTGGCGCCGTCATGGCAAACAGTTACGCGGGCTTCTCGGAGACCACGGTCAATGCACCATGGTGTCGAAGAGAAGCGATCAGGAAATGACCTGGGATGCGGAGTGGATTCTCAATCCCGATCAGCTCTGGATATATGACAATGGAACACTGGCGGACGGAACCCTCTTTGCTGGGCGCGAGGACCGGACACACCTGCGGCTGTCGAAGGCGCAACGCTATGAATGTTTTACGTCGTTACGGTTTTCAGACGGTTCTACTCAGGTGATCAATCCGTTTTTCATGCATGACCGGGGTGATGTTTTCACGTTTGAGACCGACGAAGCAGAACCGAGGGAGCTTCACATAGAATTTCTAAACTCTCTTTGGCCGTCTAACTCAGGTCGCAACTACGTTGATCTCTTGCGCTTGACTCTGCACGACGGTCAGCCTGGCGCATACGAAGAGAGTGAAGTAATAGGATTTGCTTGGGCGGAACCGTCTAGCAATCGGGTCGGATTCACAACTGAATGGGCAAGTGCGAGGTGCAAAGTCGCCGCGCCCGACGACCCCCGATTGAAAGCGGCGATGATGGGGGAATAGGGACTAAACTGCTGTCCCGCCAACCGTGAGGGCATCTAGTTTTAGCGTCGGCTGACCAACACCCACGGGTACGCCTTGCCCATCCTTTCCGCACGTGCCGATGCCCGGATCGAGCATCATGTCGTTACCGATCATAGAAACCTTGGTGAGGCAGTCCGGGCCATTGCCAATTAATGTCGCACCCTTAACCGGTGCCCCGATTTTGCCGTTCTCAATGAGGTAGGCTTCTGTTGCTGAGAACACGAACTTACCAGAGGTGATGTCAACTTGACCGCCCCCGAAGTTGACTGCGTAAAGCCCTTTATCCACAGACTTAATAATTTCTGCAGGATCATGATCCCCGTTCGCCATGTAAGTATTGGTCATGCGCGGCATCGGATGGTGTGAGTATGATTGACGGCGACCGTTTCCGGTTGGCCTAACACCCATCAATCGCGCGTTAAGGCGATCTTGCAGGAAGCCGACAAGAATGCCGTCTTCAATCAGGGTGGTTTTCGATGTGGGCGTACCCTCATCATCGACGGTCAGGGAGCCTCGCCGATCAACAATGGTACCGTCATCAATGACGGTGACGCCTTTTGCAGCCACGCGCTTCCCGACCAGATCATAGAAGGCCGAAGTTTGTTTGCGGTTAAAGTCACCTTCTAAGCCATGACCTACGGCCTCGTGAAGCAGGATTCCTGGCCATCCGGGTCCTAGAACAACAGGCATTTCGCCGCCAGGGGTGTCGACGCTTTCTAAATTTACCAACGCTTGTCGTAGGGCTTCATCGACAGCGCCGCTCCAAGTGTCCTCGTCAAGGAATTGGCTGTAGCTCGTTCGACCACCTGTGCCGTACGATCCCATCTCCAAGCGGTCACCCTCGCCAACGACAATGGAAACGTTCAACCGAATTAGAGGGCGAATGTCGCTGACCGAAATGCCGCTGGCGCGCATGATTTGCACCGCTTGCCAAGATGCCGCCATGGACGCTGAGACCTGTTTAACTTTGCTGTTCTTGTCGCGGGCATAGCTATCGATGGCCTCTAGAGTCTTCACCTTAGTTTCGTAAGGAATCAGCGGGAGTGGATTCTCATCTGTATAAATGGCGCGGTTTGTGCCGGTCGGTGGGCCAGCCAGGGTCCCGCGATGACCTGCTTTGACCGCCTGTACGGTTTCAGCCGCGCGGGCGATGGCTGCCTCAGTCATTGTCGTAGAATGGGCAAAGCCAGTTGTCTCGCCGACTAACGCGCGCAAACCAAAACCTTGTTCAGTGTCGAAGGATGCTGATCGGATGCGTCCGTCGTCAAAGCTCAAACTCTCAGATTGGCTGTATTCAAAATACAATTCACCATCGTCGCAGCCTGACAAAGTATCGGATACTGTTTTCTCCACAGAATACTTGTCAATGCCGGTGCTGGAGAAAAAGAGATCGTCAGTTACAGAGAGGTCGCTCATATGAAGGCGGTATCCTTGAGTTCAGAGTTAGGCGGCGCCGACAGCCTGTGACTTCGAGACGCAGTTGTGTGATTTAGGTGTGTGAACCAGTTGGGCGATGGTCACACTCAAAGTGAAGAGGATCAAGGCGCCAGTTTGATGCAGAAGAGCGAGCCATAACGGGACCACCAGGAGAAGTGTCCCGATTCCAAGTCCAGCCTGGACAACAGCCATGGCGGCGAAAGCATTGGCAAGGGATTTAACATGATCGGAAGCTGTGCCCGACCGGATCCGCCACCATGTTGCGCCAATCAGGACAACGAGCGTTATACCTAAAACTCGGTGATTGAACTGAACAGTCATGATGTTCTCGAACCAATTTAGGTGCCAGGGTGTGAGGTCATACAATCCGTCCGGAATGATCTGACCATCCATCAATGGAAAGGTGTTGTAAATCAGTCCGGCATTCAGTCCGGCAACAAAAGCCCCTGACACAACAACAAGCAAGATCGCAAGGGCAGCACCAAGAGCAAGGCGCGCGGCAACGGGTTGTGGGTCGGGCTCGTCCGGTGGCGGATCGTTGGCGCTTTTGACGCCCAGGGCGACCCAGATCAACAGACCATAAACAATAAAGGCCAGCACAAGGTGCGCCGCGAGACGGTACTGGCTAACATCAGGACGATCTACAAGCCCGCTCGCGACCATGAACCATCCGAGGAAGCCTTGGGCGCCACCAAGAATCAGTAGTCCACCCAACGTCCACGCGAACCGTCCGCGGGTACGCCCTGTTGCAACAAACCAGAGGAATGGCAGGGTAAAAACGACACCAATCAACCGACCCCAAAGACGATGGGCATACTCGAGCCAATAAATGCCTTTGAAATCCTCGACCGTCATCCAGGAGTTCACTTTCTGGTATTCCGGATATTGCATGTAGTTCTCAAACTCAGCAGTCCATTCTGCCTCGTTGAGGGGTGGCAGAATGGTCAGAGGTTGCCACTGGACCATCGAGAGGCCAGATTCCGTCAACCGCGTTGCACCGCCCAATACAATCATAATGAAGACCATGCCAGCACAGATCAGCAGCCAAAGCCGAATGCGGTAGGCATCTTGCGCGGAGAGAGAAGGAGTAGTCATATGATGGTCCGTAGGCCTTAAGGTTCAGAACGTACTGGTCATTTAGGCGATCGCTGGCCGCGCAACAAGTCCGCAGCTCTACAGCCTTTGTTGGGGCGGCTGCGGGAATGGGGTTACACCCTTGTTGGACCCCGTGTATCACTGCGGTAATTGACCTCAGGTAAGTCGAGTCTGCGAACGCTATGCTACACGCACCATTATCCGAGAATGCACTTGTGTATACAGTTGTGGTCCCGGTTCTCAATGAGGCGGGAAATATCCAGCCCCTGCTTGATGAGATCTACGCCGCCATGGCCGATCTCCCAGGCGACGGCTTATATCGGATAATCTATGTTGACGACGGATCCACGGATGGAACGTCTGGAGAGCTGAACGCGGCAGCAGACTCAAATTCGAACCTTCATGTTTTACGCCATAACGACGTATACGGGCAAAGCCAAGCGTTGATTACGGGTGTTGATCATGCCCGCTCGGAATGGATCATAACGCTGGATGGAGATGGCCAGAACGATCCGGCGGATATTCGAAAATTGATCGAGGCACGGGACGATACCGTGGCGAATGAGCCAGGATACGCTGATCGTTTTCTTTATGTTGGCCACCGTCGCCTCCGCAACGACAGCCTCGGCCGGCGATACCAATCCTGGTTGGCCAACGATATTCGCGGCTGGATTTTGGGCGATCACACGCCCGATAGCGGGTGTGGGCTAAAATTGTTCCGCCGGGATGTATTTCTTCAGCTGCCACGCTTTAACGCGCTACACCGATTTTTGCCAGCATTGGTTATTCGATCTGGTGGTCGAGTGGTTTCGGTCGAAGTATCTCATCGCCCGCGATTGCGCGGGTCTTCTAAGTACGGATTTTGGAGGCGGTTGGCGATCGGTATCGTCGATCTTTTGGGTGTAGTATGGCTAATAGCACGTCATAGGCACCCAGAGGTTTCTGAACAAAAGGTCGCAAAATGAGCTGGTTTGTTCCCTGGTCTGCAACTACGTATATCTTACAGGCTTTTGGACTGCTCGGGCAGGCCGTGTTCTGTTCTCAATTTCTTGTCCAGTGTCTTGCCAGTGAATGCCTCGGATAGAGCGTCATCCCGTTAGCTTTTTGGTATCTCAACCTTATCGGCGGAGTGTTTACCTTTTCTATGCCGTCTATATTGAAGAGCCGGTGTTCATAATCGTGCAGTTTGGCGGCATCGTAATATATTCGCGGAATCCCTTGTTTATTTAACAGGATCATCGCGCGACCCAGGGATTGATGGCTCCTGACCGTGACGATTGACTATCTCGCGCTTTAGCTAAACCCGCAAACCCTAGCGACCTGGGCATTTATTTGCCTTGGGACGGCAATTTTTTCGCTGACTGGCTGTTGACGCCCGCTCTTTGAGTCATTATCTAGCTGGCACTCGTTTAGGGGGAGTGCCAGGGATTGGTGTAACCTCCTGATTTAAAATTGATTTATGACGCATACCAAAGACCTAAAAGGAGGTTTTAAATGAAATTTCGGCCGCTGCACGACCGAGTGCTGGTCAAGCGCCTCGACTCAGATACCAAATCTGCTGGAGGCATCATTATCCCCGATACTGCACAAGAAAAGCCCATGGAAGGCAAAGTTATTTCCGTAGGCGGCGGTGCGCGTGGGGAAGACGGCAAGGTGCAAAAACTCGACGTTAAAAAGGGCGATCGTATCTTGTTCGGAAAGTGGTCCGGTACGGAGGTCAAGGTTGATGGGGATGACCTGTTGATCATGAAAGAATCCGACATCATGGGCATCATCGAGAAATAGTCACGCCCAGCGAGACAAACTCAAGTTAAGGGAAAAGCATTATCATGGCGAAAGACGTCAAATTTTCGACTGATGCCCGCGACCGCATGTTGCGCGGCGTCGACACCTTGGCCAATGCGGTCAAGGTTACACTTGGCCCTAAGGGCCGTAACGTTGTTCTAGATAAAGCCTTCGGCGCACCTCGGATCACCAAGGATGGTGTCACGGTTGCAAAAGATATCGAGCTTGAAGATAAGTTCGAAAACATGGGCGCCCAGATGGTTAAGGAAGTCGCTTCCAAAACCAACGATCTGGCTGGCGACGGAACAACGACAGCCACTGTTTTGGCCCAAGCCATCGTTCGTGAAGGCCACAAAGCTGTTGCCGCTGGCATGAACCCAATGGACCTGAAGCGTGGTATCGATACAGCTGTTGCTATGGTTACCGAAAACCTGACCAAACAGTCCAAGAAGGTGAAGACCAGCAAAGAGATTGCGCAAGTCGGCACGATCTCCTCAAACGGTGACAGTGATATCGGTAAGATCATCTCTGAAGCCATGGATAAAGTCGGCAAAGAGGGTGTAATTACCGTTGAAGAGGCCAAGGGTCTGGATACAGAGTTGGATGTCGTTGAAGGCATGCAGTTCGACCGTGGTTACCTGTCTCCCTACTTCATCACGAATGCTGAAAAGATGGTCTGCGAGTACGAGAATCCGTACGTCCTGATCCATGAGAAGAAGCTTTCTTCTCTGCAGCCGCTCCTTCCTGTTCTGGAAGCTGTTGTTCAGGCCTCACGTCCGCTGGTCATTATTGCTGAAGATATCGAAGGCGAAGCTTTGGCGACCTTGGTCGTTAACCGTCTTCGTGGTGGTCTGAAGGTTGCTGCTGTTAAGGCACCTGGGTTCGGTGATCGCCGTAAAGCAATGCTCGAAGACATCGCCGTTCTGACCAAGGGTCAGGTGATTTCTGAAGATGTTGGAATCAAACTCGAAAACGTCACGCTCGACATGCTTGGCCAAGCTAAGAACATCGACATCACCAAAGAAGAAACCACCATTGTTGATGGGGCTGGTAAGAAGTCCGACATCAACGGCCGGTGCGAACAGATCCGCCGTCAGATCGCTGACACAACATCCGACTACGACCGTGAGAAGCTCGAAGAGCGTCTCGCCAAGTTGGCCGGTGGCGTTGCAGTCATACGCGTTGGTGGAGCCACTGAAGTCGAAGTGAAGGAAAAGAAAGACCGCGTTGACGATGCTCTGCACGCCACGCGTGCTGCTGTTGAAGAAGGCATTGTGCCTGGTGGTGGCGTTGCCCTGCTCCGCTCTTCCAGTGCGCTCGCCAAACTTGACGGCGATAATGCTGACCAGAAGGTAGGTGTTGGGATCGTTCGCAAAGCGTTGCGTGTGCCTCTCAAGCAGATTGCACAAAACGCAGGTGAAGACGGTGCTGTTGTTGCAGGTAAGGTTGATGAATCCAGCCCAGCTACAACTGGCTTTAACGCTCAATCGGGCAAGTATGTTGACATGGTTAAGGCCGGCATCATTGATCCGACCAAGGTTGTCCGCATTGCTCTGCAGGATGCAGCCTCCATCGCTGGACTGTTGATCACGACAGAAGCAATGGTTGCAGAAATTCCTGCGCCAAATCCTCCACCTATGGCACCCGGCGGTGGTATGGGTGACATGGGCGGCATGGGCGGCATGGGAATGGGCATGTAAGCCCACCCGCGCTCTATACTTTCGGGAAAGGGCCGTGTCTTGTGATGCGGCCCTTTTTTATATGCACTCTTTTTTTTAAGTTGGGGCTTGCCGGCATGTATGGGCAGTCCTGGAGTTAACTGATGCCGTCAAAGTCATTCATTAAAGTCGTTGGGTTAATCTCGCTGCTCTCGCTCGGTCCCGCGTCGATCTACTTTCTGTATAAGCGGACGGGCGGGTTGGAATCGCGTGATGAGTTAGCCTTTCATCGTAATATTAGATTCGAGTTTATGGCGGGAACCGACATAGTTGACCCACGCCCGTTAACGGACTGGTCGTGGGAGCGGGTATGTGCTTTTGGCGATGGTCTCTCCCAGGCCGAAGTTGATGCGTTGGTTGGATTTTCCTACGACAATTTTAGCCAACTCACCTGGCGCGATTTGGAAGACCATTGGACTTTGTTATTCATCGACTCGGAGCGCGAAACCAACTGGGGTTTGCACCGTCCGGTAACACCGATACGCATTCCGACAGAAGGTATTGCGGGCTTTAGGTCAGAAAATGGCGCGCTCGGTTCTTGTGCCGATCGCGACACTGCGCGCCTTGCGTTGGAACGTCGTCCGGCGTCTTTAGGCCGGACCCCAATTGTTGCCCGCTTGGTTGACCACGCATCTGCGAACTAAATCTCTCGGCCTATTCCTTGGTTTGGTTGTTCAAGAACGCTTTCGTTCCTGCAACGGCTTCTGCCAAACTGACGCGCTCTACTGGAGTGCCTTCTGGAAAAGCGCCCAGCAGTCGAGATGGCATCATGGAGTCTAACAGCACAAACACGCCCTTGTCACCGTCCCGCCGGATAAGGCGGCCAAATGCCTGTTTCAGCCGCAGTCTGGTAATGCGGTCGTCGTAGGCGCGGGTGCCGAAGGCTTCGCGGCGGGCACGATGAAGGATGTCGGGCCTGGGCCAAGGCACTCGGTCAAAAACCATCAGTTGCAGAGATCGTCCCGGCACGTCCACGCCGTCGCGCATGGCGTCTGTACCAAGCAGGCAAGCTTTTTCCTCGGCCCGGAATATGTCGACCAGTGAGGCTGTCGGAAGTGGATCGACATGTTGTGCATAAAGCGGCAGCCCAGCCCCTTCGATAACAGGCGCAATCTGATCAAAGGTCGCTTTCAAGCGCGAGATTGCCGTAAACAAACCGAGCGCACCTCCATCTGCCGCAAGGAAGAGATCGCGATATGCATTTGCGACTTGAACAAAGGCGTCTTTGCGAAGATCGTTAACAATATAGACGCGCGTATTTTCTGCGTAATTGAAGGGTGATGTGAGAACTGACCTAACGGGGGTGCTAGCAATATGAAACGAACCAACCTGTTGGTCGGCGCTTTCCCAATCTGTAACGTTGTCACCAGTGCCGTCGCGCAATGTGGCGGACGTAATAGCAACTCCTTGGGCCGGGTCGAGCACAGCGCGGGCAAAAGGTAAGGTGGGGTCAACCCAATGGCGATGTAAGCCAATATCAGTGTCCCGCCCGTCAATGCGGTCAACACCAAGCCAATCGACAAACTCTTTGGGTGTTTCGCTGGAAAGCGCTTTGATCATATCCTGCCAAGCGGTTAGGGGCATAACCGCGCGGCGTTCGAGGCTGCGGCACAGGCTCTCGATCCGGGTGCGTGATGCAGTATCCAACTCATCTGCCGGGCGTTCCAGCTGCTGGGATAGCGCTTTCACCAATTGTTTCACTGGTTCGACCAGGCGGGTGAGGGCTGTGTCTAGGGTGGCGGCCGCGTCCATAAGCCCGTCGACGGGTTCGACCGCATCGGTCTGTAGGCTGTAGGGCGATTCTGGGTCATCTCGGGTGTACACCTGGGTGCGCACCAATCTGAGAAAAGCCTCAGCAGGACCGCGAGGCTGGCCCTCTTCCAGCCGGGTGAGCCAACCCGGCGCTGGCAGGGATCGCGCTCCTTGCAGAATACCATCTAAGGCCATGGCCATGGCATCGCCATCTGCATCCAATTCGCTGAGCAGGTCGTCGATCCGGCGTTTCAAACCGCGAGATCGTGTCGGTCGACCACCAGCCTCAGCCCCCACCAACCAGCGCCGTAGATCTGCGGTCTCCGCTGCACTGAGGTGTGCGGAGAAGGCACTGTCGGCTGCGCCAAACAAGTGGTGTCCTTCATCAAAGACGTAGCGGGTTGGTTGAGTGCCGTCGTCTAATCCGCCCATCGCGGCTTGCACCATGACCAGAGCGTGATTGGCGACAACGATATCGGCGGTCCGGGCTTTGCGTACCGTCTTCTCAACAAAGCAGGTGCGATAGTGAGGGCAGGCGGTAAAGACACATTCACCGCGCCGGTCTGCGAGGGACAACACTCTGCCGGTCCCGAACAGGTCTGCCAGCCATGATGGAAAGTCACCGCCGACCATATCGCCTGATTTGGTTGCGACAATCCAACGAGCGATCAACGCTAAAGGAATGGCTGCGCTCGGGTCTGTGCCCGAACGGTTCAACGCTTCTTCGTAGTTAAGCAAACAGAAGTAATTCTCGCGACCTTTCCGGACAACCACACGATGGGCTTTCGCCTCCTCATCCGGAAAGAGACGGTCTAACTCTTGATCCAATTGTCTTTGGAGGTTGCGTGTGAATGTTGAAACCCAGACGGCGCCATGATTTTTTTCTGCCCAGACACTTGCGGGTGCAAGATACCCAAGGGTCTTGCCGATGCCCGTGCCTGCTTCAGCTAAAACCAAATTCGGTTCGTCAGGTGCGGGCTTGGCTTTAAAAGCGTGGCTGACAACTGCAGCATAAGTGGCCTGAGACTCCCGATCTTCGGACTTATCACCCAGTAAAGTAGTGAGGCGCTCTCGACTCTCGGTTTCAGAGACCGCATCGTTACCTGGCGGCGGAGGAGGGGCATGATCTTCAAAGGGGGTGAGGCGGGTCCAAACCCGTAAGGGCGACAGTCCGATTCCACCTCCTTCTGGGTCCGCACCGATAGCAGCTAGAACCGATGGTCCCCAACTCCATCCTGCCCGCTCGAGAACATGAGTGATGGCCCGCGCCTGGCGAATGTCGCCGCCATCCCAAGACATAACTTCATCAAGCAGGGCGCGTGTGGCCTCAATGAGAGCAACAGCATCATCAACCATGGTGACAGGCGGTTTGGTGCCAGTGGCTGCAGCTAGGCCGCGCACGGTTGGCAGGCTGAACTGGCCCGGGCGGACAAAGGCATAGAGTTCAAGCACGTCAAACCCGGAGACGGGTTTTAGACCGAGCCGCGCCGCAGTGGCCCGTCCATGGCATTGGATTACTGGGTGTTCGACCGCACTCTTGGCTGTTCCTGCCGTGAATTCGGTTACTTCGCCATCGGGAAACATCAATAGGCCGTCCCTGGCACGGGTGACCAGCACAGGAGCAGAGGGTATTTGCACGGAGCGCGCGCCGGTCATGAGGGCGTCGGGCCGTTGCACAGTTGGGAGGGTCTAATGTGGGTCAAAACTAATTAGGCTGTTGAGTAAAGATACCTTGGTATAGCGCTAGCGGAGTCGCCCAATCCAGCTTAAACCAAATGCACAGGTGACTTGCTTGGGCTTGACCCTAAAAACGCGGGCTCATAGGGTGCGCCGCCCTAGGTAACCGGACCATTGATATGACTGACGAAATCGCTATCGCACGTGAAAGCAAGGCTTGGCCATTTGCCGAAGCCCGCGCTTTGGTTGATGGGCGCCTTAAGAGCGGTGTTAGCGATAAGGGTTACGTGCTTTTTGAGACCGGATATGGGCCATCAGGTCTCCCCCATATCGGTACATTTGCTGAAGTAGTGCGAACCACAATGGTACGCAATGCATTTCAAGCCTTGTCGCCAGAATTACCCACACGCTTGTTTGCCTTTTCAGATGATATGGACGGCCTCCGCAAGGTCCCTGACAACATCCCCAATAAGGAGATGCTTGGAGAGCATCTGGGTAAGCCGCTCACTCAAATTCCGGATCCATTCGGCACGCATGAGAGTTTTGGACATCACAACAATGACCGGCTTAAGGGTTTCTTGGACTCTTTCGGATTCAATTACGAATTCAAAAGTTCAACGGACTCATATAAGTCCGGCGAGTTCGATACGGCCCTCCTGCGGGTACTGCAAGAGTACGACAAGGTTATCAATGTAATCTTGCCGACCTTAGGGCCGGAACGTCGCACAACTTACTCACCGTTTTTGCCCGTGTGTCCTAAAACGGGGCGTGTGCTCCAAGTGCCGGTCGTCGAGCGCAACGTAGATGCTGGCACGATTGTTTATCAGGATGAAGACGGCGCCAAGGTTGAGGTGCCAGTGACGGGCGGGCATTGCAAACTGCAGTGGAAATGCGATTGGGCCATGCGCTGGCACGCATTTGATGTCGATTATGAGATGTCTGGTAAGGACCTGATTGATTCAGTGCGGCTCTCTGGAAAGATATGTCGGGTGCTCGGGTCTCCACCGCCACAGAACCTGACTTATGAATTGTTTCTGGATGACCAAGGTCAGAAAATCTCAAAATCCAAGGGTAATGGTTTATCGGTGGAAGAATGGCTGACTTATGCGCCTGTCGAGAGCCTCGCCTTGTTCATGTTTCAAAAGCCCACAGCTGCTAAGCGTTTGTACTTTGATACGATTCCCAAGTCTGTAGACGAGTACCTTTCTCATCTCAAATCGTTTCCAGGGCAGGACGCAAAAGACCAGTTCAGTAACCCAACATGGCATATCCACAATGGAAACCCGCCAGCTGAAGAGGGGCGCTTGAGCTTCGGGATTCTTCTTAATCTGGCAAGCGTGTGTAACTCAGATGATCCCGCTGCGTTGTGGCATTACATCAGCCGGTACGCGCCGGATGCCAGCCCGGAAACAGACCCTTTGTTGGATACTTTGGTTTCTTACGCCATTGCCTATTTCAATGATTTCGTGTTGCCGCAAAAGACCTATCGTTTGCCTGCGGATGCTGAACGCCCTGCACTTGAATCATTAAAGACCAGATTGGAAGAATGTGGCCAAGGCGCTTCTGCGGAGGACTTGCAGTCCCTGGTCTATGAAATTGGCAAAGCGAACGAGGAGACCTTCCCTGGCCTGCGCGACTGGTTCAAAGCTTTATACCAAATTCTTCTTGGACAAGACCAAGGGCCTCGCATGGGATCTTTTATTGCGCTATACGGTGTTGAAGAAACATTGGTGCTTATCAACCGAGCGCTTGCTGGGGAAAACCTGGCAGCACCGGCATAAGAGCTATCTGACGGCTGATGCTTCCATTACGGCTTCGTCAGCATCTCTGATGAGAGCAAGCGCTTCCGTGATCGGGGGCAGTTCTCCCTCATGTCCAAACATTTTTAGAAGCCGGTCGAAAGGGATGCGACCAGCCTCGTCGAGAAAGGCGGCTTTGAGGATCGCAACCGAATAGATGGTATCTCCGGCGATCAGTTTATGTTCCAGGTATATCCATTTCTCATCAAGACCAATCACGCGCGTGGTGACGTCGATCTTTTTGAATGGTGGCACGGCTCGACGGAAGCGAATGGAGCCCGATCCCAATACAGGCCTCAGCTTGTTGGCGCGTATATCTTTCCATGCTCCGTTGCGAATCATGTGATCAACACGGCTGAGATCCATAAAGCTGAAGTAACGGGAGTTGGTTAGGTGCATGTTGCCGTCGAGGTCGGTCGGCATGACCCGAAACGTCAGATGGGTTTCTTCCATCATCGCACATCGGGTACGGCGATGCGCCGTCAGCATCATCCAGAGCAGGCGAAAGAGGAGATTCATGATGATGCGTCGCTAGGCCGCGACACTCGCACCAAACAGCTCTTCTTCCATATCCATGATCGAGTCTCCACCGGTCATGATTTTCGCAAACAAACTGCTGGTTTCAGGCAGGACCCGTTCGTAATAGAATCGCGCTGTCTTCAGTTTGCCAGCGTAAAAACCCGACTCATCGCTGTCCTTTTTCTCTATAGCGATCTTGGCAGACCGGGCCCACATAAATGCGAGCGCTACGTAGCCAAATAGGTTGAGGTAATCCATCGCCCCTGCTGCGGCTTCGTTAGGATTGCTGAGGCCTTTTTGCGCCAAGACCCCTGTGGCTTGTTGTAGGCGCCCGAAGGCTTTCGCTAGCCCCATGATCATGGGCTGGAGGTCAGCATCATCCGCAGTGGTTTCGATGAACTCCTGGACCGGATGGAAGAACGCACGCAGGTAGCGCCCGTAATGCATTCCCATTTTGCGCCCCACCAAATCTAATGCCTGAATGCCATTGGTGCCTTCGTATAGCTGCGTAATGCGGGCATCACGGACGAATTGCTCCATGCCATGTTCATGAATGTAACCGTGGCCTCCGAAAATTTGTACACCGAGATTGGTGGTCAGAAAACCACTGTCCGTGCCAAAGGATTTAACAATTGGTGTCAGCACTTGAACGAGATCATCTGCTCGTTGTTTGGCGGCGGGGTCTTCTGATTTTTCGGCTTGATCAAGGCTGATGCCTGTCCAAATTGATAACGCCCGCATGCCCTCTGTCAGAGATTTCATTGTCAGCAGGTTCTTACGCACATCGGGGTGTACCAAGATAGAGTCTGCAGGTTTGTCCGGTGCTTCAGCACCCTTCAATGCGCGACCCTGCAGACGTTCCTTGGCGTAAGTCAAAGCACCTTGGTATGCAGCTTCGCCAAGGCCTAGTCCTTGAATGCCCACACCAAGCCGAGCAGCGTTCATCATGGTAAACATTGCGCGCATTCCCTTGTGGGGCTGCCCAACCAGCCAGCCCGTTGCGTCGTCAAAGTTCATAACGCAGGTCGCGGAGGCTTTGATGCCCATTTTGTGCTCGATGGATCCGCAGGCCACACCATTGCGCGGACCGACTGTTGCGTCTTCTTTCGGCAGGAATTTTGGCACAACAAACAAACTGATGCCTTTTGTACCCGGGGGGGCATCGGGGAGGCGGGCTAAAACTAAGTGAACAATATTTTCAGTGAGATCATGCTCCCCGGCTGAGATAAATATTTTTGTGCCGGTGATTTTGTAGCTGCTGTCATCCTGGGGGTCTGCCTTGGTGCGGATTAGACCCAAGTCGGTGCCGCACTGTGGCTCTGTCAGGCACATGGTCCCGGACCACGTACCTTTAACAAACTTTGGCAGGTACAACGCTTTCTGCTCGTCGTTGCCGTGGAGGTTGATGGCATTGTAGGCCCCCTCGGTCAGCCCGGGGTACATACCAAAGGCCATATTGCTAGAGCAGATCATTTCTTGAATGAGAAAGTGCAGTGCCGCGGGCGCCCCCTGACCGCCAAAGTCGGGATCGGCTGAGAGCCCGGTCCAGCCTCCCTGGGCGAATTGGTCGTAGGCTTCTTTGAACCCATTCGGAGTGCGTACAACGCCGTTCTCTAGCGTGCAGCCTTCGTTATCACCGCTTAAATTGAGAGGCTGCAAAACCTCCGCTGTAAACTTACTGGCTTCTTCAAGGACGGCATCAACGACATCCGGCGTGAAATCTTCGTAGCTCGGTATGTCTGCCAGTGCATCTCCTCCGAGTAGCTCATGGTAGACGAAGCGCATGTCGCGTAAGGGCGCAGTATAAGCGGCCATGGTTCAGTTCTCCTAGTTACGTAGCGGCTTGCCGGTGTCGAGCATGTGTTCCATGCGCGCCAACGTGCCTTCGGTGCGAGCTAGCGTCATAAACGTGGTCCGCTCGAGTTTGAGAAATTCTTTTTCGGTCATGGTTTCTGTCATATCCGTGTCACCGCCGGTCAGGGCGGTGGCTAATGCGCCAGCGACCACCTGATCATGTGGCGTTGCCATACCCTTAAGGGCGAGGTCATGTAAGGCAAGCTGCAATGCCGCTTCACCCGTCGGACCGGGTAAGACCAGCTCTTGTTCTTCTGGAGGGGTGTAGTATTCAGCCAGTGTGAGTGCTTTGGCTTTGGCATCAGCAAGCAGCCGGTCACGGTTCATGGTGATCGCGTCGCCATCCCGGAACAACCCCATTTCCATCGCCTCGGCGGCGGACTTAGCTACTTGTGCCGTGCCAATCATCTCAAACGCTTTTGCTACAGCAGGCATCGGACCGCGGGGTAAACGTGGGTGGTTCTGTAGCCGAAGCAAAACTTCTTTGCAGCCACCCCAGCCTGGGATGATACCTACGCCCACCTCTACGAGCCCAGTGTAGGTTTCTGCATGGGCTTGCACTGCATCCGCATGGAGTAGAATTTCGCATCCGCCACCAAGGGCCATGCCTGAAGGCGCGGCCACCACCGGGAAGGGGGCCTGCTTGAGTGACATATAGGTTTTTTGGCCGTCCTCGATTTGGCTTTCGATTTCACCCCATAGGGCAATATTGGCGGCGAACAGGAACAATCCTAAATTCGCGCCAACGGAGAAGTTGCTACCCTCGTTGTAGATCACCAAAGCTTTCTGAGCGCTATCGCCTTTGATGTGCTTAATCGTTTTTTTGTAGAGCGCCATAATGTCTGGATCGAGGCTGTTCATCTTCGAGGTAAACTCAAAGCAAAGCACACCGTCACCTATATCCCAGACTGAAGCTGAACCATTCTTAAGCACCGGTTTGGAGGCTAGTTTAATGTCAGAGAGTCGCAACACCCCATCTGGTATAGGAACATCTTTATAAGACCCGTCGACGGTGAGGTGTTGCCGCACGCCGTTTTCAACGCGATAGAACCCACCTTTTTCTGCTGCGAGTGCAAGCATTGGCGGGACGCCAATAGACTCAGCGTCCAGTTTGTCCGCTAACCATTTCGCGTTAATGGCATCAATCAGTTCGAACGGACCCTGCTTCCAACCATATCCATCTTTCATGCCCGCATCGACATCAACTACGGTATTGGCGATTTCGGGTACGAGCGCTGCCGCATAGGGCAGAGCATGACAGGCGAGATACCATGCAAACTTGCCGCCCTTATCTTCGTGTTGAACCAACGCTTGTAGGCCACCGGCTTTGGAGGCTTTGAGGCTGTCCAGTGTTGCTTTTTGCGATGGCGCATATTCACCGCTGGTTAGGCCGATACTTTCTTTGACCCGCTTGCCGCTTTCTTTATTGAGGCGATAGAAGCCACACGGTCCCTTGCGTCCTATCCAACCGTTTTCCAGCATTTTCTTGACGACTGGCGGTTCAGAATGGATCTCCCGATAGGGGTCATCGTCTGGCAGGCGTTCCAACATGGATGCTGCCACGTGAGGCATGAGGTCGAGTCCAACCAAATCTAATGTGCCGAAGAACCCTGATTTAGGAATCCCGAATGGTCGACTGCCTATCGCATCTGCTTCATCGACGGTTAGGCCGAGGTCCAGCGCGCCTGCGAGCCCGAGTTGGAACCAGTACGTGCCGATCCGATTGGCTACGAAGCCCGGCGTGTCCTTGGCGTGGATAACACCCTTGCCAAGCTTAATGTCGCCAAATGACTCTATTGCTTTGATCGCTTCAGGACGCGTTTTATCCGACGACACGAGTTCCAATAGCCGCATGTAGCGCGGCGGGTTGAAGAAGTGTGTGATCATGAAGTCGGGAAGCAAGCCGTCGTCCATGCCACCTGTCAGGTCTTTCAGTGGGATCGTCGATGTATTTGATGACAATACCGCGCCGTCTTTTTTTACCTTGGCGATCTTAGCGTAGAGATCTTGTTTGATGTCGAGGCGTTCAATAACGGCTTCTACGATCCAGTCACAATCTGACAACCAGTCCATGTGGTCTTCGATGTTGCCGGGGGTGACTAGCTTTGCAGTCCGTTTTGACATAAACGGCGCGGGTTCCGTCTTAAGCATCTTTCTTATCGCGGATTCAGCGATGGCGTTTCGGTTGTCGCCATCTTTCGGTACGATATCAAGGAGCATGACAGGGATACCCGCGTTGGCAATGTGAGCGGCTATGCCCGCACCCATGACGCCAGCGCCGATCACCGCGGTTTTGCGGATGTCGGTCATTACAGCGCCTCCAGAACTGTCGCGATGCCCTGGCCGCCACCAATGCACTGGGTCGCGAGAGCATATTTCTTTCTTTCGCGCTGCATGATCTGTGCCGCTTTGCCGGTGATGCGAGCGCCGGTTGCGCCAAGCGGGTGACCAAGGGCGATGGCGCCTCCGTCGATATTGGTCTTGCTGAGGTCAATATTGAGGGCATGAACTACTGCCAGCGACTGAGCTGCGAAGGCTTCGTTGAGTTCGATGACGTCGATGTCATCGAGTTTCAGACCTGCCCGGTCCAGGGCTTTATTGGTTGCATTGACGGGGCCGATCCCCATAATTTCTGGGTCACATCCGGCAACAGCAATGGACTTAATACGCGCTAAAGGCGTCAGGCCGTGTTTCTTCGCATAGGCTTCGCTGGTTACAAGTACGGCAGCGGAACCATCCGTGAGAGGTGAGGAGGTTCCGGCCGTGACCGATCCGGCTTGATCGAACGCCGGGTTGAGGTCAGCGAGAACCTCCATAGTGGTTTCTGGTCGGATGCAGCCATCTTTGACAACGACCCCAACCTTTGTATCAATAGGAACGATTTCGTCATCAAATTTCCCCGCAGACTGGGCTGCCGTCGCCCGCTTATGACTTTCAACCGCAAAGTCATCTTGTTTATCTCGTGAGATTTTATATTGCTTTGCCAAATTCTCGGCGGTCTCGCCCATGCCCATATAGGCGGCGTGTCCTGCTTTCACGAGCGTTGGGTTGAGCATGGGGTTAAATCCGGGCATGGGAATGCGTGTCATGCTTTCGATACCTGCACAGATGAAAGCTTCGCCGGCGCCTATGGCAATCGAGCCCGCTGCTGTGTGGATGGCTTGCATTGAAGAGCCGCAGAATCGGTTAATGGTGGTGCCCGCCACACTGTTCGGCAATCCAGCCAAGAATACGATGTTGCGTGCTACATTGAGGCCTTGCTCACCCTCCGGGAAAGCACATCCCAGGACCAGATCCTCTAGAGTATTAGGGTCAACGCCTGACCGCTCGACTAGGGCCTTGACAACGACTGCGGCCAATTCATCTGGTCGTGTTCTAGCCAAGCGCCCTTTGTTAGCGAGCGTCAGAGGTGAGCGGGCATACCCAGCAATTACTGCATCTGTCATGAATCCATCCGTTATTTCTGTTTTTTGTTCTGATGTTTGAGTCTGATCGAAGGTGCAGGGGAGTCAGGGTCAACCCCCTTGCTCTTTAGGTTTTGAATAGCGTCCTGTTCAATCTGTTCGAGTTTCTTTAGAGAGACTTCAATATCTTTCAGTTTGGCGCGCAGGTCATCTGCGCGTTCTCGAGCTTTGTGGCGAATGTGAAGAACCTGGCTGATGTGCTCGGCGTCAGCATCATAAAGCTCTAAATATTCTTGGATTTCATCAAGAGAGAAGCCTAGTCTCTTGCCGCGGAGAATGATCTGTAGGCGTGCCCGGTCACTATGAGTGTAGACGCGGGTTGATCCGGCCAGTTGAGGTTGCAGCAAGCCACGACCTTCATAAAAGCGGACAGTGCGGGCAGTGACGCCTGCATCTTCAGCAAGCTGGTTGGTGCTATAGAGCCTATCCCCGGCCTCTTTCTGAATGACCGCTGATGACGCACTCATGCCACGCTCTCCTCGGCTGGGGTGTTGTCCTGAGCTTCTTCCTCGGCCTTCAGTTCTTTCTTAGATAGTTTGCCGATCATGGTTTTGGGGAGCTGGTCTCGAAACTCGTAGGAGTCTGGCTGTTGAATTGCTGACAGCTTGTCTTTTAAAAATGTATTGAGCCCGTCTTCAGTCAGAGTCTCATCTTCTTTCAAACGAATGAACGCTTTTGGCGCCTGACCGCGATATTTGTCTTCGACCCCGATTACGGTGACTTCGGCTACCGCTGGGTGTTCGTAAATGGCTTCTTCGACCATGCGCGGGTAAATTTTATAGCCACCGGCGATAATGATGTCTTTCAATCGGTCGACGAGGAAAACGTAGCCATCTTCGTCCATATAGCCGACGTCGCCGGTGCGAAAGACGGCACCTTGCATAACTTTTGCAGTCTCTTCGGGATTATCCCAGTAGCCTTTCATAACCTGTGGTCCACAAATGCAAACTTCGCCGCGTTCACCGGTAGGCATCAGTCTCCCCGGCTCCTCCAATGAATGAATTTCTACGGTGGTGCTTGGCATGGGGATGCCAACAGACCCTGCTTTGTTTACACCGATAGTGGGGTTGGTGGTTGCAACAGGAGAGGTTTCACTAAGACCGTAGCCTTCAACAACCACGCATCCGGAAATGCGCTCAAATTCTTTCTTCACTTCTACCGGCAGTGGAGCTCCACCGGATATGCAGACTTTAATCGAAGACAAGTCGTACTCTTTGATCTTTGGATATGTATTGATCGCGGTAAAGATCGTTGGCACAGCCGGAAAGAAAGTTGGTTTCTTATGTGCAATCGCGCGCAAGCATGTTTTCAAGTCGAAGCGCGGCAACATAATAATTTGAGCGCCGTACCGTAGTCCTGCCATCAGGGCAACGGTCATGGCAAATACATGAAAGAACGGAAGGGCAGCGAGAAATTTTTCTTCGCCGATCTTGCTATTGTCGTACCAGGCTGCAACTTGGATCGCATTGGCGCTGACATTCGCATGGGTCAGCATGGCGGCTTTGGGAATTCCCGTGGTGCCTCCGGTATACTGCAGCACTGCCAAATCTTCGTCTGGTATGATCTTAACCGGCGCAAATCCGCCGTCGTTTCCAATCAGGTCTTCGAATAAGACCAGGCGATCATCGTCTTCAACGCGGGCTAGAGTTTTGCGCCGGAAGATGTTGAATAGTACCGCTTTACGCCATGGCAACACCTCGGTCATGGAACACAACAGCAGTTTTTCTATGCCATTCTGTTCTAATGTCTCGTGCGCCTTTGGGTACATGGCCTCCAGATCCATGGTGACCAACATGTGCGGTCGTGAATCCTTGACCAATTCATCCAGTTCACGCTGGGCGTAAAGTGGATTGATGTTGACGACCACGCCACCAACCAAAAGCACGGCATGAAAAAGGACGATGTAGTAGGGGGTGTTGGGCAGCATCAAAGCAACGCGGTCACCTTTTTTGATGCCCAGCTCTTGCAGACCTTTCGCTGCCGCACGGACCATGGTGCCGGTCTCGCGATAGGTCCATGTGCGGCCTAGGAATTCCATGCAAATACGTTCGGGATAGGCTGCGACGCTGCGGTCAAATGCCGCATGCGCGGGTTCGGGCACGATCGGCATGTCCCAGTCGGCAAATGCAGGATAGCTATCAAGCCAAGGTTTCTGAACTGGTGAGATGGTCGTGGTGTTCATCGAGGTTCTCTGGCTTTGTGGGTGGTTTTAGGCTCCACGCCCTCTCTTACCCTAAGGGTTCCAATAACTAGTACAAGTAAAAATAGTGACGTTAACGTCATATTTCTGTTAAGTGGTTAGCAAAATCAAATTATTCCTATTGGAAACAATTAGTTATGGGCTTCGAGAATTCGCCTCAGAGTCGCTGCGAGAGGCTTAGATAAACCCTATTCGTCCAACAGACTGCTCAATTTGAGGGCGACTCCCTTAGATCCGAAGATCTTGAGCTTCCCCATGGTGAACGCGACCATTGGATTAAGGTCGCCTTTGATCAGCTTTTCCAAATTCCCAGACGAGAGCACCAAGGTTGTTTCTGCATCTTCGTCATTAGGGTTAGGGGTGACAACAAGGTCATCACCTGTGGCGTCGATCAAAATCTTACCCTCTTCTTCGAGTTCGAACAGCACGCTGTGATTCAGGTCTGCTAGGTCCATTGCACGAGATCGCACAGCGTCCACGATTTGGTCGAAATTCATTGAGGTGTTCCTCGCTTCCTATTCTCTGTGGTCGCCTTAGCGTCCAAGATGGTATTCAAGCTTAAGATACGCAAAACGCGTCAGGCCATGAAAAAGTAAAGACGAGAGAACCTATGCGGGTTTTGAAGTGGTTCGCAGTAAGCATTGGCGCATTAATCGCTTTGCCCTTTGTAGCATTTGCTGTCCTCTACGTGACGGACCCGACTTTCTACGGTCGAATAGCGACAATCTTTACAATCGATCCCGTGAAAGATGTTGCGTGGTATGAACCACTAGAGCGTGTGCCTGGGGTCGAAGGTCCGCCACTGCCGCGAGCGAGTGAAAACTCTCGCACTGTCTCAGAGGATGCTTGGCTTCAAGCCCGGGCCTATGCCGAGGAAACGGGTTCTGTCGCGTTGTTGGTATGGCATCGCGGAGCGATTCAATACGAACATTATGGCGATGGCTTCGATCGTACGTCACGCACTGATCCTGCATCCATGCATAAGTCAGTAATGGCATTGCTCATTGGGGCGGCGATTGCCGACGACACGCTACCCTCTGTCGACGAACCTGCATCGACCTACCTTACGGAATGGGCCGGTGATGATCGCGCTAAAGTAACAATCAAACATCTCTTACAAATGACCAGCGGTATGTACCGTGACCCGTTTAGTCCGAGCCCGTTCGGCACGACCATGAAACTTAACCTCGGTACAGAAATCACGGACCTCACTTTATCTCAACCCGCGCGCCGGCCACCTGGTGAAGAGTTCGATTACAACAACTTCAACCCGCAGGCATTGTCTATCCTTCTGGAGCGTGCGACCGGTCAGCGTTATGCGCAAATCTTGTCTGAAAAGCTGTGGTCGAAATTAGGAACAGGTGACGCCTACGTGTGGCTGGACCATGAAGGCGGTTTGCCCCGGACCTATTGTTGCCTCCATGCCACGGCAGAAGATTGGTTGCGTGTAGGATTGCTGCATCTCAATCGGGGTATCGTTGATGGTGCACAGGTCATCCCTCAAGCTTGGATGCAACAAATTGTCACCGGTTCCGATGTCGGGCCGAATTACGGTTATCAAACTTGGCTCGGGACTCCCTACAAAGCACAACGCGACTACGGTCCATATATCGACGCTTATGTGCGGCACGATGAACCTTATGTGGCTGATGATGTAATTTACTTCGATGGTGCGGGTGGTCAGCGGGTCTATGTTATCCCGTCCTATAACATGGTTATCGTGCGTACCGGCACGGGTGGAATCGATTTTGCGGCGGGGTCATTCTTGTGGGAAGATTCCCGTCTCCCTAACATTCTTATGCGCGGTGTGTCTGAATAGAGAGCAAGGCCGCTAATGCCTACGTCTTATAAGGAGTTTTGTTGTGATCATTGTGAAGCGTATCGCGAAAGGCATTGCCATTCTCGTTGGTGTTGTTTTGCTCGCCGGCGTCGTTTTTATCGCGTCCGACTGGCGTTTCTATAAGCGTCTCGCGACGTTCGACCGTATGAAGAGCATGACAGACATGGCTTGGTATGAGCCGGTTGTTGAAGTGAAACCCGGAACGCCGCCCGAGATTTCGCGCGCAACCGCTGACACGCGCACCTTGTCTGCAGAACTGGTTGATGCCCTGGAGTCCTATGCGGAAGAAAATGGATCCATGTCGCTGTTGGTCTGGCACAAAGGCGCTTTACAGATGGAGTGGTACGGGGAGGGGTTTGATCAATATTCCTATATGGAATCCGCGTCCATGCATAAATCGGTTATGGCATTGCTCTACGGTATCGCCATCGACCAAGGGTATATCCCGTCGGTTGATGAACCGGCATCGACATACCTTACAGAATGGAAAGATGATGCGCGGTCTAAGATTACAATCCGCAATATGTTGCAAATGGCCCATGGGCTTGCCCGAGCCTCCGGAGGCTTTAACCCTCTTGGCGACAATATGAAACTAGGTATGGGAACGGACTGGGGTGGCATTGCACTCAAGTCTCTGGCTGAAGACCCACCAAATACTGTTTTTGCCTACAGCAATTTAAATTCTCAACTGTTGGGTCTGATTCTTCAGCGCGCGACCGGCATGCCCTACGCAGAATTCTTGCAAAAGAGCCTGTGGTCCAAAGTGGGCGAGAGCAGCGCCAGGGTCTGGTTGGATCGCCCAGGTGGTTTGGCCAAAACGTCGGGTTCCTTGTTTACGCCGCCTCGCAATTGGCTGCGGTTAGGGCTTTTGCATCTCAACAAAGGCCGTGTTGGCGACGAACAGGTTGTTCCTGAGGCCTGGATTGAACAAGTGATAACGCCGTCACCGAATAACCCGAACTATGGATTTCAGACCTGGCTTGGCACGGAGTACCGGCCCAAAGTTGATTATGGCAAGGGTGTTGCTGCCCATGTACCACACTCAGAGTCCTTTGAGGCGAGGGATGTTGTGTATTTCGATGGGGCTAATGGTCAGAGGGTCTATGTCATACCTTCGGAAGATCTCGTCATCGTGCGAATGGGTGAAGGCGGGCTTGACTTCCAAACAGGCGCTTTTCGGTGGGATGAGCCAAAACTGCCAAATCTCATCATTCGGGGGCTGCGTCAGGCCGCTAATGAGGGGGCATAGGCTAGCCGTTGGATGTCTGATTTTGTGGTGACGGTTTAGAGGGTCTGTGATGTATCGCGATGATGTCACAATGGTCTTCAACAAAATTATCACTAAGTCCGATGAGGCGTCCTCAGTGCCCTCATGACTTTGCACCTTCTTAAATTGGCTGTTGGGATTGAACACGTTGACCAACTCAAGGAGCGTCAAGAACGTTTCAAAAATGACGTGGGTCATTACCAGCACACTACACGCATGTTTCCCAAGCGGGAGGCAGAGTTGCTCGACGGTGGTTCCATGTTCTGGGTGATGAAGCGGCTTGTGTCAGTGCGCCAGAAAATTATCGCCCTGCATCGAGAGAAAGATCCTGAGGGGCGGGGCTATTGTATCATCGAGCTTGCCCCTGAGCACATCTTGGTCGCGCCCCAACGTAAACGACCGTTTCAGGGGTGGCGCTATCTTAAACCCGAGGATGCGCCAAAAGATATGACATCTATGGACGGTTACATTGACCCTGATATGCCCTCCGATATGAGGGCCGAGCTCAGCCGTATTGGACTTATCTAAACTTACATGATTTCTGGGTGGTCGTGTTGGGATTGGAGGCAGCCTGCGAAAGCCGTCGCCGCATCTATGTCTTGATCCCAGAGCTTCGCAATGACACGTCGACCTGTTAGTCCGTTGGTTTCATCTGTGCACATCCACACGGCCGGTGGAACGATGACATCGCCGGGCAAAATTTTATCACCGCGCGTACCGACGTCTCCCGGGACCATTGTCTCGGGAATAAAACCTGTGTCCGATGCGCCACCAGGCAGCAGGATGTTGACGTCGACGTTGTGCTCTGCAAGTTCCCGCGCCCAGACAATATGTGCCGTTTCCAGGCCCGATTTGGATGCGCCGTAAGGGGACAGCCCGTTACCGATCATAGTGGTCAGGCTGGTAGATATGCTGAACACTTTGCCAAATTTGCGCTCGATCATGTGAGGCACGGTTGCTTTCGTCATGAGAAACGAACCGGTGAGATTCGTGTCAATGACCGAATGCCATGCTTCGACCGGTACGTCCCAGAATTTGGTCGTGTTGCCGCCTTGATAATCAATGCGGTACTCGCGACTGCCGCGCCCCGCATTGTTGATCAGCACATCCACTTGACCGAATGCATTCAACGTTTCTTCCACAGTCCGCTGGCAATCATCCCAATCTCGCACATCAGCCTGAATGGCGACGCAGTGACCAGGCTCTGCTATCGCTTCAGCTTTAGCAATAAGGTCGCCTCTCTCTTCAGGTGGGCGTGTCCCGGTGATGGCAATTTTTGCGCCGCCCGCTAATAACTTTTCTGCGATGAACCAGCCAAACCCAGCGGTGCCACCCGTGATCAGAACCACTCGGTCCTTGAGCGAGGAATGGAAGAGGTTAGACATGGCGGTGCTCCTTGCAAGGTCTTTTCATTGCGAGCAGTTGAGTAATGTCGCGTATCTCGTTGTCAGGCAGTTTCATCTTCTGTTTCCAATCGCATCCGACGCTCTGTCAGCGTCTCATCCTCATATAACCAAAAATCTGGACCCCTTACGGATCTCCAATCTTTACCGAACCTCGTATTGAGCAGGCTCAGCGTGACCTGATTGAGAGAGGTTGCCTCTCCATCGAACTCCACCTCTCGATCGCTTGCAACCTGACAGGACACTGTCTCGTCTCGAATGAAGGTGAGTTCAGATCCCGCTGGGATATCGACCATGGAGAATCGGAATACCGGTTTCCGCGCACGAACACGTTTCAGGCTCTCGACGTCCTCCTGGTCCTCAACGATGTCCGAGGTCGGGGTGACGTCCTTCAGAGACCATCCCTCTAGGATTGCTTTTACCCGCTCTGGGTTGGTGAGGATGTAGACGATTTCGGTCATGTTATTACTCTACTCAAATAGGGGGGCCTGGAAACCCCCCAGACGACCGGGAACCTTTAGACCTCATTATGTTTCAGTGACTTAAAGGGTCCCATATTCAATCCCAGTCTACAAAACCATCTCACCTTTAAGAGACGGAATTGCAGGTCGATTAAAGAAGCGGCGGTAGAATGATTAACGGTACGCCGAACACCATAAACCCAATGCCAATCAGTTTCGGTGTCGTCAGTGGTTCGCCCAAGAAAATACGGCCCAGCAGCAACGCTGAAAGAAGTCCAATCACGCGCTTGAGCGACTCTACCACCCCGATCAGTGTCAGTTGATAAGCGACCAGCTGGGTTGCATAGGCCACGCCAGCAGCGATAGACGCCAGGGCGGCGGGCGTGATGCCCACACGTGAAATGGTTAAGGGCTTCCGTTGTGTTGCCGCCAAGTATGCGATCAACACCGCTGACATTATGCAAACTTGAATGAAGCCGTGGCTCTCCGGTGACGATAACGCCATGCTTGCTTTGTCCAATGGCGCCGTGGCCGACCACAATACCGCTACGATGAGCATCAAACGCGCGCCTCTATCCGTAGCGAAGCGTTTGATCACAGTGATCGGATTGGGGTTTTCTGCCGGTAGGTAGAGCGACATCAAACCGATTACAGCCAGAACAATACCCAAGCCTTGTTGGGGTGTTGGAATTTCATCCAAGGCGACGGCGGCGAAAACGGCGGTGATCACCGGGACCAACCCGAGCACTGGGACCGTAAGACTGAGCGAACTGACACGCAGCGCCATCAAGAAAAATAGATTGGCCAAAATACCCGCCGCAGCTGTCACCAGCCCTATGGGCCAGTATCCGTCCAATATGGTGAGTGACCCTGTATAGGCGACCCAGGCACCCAATAAGGGCACTTCACCCACCAAGAACAGGGTCAGCAGAACGACCGGCGGAAAATGGTCTGCTGCCGCTTTTCGAAAGTAGTCACTGGCGGCAAATCCGGCCGCACAAACCAGTGTGAAAATGAGGGCAGGGAGGGAGACTGCGAGCATGCTACGTCCCGGTTACGGCCTCACGGCCTTGTGATTGTTGTGGAATACCTTCTGCCATATTGCTGCCTTGGCATTGGGGTTTGTGACGAAGCTGAACATTCGCATCGAACGTTTACACGGGAGGCACCGATGAAGCTAGGGACCTTGAGCTTAACCATCGCGATTACGGTTCTGACAGCGGCTGGGACATCTGCGGCAGCGGAGAATAAACACTCGTCCATTCTTGGTGAGATTATTTACGCAATCGGCGATACCATCGCTGAACAAGCTTACTACTATGATCAATACTATGGCGCAGGATCTAGCCTTTATGTGTCAGGTTCGATCTAGGGCAGCCCGCCACGGCTTGGCGGGTTTTATGGCCGTGGCGGTTACGGTCGCGGTTATGGCAAGGGTTACGGTCCGGATTATGGCAGAGGTCCGCAATGGGATCATTATCGCCACCCCTACCCTCGCTATGGCTTCAAGCCTTATCGCAGAGGTGGCTATTATCGACCATAGGGTCCTTATGGTCGTGGATATGGTTGAGGATACGGCCGCTAATGCTACCCCAACCCCAACATAATTCCCTATGCTGGATATGGATATGGAAAAGATCGCGGCCGCGATCATGGTCCCCGTCTGCAGATCTTAGGGGCGACCTATCGCTCTGTTGATGGCAGGCCATGCAATGCCTTTAGCTACGCCCACCGCAAGTGTGACGGCGATAAGTCTTGCACCGTGAATGTGACCAACAAAATTTGCGGGAATAAGTAATACACAGTCAATACGCCGGAGCGGTCCCGTAGCAAATTGCGCTGCCGCTAAGGCCGAGTTTTCAGCAGCACCACTGCATTAGGCGGCGGCGGCCAAAAAATCAGACAAGATTGTCACATAGCCGCCGTTGACCTGGGGCGTTCTGGGCCCCATGTTCCGGGCGTTATGGAAGCCATCAAAACCCGCCTCAACACGATTTGGAAGGCCGTCAAGCGGCTGGTTGCACGCGATGCTGAAGATACGCCTTCGCCATTACCACTGCGTATAGCGGCGGCTGTCGTTGCCATATTCGTCATTTACTATGGTGTCGGTATGGCCTGGTACAACACCATCGCCGACGACATCGAGTTCCAGCCGACAGAAGAGTACGCGGTGCAAAGTGGGGCCAAAGCCGTTGCCACGGCGGCAGCTTTGGTCGATCGCGAAGCGCGCCGTTGGTCGCCAAATAAGCCTTGGCTGCATCCGGCCTATGGTCTCGACAACATGCCCAATTATCAGCTCGGTGTTTTGTACTCGGCCTCTCGCTTTGCGATCGAGTTAGGCGATGCATTGGGCCGCACCCGTGGGTCATCAGCCATTGATCCAGATCTCGACCGCGCTGCGGGTTTGCTCAAATACGACGGCACGATTTGGTACTGGGGGGCAGGTAATTTTGTTCCCACTGCCACTGCGGATTCCCAGTACCGTGAAGGTGTTGACGCGCTGATGTCTTATAACGCTCGCCTGGCCAGCGGTGATGCGACCTACGAGCGCCGCGCCGATAACCTGATTGATCTCCTCAACCGTGTGGCGTCTGACCTTGGCTCTGCGTCTGCTGCGCTAGATGAACGTACCTTGCTGTCCAACGCCGGATATTTTGATACTCGTGCCGATGATCTGTTCTACAATATCAAAGGACGGCTGTACGGCTATGCCTTGATACTCCGTGATGTCGGCGATGATTTCGGAGCCGTGATTGGTGAAAAACAGTCTAGCGGCCTGTGGGAGCAGATGCTGACAAGTTTGCGTACGGCGGCAGAAATGGACCCGCTGGTTGTCGCGAATGGCAAGCAAGACGGCATGTTTGTTCCGTCGCACCTGTCGGCTCAAGGGTTCTACTTGTTGCGCGCCCGCACTCAGCTCAAAGAGCTCACCGACGCCCTCACCAAATAGGCAGATTGTTATGTCCGACAAGATCGAAAAGTTAGAAGAAGACTGGAAGGCTGAGCTTACTCCCGAGCAGTATCATGTGCTTCGAGAGAAGGGCACCGAGCGGGCCTGGACCGGCGTCTACAACGACTTCAAAGGCGATGGCCAATTCCATTGCGCCGGGTGCCACGCCCCTTTGTTTGATGCAGGAACCAAGTTTGATTCTGGGTCCGGTTGGCCGAGCTTCTATGACATGGTCAATCCAGAGGCCGTCAAAGAAATTAGTGACAACAGCCATGGCATGATCCGCACTGAAGTGGTTTGCGCCAAGTGCGATGGTCATCTGGGTCATGTATTTCCCGATGGACCTAACCCCACGGGACTACGCTATTGCATCAATTCTCTTTCGATCGTTCACGAGAACGACAAAGCTTAAGTGTCTACGCGCCAAACAGAATCTGTTTGGGATTACCCGCGCCCTCCGGCGCTTGAGCCTGATAGTCGCCATGTTCGGGTCGAGTTCGCAGGAGAAACAATCGCGTCCAGTAACGCGGTCTATCGGCTATTGGAAACCAGTCACCCGCCCACGTTCTATATTCCTGCGGATGATGTGAACTTTAACTTCCTCGTCGGTAGCAACAAACAATCGTTCTGTGAGTGGAAGGGGGCGGCCGCGTACTGGACAGTGAAGGTCGGTCTGCAAGTTGCTGACAACGCCTGTTGGAGTTATCCCAAACCGACCAAGCGGTTCGCGGTCATCAAAGACTATGTCTCGTTCTATCCCAGCCGTATGCACACCTGTTATGTGGGGGATGAAAAAGTCGACGCCCAAGAGGGCGATTTCTATGGTGGTTGGATCACCTCAGAGATCAAAGGACCTTTCAAAGGCGGTCCCGACACCTGGGGGTGGTAGCGAAGATCAGCCCGCTACTGTCTTCCGACCCATAATGAATCTGCTTCGGCCCCGGGGTAGATGCCTTTACGAATCATCGCATCCGTAAAAGACACTCCAGCGGCTAAAACACCCAGCCTGACCTGATCTTTCCCCGGTGCGGGAAGATCTACCTTGTGAACCAGCGAGAGTACATCGGGGCCACCAAACTCAGAGATCACAACCTGCCTGTATCCTGATTTAGGGGTATCTGAGTCAGCTGCCGGTGAGCCGCTTACCAGGTTTGCCGTAAACAAGATAAGAAAAGTGGTCGAATAGATTGATTTGTGATTAAGCATTTGAATGCCCGTTCTTAAATGAACACTATTGTATCCCCGAATCAACATCACACTATTCGGGCTACCCCTCGCTCAAAAACTCATCCACCACTTTGGCAATTTCTTCCGGTGCTTCGTAAAACAGGAACGCGCCGACATCGGGCATGACCACCCGGCGTGAGTCTTTGATGACGTCCAATAGTTTCTCTTGGCCGGTGACAAAGGTATCTAGCTCGCCTTGCATCAGCAGCACTGGGCAAGTCAACTTGGCGCAGGCCTCGGCCTTGTTCCACTTTAGAATCGGATCGTGGGCATCGTAGGGCCGCATGCGTTCTTTCATATTCACCAGAAATACCCGGTGCATCAGACTCATGGGGGTATTTGGACCTGCTAGTGTGGCGTAGATATTCCACATCTTGTTGAGGAAAGCGCCGTCCGCTGTGATTTCCGGCTGAGCCGTATCTGTGCGGTGCTTGAGCAGTTCTTCCAGTTCTTCGGGGCTGCGGTGTCCGGTTCCAGAGGCAATGACATGAGTCACGCGCTCCGGCTGTTGGGCGGCGATGTCGACACAGATGGATCCGCCACCGTGGTGACCGAGCATGGCGGCTTTGTCGATGCCAAGCGCATCCATGGCTTGAATAACAGTGCGCGTGTAGTCGGTCATTTCCGGCTCGTGTGTGGGGTCGTCGGTCATGCCGTGCCCCAGCCATTCAATGGCCCACACGGTGTATTTGTCTTCCAAGAATGCCGCCATGTCCTTGTATTCTTCAGCGGTCTGGGTGGATTGATGGAGCACCACGAGGTTTGGCCCGTTGCCCGTTTTCCAATAGTGCATTTGCCCCATATCTGAGTCGACGTAGCCGCGTTTCATGGCGTTTTCTCCCTGTCTTTACTCCGGTGGGAAACATTCTGCCACGAATGGGATACGAAGTAAGGGGCGTAATTTGGGTTCGTTTGTATTTTTGTGTTGCATGGGCGCGTTTGCGCGAACGCACGTGCATGGGCTCGTTCCTCGCAAGTTCGAGAAAAGTTTTTGAGGGGAGCTAATCCGCCGTGTCAGGCCAGATGTCTTCGTCGAGAAACGGCCTCACAAACGCTGCTGTTTCTTCTGTGTGGTAGTCCAGGAACCCGTGACCCCAATCCATCAGCTCAATAATTTTGCCGTTGGTCAGATGTTCCTTGATGCGCCGGGTGTAGACCACCAAGTCATCGTTGGTGTTGATCACCAGAATCGGTTGTTTCACGTCAGGAATGTTCGCTGGGTAGGTGTAGGAGAATGCAGCAGCATGGCCCCAGTGCTTGTGTTCGCCGCCCCGAATATGATCCGGGTAGGCATGCATGATGTCTGCCGGGGTTTGTTCTGGGCCGCGCCAACGCCACAGTCCCGCCCAGGAATGGAGGAGGTGAGAGCCATCTTCGACGGGCATGTCTGGACTACCCATTTCGGAATTCTGTTTGGCTAAATCCGCCTCGGTATAGATCGGCGCTGAAATTAGGACGAGGTGCTTGATCCGATCGGGTTGTTGATGCGCCAACTCGACGCAGGTCTTTGAGCCTGTGTGATAACCCATGATATCGGCCTCTTGAATCTCCAGGGCATCCATCACATCTGTCATGGCTTGTGCGAACGTGCTGATCGTCGGTTGCTCCGGTGGAAAGTCAGACATGCCATAGCCCGGCGTATCTGGCGCGACAATGAAGCGGTCTTTGCCCATTTCAGCCAACCAGTTTTCATAGACAACGCCAGACGACGGGCTGAGGTGGAAGCAAAGCATGGTGCGCTTGTCACCGCCGGGGTTACCGGCCATGCGCAGATGAATTTGACCGTTTCGGCCTTGAATGTAGGTGCGTCGCAAAGGGACTTTTGTCATGGGGCTGGTTCCTTAAAAAAAGCACTTGGGCAGCATACGCTGAAGTACGGTATCTCTGTCCAGGCCTAGTCGTCGTTGCTAAGGTGAAGCCCATGACAAATAGAATTCTTTCTGTGATATTTATGTGTGCCTCCAGTCCAGTTCTGGCGATCTCGGATGATGCTAATCCATGGCTGGCCATTGAGAATGCCACCTGCGTCGCTCATCGCACGATTGATTATCAATCCCTCGTGGGTGTACCAGTGGAGGTCGAAAAAGCGGAGTGGACCGGTGCATCAAACGGACTGCCCACCCACTGCCGCGTGGCAGGTCAGGTTGGGGGAGACTCTTTTAAATTCAGGTTGCCTATAAACTGGAACGGTACACTCAGCTTGGGAGATTGCGCGACGCCTCACTCCCAAGGGGCGCTAAATCAAGGCGCAGCGACTGTGTTTGGCCTGGTATCCGCGCAGACGGCGGTTCTGTTGTCAGCGGTTGCGGCTCGTCATTACGGCTCGCCGATAACGCAGCAGGTTTGGGCTGCTTGCCATTAGACCTTTGATTGCTGCTCTCGAATGCTGAGGTGATCAGCCTGAGCATCCTTCGTCATAAATTTCGTGGATATGGGCCTAAATCTTAAATGGGTCTGACTGCATGTATTGGTTCTACTTTGCCTTGATGATTACTTACCCTATTGCCGCAAAGCGTCTTCAGGGGCTGCGTAACTGGTGTTGTGCTCTGGAAAGGCTTCATGTCCCTTGAGCATATAGTTCCAGTACATCATGGGTAGGCCGGTTTTCTTGATCCACCAGTACGAGCGCCTCTCTGCGCGCGGGTCGAGCGGGAAGGTCGGCGTGACTTTGCCGCCATAGGAAAATTCGGCCATTAGTACCTTGCCGTAAGAGGTCGTCAGCGGGCAGGAGCCGTAACCGTCATAACCCTCATCGACACTGCCGCCGTTGATCAATGCCAAGAGATTGCGGACCACCACGGGGGCTTGCTTGCGCACAGCCGCAGCGGTTTTGGAGTTGGGAGTTGAGCACGCGTCGCCCAGTCCAAATACGTTTGGATACTTTGTGGACTGCATCGAGTGTTGATGCACGTCGACCCAGCCGCTTTCGTTTGATACGGCTGAATTTTTTAAAACCTCAGCTGGCCCCTGAGGTGGCGCCGCGTGGAGCATATCGAAATTCATCTCCACGGTTTTGCCTTCGTCATCACCGCCGACTACGGTAAAGGTTGCGCGTTTGTTGGTGCCGTCGATCTTGGTCAGGTTGTGATGAAAGTGTTTTTGAATGCCGTAGTCGTCGGCAATCTTTGACAATTCGCGAGCAAAGAAGGGGACGCCGAACATTGACGGACCCTGGGGCAGGAAGTGTAGGTTGCAGTCTTGGAGAACGCCGCCTTTACGCAAATAATCTGCCGCAAGATAGGCAATCTTCTGCGGTGCGCCCGGGCACTTGATCGGCATCGCCGGTTGGCTGAATAGGGCTGTGCCGCCACGGGGGAAAGCTTTCAATGTTTCCCAGGTGTACTCTACGTGGTCCGCCGCATAGTTAGAGCACACGCCATTTGATCCTAGGTTTTCCGCCAGACCTTCGATGCCGTTCCAGTTACAGACCAAGCCTGGGCAGACCACGAGAAAGTCGTAGCTCACCTCTCCGCCGCGACTGAGGCCTACTTTTTTTGCATCTGGATCAATGTTCGCTGCCGCGTATTTGATCCACGTCACGTCGGTGGGGATCAAGCTGGCTTCATCCCGGCGCGTCTTGTTCAAGCTGTATGCACCGCCGCCGACCAGTGTGAACGCCGGCTGATAGTAATGATCCGTCGATGGCTCAATGATGGCGATATCCAGTTCGCCATCATGAGTGTGGTTTTGTAGCGACGCGGCGACCGTGATGCCGGCGCTACCGCCTCCAACAATAAGAATCTGATGATGAGCCGCCATGATGCATTTCCCCTTTGAGACTTTTATTCGGCTGGATGATGCTCTTGGCGTTCAACCAATTTGCGCCCGCCTGCCAAACGGTCTGAGGTTATTTTAAAGATAATCGGGCTAAGTAGTAGCAGTGCCAGCAAATTTGGCACAGCCATCAAGGCATTCATAATGTCGGCCATGAGCCAGATGATTTCCAAGCCTGTGAGCGCGCCCACGGGGATTGCAGCACACCACAGCACACGAAAGGGTGTGATTGCCTTCGGACCGAACAGGTATTCGGCACAACGCTCACCATAGTAGCTCCAGCCTAAAATGGTAGTGAAGGCAAAAACCATGAGAGCGAACACTACGATGTAGTTGCCGTAAGGCAGGGCCGTGTCGAAGGCTAACGCTGTCATCGTCGCGCCGTTCTCGCCACTGGTCCAGGCTCCTGTCACGATGATGACCAAAGCCGTCATGGTGCAAACAAGAATAGTATCGATGAATGTCCCTAGCATGCCAATGGCACCTTGACGAACAGGGTCGTTGGTCTTTGCGGCGGCGTGCGCGATGGGGGCAGAGCCGAGACCTGCTTCGTTTGAGAAAATTCCGCGGGCGACCCCAAAGCGGATGGCTGCCATTACGGCAGCACCGGCGAAGCCACCCGTTGCAGCAGTTCCGGTGAAGGCGTCTGTGACAATCATAGCAAGAGCGGCTGGAATGTCGCCGAGGTGCATTGCCAAGATGATGAGGCTCGCGCTGACATAGAACACCACCATGATCGGGACTAACTTGCCAGCTACCTGCGCGATACGTTGAATGCCGCCGATCAAAACCATTGCCGTCAAGGTGAGGACAACAAAAGCAGTGATCCACATAGGCACACCAAGGTTTGATTCAACTACATCTGAAATTGAGTTTGCTTGGACTGTATTTCCAGCTCCAAGACCGGCGGCGATGGCGAGGAGGGCAAAGGTTGTGCCGAGCCAGGCCCATTTCGGACCGAGGCCGTTCTTGATGTAGTACATCGGGCCGCCGACATAGCGGCCATCCTCGTCGATCTCACGGAAATGGACGGCCATAACGGCTTCACCGTACTTCGTGGCCATGCCAACGAAAGCGGTCATCCACATCCAGAAAATAGCACCAGGTCCGCCGAGGAAGATTGCTGTCGCAACACCAGCGATATTACCCGTCCCGACAGTTGCCGAGAGCGCCGTCATCAACGCTTTAAAGGGAGAAATTTCTCCATCGCCACTAGCATCTTCGCTGGCGTCTTTACTGAATAGGACACGTAGCGCCTCTGGCAGGCGCCGGATCGACATGCCTTTCAGTCCGATGGTGAGATAGAGGCCAATGCCCAGCAGTGGAAACATCATGATAAGCCAGACCCAACCGCTGATCACATCCAAAACGCCAGCAAAGTTATCCATCAATCGATCCCCTGTTTTTCCCCGAACCCGAGCCGGGCTGAACTAACCATACCGGTCTCGGGCCTGAGTCTCAAAGGGCTATGCGGGACCGCTGTCTGATGGCGGATATCGGTGGGTTTTGCCGTTGATGTCTTCAACACGGGTCAGACCATCATCTGTGGTTGTCAGGTAAGACGGCCCGACAGGCACCTTGCCGTATCCCCCGGGGATATCGAGCATATAAGTAGGAAGGGCAAGGCCTGAAACATTGCCCAGGAGGTGTTTCATTAGGGCTTGGCCAGCTTCAATCGGCACCCGGAAATGGCTGGTGCCAGGGGCCAGATCCGGGTGGTGCAGATAGTAAGGAGTTATGCGTGCGCGGACCATGGCGCGAAACAAATCTTCTAATGAGGCGGCCTGGTCATTGACCCCTTTTAGCAACACGGTCTGCCCGACCAGGGGAATGCCAGCCCCAGCCAGTCGATCACACGCGGCAACTGCGTCGTCCGATAATTCTCGGGCATGATTGCTGTGTATGGCGACATATACGGTTGCTCGTGGTTTCGACAAGACGCCTACCAGCTCATCGGTGATTCGGTCTGGTGCGGCTACCGGTAGGCGCGTGTGAAACCTTACGACTTGAACGTGGTCAATTTGATCTAAAGCGTCCAAGAGTTTTGTAAGTCGCTGAGGTGAAAGAACAAGAGGGTCGCCACCCGTAAGAATGACCTCCCAAATATCAGGGCGGTCTTCAATGTAAGCGAGTGCTGCGGTGATATCGGTCTCGTCCATCGCGTCCCCGCTTGGACCTACCATCTCGCGACGGAAGCAGAACCGACAATATACGGCGCAGGCGCTATGTACTTTTAGGAGCACGCGATCTGGGTAGCGATGTACAAGTCCTTTGACCGGGCTGAACGTATGGTCGCCAATCGGATCGGGTCGTTCGTCTGAAGAAATAACAAGTTCTGCTGCTGACGGGACTATTTGCATCGCGATGGGGTCATTTCTCGCGGATTGATCTATCAAGTCGATCATATGTCGCGGAGCGGCAATGGCGTACTTCTCTACGACCTCCTTCAAGGCATCCACATCCGCCGAGTCAACCAGTCTCTCTGAGACCAACGCGGCAGGCGTGGTCGCAGTCGTATTTTGCATGCGGCGGTCCTGGTGGGTCATAGTGGCCAATCTAGAGTGCGGTGTTCGCGTGTGGGATATGGGAAGACCTGTTCTAGGCTTTCCTGAAGGAACACCGCAAGGTCAAGCTGACCAAATGCCGATTAAAATGAGGGACGTGCTGTCATGATTCTGATGCAAACTCCTTGGACTCCGTCTACCGCTGCTAAGGAGCTTTCCGGCACCATCGGGCAGGCACTGGAGACAGTGATTGATCCCAAAGGGATGCTGGTTCTCCTACCTCATGGCGATGGCGGACCTGACCAAGCAGTTTCAGAAGTTGACGCCGTTGCGGCTCTGGCTGAACTGGCAAAAGAATATTCTATTTTATTATGCGGGTCAGCTTATGTGGTTGACGGTGAAGGGTGTACGCGCACGGTTGGGTACCTGGTCAACCCAAGTGGTGAGTTGCTGCTTCGCATGCCAAAAATCATGCCGGACTTGATTGAGGGTTTCACAGATACGGTTTCCGACGCCTCACAGCCTGCGGACTTCCCTGTAGCGCTCACACCCGAGGGGCAAGTTGGCATTCTGTGTGGCGAAGATGTGCTGTCACCACATATCGTGCGCTCGCTCATCACGAGCGGTGCCGAAGTCATTCTAAATCCGAGCCGGGAGCGAACAGACAGGTTGTTCGATATTCGGCAAAAAGCCCGGCAAGCACGGTCTTATGAAAATCTTGCCTATGTCGCGTCTGCTTCAGCCAGTTCAGTCACGATTAATGGTGTGACCAGCAGGCTGCCAACGGCGACGTCACTTGCTGAGATGTGGGGCACCGAACTCCGTGCGTCATCAGATGAGTCTTTCGTTGTTGGTGACATTGATATTGAGAGCTTGCGCCGTCGCCGCGAGGAGCCGATGGGCAACCTCCCAGCTATTGTACGCATGAGGTTATATGCTGACGGCTACGCAAAAGAGGCATCAAATTCACCGTCTTCCCCGGCATCCCGCGAAGAGTGGATTGCAGTTGGACAGGAAAAAGTAGCGGCATCGGCCAAGCTTGCCCGCTCCGAAGATGATCGAATGGACCGCTATGACGCTGTGCTGGGTCAGACGGTGACGCGTGTTGCATTGAAACCTGCCCACCTATCGGAGTGTCGTCAGGAGAATTTAGACAACGCGTTGTATGTGGTCGGGCCTTTCGCCAGGTCACCAGGAGTAAAATTGGTCGTTTTTCCTGAGTTTTTCCTGACCGGAGCGGTTAGCCAACTCGGCAGCAGTTCAGGGCATATTGCCAGCGAGATCGGGATTAGCTTTCCGGGACCGGAAGCCGATCAACTGGCCAAATTCGCCCAAGACAACAACACTTTTGTCTCTGGCGGTGTCTTTGAGTTTGACCCTGCATGGCCGGATCGGTTTTTCAATTCGGCATTTATTTTCGATGACAATGGTAATTTGATTCACTTGTACCGGAAAATTCATTGCGCGGATGTCTTTGGGCGCCTGCCTGACACCACACCCGGCAGCGTCTATACGGAATACGTTGACCGTTATGGATACGACCACCTCTTTCCCGTCGCTGATACACCGCTCGGCAAGTTGTGCACAGTCATCTGCTTCGACATGAATTTTGGTGAGACCCATAGAGCCATGGTTAAGCGTGGTGCTGAGGTGATTATTCACCCCACTTCGGAACCCCATAATGTGCGACGGCGCGGGTGGGATATCGCCCGTCATGTGCGCGCCTTCGAAAACACCTCTTACCTCCTCACTGCTGGTCATGGCGGTGAGTTCCGAGGAGAGGGATTGAGCTTTCCCGGCGCCATGCAGCGCGGCTATTCAAAGGTCGTTAACTACGACGGATCGCTTCAATGCATTGTTGATGGGCCTGGCGCGGTGCCACTTGTGGGGTCACTAGATATGACTGCTCTGCGTCGCGCGCGAGCCGGAATCAAAGGCAATTTAGCGGCTTGGGATGACCCCGTGGTTTACGCCCACAAATATGCGGCAGATCGCGGTATACGAAATGATGCCTGGGCAGGTGACCCCATGGTGAATCCCTATGAAGATGCAGCAGAAATTAAGAAGGTTATCCACACATATCAAAGGAATAATGTTTATATCCGGGCTAAAGGAGCGGGCAACAAGCCGGCTATTGATCAGTCGATGCAGGCCGTTGTCTGACGACCGTTATTCCTAAAACGTGACTCGTTCGATCGAGAGTTCATGCCATACTTCACGTTACATAAATAAAGTAGGAGACAGCACATGAATTCCAAAAATTTGATTTCGAGGTTCGCTGCGGTTGTCATCGCTGGCCTTTATTCGACCAGTGCAATGGCCTTAGAGGGCCCTGTTTTGGTCTTTGGCGGGACGAGCGGAACCGGTTTAGGTGCGGCACAAAATCTTCGCGCTATGGACGTTCCGGTGACGGTGTTTGTGAGGCCGACTTCTGATTTGAGTGGTCTTGAAGGTTTGGGTGTTAACACGGTGGTTGGGAATGCTCTAAACGCGGATGACGTTGACCAAGCCTTTGCGACTGATGATTTTAAGATTGTCATTAGTTCACTGGGCGGGCGACGTGGGGAAAGACGCCCTGATCTTGTCGGAAACCTAAACATAACGGCTGCGGCAAAAGCGAACGATGTGAGCCGCGTTATTCAGGTGAGTTCGATGGGGGTCGGCGCGACCCGTGAGCCCCCGGCCGTGGGTGCAAATTTTATGGCAGGGGTCCTGTATATAAAGACATTGGCGGAAGACGATCTGATATCAAGCGGATTGGATTACACGATTGTTCGTCCTGGTGGATTGCGGCGTGGTGAAGCGACTGGCACGGGCATTTTTCAGGACTACGAGCATCGCGGCTCAATCGATCGCCAAGAGTTAGGGCGCATGATCGTCACCATTCTCGATGATCAATCCACATATAAACAAATTCTCTACGCTTGGGATCCCACCCTCCCAATGGGCGAAGAGTAGGGCGCTCTAAGCTTAGTGGTTCAAGAATCAGAGGAGTTACACAAATGATTCTTTTGCAAACGACGTGGTCTGCGGATTCACTCGATGATGCTAGTGCAGCGATAGACCAAGCGCTAAGAACGCGAGTTGCTGAGGGGGCTGGCCTGGTATTGCTACCTCATGGTGATGGTTCTGAGCATGAAGCGCGACCAGAATCAGATGTGGTTTCTGTACTTGCTGATTTGGCAAAGACACATACCCTATATCTAGGAGCCTCGGCGTACGTCATCGCAGACGGTGATGACGTTACCCGCACTGTTGGTTTTATTTTGGGGCCGGATGGCGCTGTGTTGGCTCGGAATGCCAAGGTTCTACCAGATACACTTGAGGGTTACACGGACACTGCGGCAGAAACTTTCCAACCTGCGTCCTTCCAGGTCGCACGCACGCCTTTTGGACAGATCGGTGTTCTATGCGGTGAGGATATTCTTGCGCCTCACGTTGTTCGGACGATGTTGGTGCAAGGTGCGGAGATCATTCTTAATCCAAGTCGTGAGAGATCTGACAGCTTGTATGACAGCCGCACGGTGGCTCGCGTTGCTCGAGCGTACGAAAACGTTGTTTATGTCGCGGTTGCGTCACCTCAGAGTGTTAGGCTCGGTGATGCTAGCGTCACGCTTCCTCCGGCGACGGCGCTCTATCCGCCACAAGGTAAGCCTTTCCGGGTTCAAGGCGCTGAATCCTGCGTAACTACGAATATCGATATTGAAGCGCTGAGGCGTCGACGTTCAGCCCCGGTGCTTAATTTCGCTAGTATTGTACGTATGAATTTATATGCCCCTGGGTATGAGAGGGAGGCGTCTTCACCTAAACCGTCGCCCCAAGCGCGCGAAGATTGGTTGGTAGTAGGTCGGGAGCGGGTTGCAGCTATAACCCGTCCTCCAAGACGCGATGACGTAGCGACCTACAGTGCCATGATTGGGCAGCACGTGGTGCATCAATCACACACACCGGATCAACTGGTTGAGAGGCGGCAGCCCAATCTGGAAGACGCCTTTGACTTGGTGCGGAACTACGGCGCCAGAGCAGCCAATTTGAAGTTGGTTGTTTATCCGGAGTTTTTCCTTACTGGTCCAGTGAGTCCTTTGGGGCACAAACTCGGACACCTAGCCGATAAGATAGGTGTCACGTTCCCCGGGCCCGAAATGGATCAGGTGGCGGCTTTTGCACAAGAGATTGGGGCTTATGTATCGGGTGGTGTTTTTGAATACGACCCAGAATGGCCCGATCGTTTTTTCAATACTGCGTTCATCTATGACCCATCGGGCAATTTAATTCACCGCTATCGCAAGATTCATTGCGGTGATGCCATGGGGTTCTTGCCGGATACCACGCCGGGAAGTGTGTTTGATCAGTATGTCGATAAATACGGTTACGAGCATCTCTTTCCCGTGGCCGATACGCCTATCGGACGGCTGGCAACGACGATTTGTTTCGACAACAATTTCCCAGAGACCTATCGAGCGATGGCCCAGCGAGGCGCTGAAGTTATTCTGCATCCGACGTCGGAGCCGCATGGAGCGCATCGTATGGGGTGGGATGCAGCGCGGCGGACGCGGGCCTTTGAGAACGTTGCCTACGTAATTTCAGCCGGTCACGGCGGAGAATACTTCCTGCCAGGCCGGACCGCCCCCAGTTCACGCGGACGGGGTTACTCAAAGATAATCAATTTTGATGGATCGATCCAGGCTGAGGCAGATACGGCAGGGCAGGTGCCTCTCGGTGGCGTGATTGATCTCCGCGCATTGCGGCAAGCCCGGGCAGATCTTAAAGCCAACATGTCGCTCTGGGATGACGCCGTTGTTTATGCTGATGAGTATGGAAAAACCCCACGCGGTTTACCGAATAATTTGTGGCCTGATGACCCAATGGGTAATCCGTATTTCGGCGGGGCTGAAATCAAAAAAGTCGCATCCGCTTATGTTGAGGCGGGAATATTTGTCGCACCGCAGCTTGATACCGGTAATCTTCCAAAGGTGGCGGATTAGGAACGTGTTACGTGGTCTCGCGATCGTACTTTTCTTGTTGATTGGTCAGTTGGCCAACGCTGCTGCATCCGATGTTTTGATGTTTGGCGCGACACGTAATACCGGTCTTGAAACGGCGAAACTTTTAGTGGCGCGTGGCGATACTGTCACTGCTTTTGTTCGGCATACATCTGATGTCGCGGCTCTTGAAGAGCTTGGTGTAACTCTCGTGTTGGGCGATGCGCTGGATGCGAACACGGTTGAGGCGGCTTTCGAGGAGCGGTCATTTGATTTTGTAGTTTCAACTTTAGGCGGCAGCGTGCGCAATACGGCAGTCGACGGTCAAGGCAATATCAATGTGTTTGCAGCGGCAGAAGAAGCGAGTGTACGGCGAGTTATTCTAGTAACTGCTATCGGGGCCGGGGGAACAGAGAATGTACTTCAAGACGGGGCTCGCCGTTTTCTCAAGCCCGTCTTAGATGCTAAAACCCTAGCTGAGAATAATCTGAAGGCTCGCAATCTTGACTGGACGATTCTGAGGCCGGGGCAACTACCGGAAGGACCTGCGACCGGGAACGGTGTGATGTCTGTAGACCAAACGCTCATGGGGCGAATTTCGATGGGTGAATTAGCTGCTTTGATTGTTCAAGCCCTCGACGATGACGCCTCATTTGGCAAGGTGTTTCATGTCGTTGACGGAAATATGGCTGGCTCGTTCTCATCCTTTGACTAGTGCTCAGTTCTCGAAGGCTCGTTTGCTATCTTGTATGGCTTGATAAATATCTCCTGCCTTGCCGCCAATGCTGTCGATAATTTGCTGTGCCACTGGTGCGGATATAGTTCGCCATGATTGCCGCTGGTCGGGTGATAGCGTGTGAATGGTGAAGCCGATCCGATTAGCTCGACTAAGAAATTTTTGCTCTTCAGCGCGGGACATGGCGCGAGCCTGCTCAATTGGCAGCCATCCATTTTTTACGATGGATTGTTGGTCTGGCGGCAAGCGCTCAAGCCATTTTGAATCAGCGATCAAAAAATTTACGGCGTGCATATGATTTGTAAGCGTTAGATGGGGGGCTTCTTCGGCGATCCCAGTCGGGGCATACAAGATCACCGCATTAGCGCCGGAGTTTACGAGTCCGGTTTGGAGGCCAACAACATTCTCATTGAAGGAGAGTGGAATGATATCTGTGGCGATAGCCTCAGCGAATAGTCGTGCGGCAAGGCCCGAAGAGACTCTAAACCTCGTGTCCGAAAGATCGCTAGGCGTGAGGATGGGTTTCTTACCATAGATCTGGTGCACTCCAACTTCGTCCCACGACATGAGAGTTAGGCTGTGTACAGCAAGTAAATCGCTGTAGATGTCGAACAATACTTTATCAAAAACGTAGTCCGCTTGTTCGATATTATCAAACAAGAAGGGGGTCTGTAATAGCGCTGCTTCGGGCACAATTGATCCGACAACTAACCCAGACAGATTTGCGATCTGCACTCGTCCTCGGCGGAGACTACTCAGTATCGATTCTTCCGACCCGAGTTCTCCTGAAACCATGGCCGAGAGATGGAGTGCCCCGTTTGACTGTTCACCCACGTGATCGCGAAACATCATCCATTTTTCGTAGCCAGCTGTGCCTTTGGGTACGCCGGTCGTGCCACCGATGACGTTGATTTGAGCGCGGCCGGGAGCTGTTTCCAAAAAGAATGAGAGGCCAACAATGAGCAATGCCAATAGCTTGTTAGCGAGACGTTTGATGATGTGCCTAGTTCTCTGGTAACAGAATAAATTCATCTTAATCGCCCTGCACATTGGGAAAATCGCCGTCTTTCCATATTTGTGTTGCTCGATCGATAAACGATTGATCACTGGCAAACAAGTTCCACCAGATGAGCCGATCCCCATCCAGACGTGCGCTACCCGCAAGCATGACCCGGCTATCAGACTCAGTGACGCTCCGCCCTCGTGTATTTTGGATAAGCTCTATTTTGGACGGTGGTAGAACGCAGTTTCTGTTTCTTCATCACCTTCTGGCAAAGCAATCAAAGCCTGAATGCCATGGAGTGTATGTCCCTCAGCGCACGTTTCCGGAGTCGTTCGTTTAAAATGCACGATCCCTCTGCCAACGTTCATCTGGTTCACATCACCCAGTCGGATCGGGTGATGAAAGCCTAGACTGTCGCGGTGGTGAATTTCTCCATCAAATAAGAATGTTATGGCCCCGGATTTGTCCTTGTTTGCGTCCGAGGGGCCTAAAAGCGTCGAGATGTGCCATATATATGCTCGATCAGTGAGCAGGAGACGCGCCGTGTAGGGGTGTTTATAATATACTTCCGTCAATATAGTCGCACCGGTCGACTCAAAGAAATCACTCAAACAGGGCGTTATACGATGCTTTACATTTCTCAGAAATTTTGGTCCCCAGACGATATCGCTGGGTTGGCGGAACACGTGGAAACCATCGTCGCAACATCGGCTCGATTTGAGGTGGTCGAGCCGGTCGAACCAGTGGTTTTGTTGTCGCATACATCTGCTGGTGCGGAGCCACATGACCGCAAGGCACTCGTTAAGGCTCTTGCCGACCTGGCTGCCGAGAAGAACGTCTTTCTCGCTGGCTCAACGCTGGTTCGAAGCGATGTCGCTGGATCGCCAATTACACTAGGGTTTCTGATAGCCTCGAATGGCGACGTTTTGATCGAGACTGAGAAAGTTTCGCCAGAGTTAGTTAATGGTTTGGTGACAGAGCAAACCAGTGCAATTGGCAAACCTAAAGAATTTAAGACGGCTAAGACTCCGATCGGCCAAGTCGGTATCCTACCCGGTGAAGATATCTTATTTCCTCACTATACACGTAGTCTGGTATGGAAAGGGGCGGAGGTAATTCTCAACCCAACGGAAGAAATGGCCGATGAGCTATTTGAAGCGCGGCAAAACGCGCGGATCGCTCGCGCCTTTGAGAACAGTGCATTCGTTGTGTCGGCCTCAGCTATTTCTCGCGGCGAGAATGGCATGGCTGTGTCCTATCCCTGTGCTAGTGGTCTGTCAGATTGGAATGGCCATCAGATAGGTGCTAAGGCGAACGAAGACTTTATGAAAGTAGATGTCTATATCGACAAGTTACGACGTCGACGCGCCGCAATTTTTGGAATTGCACCGCTTCACCTCCGCGCCAATCTTTTTGCTGACGGGTATGACAAACTTATTGCAGACCAAAAAAGCACGCCTGCTCAACCAAAGAACAAAGAAGAGTGGGTGGCCGATGCCCGTAGTCGCCTCGATACGGCTAAGGCTGCCGAAGGGACAGGTAATGAAACTGAGTATGACGTGTTGCTCGTTCAGACCGTCAAAACGATGATCCAAAAAACGTCCGATGTGCGCGCGATGATTACTGAGAACGTGCAGCGGTCCTTAGCATTGCCGTCCCGGACTGCGTCTAATCCTAATATTCGCCTCGTTGCGTTGTCAGAATTCTTTATGACGGGGCAAGGTGGTCACGGTTACCGCTCACCGATCACTCTGCAACGGCTGGCTATCCGCTATCCAGGTCCTGAAATGGAGCTGCTTTCAGAATTTGCGTTGAAGCACAAAGTCTATTTGGCGGGTTCATCTTTTGAGATTGACGACAAATTGCCCGGTTACGTCTTCAATTCCGCTTTTATTCTAAATGATTCCGGCGATCTCATTCACCGTTATCGCAAAATTCAATGTGCTGATGTTTGGGGGTCGCTCCCCGATACCACGCCGAGCACGATCTACGATCAATACCTTGATACCTATGGGTACGAATTTTTGTTTCCCGTCACGGACACGCCGATTGGGCGGCTCGGAACAATGGTCTGTTTCGATCAGGCGCATCCAGAAATCGCACGTATGTTGGTCAAGTACGGCGCGGAGGTGATAATTCATCCCTCGTCGGAAGGTCATGGGTCAGGTCGGCGTGGATGGGATATTGCCCGCCAGACACGGGCCTTCGAGAACGTGGCCTATATACTTTCGCCGCTCCCAGGAGGCGAGCATTTCAATCCAGATTCCAAATACGAGCATACCAATCAGATGCGTGGCTACACCAAGATGGTCAACTTCGATGGGTCAATCCAAGGAGAGCTAGACACACCAGGCGCAGCTACTCTGTCTGGGACGGTTGACCTATTGGCTTTGCGACGGGCGCGTGCCAATCCCCATCAGAACTTACCGATGTGGGATGATCCCAATGTATACGCAGTTGACTATGGCGCTGATGTTGGTCTGGCCAACAATCTCGGATCAGGCGACCCGCTTGACAATCCGTATCGTGGTATGAAGCCGTTACGTAAAGTCCTATCTAGTTACTACGAGCGCGGGATATTTGTACCGCCGACGGTTCCATCATCCCGCTCATTGTCTGTTCCTGGTAAAGCGCAACCGGATTTTGATAAGCCGGGCGCGGACAGTGCGCCCAAGCCCAAAACGCTGGCTGACGAAGAAAAAATGGACGGCGAATACATTCAGGTCTAATCCGTATGAACAAATATATTAAGGCCGTCACTGCAGGGGCTTTGTTGTGCCTCGCCGCTTATGCGGTCCCTGCCCAGGATAGTCCTGACATCCTCCGTATCGCAGTGCCCTCACGGCCACTTGGGTTAGGCAATCCCTACTCATCGCTGCCAATTGGTGCGATTAACTCCAATCACGTTCTGTATGATGCGTTGACCAATATTGGAGACAAGGGCGCCATTCTACCCGCATTGGCTTTGTCGTGGGAATCCAGTGGCGACACAGCTTGGATTTTTAAGCTTCGGCCAGGTGTTGAGTTTTCCAATGGAGAGAGCTTTACGGCTCAGACAGTTGTTGACGTCATAACGTATCTGCGCAGCGAAGAGGCTGCTGGGTACCTAATTGCTGGTGAGACAGCGATGATTGAGTCTGCTTCCTTGATTGATGATTTAACCGTGCAGATCAACACCAATCGACCGGATGCCATACTTCCGAAACGCATGAGTTTTGTTTACATGGTGGCGATGGATTATTGGAAGGAAGTTGGTGTCGATGCATTTGGATTGGAGCCAGCTGGGTCAGGTCCGTTTAAATTAAAAGATTGGGGCCTGAGGACTGGCAGCTACGTCTTTGAGCGCAACCGCTCTTCTTGGCGTGACACGGGCTACTTTGATGAAATAAAATTCACCGCCGTCGGTGACGTTGTTAGTCGGGCCCAATCAATGCTGAGTGGGCAAATAGACTTGTCGTTCAAACTCAGTCTAGACCTTTTGGTGGATTTACAGGCAGCCGGTTTTAACACAGTGGCACGGCCAACCTATTCCATTGGCGCCTGGGCGTTTCACCAAGTTGATAAAGACTCACCCGTGGCTGATGTGCGTGTGCGCAAGGCTCTTAATTTGGCTATAGATCGTGAAAGCATCGCCGCGACGATATTGTCGGGCGTGACTCAGCCGGTATCGCAAGTCGCCACACCTGACGTCTTTGGCTATGCGCCTGATTTGCCATTGTTTGATTATGACCCTGATGCAGCGCGGGCTCTGCTAGCTGAAGCTGGATACAGTGATAGCCTTAAGCTGCGCGCGATTGTGCGCAGTGATCCTTCGGTGCCAGAGTCAACTCTGATTTACCAAGTGTTAGCCCAGAATTTAGCTGCCGTCGGTGTTGAAATCGACCTCAATCCAATTCCCGGAACGCGCTGGCTGAGTATGTATTTCTCTGGTGACTGGTCCGGCGCTGATATTCTGGATACCAGCTTCAATAATTCCATTCACGGTGATGCTATTCGCAGCATCGAGACGGCGTCCTGTCTTAAGGCGGGGGCTTATTTTTGCGATGAAAGTCTGTTGCCTCTGATCGAAGCCAGCAATCGGGAATTTGACCAGGACCTTCGACAGAAAAAACTACAGGAGTTGGTTACGGCGCTTCACCAAAACCCTCCTGCGATCTATCTGTTTCCTTACTTCGATACTTTGGCCTACAGCCCCAGGTTCAACACAATCCCCATGACTGGCCAACGTGTGGACCTCGAACGGATTACCCCGAAAAAATGATCCCGTTTGGCTCTATGCCGCTGGTCGTTGCGGCCGTCACACTCTGCATATCTTCGCCTGTTGAGTCGCGTGCAGCGGCAGACAATGAAATTGCGTATCGAACGGTCTATGGGGTGGATGGTGTACCTCTTAACGTCATCGAAGCAGGTGCGCCCGGTGAGCCTGGAATCCTGTTAATTCATGGTAACGGACAAGGTTCTTCCAGTTGGCACCGGCAAATGAAGTCTTCATTGGCGAACGATTTCCATGTGGTTGCCTTTGATCTTCGAGGGCACGCCAATTCGGGCAAGCCCTGGACGATAGAGTCTTATAATCGCGCCTGCATCTGGGCTGATGATATTGCCGCGGTGATGCGGGAGACAGGATTGGTAAAGCCCATTGTTGTCGGATGGTCCCGAGGTGGGTTGATGACCATGCATTACGTGCGTTGTTTCGGTACCGACACCTTATCGGGTATAGCCATGGTGTCGTCGCGTGGGCGCTTGATTGAAGTCCCGCTTCCAACTAGAGATAGCCCAGCACGTATCAGCCAAGTGCAATTGGAAGAATCTGACTTTGAGTCGAATTTGGCGGGCGCGCATACCTTTGCACGGCTGATGACAGCGGAACCCATGGATTCTGAGTGGACGGCAGTGTCTGCAGCCATGAACATTATGTCACCGCCTTACGCCCGCCGCGCCATGAGGAGTCCAGTCTATGATCCTGATGGCAGCGTGATCAAAAGCTACGCGAGCCTGGTCAAAAAAATAGATGTGCCGTTTCTGGCCGTTATGGGAGACCAAGACCCCTTTAGGGACTCTTTGCTGTTGGCAGCGGCTTTTTCATCCGCTCTCCCGCATGCTCAGATATTGATCTACCCTGGCGTTGGGCATTCACCGTTTCTGGAGCGGCCTGAGCGGTTTAATGAGGATCTAAGAAAATTCGCCCTACGAGCGATGGAAGCCCGTTGAAAATAATTTAAGTTGGAGCGCAGTCATGTTTAAGGTCAATTTAACCCGCCGCGATGCCGTAATAACCGCCGGTGCCTTAACTCTGGCGTCCGGAGCGGGTGCCCAGGCGGCTAAGCAGCCAATGTTGCCACATGCCGTAGAGGATTGGACATTAGAAGACCGCGTCTACGCACTTGCGAAACAGCAAGGTCGGGTTGATGACGGTAAGGCGATATGGCGCACACGTGGCGTGATCTATGGCTTCAAAGCACCTGAGTCTCCGGTGCCTCTGGTCCGGTTCAAAGGGTGTGAACAACAGTGGGTGAAGAAAATCTCGAATTCTGAGTATGTGAAATACAATTCACTATTGACCTATTACAGCGATTTCGAGACCGATGAGATAATAGACGGGTTCGTAAACCCAATGACGAGGGAAGAGGTTACCTTCAAGCCCAATTGGAGTCGTGTGCCGGAAGGACAAAGTATTTCAGTAAGTGGCGTCACGCTAAATATTATCGACAAAGCCTTCCCGGATTTTTATGCGAATAGTTCTATTCGTGATGTCGAGATGAACTTGATCGGGGACACAGTCTCTTTCCACGCCAAGATGCGGTGGCCCGAGCCTCTAGTCCGAAATCCGTACAATCAAGATAACACCTTCTTCGCCAAGCTGAGCGACCTCCAAGACCCTGCAAAATTTTGGATTCCAGCGCATGGCGCCGGACAGATTTTAATGCCATCCATGGCCAATATCGGCATGAAAGACCCCGAGCAAGGCCAAGTCATATGGCATGTTGAATTTTACAAGGTGAAGTCGTGGGATGATTTACCGGCTGACTATTTGACGAAAGCGCTGGGTGAGCATGGCGAGGATTTTGACGTCAATCCCGTCAACGATAAGGTGCCGTCTAAATTGGCGCAGAATCTCGCCCGGCTCGGATACGTTAAGGATTAGCATTGGTGGTCGCCCGAGATCAGTCCTCCTGGGAGAAAAGGCCGGATATGACGGCTGGCTATTTTGTCTCAGGGCTTGTGTATACGGACCCTGTCATCTACCGCGATGAGTCAGACAAGGTTTTTTCCAAAGTTTGGCACTTCGCGTGTCACGAAAGTGAAGTGCCGGAAATATTCGACTACCGTGTCTTTGAGCTAGATGGTCAGTCCTTGTTTGCTATCCATGGTGAGGATGGCGCTATCCGGACCTTTCTAAATGTCTGTTCCCATAGAGGTGCCAAGTTGCTCGATCAACCCTCTGGTAACGCTAAATCGATCACCTGTTTTTATCACCGCTGGACCTACAACAGTCAGGGCAGTTGCACCGGTATTCCGCGAGCATCTGGCTACAATGACGTCAAGAGAGAGACAATGGGGTTGCGGGAAGTCAGAACCGAGCGCCTTCACGGTTTGGTTTTCATCACGTTAGACGACGGGGCCTTACCGTTGGCTCAGTATATTGGTCCGGCGCTGGATCGATTCTCGGACATGCTAACTAGCCAGCCGTTAGAGGTTTTTCACTACAACCAGGCCATTCTCGAATGTAATTGGAAAGCGTGGCACGAGACCAATATGGATCTCTATCACGAATTTATGCATGTGGTACTTCGGAAAACCCAGGTCAATGCGATGCCTATGGAAGACCGCAAGCTGGTCGTATTTGAAGGCGGTCATGGCGGCAGTGGTGGCGACTTAAAGGCTGCGTATGATGGGTACGATGGATTCGCCGGGCGGGGCGGTGATGTGCCGCCCTTGCCGGGAATGAGTGCGACGGACTTTCGTTTCATAAATTTATTCCCGTCCACGGCGATCATTTCTCGAGGGACAGTGGTCCGTATCGATACGGTTACGCCGATTGGGCCTGACAAAGCGCTACTTAAGATGCGTGGTTTGGGTGTTAAGGGCGAGTCTGTTGAGCATCGTCGCATTCGGCAAAAGCACCACAATCAGTACTGGGGACCGTTTGGTCGTAACGTGCCTGAGGATATGGTTGCTGCAGAGTCTTGTGCAGACAGCTTTCGGAATCAAGCGGGGCGGTATCAGATCATTGCGCGCGACGAAAAGATGGCGGGGCAAGACGACGCTATTCTCCGCGCGTTTTACGGTGAATGGGGTCGACGCGTTGGTCGCGACCCTGGAGCACCCGTGAAATGAGTGAGCACGAAGCTATTGTAGCACTAATTGGAAAAAGTTGCCTTACCCTCGATGACGGTAATTTTGAATCGTATCTGGCGTTATGTGCGCCCGCATATTCCTATTGTATCAAGGTCTGGAGTCCCGAGCTGCGCAAAGACATGGTCTGGCTTGAGCATGATCGCGATGGAATGGCAGGGGTGTTTGAGTCGTTGCCGGAACACCTGCAGCGATCAGGCCGCCTTTCACGATTGGCTGCGGTCGCCACAATTGACGCTGTTGATGCCGATAAGTTTGATGTGGTGAGTAAATTTATTGTTCATCACACTGATGTGGAGGGGCGGACTCAGACCCTTGCAGTTGGCCGCTATAATGATAGGGTCGTACGTATTGATGGAGCGGTTCTGCTCTCAGAGCGTGAAGTTGAATTGGAAACGCGAGACCTTGGCATCGGTCTCCACTTACCGCTCTAAGAGTCTGCGCCCGCTTTCTTTCCCGTTACGGCTCTAAAGATCAAGTGCCCAATGACAGTAACGACGGCAAGTCCCAAGAAAACCCAAAAGAGATCCCAGGACATACCTTCGAGGGTCTGCTGCCCATAAACATCGCGACTGTAACGGAACAGCTCCATCCTAGGCTTCGCCTCTGATCGCCCGCTTTACCAGATTCTCCATAAGAGGAATCTTGAAGTGGTTGTAATTGAGCGGTGTCGCCCCACGAGACGCCGTGCCGCCAGCCAGATCAGCTGTTTCAGCGTCAGGGGCGCTGCCTATGGCAATCTGTTCCGCGCCTTCGATACGCTTGGGTACACATTCAACACCGGAGCAGACGATGCGGATGTCTTCAACAATACCATCTTTAACGATCATCGAAGAGGCAACGTTGACCAGCGGGAAGTCCCACGTGTTCCGGTCGGCGACCTTTTCAAAATAGAAGTTCGCACCGGCCCATTTAGACGGAATACGCACCGCGACAAGAAGTTCACTGGGCTCGACAACGGTCATACGCGTGATGTTTACGGCAGGTCCAATAAAGAACTCTTGAGCTGGCACGATGCGTTCGCCAGCGGGGCCATGAATGACCATTTCGGCATCCAGGGCGACGATAGCTGCTGCCGTATCTGATGGGGTCACAGCAACGCAGCGCGATGCTCCAAACAAGCAGTGCTCGCGATTCATACCTTCCGGGGTGTCGGCGTAGCAGGTATTGCCACCGGCGCGGTAACAATCGAGACCGGACCGGTAGTACCAGCAACGGGCATCTTGGTTGAGGTTGCCACCCAATGTTCCTGCATTGCGGATTTGGGGGCTGGCCACACGGCTGGCGGCCTGGGCGAGCACACCGTAGCTCCCGGAGATGATGGTGTTTTCAACAATCTCGGTCAGTGTTGTCATGGCACCGATTTCAACGCCCTCTGCGGTTTCTCGGATGCCACTTAGTTCTGCGATGCCACCGAGGTCGATGACCGCTTCGGGTCGTTTAGCGCGATCTTTGAACCAGTCATAACTGTCTTGGCCGCCCGCAACTTTCCAGCCTCGTTCGCCATATTTTTCGAGCAGGTCCAGTGCATTCTCAATATCTGTCGGCTGAAACAGCGCAAACTGCGGCATTACATCTTTGGTACTCATGTCTGCGCCTCCCTATTGACTGCTTACTTCAAGCGTTTTGTATGATTGCGGCCGATCGGCCAAGGCATTGATGATCATGTCTGGCACCACAGGTGTGCGGTTGAAGTAAACACCGCCGAGCGCATCAGAAATTGCGCTCAACAATGCTGCCCCAGCGCAGCCCATCAGAGGTTCGCCAATCCCACGCGCGCCTACGGGGTTAGTTGGGTCTGGCAGGTCCACATACCCGACATCCATCTCAGCCGGAACGTCCAGATATGATGGAGGCTTTGCTTGGTGGAAGCCGATGTTGGCGGGTAGACCGTTTTGCGGGTCATATACAATTCGTTCCAAGCCGGCCATGCCGATGCCCATGACGCCGCCACCACGAATTTGGTGCTCCAGACCTTGCGGGTGCACCACCGTTCCACAGTCTGCTGTGCCGACGTATTCTAGAACCTCATATTTCCCGGTCTCAACATCCAACTCGATCTTTATAAAGGCTGTAGCGAGGGCCGGAGGCAAGCCATTGCTCGGATATTTATCTTTGGCGGCACCGATCAATCCCGTACCTGCCATCGCAGTCACAGACGCCTTGGTGATGGCGTGCATGTCTTCGTCCATTTCTTCGCCACTAAACTTGCCACCGAGTTCGATGGCGCGCTGTGCCGCCTGAGCAAAGGTAAGATTCTTTTCAGGGTCAGCTATAGAGAAGACTTTGTCGTCACCGACATCATAGTCATCGACCGCACCACCCAAATCCATTGCTGCAATTTCGAGCAACTTCATTTTGGCGTCCATCGCGCCCGCGTAGTTGGTGCGGGACATCGTGTACGACGTGTTGCTGCCAAACTGGCCTAGGTTCCATGGCAAATGCCGCCTGGTATCACCGCGCTCGATCACACAGTTTTCCCAAGAGCACCCCAGCACCTCAGCAGACACGCGAGAGGTGCTTGCATAAGAATAGGTACCGAGATTGCCGACCCCGGTGTGTATATGAACTTTGCCGCTGGGTGCGATGCGCACTAGTCCGTCAAAGCCGCTGGAGCCTCCTGGGTGGAAGGCTTGGCCCACACCAATGCCAACAACTTTTGACCCTTTGCGCTGGCCGCTCTCATTCTTCTTTTCTTCCCAATTGAAACGTTCGGCGCCTTGGCTCATGGCCTCTTTGAGGAATGCGCTGGACAATGTGTTGTCACGCCCCCCAAAGGTGGTGCCATCGGTCGGAGCATTGAGCTCGCGGATGGCAAGTCGATCAACCCCAAGGGTCTTCGCTGCTTTATCCATCAATGGTTCCATGACGCAGGCAAGCTGGTTTTGACCCGGCCCGCGTTGCGCGCCTGTAGGCGGCGTGTTGGTGGCAATGGGAATGCCTTTCCAGCGCATGGCTTCTGGCGTGTAGACCAGCGATAAAGCTTCACCCGCATTCGCATAGTCTGGGAAGCTGTCGTTCGATCCACTTTGTTGAACGACATATATATCTGCCGCGATCAGACGACCTTCTTCACTAAAGCCAAGCTTTACATTGCCCTGAAACCCGTTGCGTCGTGAGCCAAGAAAGTACTCTTCCGCGCGGGTGACGCGCATCATGCAGGGGCGCCCAACCTTTTTAGACATGTGGGCCGGGATAGTGGCGATTGGGTAGGCTGTACCCTTAGAGCCAAATCCTCCACCGCAATATTCTGCAATCAGAATGAGGTCTTCCGTCTCTATGCCGCAGTACTTGGCGTAGTCGGGCACGTTAAAGGTATGGCTTTGTGACGAGGCGTGAAGATAACACTTGCCGTTTTCCCAATAGGCAAAAGAGCTGCGTGGCTCCATGCTTTGGTGCGGATGCCCCGCAACTACAAAGGTTTCATCAAGAACCAGCGCCGCGTTAGCAAACCCAGCATCGACATCGCCGCGTTCCCATTCGCCTTGGGGTTTGCCACGGGGCAGTTCGTCGTCGCCAGCCGTTGCAAAATCGCGGGCTGTCCACTTGTAGCTTTCCGCTTTGCCGCGGAACAGCGCCACATTGCCGCTGTCATGAACGTCAGGACCGCCTGGATAAAGACTTTTCAAGGGGTCGATGACAAAGGGACGTGGTTCATATTCGATTGTGATCTTTTCAAGCGCGTCAGCCGCCACCTGTTCGCTGGTCGCAGCGATAGCAAGAATGGGGTCGCCGACGTACTTGGGGTGATTGGTCAGAATCGGCATTTGCGGTTCTGGAATGTTCGTGACGTCATCGGCCGTCAACACGTCGATAACACCGTCCATCTTCAGGGCTTCCGACGCGTCTAAATTACGCACGATTGCGTGCGGCATGGGGCTTAGCAGCAGTTTGACGAACAGCATGCCCTCAGCGCGGAAGTCCTCAGAGTATTTTGCTTTACCTGTAACCTTGGCCCGGACGTCGGGTGGCGTGAAGTTCTTTCCAATATGTTTAAAAGCCATTTTAGCTCACCCGTGCTGCGCGCATGATAGAATTAAGATAGTGGTCGTAAGCCCCACAGCGACAAAGGTTGCCAGCCATGCCTTCGCGTACTTCTTCGCGGGTTGGGCTTGGGTTGTTTTTAAGAAGGGCGACACCGGACATCACTTGGCCGGGTGTGCAGAAACCACATTGGGGTCCAAGTTCGTCAATCATCGCCTGCTGAACTGGATGTAATGCACCGTCCGGTTGCTCTAGCCCCTCAACTGTTGTGACTTCTCGGCCGCGGACACTGTGGGTCAAGGTCGAGCAAGAATTGTGAGTAACATCGTCGATCAAAACGGTGCAGGCGCCGCACTCACCGCGGTCACAGGCTAGCTTGGTCCCTGTTAGGCCGAGTTTGTACCGTAGCGTCATTGCGAGGCTTTCATTTGGTAGAACATCTACAGGGCGACTCTTGCCGTTGATGTTCAAGGTCACCAAGCGCTCGACTGATCCCGCAGCGGGAGTTGCGTCATCTGAGCAGCCACTCAATCCCGTGAGCATAAGCCCTCCGGTTGATGCCACAGCACCTGTCGCAATAACGCTCTTGATAAAAGCGCGGCGGGTTACTGGGTCGCGGGCTTCCTCAAACACGGCCGGTTGGCCGGTATGTGCGGTCAATACTTGTTGAGTGTCGTTCGCCATAAGTCCAATCTCTCTATCGTAAGCAGAGCGTAATTAGTAGAGTATCCGCAATTGCGCGCTCTCTGTGAATACCCCAGGATTTAGCCAGAATGTAGTGAATTCGGACGGTAAGATGTGCTTATTCCCTGCGCACCGCCACGCAGCGATCATATCGTCGGGATGATCTTGTTCTCCGGTCTCATCTTAGCCCTTTTTCCGCTCCGAATTAGCCATTAGGTTCGTGGCCGGACCGAAATAGGGAATACCCATCTTTATGTCATCAGACCGTATTATTCGTCACAAGCTCATCGACCGCCTTTTTCATTGGGCCATGGCGGCCAGCATGTTAACCCTGCTCGGCACAGGGCTTTGCCCGATACTTGGGCTGGAATTCGATTGGGTGCCAGTCCATTGGATTTCTGGTGTGGTGCTAACAGTTACCGTTGTATGGCATGTGATCCGGTCGATCGTGCGTAAAAATCTACTCTCTATTTGGGTAGGCCCCGGAGAGCTTCTAAACGCTCTTGCGACCGTGCGGTCTGGATTATTGCCAAAGCCGGGTAAATATTCGATTGCTCAGCGTTTGATGCACAGTTCTGTCACTGTGTTTTGCCTGACCGCGCTGGTGACCGGTTTGTTGATGTTGGTTCGCATCGATACCCCCTTTTGGGAGCGTGACCCGTATTTGCTGTCCCAGTCGATATGGGGCTGGATTTACGTCTTGCACGGATTGGCGGCGCTAGTCTTTGTTAGCTTGATCATTTTGCATGTTTACTTTGGCGTGCGACCCGAGAAATTGTTTTATCTGCGCTCGATGGTGTTTGGCTGGATCAGCCGCGAAGAAATGGAGGGAAACCATGATCCCGCTCTTTGGACCGATACAGGGGATAAATCATCATGAGCGAACCATTGAATTTTTCTGCCTGTGTTGAGGCAATTGAATCCTCCTACGAGTTCATGTTGGCGTATGCGGCTCAGGGTCGCGACAAAGAAGGCGTCAGTGGGGATGGGCCGTCGATCCGCGTATTCATGATGTCTTTGAGCGATGCTCTTGGTGTACTAGATGTTGCGTTGAAACAAGAGATCGCGTCCCGTGCGGCCGACAACGTTGCGCAGCTTGAGACTTTCTCAGTCGTGCTTGCCGATGATGCGGCCCGGGCCCGTGCAGCCGTCGACATGGTACTGTCTGTGCCGTCTATTTCTTCCCAATTGATTGATAACCTTAACGCGTCAATTCACTTGCGCGCTTTACTCACAAGCTTGTTCCTGATGGATGAAGCGGTGCAGTCCAGCTAGCCGGGTATTGGGTTTTATTTGGGGAAAATGGTGCTGCCGGGTGGAATTGAACCACCGGCCTCTCCCTTACCAAGGGAGTGCTCTACCCCTGAGCTACGGCAGCACGGTCGCGAAATCAGACAGGTTCGCGAGCGGCGCGGACCTTGCCACAAGGCCATATGGGGCGCAAGGCACGGAAACTGAATAATCGCAGCTTTTCTGCGGCCTGCTCCAAGTTACAGGCGGCTGTTGACCGTATGGCTGAACCTGGCAAACTGACCTTTCTCTTTGTCTATTGGCTCCGATATTGATCAATGACCAATACATCTCGTCAAAAAACGCCTTCGCGATCAGAGGCGGCTCGGGCACGGTCGGCCGCGGCGTTACGAGAGAATCTGAAGCGCCGCAAAACCCAAGCGCGGGAGCAGGCGGACGGCAAAAAGAAATCGAGCCCTGCGCCTAAAGTTGAAACGCAATAGCTTGAGACCCACATTTCTGTGGGCTACAAGATGTGCTACATCTCCATAATTGATAAGGTGAGGGGAAGCCGGTCATGTCTGTAATGCCCGACAGTTGGATCCGCAAAAAGGCGACTGAAGACGGCATGATTGAACCGTTCACGGATCGGCTCGAGCGTGATGACGTCATTTCTTATGGTGTGTCATCATACGGGTACGATGCCCGCGTGTCTGACGAATTTAAGATCTTTACCAACGTCAACAACACAGTCGTCGACCCTAAGAATTTCTCCACCCATGGATTCGTTGATCGTAAGACTGACGTCTGTGTCATTCCGCCGAATAGTTTTGCGTTGGCGCGAACGGTTGAGATGTTTCGTATTCCCCGAGACGTGTTGGTCATTTGTCTAGGTAAGTCAACCTATGCGCGGTGCGGCATCATCGTTAACGTCACGCCTCTCGAGCCGGAGTGGGAGGGGCATGTGACGCTTGAGTTCTCGAACACAACACCCCTACCTGCCCGTATTTATGCCAACGAAGGGGCTTGCCAATTCATTTTCCTAAAGGGCGACACAGAATGTGATGTGTCCTATGCAGACCGCAAGGGAAAGTATCAGGGACAGCAGGGCGTCACCCTGCCAAAACTATAACCACGTGCCCAAGTATCACCATATTGGCGCTTTAGCACGATCACAATCCTTGGTCAGCGTCTAACGCATGGATGCCATTCGTATACACGGGGGCGTACCGCTCAATGGCGAGATAGAGATATCTGGCGCCAAGAATGCGGCGTTGCCTTTAATGGCAGCCTGTTTGCTCAGTGAAGAACCGCTTGTGCTGTCTAACGTGCCAGCGCTTGCGGATATCAAGACAATGGGGCGGTTGCTCGAACAACACGGCGCTTCAATTGAAACTACTGAAGATGGGCATACGGTCACGCTATACGCTAGAAAAATCTCAAGCACTGAAGCGCCCTATGATCTTGTTCGGAAAATGCGTGCGTCTGTACTCGTGCTTGGACCATTGGTGGCGCGTGAGGGGCGGGCTCGTGTGTCTTTGCCCGGTGGTTGCGCCATTGGAACGCGACCGGTCGACCTTCACTTAAAAGCGTTGGAATCCCTTGGCGCGGAAATCGAACTCACCGGTGGGTATGTTGAGGCACGCCTTCCGTCGGGTCAGAAGCGGCTTATGGGGTCGCACTTTACGTTCCCGATGGTGACCGTGGGTGGCACAGAGAATTTACTCATGGCGGCCTGCCTTGCAGATGGTGAAACCGTGATTGAGAACGCAGCGCGCGAACCGGAAATTACCGATCTGGCGACGTGTTTAATTGCCATGGGTGCAAAGATTAGTGGCTTGGGGTCGGGCACCTTAACTGTTCAAGGGGTGGATCGCCTCCACGCTGCGTCTCATAGCGTTGTTCCCGATCGAATAGAAACAGGCACATATGCGTTAGCGGCTGCGATCACCCGCGGCACGCTGAAATTAACCAATACCCGCGCCGACATCTTGGACTCTGTTCTAGATGCGATGCGCCAGACCGGTGCGGACGTGATGATAGAAGATGACTCGATCACTGTTTCGGCTGCCAGCGGCTTGAAGGGTGTTGACGTTATGACCGAGCCTTACCCCGGGTTTCCTACAGACATGCAGGCGCAATGGATGGCGCTCATGACCACAGCCGATGGGGCTGCGATGGTCACAGAAACAATTTTTGAGAACCGTTTTATGCACGTTCCGGAGCTAGGCCGTTTCGGTGCTGACGTGAATGTCCATGGAGCGTCAGCGATCGTTCGCGGCAAAGCAAATTTATCTGGTGCGCCGGTCATGGCGACTGATTTGCGGGCGTCAGTTTCCTTGGTTCTAACCGGCCTTGCTTCCAAAGGCAAAACTATCGTGAACCGTGTGTACCACCTAGACCGAGGCTATGAGCGGCTTGAAGAAAAGTTGGCGGCTTGCGGGGCTCGGATTGAGCGGATCCAGGGAGTCTAAGACTTTCGCTACCGTTGTGGTCACCACGCCCCTTTCTGGGCGGTTTGATTCAGTTAATCCAGAGCATAATAGGGCTTGTTTCAGAAGCAAAACGGGCCAACCCCTAGCCGTGCGGGGCGCTGCGTGCTAAACGCCCGCCGATATAACACTTAATCGGAAACTCGGGATATGGCCCTGGACCAGCTGATCATTGCCCTGCCAAAGGGCCGTATATTAGAGGAGGCGAGACCGCTATTAGATGCGGTGGGAATTCACCCGGAATCCGCCTTCGATGATGACGGCTCGCGCCAGCTTCAATTTGCGACAAACCTTGAGCATGTGTCGATTATTCGTGTGCGGTCATTTGATGTGGCGACTTTTGTGGCTTTTGGCGCTGCGCAGATCGGAATTGCCGGAAACGACGTGTTGATGGAATTCGACTATCCAGAGATTTATGCGCCACTCGACCTAGGAATTGGTGGGTGTCGACTTTGTCTGGCGCAGTCTAAAGAGCTGGGAGAAACGTTTGATGTTTCGCGGTTATCCCATGTGCGGGTCGCCACCAAGTATCCCGAAACGACCAGCCGTTATTTTGAGGCGCAGGGTATACAAGCCGAATGCGTTAAGCTCAACGGCGCCATGGAATTGGCGCCCAAGTTGGGATTGACGCCACGGATTGTTGACCTTGTGTCATCTGGCCGGACGTTGAAAGAAAATGGATTGGTAGAAGTAGCGACCATTTCTGACGTTTCATCCCGTTTGGTTGTCAATCGGACAGCACTAAAGGTGCGGTCTGAAGAGATTGGTGACTGGATCGAGAAATTCCGGAGAGCGGTTGATGCCCAGGCGGCTTAACATAACGGATGCAGACTTTGATTCTGCGTTTGACGCCATACTCACGGTCAGCCGAGACGAAAAATCGGATGTTGATGATCTTGTTGCGAGCATACTTGCCGATGTTAAGGCGCGTGGTGACAGCGCTGTTCTTTCGTATACATCCAAGTTTGATCACTTAGACATAATCGCTTCTGAATTGGCTTTCTCTGCATACGAGATCTCTGAAGCACGTGCGTCGTGTGATCAATCTCTTATCGCTACAATGGAAGGTGCCGCTGCGCGGATCTGGGATTATCACGAGCGGCAGATGCCAGAAGATTTGAGATATAGCGCTGGAGATGGTGTGGCGCTTGGCTATCGTTGGACTGCCATAGAGGCTGCCGGTCTTTATGTTCCTGCAGGGACGGCGCCACTGTTCTCTTCAGTGCTAATGAACGCGATTCCAGCTCGCGTTGCGGGGGTGAAACGCTTGGTTGTCACGCTACCAACTCCGAAAGATGTAGTGACGCCGTCAATGCTTGCGGCGTGCTCTATTGCGGGTGTCGACGAGGTGTATCGGGTTGGTGGTGCGCAAGCGATAGCTGCACTGGCCTATGGCACTGACACGATAGCGCCTGTGGATGTCATCGTTGGGCCAGGCAACGCTTATGTGGCCTCCGCAAAGAAGCAAGTATTTGGCACGGTGGGGATCGATATGGTTGCTGGTCCGTCCGAGGTAACTATTGTAGCAGATGGGCAAAATGACCCGGCGTGGATCGCTGCTGATCTTCTCGCCCAGGCTGAACATGACGCGTCATCACAAGCGATTCTTATTACAGATGATCGCACTTTCGGAGACCTTGTGGCTGACGCCGTTGAACAAGAACTAAAAACCTTGCCGCGGGCTGATACGGCCCGGAAAAGTTGGCAAGCGCATGGTGCGATCATTGTCGTTCGCTCGTTTGAAGATGTCCCAGCGCTTGTAGACCGGATTGCACCGGAACATCTTGAGCTGGCTGTCGATGAACCCGACGCGTTATCAGATAAAATCAAAAACGCCGGTGCGATCTTCTTGGGCCGGCATACACCAGAGGCGGTTGGCGACTATATTGCCGGGCCCAGTCACGTTCTACCCACGTCTGGCACAGCCCGATTCTCATCCGGGTTAAGCGTGATGGATTTCTTAAAGCGAACGTCTTTAATCGGGTGTACGGCGGATGGCTTGCGCTCCATTGGAGCAAGTGCTGTAGCAATGGCTGAAGCAGAAGACCTCAAAGCTCACGCGCGATCCGTGTCTATCCGGCTGAATTTGGGGTAGGGGGGCGTCGTGCCGTCCGGTGCTGACTCCAACGACATGTCCGGCGAGGACAATACAAAGAATTCAATTCTTAAAATGACATTAGATGAAGGCTCGTTTTTACGCCGTCGGCCTGAGGTGGAGCACGAACGCGCTGTAGCCTTGTTCGACCTCTTGGAACGCAATCACTTTGAGTTGTCGGACGAGGGAGCGGTGCCAGGGCCCTATCACGTCAACTTGGCTCTTAAAGAAGATCGTTTGGTATTCTCTTTGTCGACTGTGGCGGACGACCTGATCCAGGATATCGTGTTATCGGTTCGCCCATTCCGTTCAATCATCAAAGACTACTTTATGGTCTGTGAATCCTACTTTGATGCCATCAAGACGATGTCACCTTCGCAGATTGAAGCAATCGATATGGGGCGACGTGGGTTGCATAACGAGGGTGCTAAGGTGCTCGCAGAGCGTCTTAAAGAGCACGTAAGTCTGGACAATGCGACAGCGCGAAGATTGTTTACACTCCTCTGTGTTCTCCACATGAGGGGGTAGGCGATGGATTTCTTGCCCTCATCTGTTTTGTTTTGCTGCACACATAACGCTGTCCGTTCGCCGATGGCGGAAGGATTAATGAAGCGGTTGCATGGCAGTCAGGTTTTCGTTGACTCTGTCGGCGTGCATCCCGGTGAAACTGACCCATTTGTTATCGAGGTGATGCAGGAGGTTGGGGTGGATATCAGCAAGCACAAGGTAAAGTCATTCGAAGATCTTAAAGACGATTCCTTTGACTACATCATCTCGTTATCTCCTCACGCGCAACATAAAGCTGTCGACCTAACCCGGTACATGGCATGCGAAGTCGTGTTCTGGAATACGTTCGACCCAACTTTGGTCGAGGGCTCGAGGGAAACTCGATTGACGGCCTATCGAGAGGTGCGAGACCGCCTCCAGCAGCGCATTCTGGGGATATTTCCGCCCATCCAAGGCGGAGCATTTTAGCAACATTGTTCGGGAATCTGGCGGTTTTTGCGGAAAAACCTTGACCCGAGGCTATTCTATGCTCTTCCTGGGCACCGCGTGGCAGCTTGGGCTGTGTCGCACACCTGCAGCACCTAGTGATGAGGATTGATGGCTAAAGAAGAAATGATGGAATTCTCTGGAACCGTATCGGAAATCCTTCCGAACGCGATGTTCCGGGTCACGCTGGAAAATGAGCATGAAATACTTGCTCATACTTCTGGCAAAATGCGCAAGAACCGCATTCGCGTCCTGGCGGGAGATAAGGTCAACGTTGAGATGACCCCCTATGACCTGACCAAAGGGCGTATCACTTTTCGATTTAAGTGATGGTTCGGCGCACACGCATTTGACCAACTGCTGTACGTCTTACCTTGGCGTTTATCCTCGCATCAGCCTCGTCTCGCCGCCTCGATCTTCTAACCCAAATCGGGCGAAGTCCTGACGCTGTTGTTCCTGCGGACGTTGATGAGACCCCGAAGCGTGATGAATCACCCCAAAAGCTTGCAGAACGACTTGCGCTTGCTAAAGCGAATGTCGTCGCCGAAAAACATCCCAACGACATTGTTCTAGCCGCAGACACAGTCGTCGCCTGTGGCCGTCGTATACTCGCGAAGCCGGTAGATGTGCAGGAGGCCCGCCAGCATCTCAATTTACTTTCCGGTCGTCGGCATCGCGTGTACGGCGGTCTGGCTGTAATTGGGCTGCGCCGAAGGACACTACGTTCAGTGTTGACCACTGTGACCTTCAAGAGGCTCTCCGTCGAGGAGATGCGGACTTTCCTGGAGGGGGGTGAATGGCAGGGGAAAGCTGGTGGCTATGCTATACAGGGTCGCGCGGCAACATTCGTTAAACGAATCAACGGCTCATACTCAAATGTTGTCGGCTTGTGCCTCACCAACGTGGAAACAATGTTGAGCGGCCCCCTTGGCCCGGCATCCAGTGCCACAGATTAACACTCTATTGGTCGACAGCGGTCCAGGCGAAACCCGAGTGGCGGCGCTGTCCGGTGAGCGTGTGATTGAGGTGTATCATCACCGCCAAGGCTTCACGAGCGCCGGAGCGTTATATAGAGGGCGGGCTTGTAAGCCCCTCCCAAACGCGAATGCCATTTTTGTGGATATAGGACTTGAACGACCAGCGCTGATGGCATGCGGTGCGAATAGGCCGCCCGAGGGTTCAACTGTTGACGTTCGTGTGGTGCAGCCACCGCGATCTGACAAGGGCGCCAAGGTGGCGCTGGCCGACGCGGCAATGGTGACGGCTGCCCTTGAGGGGCACGCTGGCAGTGCCGAGCCGCCAGTTTGCTTGCAAGCAGCTGAACACCCTGTGGCATTTTGCGCTCGTGTTTACGGGAGCGGTCTAAAAAAAGTCATCGTCACGCCTGGAGACGCCGATAACCTGATTGCGGAGATGGTCGATAACGTTCGGATACAAACAGACAGGAGAGATTTGTTTCACGACTACGGAGTAGATGATGTCGTCGAGCAGGCGCTCGACCCTGTCGCACCATTTGCTGGGGGAGGTAAGCTTATTATTGAACCCACGGCAGCACTGGTAGCCGTGGATGTTGATGCTGGACCGATGCCCGCTCCAGCCGCGAATACGGCGGCCATCAATGCGCTAGCCCGGGAGTTGCGCGTGCGGGGATTGTCGGGACCGATCATTGTTGACCTCATTCCTACCAAGGGGCGGAATGCGTTGGTTGATGAATTTAAACAGGCGGTTGCAGACGATCCTGTGCGCACTCAAGTTTCCGGTCTCACACCGGAGGGCCGGCTTGAAATCAATCGTCGTAGAAGTCGACCGTCGCTTGCAGATATCATGCTTGATGAGTCGCGATCTAGGCAATCTTCCACAGATGCAATTGCGCTTGAGGCGTTGCGGCAGTGTGTTCGTACCGGTTTATCCTCTGGCTCGGCGAAGGTCTTGTTACGTGCGCATGATGCAGTAATTGCGGTTTTACGTGGTCCTATGCAGGGCGCTCTCAAAGAAGCGGAAGCAACACTCAAATCGCCAGTAACATTGCAAGTCACTGATGGAGCCCGTATTTCTTATATTGATATCGTGACGTCGTGAGGAACGATGACAACAAAGTCGAGTGCTAGCGCTGGAAAAGCACGCCCCGATGGGGTCCGTGTGACCGCGGCAAAGTGTGTCCGGTGCAAAAAGCCTATTGCTGCCAGGTTTCGGCCTTTCTGTTCGCAGCGGTGCTCAGACCTGGATTTGGCGGGTTGGTTAACCTCCCAGTACCGGATTCCAACCGATGAGACGCCCGATGGGTCTGAAATTGATCTGACACTGGATGAGGACTAATGATGGCTGGGGTGCAGTTTCCTGCGCTGGACAGGGCCTGGAATCTCTTTTATAAGGCCGCCTTCCTATAGCCCGTAAGGGGTTTGCCCAGGTAGCTCAGTTGGTAGAGCAGCGGACTGAAAATCCGCGTGTCGGTGGTTCGAATCCGCCCCTGGGCACCATCACTACCAGTCACATACTCCTCCTTCTTGTCCGCCTTTACTGGCATTCATTATCCGCCTAGCTTTTAGTCAGGTAGTCGGCTGAGGGGATGAGAATGCCTATTATAAAGACATCGATGTATGCTGGTCTCACAGTTCTATTGAGCGCGACCCTTATTACAACGGTTTTCGCGCAAGACACAGAAACACGGTCGCCACATCAAACTCTAATTCGGAACGTCAGTATTTGGGACGGCACCAGTGACAAAGCCATTCCCAATCAAGACCTATTGGTTGAAGGCCATTTAATAAAGGCTATCGGCCGTGACATGCGAGCGAATGGCAACGCTGAGGTCATCGACGGTCAGAATCTCTTACTCATGCCGGGCATCATCGATGCACATACCCACCTGGCATCGCCGGTGAATCCTTTGATCAGAACACAGGAAGACTCTTTCTATATCGCAGCTGTCGCATTACAGGCGGCGCGTCTTTATCTTATGCGCGGCTGGACCACTATGCGTGACGTTGGTGGTCCCTCCCAAGGCTTAGGCCGCGCTATTGATGCGGGTCATGCCATCGGTCCAAGGGTCTATCCTTCGGCGGCCACAATCTCACAGACGGCCGGACATGGAGACCGGCGCGGTAGGACAGATCCACATCCCAACATGACGGGGATGCGCAACCCGGCGTTCGAACAGTACTCACGACTTGCTGACGGTCCGGATGAGGTGCGCCGGGCTGTGCGGGAGTCTCTGCGCCAGGGCGCAGTGCAGATCAAGCTCACTGCCGGAGGCGGGATCAGTTCTGACTTCAATCCGCTTGATTCCCTTCAGTTCAGCCTCGAAGAACTCGAAGCCGCTGTGGAGGCGGCGTCGGACTGGAATACCTATGTCACGGTTCACGCATATACAGACGGGTCTGTGAACCGTGCACTCGACGCTGGTGTCAAGGTCATTGAGCATGGACACCTGCTGACCGAGCCGACCCTTCGCCGTATCAAAAAGGATGGCGCTTACCTCTCGTCCCAGTCATTTGGGTTTGTGCGCGAAATGATGACAAGCAGTAATTCTGCCCGTGCGCGCAAGTCTCAAATGGTAATGGATGGCGTGGATGCCATGATGACGACCGCGAAGCGCATCGGGTTACCGGTGGCCTTTGGGACAGATACCTTTGGCTCGCTTGAGACTTATCAACGCGGGATAAAGGAATTTACTTACCGCAAACGCTGGTTCGACTCTCTCGAAATTCTCAAGCAGGCAACCAGCCATAACGCCAAGCTGTTGGAGCTCACGGGTCTGCGAAATCCGTATCCCGATGGTCCGCTAGGAGTCATTGTGGAGGGCGCCTATGCCGACCTTCTTCTTGTTGAAGGTGATCCGTTGAGCGATGCATCCATCCTTGAGAACTACGTGAACACGATCAAACTGATCATGAAAGACGGTTACATTTACAAAAACACAGTCGCACCATGAGATGATCTAGTGTCGGTGGTTCGAGTCCAGGCCCCTTGCAGCGTAAAGGAAAGGCTTGTAAGAACCCGAAACTATTCAGTTTCTGATTGTAAGTCCGTGTGTCAGCGATTCGAGTTCGTATTGGGGCTGCGATATTTGGCGGTGAACCCGGAGCAACCAAGCATATTCGGACATTGTTCGTAGGGACGTTTTGGGGAGTAATAAATTTGGAACTTGCTTGCCTTGACCTAGAGGGTGTTCTCATCCCAGAAATATGGATCGCGTTCGCTGACAAGACTGGCATAGATGAGTTGCGCGCGACCACACGCGATATTCCTGATTACAATCTGTTGATGAAGCAGCGATTGTCTCTGCTCGATCAGCACGGTCTACGCCTCCCAGATATCCAAGATGTTATTGGGACATTAGAACCCCTTCCGGGTGCAGCTGACTTTCTTGATTGGCTTCGGGAAAGATTCCAAATCATTATTCTTTCCGATACGTTTTACGAATTCTCAGAACCCTTTATGCGCCAGCTCAAATGGCCAACCTTGTTTTGTCATCGCCTGATTGCCGACGAAGAGGGAAAAGTCGTTGATTATAAATTACGGCAGCCAGACCCAAAGCGCGCTTCGGTTAAAGCGTTTCACTCACTTAACTACCGCGTCATCGCTGCGGGAGACTCATACAATGATACGACAATGTTGAGTGAGGCCGATGTTGGAATCCTGTTTCACGCCCCTCAAAATGTGATCGATGAGTTTCCACAGTTTCAAGCGGTGGAAGACTTTGAGGCGCTAAGGGCGGCGTTTGTTGCGGCCAGTGATAGGTCGCTCAGCATATAAGGTTGGTCCGCCACCGTTAAACAAGTCACCAAATCTAGCCCACCAGGTGCCCGCACTCTCTTGTACTCTCTTCCAGATGGTGCTGTCATCAAGGGATGAGGGTAATCAAAGGTTCTATTTCGTTCTCTAAATCCGTGTCTGCAGTGGCGATCGCCGTCATGGCGGCATGGTCATCGATGGCTCAAGCCGACCCAGCGACGAACGTCACATGGTCCTCATATGGTGCAATACCTGGGGGCGGGCGGTATTCAGCTTTAGATCACATCAACCGCGACAATGTTAAAACTTTGGAGCGTGCATGGGCTCATTCATCTGGCCATGCCCAACGGGCGGCAGCAATGGGACAGGTTGCGTCCTATCAAGTGACGCCACTCTATGTGAACGACACACTTTACATCTGCACGCCGTTCAACCGTGTCATAGCGCTCAATCCAGAAACGGGTAAGGAACTGTGGTTATTTGATCCGCACCAGTCTTTATTTGCAGATGATGCTGTCCCCTCAACCTGTCGTGGTGTGTCTTACTGGCAGGCCGAGAATCCCAAAGCTGATGCCTTATGTGAAAAGCGAGTTTTCAAAGGCGATCGGGACGGCCGGATTTTTGCCGTTGATGCAGATACCGGAAGCGCCTGCGAAGACTTCGGGATTGGTGGCGCTGTTGATCTCAAGGTGCCCGAAAATGGTGGAACCGGACGCATTTTCATGAGTTCACCTCAAGCGATACTTGGGGATTCTATCATCATCGGCGGTGCGGTCGGAGATAATGTAAAAGCGGATTCTACTGACGGTGTCATTCGTGCACTCGATGCAAGATCAGGTGAATTGCTATGGCGGCTAGTGCTGGTGCCGGAACATCTTCGAGATGTAACTGGTGGCGCTGATGTATGGCCTCCCTTCACCGTGGATGAAGAACGTAATGTTGCTTTTGTTGCAACGGGTAGCCCCAGTGTTGACGTGTATGGTGTTGGGCGTACCGATCCCATTCCCTTTGCAAATGCCCTGCTTGCGATCGATGGTGCCAGCGGTGAAGTCCTATGGCACTACCAGATCGTTCACCACGATTTATTTGACTACGACCTGCCATCTCAACCTATCTTGACGACGATCCAGCGTGATGATGTCGCGGTGCCAGTTGTCGTGCAGATAACCAAAATGGGAACTGTATTCGTTTTCCACCGAGACACCGGTGAACCTATATTCCCCATAGAAGAAATTTCAGTGCCTGCATCAGATATTCCTGGAGAGGTAGCTTCGCCAACGCAGCCGATGCCAAGCTTACCCGACCCGTTCTCCCATCAACGTGTGAGTGAGGATGACATTTTCGGGCTGACGTTCTGGGATAGAAACAAGTGTCGAGAGAGTTTTAAGACGCTGCGCTACGAAGGTATGTTTACGCCCTCTAGCGAACGAGGCTCGCTGATTTTTCCATCACCTGGTGGTGGCGGGAATTGGGGCGGTGCTGCCGTAGATCCTACGCGTCAGTTGCTCATCGTGAAGGGGCAGAATTTTGCAAATACGTTCAAGTTGGTGCCAGCCGGAAATAATCCTGAAAATGCTGGATTGTTCGAGCAAAGCACCCTCAACCGTTACATGGAGGGTACGCCGTATCGCATAGACGGTGGTCGGTGGGAATCTCCCTTTGGAGTGCCCTGTAATCCACCGCCGTGGGGCGAGTTGTCAGCTATCGACCTAAATTCAGGTGGTACGGTCTGGCGTCGTCCCCTTGGTCAGGTGCCATTTGGACCGTTCAATCTTTTTAAGTCTCCAATAGCTTGGGGCGGGCCAATCTCAGGTGGGCCAATGGTAACAGGTGGCGGGTTGATATTTATTGGCGCCACAATGGAGGGTGATTTTCGAGCGCTCGATATCGATACGGGAGAAACGTTGTGGTCGACGACAATGGATGTACCGGCTATGGCGGTGCCAATGACTTACGCGGTAAATGGTCGGCAGTATGTTGTAGTCGCAGCTGGAGGTAGCGCCCTCGTTGGTACTCCGTTAAGCGACAACCTGGTGGCATTTGTGCTGCCGATTGAATAAACGACACAGGGGCAGCTTGCACAGGTTTGGATAACAGATCGATAAATCTAGACCGCGATCCTAGTGCGATAGGAATAAGTGCCAAGAAAGTAAGCTTAGGGACGAAGATATGAGAGCCTACGAGATCGGTGATTACACAAAAGGGTTTGGCTTACACATTGTAGAGCGCCCGGACCCCGTTCCGGGATATGGTGAGGTGGTCATGAACGTACGTGCCACCGGTATCAATGCCCGTGACTTATCCATTATGGAAGGGGCGCTCTCTAAACGAGCAATGCCGTATACGCGTGTTCCCCTTAGCGACAATGCTGGCGACGTCTTGGCGGTTGGGCCTGGTGTGGATCAAGTTGAGGTCGGCGACCGAGTCACTATGACCCACTATTGGCAATGGTTGGACGGTGATTGGAATGTTGCAATGGCTGACCAAGATTACGCCGCTACTCTCGACGGATTCTTGGCGGAGCAGGTTGTTGTGCCTGCCGAGGCGCTGGTGCAAATACCTGACAGCATGACCTATGAAGATGCCAGCACCCTTCAAAGTGCTGGATTAACAGCCTGGAATGCCGTTGTAGAAGCGGGGCAGGTAAGATCCTGCGATACCGTCCTGACACTAGGAACGGGTGGAGTCTCGGTGTTTGGTATGCAATGGGCGAAGATGCTTGGAGCGCAGGCTATCGTTACGTCATCGAGCGACGATAAGCTTGAGCGCATGAAAGTGTTGGGTGCGGATTACACGATCAATTATCGCAATAGTCCCGGCTGGCACGAGGATGTGCTGAACCTAACGGACGGCAAGGGTGCCGACGTTGTTCTCAACAATGTTGGTATGCAAGAGATGGAGAAATGCTTACTCTCGTGTGCATCTAACGGCCGGGTTATGTACATAGGCGCCAATCCTGTTGCTCACGATAAAAGCGAGCCTGAGCCGGTTGCATTGACGCGTTTTCCTAATCTGATCATTAAGGATTTAACAATTAAGGGAATAATAGTGGGTAGCCGACGCATGTTTGTAGATCTGGTGCAGGCCATGACGACTAATCAAATTAAACCCGTCATAGATAGGGTCTTTGATTTCGATAATTTTCTGGACGCGATTCCTTACATGAAAAGCGGTGAGAAACTGGGGAAGATCGTGATCCGCGTGCAATAGGTGCGTGTCACTTCACTCAGGTATTGCTTCGCTACTAGAGCGTGGATAGGAGACCCACCCACTTATGAAGAACAATAAAAACAATCCCTCATTGCGAAGCTCTGACAGATTCGTATCTGTTATGCCGCCGATTGCTAAGCCATAAAATCGCCAGACCACGATAGCTGTCATAAAACCGATCACGACTGTTAGGCCCGTCACAAAAAGATGTGGTCTTACCAGCCCAATGGCGAAGGTGAAAAACAAGCCGTAGAACATCGCACCGAGGCTTGTGCGAAGGAAAGTTATGGAATGAGGCTCACCGGAAATGCTGACGCCGAACATATCGATACCTGCCATTGGGTTGAATGCATACTGCGGATGCCATGACGAGACGGGCATGCCATAGGCGAGAACTTGATGAATTTATTGACATCGACCCAGTATTCCGCTGGCTGTGAAATTAGAATTGGCTATATCTGAGCGGGAATATACCTAAGCTGCAACCACCGTATTAAGTGCTTCGCTTAATTATACGTATTTGTTTAGTTTCGTTAGAGAATTAACACTTCCTTTAACTCTTGCGCCTTGCATTCGTATACGGCTAAACCCTTGCGATAAGTGGAAATGCTGACAGAGATGGACGATGTCCGACGCCTACAAAACATGTCCTTACAATGATCTCCCAGAACGCGCCTTTTTCAAGAAATTGAGTGGGCGCAATGGCGATATCTGCCTTGAACCGGATCCGCGACTATCTATAGGGCCACAGGACAAAATTATCTCTGCTGGCAGTTGTTTTGCGGCGAGGATTGCCACGTTTATCCGTACCTCTGGATTAACGTACTTGTTCTCAGATGACCGCGTTAGTTCGGACGAGAATGAGGTGCGTGAGGAATCTCCCGCGATTTTTTCTTTGCGATATGGAAACATTTACACGACAAAGCATCTCGTCCAATTGTTGCGGCGTGTGGCAGGTAAGCAGGTTATAGACCCTTCAGTAGCTCAGGACGAGAATGGGCGATACCGCAATCTTTTCCGCCCCAGTGTTCTTAGCTACAACTCTGTTGATGTGTTGCGCGCTGACGATCAGACACACTTGTCTAACGTCAAGACTTTGTTGGAGAGGGCGACAGTCTTTACATTCACGCTTGGGTTAACGGAGCAGTGGGTCGACAATGAAACTGGAATCACGTTTCCTTCGGCACCTGGCTGCGGTTTTGGTGAGTTTGATCTGTCCAAGCACTCTTTTCACAATTCAACATTGCCCGAAGTTGTTGATGAACTCCGAGAGAGTATCGACCTGTTGCGAGAGATTAATCCTGAGCTTTCGATCGTGCTTACTCTTTCGCCCGTTCCTTTGGTTGCTACCTATGCGTCAGTATCCGCTATTGAGGCGACGTTTTATTCAAAGGCTTTGCTGCGACAGTCGATTGCACAAGTTGTTTCAGAATTGCCAGATACGGGTGTGCCCGTTACGTATTTTCCATCCTATGAAATCGTCATGAATCCGTTCTGTATTAATGAAAACTTCGCTTCGGACATGCGGTCGATCAGTGAGATTGGTGTTGATCGTGTCATGCAACAGTTTCGAAGGCGGTTTGTGTCAGGTGCGGCTGAAGAACCCATTATCTCCATAGGCCTTCCAGCTCCGGAAATTATGGTCGACGACGATAAAAATAAAAGCGACGACGTTGATCCTGTGTGTGAGGAAGAGAATATTTGGAATGCTTATTTGTCCAAAAGCGAGGAAATTAAGTGAGGCGCAAGATCCACCAAGTTCGGCCGAAGGTGGTTCATGTCATTGGCGATTCTCACGCGCTAGCGTTCAAGAATAAGAGTATCGCTTACTCAGAAGTTTCAATGATTTTTTCCACCAGTGTTGCGTATATTCGCGGACTAAGGCCTGACGTTCTGTTGGAGAACGGCAGGCTTAACCAACAACTAGCCGAATACTTGGTTAAAGAACGCATAATCACACCGAATGGTAAGCCTATTTCAGCAACCGATGATAGGGCCTTGCTGTCTGAGCAATATGCGACAGGCTCAGGCTTCGAAATGGAATTGGTTGTCTTTCATGTCGGTGAAATATATGTCCGAAAATACCTCGGTACCCATCTACAGAACGGTGAATTTGATAAGGCCAAAATTGAATCAGACTTAAGCAATATTGTAGAATCCTACGTGAAGGACGTATTCACTATAGCCAGGAATTTTGGTTTAACGCCGGTGGTTCATGAGATAACTCCCCCGACAGCCGATGATTCACAATTTGAGAGAATAAATCAATTTTCCAGTTCTCGCGAGCACCGAGCGTATGCGTACGAATGTTTCAACAAATTATTGGCCGAGTATGTGACCAAGCACTCGTGTATGTTATGCCCGTCAAGTGACCGCCTGGCCGACAATGAAGGGTGTCTAAAGGCGGAGTACGAATTTGATGGCGTGCATGCAGATCCGAAATATGCGCTGATGTCGCTCTGCCGAGTTGCTGACCTGTGGCTTTATAGCAGGGCGGTTGGAGGAACCAAAAGGTATGGTAGATGGTTTGAAATCACGAGGAGGTCAATAGACCTGCCAAAGATATCCCAGGTCGGTGTGTCTGATCCCGAGCAAATATTTGACCAAGCGCAGGTTGAGCGTATTCGGAAGTCGATCGGCCCGCTAGATTTTTTAGCGTGCAAAAAGCCTGCTCTAGATTGGTCACATGCGGCGCCTTTTAATGACACGGAAAAATCCACTACGGAAGTCAAGTATGGAGCCGTTGATGCCAGTGGGCTAGAGCTGCTCCATGAGGTCTTGGTTGATGGGCCGGCCGGAGATAGTATCCGGTCGCTCATTGGGTCTAAATTCGCAATCATAAACGTACGTGCTGTTGAATCTGCGCCACACGCCGATGAGGGTGTTGGGCCTCAAAAGTTTCACAGGGATCATTGCCCAATCGGAATTTATAGAGGGCTACTCTATTTGGTGGATGTCGATGAAGGTGAAGGAGGGTTCGAATACCAACCTCTTGATGGGTCTCCTGAGCCAAAGCAAATATTGGGGAAGGCTGGCGCTTTGTTTTTGTTTGATGCAAATGCGGTCGATCACCGAGGATCACCACCACGCACAACTACAAGACTTGCGCTAGACTTTGTAATTTTGACAGTCCCAGAAGAAGCGGAAGAAATAGTTCATTGTGCTCCCTTGGGGTATATATGGCCTGTTGACCCCTACATGTTTTCGCTGTCAGGTGCCTGCTACCCCAAGCAAAAATCTGACCGGTGGTTTTATCCTTCTCTGATTACTGCAGGGTCAGAGCCGGCAAGATTCAAGCCGCTTTGAGGATTGAGGCCTACGTCCGAGACTCTAGCTTGGGCAAAATGTGTTCGCCGAACGTGTCGATGTCATGTTCAAAATCGGGGAAGGCAAACATGCACGCATCAACACCAGCCTCGTCATAGATGCGATCTAAATAATTCGCCACTGTCGCATAGGAACCAACTAGTGTCGGTAAGCCCATGAACATGGATTTGCGTTTCAAACTCTCGGACATACCGTCAGATTTATCGAGCTCAGCCTGACCGACCAAATTAGTAATCGCTACTTCGTCCGCGCCAGCGATAATATGCTCAAATCGTTTGTGGGCATCGTCGTCGGTGTCCGCTGCAAATACGTTGAACAGCGCAATTGTACCCACATTCCGTTTTAACTCCGTCGCATGGGCCTGAAGCCGAGTCGTAATGCTTTTGAAAGCCTCAATATCACTTTCAATGTCGTGGCTGTTGCCCCCGGCGATGACAAAATTTCGCTCTCCCATTTCAGCTGTGAAGCGAATACCCCGGTCGGATTGTCCGGCACACACAAGGGGGATAGGCGTGGTTGGCTTAGGCTTAATCTCCGCCTCATTCATTTCAAAGAACTGGCCTTTGAAATTTGATTTTCCCGTTTCCCATAGCTCTTTCAGGATCGTTACATATTCGGTGGCGTAGTCGTAGCGCGTGCCAAAGAATTCGTCGCCTGGCCACAAACCCATCTGATTAAACTCTTCCTTGTACCACCCTGACACAATGTTGAGGCCGAAGCGGTCCGGGCACACTGCTTCAATGGTCGCCGCCATGCGGGCTGCCACGGCTGGGTGCAAGGAGAGATTGGTCACGGATGGAATCAGTTTGATTTTGCTTGTGACCGGGGCAAGCGATGCAGTTAGCGTGAAGGAGTCAAGGGCGTGGTCCCAGTATTCTGTTTCGCCTCCAAAGCCACGAAATTTGACCATGGACAGTGCGAAATCAAACCCCAGAGATTCACACTTGAGTGTGACATCCCGATTGAGTGCCCAGGTTGGCCAGGTTGGCGGTACGTTCTTGGAGATAATGAAACCGCCCTTGGCGATGGGCAGGAAGATGCCAATGTCCATCATGATACGATGTGTCCCCTGAATTGGTTTGACCAATTTGACGACGAAAAGGCCGCCCCGCGCAAGACCAAAGGTAAATCATTCATCTATATGACCTCCCATTGTGCAGGAGGTCTGCTGCCGGTTAGGCTTGGGCCAGAATGACATGACGGAGTTCGAAATGAGGCATGTGAGACTAAGATTCATTGTATTTTTGATCAGCCTTTTCGCGGTCTGGGGTGCCGCCCAGGCTGAGGAAGCGTGGCCGCTGGACCTTGATGTAGGCTGGCAAGAGGCGGTGCTGAGCGTCAGCAATGCGTTGGAATGGCAATCCCAGCTGGAAGACATTGCGGGGTGGCGCGCGGTTCATGCTGGCACTGTAGAACGCAGACAGCTCGAAGCATGGGGTCTAGACAAAAACGTATCGGCAAAAGCTATCGTTCTTCAGAATCCAGGTGAGCCCCAGGGGCTGGTTCGTCTGGTCCAATTCTCAGGTGTAGAACAGGTGCAGATCCGGTCAAGTGCCCAGTCATGGGATACCGGAGGGTTCTTGTCACTTCTGCTCAGATCACGGGGAGTAGACAAGAACTTCGCGGACGCACGCAGGTACCAATGGACTGGGTATAACGATCCGGTCACGCTTTACCTGGGGCCAGAGAGGCGTTTGCGCAATGTCGTGTTGCGCGGCCCTGATAGCATTAATTTTGGTGTCTATGAGCGTGTTGTGCCCGGCCTGCCCGGATGGGCCAATATCAAAAAATTAAGTCGGCCGTTTAATTCAATGCAGATCGTGAAGGACCGTGATGCGACGGTGGCTTTTTATGAAGATGTTCTCGGGTTTGTGTCCATGTCGATCGGCAATTCACCGGCTGCCCGGGCAGATGCCAACAACTTCGGTCTGCCCATGAATTTGGTCACGTCAACGCCATTGAAATCGGCGATTATGCACCCTGTCGGCGGCGAGACCGGTCGTGTCGAATTTGTCGAATGGGACGGGTTAGAGGGGCGTGACTTATCGGCGAGAGCCGTTGCACCGAATCTCGGTATTCTGACATTGCGTTTTCCTGTTTCTGATGCCGCCGAGCGCGCGTCCGACATCGTTGAGAAGGGTGGGCACCTGATGACCAAACCGACAACAGTGACTATGCCGCCGTACGGCGACGTGTCCTTATTCTCAGTAACAACGCCGGACGGCGTTTTCCTTGAATTTTTTGAGCCTCTATAAGGGTTTATCGCAATGACAGAACATATGCTCGATCGCCGGTCTGCCTTTGGCGCGCTGGGTGGATTTGGTTTTCCGCTGACTGGGACCGCTCAAGCGGCACCTGGCTTCGATATGGAAGACCCAATCAGTCGATTTGAAGCCCGACTAAAAACAACGGGGACATTGGCAGAGGAAACCGTTCATCGGCTCTCGACGGGGCATGTATGGATGTATCACCCAGAGACTCACAAGTTCGATCCATTTTGCTCAATGGAAAACTATAACGTCACGGAATGGACTCATGACGATGACGGTGTCATCCGTTCCCGGATGTTTGAAGTAGCGGTTTACCTAAAGTTCGGTACAGATGAGGTGATGGACGAGTGGGTTAATCCGTTTACCAACGAAAAGCTCAAGGTGCATCACTACGTAATTGGTCCAATGCTCGCTACGCACGACCCACGCGCGACGGATGCCGACGCTGGGGCTGAAAATGCTGAGCGAGTCATTGTGCCAAATCATCTCGACTGGATGGTGATGGGAGATACAGTTTACATGCCCACAGATTCATCTGTGGATTACAAGAACCCTCTCCAACCCGACGTTTGGCCACGCGCTTCGGCCGGTGAAACGTTTGGGTGGGACTCATTCATCATGTTTGCCTCTAAGATCAGCGACCTGGCAGACCCCGACGTCAAACAAGCTATGGCACACAGTTGGTATCAAGAAAGCACCCGCTGGCAGCCTTGGATGCTTATGGGGCAACGTCCGGGCCGATTGATCGCCCGTGGCTATGGCAAGAAGATGCGGTGGGAGGACATTCCGGCAGATCGCCTTAAGCGAATGGAGAAGCATGTCCCCGAAGTTCTTGATCGCGAGAATTGGGGTGACTTCCAGAACGAGTTTCTTTGGTATCTCCGCACCCAAAAACCTAAGCCGCCATTCAATCCGGCCGTAGGGGAGGGTTGAACCATGACATTCACTCTTGATCGTCGTTCCATGCTTGCTGGTGGCGCCGGAATGGCTGCTGGGTTGGGGAACCTTCCGCCATTGGAAATTGGTGGTGAAGCCTCTGCCCGCGAGCCACTAAATCTTGACGACCCGATCGCTAAAATGCGGGCCAAGGTTAAAATGATCGGCACGTTGAAGGATAACGTGACCTCACATCGGGTCTCTCGGGGATGGGTGTACGGATACAATCCGGACGATGACTCGTTCACGCCGTTCTACAGCATGATCAATTACAATGTTACGCAGTGGAGCCGCATCAGTGAGACTGAGCACAAATACAAGATGCACGAATGTGCGCTTTACACACCATTCGATGAGTTTGCTGAATTAAAAACCTTCCGCAATCCGTTTACGAACGAAGACGTTGAGCCGATGTCTTACGTCATTGGTCCAATCGAGGTCGCCGTGACGCCAGAAGGTTCCGATACAGGTCCTGAAGCGACGATCAAGCCGGTCAATATGGATTGGACCGTAATGGGTGGGTCAGTATGGATGCCGGTCCAATCAGAGTTCTCTTTTCCCAATCCAATATCACCTGAAAAGTGGCCTCGAGAGTCTTCTGGTGAAACTACGACCTGGCAGTCGTTTATTCTGTTTATGGCGTCTCTAGCCGATCTTGAGAATCCGGATCTCGACCGTGTGCGAGCGCTCAACCACTATCAGGAGAATGTGACGTGGTCGCCGTGGCTTGAAATGGCTGGGCACCCTGGGTTCTCCCTGTCGCGAGGCTTCGGCATGAAGTTTTTATCTATGGATGAAATCCCTGAGGAGCCGCTTAGTTTATTGCAAGAGACCTTGCCCGAGATGTTCGACCTCGATAGCTGGACGGGCGTGCGCAATAATTATCGCGATTTTATGAAAGCGCGCACACCCAAGCCGCTCTAAATCTCGTCGTATGATTAAACGGCGAGTCCGACCCGATTGCCATCGGCCGTTGCCGTGACGACGATGCGTGGCGCGTAGGCGTCGCCGATCATGTGAAGGTCAACGCCGGTTGCGCGCAGGTCGGACACCAGATCAAGGTTAGGCGCACGTGAGGTAGCGTAGGTAAACAAGCTCACATCATCGATGATCTGCTCATCACCATTAAAGACATTGCGTGCGGTGATTTGCCCCTCCTCAAAAGCTGAATCGGGAGAGGGGTCGCAACTGGTAACAAGCTGCACCTTCTTTTCTGATAGGCGGGCGTAGATTCCTTGTCGGTTTACCAGGGCCTCATCGGACGCGATCCGATCGCGCGGCGTTACAATAATGACGCGATCAAACTTATCTGCTAGCCATTCAGCTGACGCATAGGTCATCTTCGTGTGATCTTGGTCGTATATGACGGCGGTGCCAGGTTGAGGAGAAGGCCGCTCCAATAGCATCGCCATTGTCTTGCGCAGGTCAGGGAAGAAACCTTCGTCTTTGTACTCTTCGGGTAGAAACGAAGGCCACGACATCGTCGATCCAGTCGCCAAAATAATAGCATCCGGGTCCAAGGCTTTCACATCTGCAAGTGAAGCGGTAATGCCCAACTCAAACTTTACCCCCGCCTTGTTTGCGCTGAGTTGCTGGTAGTCATAAATACTAGAAAGATTCTCACCGCCAGGTAGTTCAGCATGGAGACGCGTTTTTCCGCCGACCTCTCCAGAAATGCCAAAGACAGTCACGTCATGCCCGCGAGCTCCTGCAATCCACGCGGCTTCCATTCCTGCTACTCCGGTGCCAACCACGACAACCTTGCGTTTGGTCTCGGCTTTTGCCGGCCACCAATCCATTTCATCTGGCTGACCTACTCGAGGGTTGTTGTCGCATTGCAGACGCCCGCCTGCGATGATCATCTGCCAGCAGGTATTGCCCGACACGCAATAGCGAATCTGCGCCTCGCGGCCTTCCATTGCCTTTTTACCCCAAGCCGGATCTGTGACCAGGGGGCGTCCCAGCATAACGAGGTCAGCATGACCGGCTTCGACGGCGCGGTCCCCTTCGTTGGGGTCAGTAATAAGGCCTAGAGCACCAATAGGTGTGTCGCCGAAGGGTGCCGCGATCTCTTTTATTTTCTCAACAAAGGGTGCGCGTTCGCCGTGAAGGTCCGGAAGGTGCCAGTAAAGAGTGTCGGAATGAGACCCCCAGCAGTAGGTCACATAACTCGCGTTACCGTTGGCAGCGATCTGTTCAGAAATTCGTTTTGCTTCGGCCAAGTCAATGCTGCCCGGTACGCCGTCTTCACCAGGCAACTTAACTCCAATGATAAAGTCGTCCCCCGCGAGGTCCCGAATGGCTGACATAAGATCGCGCACTATTCGCGTGCGGCCTTCAATGTCACCGCCGTATTTATCTTCACGGATGTTGGAGTGGGCGGACATAAACTGATGGAATATATGTCCGTGTCCGGCCGAGATTTCGACGCCGCCCCAGCCACAGTGCTTCAGCCATGCCGCCGATTCTGCGAAGTCTGCGACCATTGTATCGACTTCCTCAGTGGTCATGGCGTGAGGAACCGTCCAGCTCAAATCATCCGGCAAAGGCGATGGCCCAATCGAGTTTGCGCGACGTCCACCTTCGTGGTTACCCCGACCAGAGTCCTGAAGTTGCCCGATCATTAGGCAGCCTTCATTGCCAATTTCGTCGGCAAATCTCTTCAGGCCATCTTCATTTGCCTTACCGAACACCTGAATGCGGCGAGGAGCGATGTTCCAGCGTGTTGTGCCCATGGGTTCGGTAATGGCCATAGAGACGCCGCCACGAGCGCGGTTGCGGTAGTAAGTAATCGTCTCATCGTTGACTTTGCTGTCTGAGACGTACCGCAGTGACATCGAGGCGTGCACAAGCCTATTCCGCAGTGGTTTTCCGGCCAACGATATAGGGGAGAACAGGTGTGGGTATACGGGATGTGAGGAATCAGTCACACGAGGCTCAATCAAATAAGTTAAACATAGGTATTACGTGCTCGTTCATACCCTGTGCGGGCGAATGAACCAACAAATCTCGCGCTGCGTCTATTCCCTTGGTAGGGGCGTAAACCAACCCTCAGATTGCAGCTGTTCATAAATCGAGGCCATGACGCGCCCGCCCTCTGATACGACTCGGTTTTCGTCATCAACAACCAGATGACCGTTAAATACCTGAATTAGACCGTCAGTGATGACATGCCGGACCATCATGCCATTGGCATAGAGCAGGTTGTTCAGGGGCTCGGGGGGGAGGGCCCCACCGCCAACTAGGAGGCCGGAAACGTCGATGGCGACGATATCGGCCTTGGCGCCTTCCGCAATGCGCCCCAAATCGGGACGCTTGAGCGCGGCTGCGGGCGTGATGGTGGCATTGCGGATTGCGGTCCATGCGGTTGGACGTTGAACGGCAATCGCGCCACCTCTCATCAGGTCGTGGCGGGCCTGGCCATATAGCACCGCAAGTTTGAGATTTTCCAGGTAGTCATTTGAATGAGTATCAATGCCAATATTGACGTCCATGCCCGCGGCAAGCGCCTCTGGATAATTCTGACTGAACCCGCCTGCGCCACCAGCGGAAGGACAATGTGCCAATACCACTCCTCGTTCGATCAAGATTTCAGGATCAATGCTCCAGTCTAGGCCGCCCATATGAGCGCCAAAGACCGTGCCACCCAGCAAGCCAAAACTGTCGAGCCATTGTGTGGGCGTTACACCCCACATCCTTTTGACACGTTCGGTTTCGGTGCTTGATTGGGACAGGTGAATATGGAGCCCGGTTCCAAGTTCTTTGACGGCCTTAGCGACTGCGGCCATCGTTGCTGGTGTATGGGTATCGGTTGCGTGCGGGCTCATCATCGGATTGATCCGCCCGTTGCCAGTGCCCATCTTTTCTTTGGCAAAAGCAAGATTATCCGCAATCTCAGCAAGCGTACCTTCTTCTGAGTCGAGGAGTATTTGGTCATCTGTACGAGCCCAGATCGGTCCGAGTCGCTTAGTTCCAGGAATCATGCCACCAGGAAAGCCGCGCACACCCCAAGATTCTGCGACTCTCACATATGATTGCGCCTGTCGTAAGCTGAGGCTCATTTCAACATGAGTGGTGGTGCCACCTCGTAACAGTTCGGCAACGTTATACGCCGTGAGTTTGTCTAGGTCTCCGTCATCAAGTTGCTCAACGAGTTCCTGCGGGCGTCTGTTGTTCGGTCTTCGTCCGTTCTCGATCAAGCCTCGTGTTGGCGTTGCCGTGCAAGCGTGCGTGTGGCCGCTAATAAATCCGGGAGTGACCAAGTGTTGGTGGGCATCGATGCGCGTATAGTTTCCGGTGATGCGTCCTTCAGAGATTTTTTCGATCCTGTCACCTGACACAAGCACAGAGGCGTCTCGCATGAGTTCATGGCGACCGTCCTGTTCAATCAGAAGCCATCCCGCTTCGACAACGTATTCACCGGCGGGCACATCTTCAATTTGATACGTCGAAGCTTGAGCGGTTATCGCACCTCCGATAAAGGCAGATGTTGCACCTGCCACACTTAAGGCTGCACGACGAGAAAGCTTAGGCGCGTCAATATGATCATAGTGAGTGCTATCTGGTCCGCAGAGGGCGCAGGGGCCGTCGGCGGAGGGTGAGGAGGTCTGCATCATATCCACCATTGTGACTGAAACCGGGATTGTGAGTGAACAATCCTAAACTCGTTTTGGCGAGGTCTCTAGCTGTGATCCGCTTGTTCACCTTAGTGCTGCTTAACTCGGTCTGGAAGAAAGGGCAGGAATAGTGCTGAGAGACCGCAGTAAAATGCCATAGCTATCCACATGTCATTAAAGGTCAGCACCCATACTTCCCGTTCTATGAAAGTATTCATGATCTTTAAGGCGGCGGCTTCGGGTTCAGGAGCGGCGCCATAGGCGTCTTGGATGCGTTGCTGCAAACCTTTTAACCATTGTTCCGCAACAAGCCCGCCTTCACCTACCTGGGCTAAGAGCCGTTCGCGATGGAAATCGAAACGAGATTCCTGGAAGGTTGTAATTAGGGCAAGACCTATGGCGCCGCCTAGGCTACGGAACAAGTTGAACAGGGAACTCGCTGTCCTCACATCTGATAGCGGGACACTACCGATGGCAACAAGGGTGATCGGCATGAAGCACAACATGATGCCAAAACCTCGCAAGAACTGCGGCAGGGCTAGTTGATCCAGGCCCATTTCAGAAGTCATCTGGCCGTGCCATGCTAGCGAGACAATGAGAATGAATAGACCGATGCCCAGCACAACTCGAGCAGCCATGCGTTGCACCATGTAACTGGCAAGGGGTGCTAGCAGCACCTGGGCAGCACCCGTGAACATCATGATTGTACCGATTTGCTGACTGTTAAAATAGCGCACTGTGGAGAGCATGGCTGGGCTCAAGTAGGCGGACCCGACAATTGCGGCGCCGAGGACAAACGAGCAGACGCATCCGGCTGCAAATGTACTGTCTGCAAACAAGCGTAGTTCAACCACCGGGTAGCGGCAGGTGAGTTCACGCCATAGGAATAGAATCCCACTCACTACCATCAAGATGGTCAGGCGCGTAATCCATGGTGTGTCAAACCAATCGTTCTCGGGTCCCTTATCAAAGAGAATAACGAGGCTACCCAGAAAGAGACCAGCTAAAACGACACCTGGAATGTCAATCTGCGGAAGGATATGAGGTTGAGGACGGTCGACGTCGATCAAGGCAAGAACACCGATGACGACGATAAGCCCTGGCACGATATTTATTAGAAATATCCAATGCCAGGAGAAGGTCAGTGTGACCCAGCCTCCGACGATGGGCCCGAGCGTGATCCCTGTCGTTGTAATCATGCCTGCGATAGCGACACCAATGGCATGCTTGGAGCGTGGGAACATGAAAAAGATTGTGGCAAACGAGAGTGGCGTAAGCGCACCTGCTGAGAACCCCTGCATCGCTCGAAATACTAGCATGGACTCCAAATTCCAGGCGGACGCGCAGAGCAGGCTGGTGACGACAAAGAAAGCTGCAGACGCAGCAAACATTATCCGGATCGAGAGCAGGCGGGCAAGCCATGCCGACAATGGAATCATAATCACTTCAGCGACCAGGTAGGTCGATTGTATTAGAGCAATTTCTTCAACGGTTGCATCGAGACTGGATCGTAATTCCCCCAATGAACTAGCAACGATCTGAATATCAAGTACTGCCATAAATTGGCCGACGAGCAAGATGGAGAACCCTAGCCAATGTCGCCAATTCACAAGGTCGTCAGTTGCAGCCGGACCAAGGACCTTACCGCTGGCGCTTATGCCGTTGGCGGGGATTGGCGCATCCGACATGCTAGGGGGAGTCGTAGACGAGTACGCCAGACCCGTTTGAGCGCCCATCCATACGCGTGTCTATGTTCACGATGACGGACATACCGGGTCTGAGCAGCCCTTTGAGCGCGTGCTCACTCGGCAGGGTAATTTTGATTGGAACGCGCTGAACAATCTTTGAGAAATTTCCCGTCGCGTTCTCTGGCGGCAATAAACTAAATTCTGCACCGCTCGCTGGCGCCAAACTCTCAACCTGGCCAGTTAGGGTGATGTCTGGATAGGTATCAACCGTAATTTCTGCGGCTTGACCTGGTTGCACTCGTGTGAGCTGGGTTTCTTTAAAATTTGCAACGACCCAAGGTGCCTCAGTCGGCACCAATGCCATCAGGTGCATTCCAGGGCGAACGTATTGTCCGGTTCGGACTGATCGATTTCCTACAATACCGTTCACCGGCGCCCTGACCTCTGTATACGTTAGGTCAATTTTTAGGAGATCGAGCGCTGCAGCCTTCTCACTCGCTTCCGCTGAGAGCGCTTTGCGCTCCATTTCGAGAATTTCTCTTTCTGTTCGCGCTGCAGAGAAGTGGGCTCTTGCGCCTGCGACGTTTGCAAGCGCCCTCAATTCCTCGGCGACAGCAATATCGTATCGTTGGGCAGAGGTAACGTTGTCTTCGACCAACCCTTTTGCGCGCTCCAACTCTCCCTTTGCCAGGGCATGATCTGCAAGAACGGCGTCTAAGTCGGCTTGCGCTTCTACGATAAGGCTATCCTGCAGGATAAGTTTGCTTTCAGTAGCATTGACCGTCGCTTCAGCCTTCGCTACGTCAGCGAGCCCTTGGGCGAGGCGGGCGCGGAACGTGTCCTGTTGAATGCGGGCCAATAGGTCGCCTTTATCAACACGTTGGTTGTCATCGACTAGAACATCATCGATCTGTCCTTCGACCCGGGCGCTGACAGTGGTGATGTTTGTGCGTATGTAGGCATTGTTCGTGTTCTCGAGGTGACGCCCGACAACCCACCAATTAAGAACCCAGTACGTCATGAGTCCAAGCATGGCAGTACCAAGAGCGGCGATAGCGAGTGATTTTGGATTCTTTATCATGCGGTAATCCATCCGAGCTCTTTGAATTGAGTGCTCGGTTTGGGTTTTGTTTACGGTCTACGCGTTGAGGGCCAGTGTCAGTGCTGTTGCAATACTTCCTCGGGCGAAATGATGAGCCATGTGCGTTCCTCCCTTCCCATTCCAACGCTAAGGCTAACGCAGGTTTGTCGCCGGTGCTAGAACCATACGTATTGCTTTCAGGCTTGAATAAACGCTCAATGGGTGAGCTAATCACCTAGGGAACGAAATCGGCACCGGGCCCGGGTTGGCCTTGAAGCCGCTGCCAGGCTTGCCCATTATTAGAGTAAGTTTCGAAGACTGACCAATATCCAGGAGGCTCAAAGCAATGCTCACACTATCCCAGCGAGGACGCTCCGGGCTCCAATTTCTAGGGTCGCTGCAGCCTTACGCGTCGAGCCGTGTGCGCAGCATCGCTAAAGCGGAGTTTGAAGCTGATCCTCAGGGCAAAGCCATAGTCGAAGAGCATGAACGCGGTGGTTCAAATGAACCATGGCCAGACAGGATCGCTCAGGCAAAAGTAGTTGCTGAAAAATCGGTCGCCTACAAACATGAGCGCTTCTATCAACGGTACGTCGGTGAAGAAAACTTTGTCCGGGCAATACCGGCCATAGAAGAAAAACGGGCTGAAGCGGAAAAGCTTGTTAACCGTCCGTTTGAAGACTGCGGTGGATCATTAGAATTGGACGATACAGTTCCTATTCCAGATTACTACGAAGGTGTCGAGTGGCACCTAGAGCCAGGTGGTTGGGATGGTTACGACCTGGCTGGTCCTATGTTCATGGCGGGGATCGGTCCTTACGTATTCAGTAAGGGCGGGTATGCGGCCGTAGAGGTTGGTGATGACATCCGTAATCAACGCGTCGATGTCACTAAGCATCTCCCAAAAGATCACTATGACCGCATTTATGAAATGGGGTGTGGCGGAGCTACAACACTTGCGGCGTGCCACAAAAACTATCCTGACGCAGAGTTGACCGGCAGCGATTTGTCACCTGCAATGCTTAAGGGTGGGCATGATGCGGCGCGGGCTATGGGGATACCCATTACCTTTAAACAAAGGGACGCTCGGAATACCGGAGAACCTAACGAAAGCGTTGACGCTGTGATTTGTTATGCCCTTTTCCATGAAATGCCGGTTAGCGTCTGTGTCGAGACGATCAAAGAAGCGTTTCGTATTCTCAAACCCGGCGGCGATATCATCATCAATGATCCGCCGCCTTTCGCCGCAGTTCATCCCTTTCAGGCTGTAGTTCTGGACTGGGATACTGACAATCGTGGGGAGCCGTTCTTCTCAGAAACATGTGCAACGGAATGGGTAGAAGTTCTCAAAGATGTTGGATTTATAGATACCAGGGCTTTTGGTCTTGGGTCTCAAGGTTACCCTTGGATCAATCTTGGTACAAAACCAGCCTAATCTGTTTTACGATTCGGAGACATTCCTATGACAAAGCCACCTCCAAATCCGATCACGGGGTCGGAAGACATGGACGCTATGATGCGGATCAACACGGAGTTGATGTCTGAGCTATGGATTCTACGGGACCGTGTCACCGTCCTTGAGAAACTTCTGGACGAAAAGGGTGTCGTTGATCGCAAGGCTATTGATGATTACGCCCCGGAAGGTGAATTCGCTGCTGAGCTAGATGAAGAGCGCGATCGTTTTGTGCGCCGTGTAGCTGGAGCACCGTGGGAAGTTGAATTTACGGTAGAGTCTTTGGTCGAGCGCGGCCAGCGCTAGAAAGCATTATCCATGATTGATTCCACGCCGGAAACGGCCACAACCGCCAGCGGATCTGCGGGCGAGCCTGAACGCACATTACCGCTCACAGTCTGCATGGGGTGGGGTATTGGCAGCATGGGCATGGCTGTCATGTTTGGTTTAATCAGCACGTTCGCATTGAGCTTCATGACTAATTTTTTGTCTATTTCTGCTGGAGTGGCAGGCCTTATGCTCGGCCTGTCAAAAATTTATGACGGCGTGACGGACCCGATTATGGGCGTCATTTCTGATCGAACGAGCGGCAAGATTGGCCGGCGTCGACCGTACCTTTTGGCCGGCGCCTTTATGCTCGCGGCGTCTATGGTGTTGATGTTTAACGTGCCCGACTTTGCGACCCCCAAGGTTGCCGCCGTCTATATGACTGCGATGTTGTTGCTCTACGCAACAGCTTACACGGTTTTCAATGTGCCTTATCTGGCGATGCCAGCTGAAATGACAGAGGGGTACCACGAACGCGCATACCTGATGAGTTTCCGTGTTTATGGTATCGCAGGGGCTGGCTATGTCGGATTTTTTGCTGCACCAATCATCATTGATTTCTTTGGCGGCGGTCGCTCTGGGTTTGAATCAATGGCCTGGATTATGGGGGCTGCGGTTCTGATATCTTCTTTGGCCTGTTTCTATTTCACCAAGGACGCACCGTTCAAACATAAGGTGGGGTCCGCGCCAGTCGGTTTTAAGGCACAGGTCCGGCTAATATTGCAGAATCGCCCGTTCCTCTGGCTTATGTTAGCAAAGATGTTTGGACTGCTTGGCCAGGCGTTAAGCAACCCGGCAAAAGCGTTTTTCTTCCCGTTGGTATTGGGGGCGAGCCTCACCAATTTCGGGTGGTACTGGGCTGCATTCTACACGGCGATGATCGTGTCGCAGAGGCTGTGGCTTAAGTTGGGTAAAAACCACGGCAAACGAAATATATTCCTAACTGCGTTGTTACTAACCGTGGTGGTCAACTTAACTTGGTTGCTGGCTTCCCCGACAGAAGCGTACGCTCTGACTATCCTGCGCGGCGTAGCGCTGGGGTTCTTGGGTGGAGCAACACTGCTCATGGGGCAAGCCATGCTACCGGACACGATGGAATACGATTTGCGTATTACAGGTTTGCGCCGCGAGGGTGTCTATGCCGGAGTCTATACAACTATCGAAAAATTCGCTTTTGCGTTTGGTCCAGCAGTTACTGGGATAGTCTTGGCATCCATGGGATATATCTCGTCCAGCGATGGCTTCGTAGAGCAGCCCGATAGTGCCATCCTTGCCATATATATATGTGCAGCTGGGCTTCCGGCGCTGACCGGACTTCTCGGCGCATTTTCGTTGCTAGGATACGACCTGACAGAGGAAAAGCTAAAAGCAACCAAACAGGTTGACGCTACCGCAGCCGTTTAAGCGATTAGGCTTATAACAGACATCTACATGCTTATAGACAGAGATGGTGAACCCTTTCGTGGCGTGCAGTTTTCCTCTCCAGCAGTGCGCCAGCGGGCCGCAAGGATCATTATGCTCTCGAGGGGTGATCAAGTGACTGCCCGCTGATCTCACAAAGATTTTAAGAAAGCGACGAGATCGTCTCGATCTTCGGCAGGCAGAAGACGAAAGTGCTCTTTAGAGGATTCGGCTTCGCCGTCGTGCCATAATATCGCCTCTTCTAGGCCCCTGGCTCGACCATCGTGTAAATAGCGTTCGTGGGTGGTTACTTTTTCCGTCAGCCCGATGCCCCACAGAGGCGCTGTACGCCATTCCGACCCAGTAGCGAGAAAGTCAGGTCGACCATCTGACAGACCCTCTCCCATATCGTGCAGCAATAGGTCAGTGAAGGGGTGAATTGTTTGTTCTGCTAGATCTTCGCTTCTCGGGTCCGCCCCGGTCTCCAGCGTAGGGATATGGCAAAACTGGCAACCAGCTTCGAAAAATTGCTTCTTTCCTCTAACAACCTCGGGCAAGGTTGAGCCGCGTTGCTGAGGCACAGCGAGGCGTCGCGTGTAGACATTCATTTGATTTAAAAAGGCTTTGCTCATCTCTACGCCGTCATGGCTCGCGGCTTCTAAACATAGTTCCTGTTCAGCTTCGCAATTATCATTTGGACTGGTCGGTGTGGTGATCCCCATGTCACCCAAAGCGGCGCCAGAATTCTGGTTAGTAAGATTTGATGCATTCGCCTTCCAGCCAAATTTTCCGGTGGCCATTTTTTTATCGCGGGCATCCCAGACGATGTTCACGCGCCCGGAAATACCGTCCATGTCTATGTCGTCCGGGTCAGCAAGAGCGTTGAGTGTGTCATCAGAAATCATTTCAAGGAGGCCAAGTCCGATCATCGGGTTGGCCACGCGCGGCGACGTCATGACATCTACCGGCAGGGGGCCGTAGGCAAGATCTTCGAACCGAACTGTCGGTTTGCGCAGGCTATAGGAGGTGCCGTCCCAATAGGTTCCTGCGATTTCTGCCCACTCAATAATGGCTCGACCTTCAGCAGGAACCCCTTCGATACCCCGGTCTTGCAACTGATCTCCATACCCAGGCACACCTTTTGGTCCGCCATGATGGTCAGTCCCAGGTACGCTAAGGCGAACCAACATCGAGTCCATAGGGGCGCCCACTTCGGGCGGTGGTTTCCCTCGTCCATTGTTTATGTGGCAATCAGAGCAGGCTTCTTTGTTAAAGACCGGACCCAGTCCATCTGTCGTTGGTTGTGGTCCCGGCGCTGGACGCCAAACCGTGTTGAACAATTGATTGCCGAAGGTAAAGCCACCTTTAACATTTGAGGGCGCATTGGCCGAAATGAAAGTAAATGCTTCGGCAGTCGCGAGGGGGCGGGTAGTATCGCCGCCGAGTTCTGTTGTTATGGGCAGGGCGATCAGCCGGTCCCGGAAGGTGGTGTCTAGGGCATTTGCCTGTCCGATTGCGATGGCGCTCATTGCTAAAGTTAGAGTCACGGCTTTCATGGCATGGATCCCGGAACGGCATCAGAGTCCTGGCGTTCTTGGTCCCATACTTTACTGTCAAAAGATCGTGCGAGATCGGCTATGTGATTGACCCGATAGGCCGTCAATTGCAAACGCTCGAACCGGCGTTTATCTGCGCCTGGTGATAGAGTAAAGAGGCTGAATTCGTCACCTGTAGCCATCTCAACGATGACACTGGCATGGCCTACACCGCGGTCTTGTCCTGGCGCTTTCACTGCCATAGCCGAGAGTTCGCCTGGACGGTCGCGCCCGCCGCGATGCCACGTGTGAAGGTGAACAATGACTTCTCCATCCGTCGCGCCGTCTTCTGCACTGGTCATGAAATCGACGTTAAAGCTGTAAAGACCCGGGCACAGCGGCTTATATAGAGCGCCCGTCCATTCACCTGGGTTGGCGTTTACGTTGGTGATCTGCCGACCAGAGAGCCAAACCCTTTGATGTGGCGTTGTGTGAACCAGGTCTCGCGTTTCAACAGACAAAGCGCGAGGCGAATTGGCGCAATGCTGTGCCACAATGTCCGCTGGCACCTGTCCATTTTCATCGATCAAACTGAAGAATACGAAATCAGGCTCATCTTTCTCTTCGGCTTGGGCCCACACAGGGGTGTTTGCAACAACGGCAGTCGCAAGCATAGATAGAGTTAGGGTGACTGTTGTCTTCATAGTGTTTCCTTAATCTTTATAGACCCCGGCGAGCTTAAGGCGGCATTTTAGCCGAGATGGTCCAGTGTTGTTAACCGGCTCAATAGCTGATTAGCTTTGGCATCCTGCAACATAAGTTATCTTAACGTAGCGGCAGTTGCCCCTCGACCACACGTTTGGTTATGTCTTCTTCGCCCGGATTCATCTATCCGCGCTATAAGCTGACGCTGTGATCCTCAGCCTGCATCTTCTAGCTACCCTTTGGTAACACCTGGCCCGGAAGAATAACGTTCTTTTACCTAAGTGGCCTATCGGTGCAGTGGAACGTGACCACTGAGCTTGCAATAACAGCTTTAAATATACGAGTTGAATCTCTCTACACTCAGAAAGACGGGGAAACTGGTACTTTGTTGTGGCACGCGCAAGAGGAGTTCGTTGAAACAACTGGGCCTAATTCCGGACTTCTTATAGCCGACATTATTACTAACGCTGTTGTGTCCGTGGTTCAGAACCTTCAGGCGAACTACACGCCAGTTGCCGGGGCTGCCCATACCCGAGCATGCCTTAATAAGGGGACAGGTATTCCTGCAGGTCCCTATTCGCCATATTTTGTGAAAGGTTTAGAGCAATTACCCACATCTGGAACGTGAGTACTCTGAGACGCTACAACAATTGCTGTGTGTCATCCGGACGATACAACCGGGGTAACAAATAGAGCGCCACGGTATTATAATTTACCCTGTCCTCCGAGTATTCAGTAGCGCCAATACCAATAGACTACACCCGACTAAATCCGCCGCAATGAGGGGGCCTAATGCCTAACATCGGCGCAAAATTGATTAGACCAATGCAGCTGTTTGAATTTTTTGTCGCATTTCATACTTCGTATCTGATGTCCCAAAGCTAGGTTTCCGTATCACTGGTGAAATCAACGATCACTTTGGCAAGCTCTCTCGTCCTAAGTTCTAATGCGTCGCGATCACTACCCTCAAAAGTGTATTCTGTAGCGCCGGGTATATGCTCCGTTACTGCAGTCGCCTGCCGCCCTAAGTGGTCTTCTTCCGGTGCCGCAAGCTCCAAAACCAAAGTAGGGGTTTTTATCTTCTGAAGAGTGGCTGTTAGATCGAAATCGTAGTTGGCTTTGTACATTTTATGGACGCTTTTTGCGCCCTCCTCACGGTCCAGTTTCTCTTCATCTGAAATGTCTTTTTTAGTGAAAGGTGTGGCGACTAACTTTTTTATGGCTGCCTCTCTGGTGCTGCGATCCAGTATGATCGAGTGCGTCATGCCACACAGAATGAAATGAGATACCAGTTTGGGCCATCCAGCTGATAGGGCCGCGCCAATTTTATTTCCTGTGTGCAAACCAAAGACTGCGGTTGGATTAATTTTTAAGGCGTGAATTAAATCAGCTGTGGCCTCAGCCAGAGTTTCCATTCTTAAGTTCGGCGGTAGCGGGTCTGACTTGCCAAATCCAAGTGTGTCAGGTGCGATAACCGCATGATGTGCGGTTAGTTGTTGCATGAGCAGCATAAAAGACCGCGAAGACTTCGGTGTGGCGTGTAGCAATACGAGCGGTGGACCGTCACCAGTATTGCGATAGTGCATTTGTCCGTGACGGGTTGTTGCGTATCCGCTCTTAGGTGTCATGACGCGCCTATCGCTGGTGTGGACAACAATACTTTATGGGATAATTATACTCTAATAGGGGCTTTTAAGTCTCGGCCTGAAGCTACGTAGTGCTGGATCCCAATAGCGACGTGCCAAAAAAAATTTCTCGGGAATTCGCGAAGTTTAGTGGGTTGATATAGGCGCTGGTGTGCTTGCCCCGGCGCCAACATCACTTCAGCTTAAGAGTTACCCTTGCCCGCCGCTTGAGGCAGGTGAGCGCAAATCTTTGTATACGTTGAAGCTTGAGTTGTTGGGTGTGCCCCAGCTTTCCGGTTTTGGGGGTTCAAGAAATTGTGGGTATTCACTTTCTGCTTTCGCAAGGAACGCTTTGGGCAAATCTTCGATGCGCGTGAACTTATGCATTGAGCATCGATAAAACAGGTGCCCTTCGGTTTGCCCCATCAGCATCCAGGGTAGATAGGGGGCCAAACGCATCCAGGTTCCTACATAGGGGATTGACGTGAGGTCTTGGTTCTCAAGATCGGCAGCGCGACAATGGCGATGAAATAACTCTGAAATGCGCATCATTCGCCCGGAACTCTCGCGTGGCCATTCCTCAGGCTGTAGTTCTGATTTTAATTCTTGGTGCACTTCAAACAAAGCGAGCGCCGAACCGTTTAAAATTTCCCATGGCGGGTTGAAGGGGCGTCGGACAATTGTGCCTTCCATGTCAAATTCAAATATTGGTGCGATCTCGGCATTGACTGTCATGTTCTGAATCGGGAGGACTTCGACTGTCTCGTTGTTCAGGGGGTTTTCCCAAACATCGACGAACTCGCCTGTCTGGATATCGGAATAGAACGCGAGTTCACGATTAAAGACGCGGTACTTATTTTCCGGTTGAGGTTCAATGCGACGGACGCCAATGCCGGAGAGACCACAAAGTGGGGTCACTTTCTTCCAATCGCCGACGACGTTGTAGATTGTTCCGGAGTAGTAACCGATAGAAATATTTGATGAATCAAGATTTCCTTGCAGTCGGATGTAAGACCGCAAGTTCAGAGCTGGATCTGAAAGGTCGATGCTAATTTTATCGCTGCCTTTTGTGAGGCCAGCTTCTGCCTTCCCAGCACCAAGAGCGGCACCCATAAGGCTAGACCCACCAAGACCACCCAAAGTCATAAGTACATTGCGGCGGGTGAGGTCCGTCGATAACGGTTGCGAATGAGGGTAGTGGAAATTCATAGGGTGCTCCTTATGATTCGTTAGGTGTTTGTTCTGTTGCGACCGGGGTAGAGGCGAAAAGGCGAACGCAAACTGCGACACAGAGCAAGGTTGCGTTCGCGACACCCATTAACACGAAGGGACCCGCTGGCATCCATGCGTCAAACAGGTAGCCGCCGATCGAGGCAGCAAGCAAGATACCGATGGCTCCAAAGAATCCAAAGACTCCGACCACTGCGCCGCGACCATCTTTTGGTGCTTCTTGTCCTATAAGTGCTTGTGCAGCCAGTACGGCGTTAATTTCACCCATACCGAGGATTATGGCGGCGCCATACATGATGGGCTGGGTCGGGTCACCGATAAAGCCCAGTGAGAAATACCCAATAGCAGCAATTGCCATTGCAATACTCAGTGCTGTGACTCGGTCAAATCGATCAATAATGAGCCCGGCTACAGGTGCCCAAATGACGGCTATGGCTTGAACAATGATGAAGAACAACAAGCCCTTCTCAAGTGCTTCTTCTGCGGTGTAGCCATTAGCTATGCCAGCCTGAACCAGCCACAGGGAGAAAAACGTGCTGACGACGGTAAGGTCACCGCGAGATACGAACGCTGCGACATAAGACAGGGCAATCCGGGGGTTGCGACCAGCTTTGATGCCACGGCTAAGGATCGTAGGCAGAGGCTCCTTGTCTGTTTTTGTCGATGGTACGCCAGCCCTCAGGCCAACACGAACAATCACCGCGTTCATTAAACAAATCATCGCAAAGGTCCAGAAGGCTAGTCGACCAGCAGTAATTTGATCCATCCCGCTGTCTACAAACCACCCGGGGAGGCTGCGCGATACGCCTAAGACAATAACGACGCCAATACCTTGGAGTAGACCGCATAGTCCCAGTAATTTTCCGCGCCATGAATTTTGCGGGTAATCCGCTTGGATCGTCGCAATCATTGCCGTGTTACAGGCAACTCCGATTGCGAAAATCATGCGGTAGGCCGTCAGTTCAGGAATGCTCTCCGCCATTGGGTAGAGCATGTAGCCAATGAATAGGAAGATATATCCGGCCGCATAAATAGGTCGTCGGCCAATCTTGTCGGCTAGTAGCCCGAGCGGACCAATCAAAACGATGACGACAAGTTCATTGAACAGGACTAGGCGACCAGAAAGAGACCCCTGAGTTTCTATAGGAATGTTGAGGACGGCGTTAAATAAGTAGGGTTGCGTGGCGCTCAAGAACACGGAGCTGGCAATAGTAAAGAAAGCAATATAGAGAAGCGTGTAGACATTAATAAGCGAAATGCCCGGGACCATCCATACGGGTCCAATCTTGATGCCACTACGATCAGGTTCTGGTGCTGCGGATATATCAGTCAAAACGCTCTCCATTATTAGCCTTGTCGTTTGTAATCTAGCTATTCAGACGAGGGTAGATGGTTATCGCGCCTGACCGGACTTCGGCGCGTGACCGTCTACGATGCTAGGAATATTTGATCGCTGGTGGCGCCATGCTATCAGTCCATTGTTCTCTTTCACCGAACGAGGTGTTCGCAGACGTCTTGAAGAACCAGGAGTTATGCTCTGTGACCACAAAAAAAGTTGCTGTCGTTCTATTCAATCTTGGAGGCCCAGATTCTTTGGAGTCCGTGCGGCCATTTTTGTTCAACCTCTTCAGCGACCCCGCGATCCTCAGAATGCCGAACCCCATGCGGTGGATGATTGCTCAAATCATCTCTCGCAGTCGTACGGAGAAGTCGCAAGACATCTATAAGCTTGTGGGGGGTCGATCACCATTATTACCGTCGACACAGGCGCAGGCCGACGCCCTTCAAGAAAAACTTGAAGATGTAGCCGAAACGGTCAGCGTGCACGTGTGTATGCAGTATTGGCATCCAATGGCAAACGAAGTGGTTGGGGCGATCAAAGAAGAAGAACCAGATCGCATAATTTTACTGCCGCTCTATCCTCAGTTCTCAACCACAACTGCTGGCACATCTTTAAACGCATTCAATAGGGAAGCGCGGGCACAAGGCTTGTCGGCACCTATAGATTCCCTGTGCTGTTTTCCATTCCAGTCTGGGTATCTTGCGGAAACCGTAAAGAATATTCGCCTCTCACTGGATGCGGCATCCTCTCGGGGCAAGCCGCGGCTTCTCCTCTCCGCGCACGGACTCCCTGAGCGGACAATTGGGGCAGGTGATCCGTATCAATGGCAAGTGGAGCAAACGGCACACGCCATTGTCGATGCGATCAGAGACCTAAATCCAGACCACAAGATTTGCTATCAAAGCCGGGTCGGCCCAGTGAAATGGATTAGACCATTTATAGAAGACGAGATTCGGAGAGCGGGTCGTGATCAAGTTCCTGTCGTTATTGCGCCCATCAGTTTTGTGTCAGAGCACGTTGAGACCTTAGTTGAAATCGAACAGGAAATGCGTGAGCTCGCTGAACAAGTCGGCGTTCCAGGATTTGAGCGCGTGCCCGCCGTGGCCACGGGTGCGGCATTTGTCGACGGGCTAGCCAATCTGGTTCGTCGTATTGTTGGCCGTGGAGGGCCCGCGTCAGAGCAGGGTGAGCGTCTGTGTCCTAAAAACTACAGCCAATGCCCGATGGGCCTACCAAAGTAGTTACGTTTCTATAAGAGTTTAGTGAAGTTGATACCTGACAAACGTCGCGTTAGTGCGCGGTGCGCGCAGATGATTGGTTAGCAACAGCTCTTTCAAGTGCCACGCGCGGTCAGGTAGGTGCAATCCTACTCGACTCAGGATTGCGGCTACACTTCCCGCATGCTCCAAAGCGATGCGTACCACTGCCCCAGACAGTAAAGTTTTCAAAACGTCAAATGCCTCCAGAGCGTGGCCAGTTTGAAGTGCCGCGAGCGTGTGAAGTATGCGTTTCTCGTCGGGAAAAAGGCAGGGGCATCCTGTTGTGTGAATTTCAATTCTTCGGTTCGCTTCGGAACCAATAATTTCAAGTAATGCCGCAAATGATACGGCAGCATCGGCGCACCCAGCTTTTTCCAATCCATCTTGGAAGTGATAACTCGATGCAGACTTGTCAGACGAGTTTTGAACCCAGGCACGAATTGTCCACAGCGCCAAAAGTTCCGCCGTTTTTAGGTCTTCCGTAGTATCTTTGTCTGGAAGCGGGCGCAAGTTCTCAAGCAGTGCATCCTCCGTCATTTGGTTCATCCCAAACCCCTCTTTTCTGTCGCTTCTATCGAAAAAATAATAATGATTATTAATTGCATTGCAAATGATTATTAGTTGCGTTATTTAATTAGCACCACATCGTGAACTCAGGCTGAATTGGGCTTGATGGGCCCACTCATCGCGTGATTCACAAATCACCGCGGTTCTAGATCCTCTCCCTAAGGAATCGCGCTGATGGGGACGGAGCTTCGGCTCCGTCCCAAATTCATCTCGAGTTTAGGTCTGGCCGCTTAACTTGCTCTGGTTAGTCTGCCTGGTTTAAAACCCAGGTTCCTTAGATACTGGGGTCATATGACCATGACTGAAAATGATAATAGACCTGAGGATTGGGATGGCATTCCGCCGCCACCCATGAGTCATTCGAGTCTCTGCCCCGTATTTTTGGTCCTGGGTTGGGTCTGCGTCGGGCTTGGGTTTATCGGTGCGTTTTTGCCAGGTCTTCCCACGACAGTTTTTCTGATCATCGCATTATGGGCATTCTCTAAGAGCTCAGATCGTTTGCGCTGGTGGCTGTGGACCCATCCTCGATTTGGCGCAACGTTGCGGGCCTGGCACGTGCACCGTGTCATTCCACCTCCAGCCAAGGCGGCAGCGGTGGTTATGATGATGATCAGTGTGGCTGTTGTTGCCGCCTCATCTTCTTCGTGGCCAGTGCCGACGATTTTAGCAGCAATTCTGATGCCAATCGCGGTATGGATTGTGACCCGCCGGAGCGCGCCACCTAGTGAGACCTCTTCATTGGCAGGTCAAGAAATTCGTTAATCTGTATGCGGTTCTGGTGACGGAAAACCACTAAGGAACTTTTTCGAGCGTGCAAAGCGTCATACAAGAACTTCTGAGGTTCGAGCAGCCCGGATCCATCATAAGTTTTTAACTCAGATTCAGAAATTAAAACAGTCTTAGGCGCCGTAATATGGTCGGCCTGCCAGCCCGGCATTAACATAATTGTCATCTCAGCTTGCTATCAGCCTTTCGGCGACAGCCGCAACATCCATCGCTGCTTCTGAATTAGGTGAGCGGATCAAAATGGGTGTTTGGTTGCGAATGGTCTCTCGTACTCTAGCGTCCCGACGTATGATACCAGCTAAGGGCGGTGATGTTTTTAGGAACCCTTGGCACGCTTTGAATAACGTTTGATAGGCGCGTTCACCTTCGCGCGTTGAATTAGATGTATTCACAACAATCCGGATATCTAAGTTTGGACGTTCCAATGCGGTGACTTTGATAAAGGCGTAGGCATCCGTTAGCGAAGTTGGCTCATCACTAGTGACAACAAGCACGGTGTCAGCGGTACGGACCAATTGCCGCACGGATTTTTCAACACCCGCGCCGAGGTCTAGGATAACCCGGTCATATCGCGCGGCGATCAAGGCCAGGTCTTCACCCAAGATCTGCAAGCGATAAATAGGAATGTTAGCCAGGCTGCCTGAGCCTGATCTACCGGCAATAACATCAAAGCCGCCCTGTTCGTAATGCATAGACGCCTGATTGAGAGAGAGCCTCCCTGCGATCACGCTGCTTAAGTCGTGGTGGGGCATAAGACCAAGTTGGATATCGACGTTGGCATGGCCGAGATCGCCGTCAAAAAGTAAAATGCGATCCCCACGCATAGACAGCGCATGGCTGAGCGTGATTGAGAAAAACGTTTTCCCAACGCCGCCCTTGCCCGACGCCACAGCAATGATGTGGCCGCGCTTGGCAGAAGCTGGTGGCTGGGCAGACGGGGGTAAATCGGAGTTCATCAAAATACCTCAGTTCTGGGCCCTGCAGGCCGTTCTGGTGTTCCTGTTTCCTTGAACCGCGCCGGTTGAAGGTCTTCGTCGGGCGGGAGAATCATGCGCGCCATCGATACGGGGTTTATGGCACGTAGACCGTTTGCGACATGAGGATTGAGGCTCACCTCAGAGAACATCAATTGCCCTGCATCTGCGGCTGCTAAGATAGACCCGAGCCGTCGTGTCATATCAAGGCGGGTGGCCAGTATCCGTGTCGCCCCACACATAGAAAAGGACTCGCCAATATCGGCAGCCTCTCCGGCATCACTGCCAGCGGCGAGGACCAAGATCGATTCAACGTTGGACATGCGTGTTAGCGCCTTAAGATAATCCATGTCGTGATGGCTGAACGGGTTTAAGCCCGGGCTATCGATAAATACCAGGTCGAACTGTTCCGTCATTGTAGCGACCGCTTGCGGTAGGGTCTCAGGTCCTCGAACCTGATGTATCTCAACTTCTAGGATTTTGGTGAAGGCTGTTAATTGTTCGACGGCGCCTGCTCGAATTGTATCTGTTGTGATGACACCTACAGGACGTCCAGCGAGTCGGGCTCGGGCGGCCAGTTTTGCAACGGTGATCGTTTTTCCAGACCCTGGTGGGCCGACCAACATAAAGGGTCTCGGTGCTTTTCGTTCTGGCAACGGCGCAAAATCAAAGTGGCCCTCTAGTGCCGCAGCGCAGGCCATGGTTGGAGAGCCAACTTCAACCGATCGCGCGGTCATGACAAGTTTCTCGATCAGACGGGCTGGCACCCCGTGATAGGCGAGAGCTTCCGATACAACTTCTGAGAAAGATGTTGCGTCATCACTGGCGAGGGCGCGGGCAATGTCCTCTTCGCCGTCCGGTTCTTCTAAAGCTGCCGTAATGCGCACGCCTTGACCGTCAGAAGACCGCTGGGTTGAGACGATAATTGCGTCTTCTCCCAGTTCTTCGCGAACCAAATTCATGGCTTCGGCCATGGTGGCGGCTGTGTAAGACTTCAGGCGCATTGTTTATGAACTATGGCGCTCCCAATCGGTGTTAGCGTGATCCCAAGTGCTCGGCTCGGTGTTACTATAGGTCAGATTCGGCAGACTGTTTTGATTTTTGCCATCGGATAAACTTCGTTTTGAGACATTACAACGGTCATCAAGATGAGGACCGAAAGCGTAATTGAAAGATCCAGGGCGATATCGAGTAGGCACGGTGTCATGGGCATGATCAGGACGACGAGAATCGCGACCAGTCCGAGCGCGAAACCGAGGTCGACATGCTTAGCAGCAGCGCCGACTCGGTTCAGTACGCCATCGAAATTAAATCCAGCGTCAAACGCTGGTTCTCCACTTGGTGCGAGTGCCAAGTGGTCTGCCGCAGGTTCTGCCGCCCGAGGGGCTGCCTCAGCTGCTTCCCCGCCGTCTTGGGTGTCTTCCGCCATACGCGTCCCAGAGTCCCAAAGTAACCGTTAAATCTTAATATTCAGCGGTTCCCAAGCCCGTCCCGGGGCGCGACGGAAATCCGCATCTCAAAGACCTACTGTGCCCTAATGACCGTTAACAAGGTGTTTAGATAGGCAAGAAATGCCTAGCAAGTTTGCGTTTTTCGGAGGCCGTCGGTGGCGACTTAGGCTTCGCCGGGAGAGGGTGCCGGGACACCCCCTTCGACATTGGTGTTACGCTTATTCCGGAGGGTTCTGATAGATATCCCAAGAATCTTAGCCGCGTGGGTGCAGTTGCAGGTCGTATGCTTGAGATTATCGATGATAAGGTCGCGTTCAGAATCGGCGATGGTTTGACCCACAAGACTACCTGCACCTTGATTGTCGTCGCTTCGGTCTACTCCGCCGGTAAGCAAAGCACCTGCATCAATAATGTCACTAAATGCCAAAAGCACTTCGGGTACATGGTGTTTTCGAGCTCGCGGACATTGCCAGGCCAGGTGTGACCCTCAAGAGAAGCTATCGCCTCATCGTTGATAGATTGGAACGCGATATCATTTTCTTCAGAGTATTTTTCAGTGAAGTGTTTATCGAGAACCGTCCATCTCTCGGTCGGTCTCGAAGAGATGGAATTGCGATACTGACGACGTTCAGCCGGAAATATAAATCTTCACAGAAATTGCCTGCTTTCACTTCGGCTTCCATATTCCGGTTTGACGTCGTGAGGATGCCAGCGTTCACTTACATTGCTGTGTCGGAGCCGACCCGCTGTATTTTCTTATCCTGAATGGCCAGAGATTTTTTCTACCATCTCTGCCCATTTCTTCATGACCGGATTTGCACAGATAAGAGCGTCTTGGTCTTCGCTGATCGCTTCATAGACAGCTGCTATGAGATCGGCGTCAGGAGGAATTGGGAGGTATTCCTTAGCCCCAAACTTGATGGCGGCAACTGCGGCTGCAGAGTCGGTTTCAAAGCCGCACGCAATAACTGGATAGTGAAGGTGTTCGGCAGTCATTGCCGCAATGAGCTAATTAATATACGAGTGATCTTTAATCATGACCAAGTGTACGTCTTGTCCGCTGCGCACAACTTGAAGGCCATTGTAGAGCAGATGAAATTTAGTTCCGGACAGCTCTATTTGCCTAACGATCTCAAGCGACTCCTATTGGCTCAGTCTGCCATAGACCAGGTTCATAGGAGACGAAGAGAAACGCGTCGCCAAAAAGATGATGAACGAGATTAACCTAACTGCTGCGCCTGCCATGGCTGCGAGCTAGGTAAGCCCATGATTTTTGAGCTGCTGTAGAACGGATTCACGATCGACCTACCTCCCGATTGACCCGTATCCTCATCCGCCCTGGGATTTATTGAGGATTTAGGTCAAAAAGCTTTTGTTGCCTCTAGGTTTGGACCTTAAGAGGGCTGTGCGAAGAAGACGGAAACACCCGACAAGATTTGCCGGGTTGACCCCAATCCAGAAACATCGCCCACTGCACTTCCATGAACAAAAAACCAAAATCAGACACAAACCAGGCTGTTGTTCTCGATCTTGGCGCCGTTATTGCGACCGTAGATGCTGACCAGCCAAAGGTTTTATTGGTCGGTGCCGATGGTTCAGACGCTAGGCCGAGCCTACCGTCTGGCCCATTTGATCCAGAGGGCGACCGAACAATGGAGGAGGGGCTGCGCCGCTGGGTTGAGGAGCAGACGGGCCTAACCGTTGGATTTGTGGAACAGCTTTATACCTTCGGAGACCTGTTTCGCGATCCAGATGCTTTAGCCGGGGGGCCAAGATCTATTTCCGTCGGATATGTCGCCTTAATCCGCCAATCTGCGGCTAAGCGCCCGGCCAAGTCGGACTGGTTTGATTGGTACCGGCTGTTTCCCTGGGAAGACTGGCGCAATGGCCGGCCAGCCGTGCTGGATGAGGTTCTGAAACCAAAAATCAGCTCTTGGATTGACGAAGCTGCAGATGCCAAGGCGAAACGGGCGCGTCGCGGCCGAGCTGACGTCGCGTTTGGCTTCAGTGATGCCGGTTGGGATGCGGACCGCGTACTCGAGCGTTACGAATTACTATATGAGGCGGGTTTAGTCGTCGAAACAGTGATTGATGGGCGCATTAAGACCAGGCAGAACCAGTCTGATACCCTTGCCTGGACAGGGCTTCCGCTCCATCAGGATCACCGGCGTATACTCGCCACTGCGTTGGGCCGCTTGAGGGGTAAAATTCGCTATCGGCCCGTCATTTTTGAAGTTATGCCGATAGAATTTACATTATTACAGTTGCAAAGGGCAGTGGAGGCTCTTGCGGGAGCTCCCCTGCACAAACAGAATTTTAGGCGCTTGGTGGCCGCAGAGGGGCTGGTGGAGCCGACTGGGCGAGTCTCATCAGAAACAGGCGGTCGACCTGCTGAGCTATTCAGTTTTCGGCCTGACGTAGTGCGAGAGCGTCCCGCACCAGGTGTTCGCATGCCCCGTGGCCGGCGCACGCGATAGCGGAATATAGACGATTTTGGGAGTTGTGACTGCACTTGGACGCTCAGTGTGAGGTCGCGATTTCTTGACTTGTGACACCCGCGTGACTAGCTTCCGCTCAGCGTGAGCATAAGGGCGTCTTTTTTATATACCCCACATATGCTCAAAATAAGTATAAGTGTCACGTAATTGTGTGAAAGATTGGCGGTATGAACGCTTCAAACATTGCTCCAGCTGACTTGATGTTTAGCGAAGAGATCCAGAGCCGCACAGCCCCATTGTATGACCGGGTGAAAAAAGTCATTCCAGAGATCGAGTGGGCCGTTCACGCACCCAAGATAGATGCCATCAATAAACTGAAGGCAGAACGCAATGCCGTGATTCTCGGGCATAACTATATGACACCCGAAATCTACCATTGCGTTGCGGATATCGTTGGCGATTCTCTGGCCCTAGCGCGTCACGCTGTCGATACGGATGCTGATGTCATTGTGATGGCTGGTGTGCATTTCATGGCGGAAACCACCAAGTTGATTAACCCAAATAAGACCGTTGTGATTCCTGATCTTCACGCTGGGTGTTCTCTGGCAGCTTCGATTACGGGAGCTGACGTGCGCTTGATGAAAGAAAAATATCCTGGCGCACCGGTGGTAACTTATGTGAACACGTCTGCAGAAGTAAAAGCAGAATCAGACATTTGCTGCACCTCTGGTAACGCCAAGCAGATTATTGAGTCTCTTGGTGTAGATCAGGTCATTATGTTGCCGGATGAATATCTCGCGCAGAATGTCGCACGTGAAACAAATGTGAACATCGTCACTTGGAAGGGGCGGTGTGAAGTTCATGAACAATTCACCCCGCAAGACATTCGTGATTTCCGCGAGAGTTATCCGGGTGTTGTAGTTTTGGCCCATCCGGAATGCCCACCCAATGTCATCGATGAGGCGGATTACTCCGGTTCAACGGCAGGTATGGCTGGCTATGTCGGTGAATACAATCCAGCTCGAGTTGTGTTGGTTACGGAATGCTCTATGAGCGACAATGTGTCAGCTCAATACCCAGACATCGAATTTGTAAAGCCATGCAACTTATGTCCACATATGAAGCGGATCGAGCTTGATAATATTTTGACAGCGCTCCAGAACATGGAACACGAAGTGACGATCGATCCTGCAATCGCTGAAAGCGCAAGGCGGTCTGTGGATCGCATGCTTAATGGATGGCAGCCCGGTCAATAAAGGCCAATATTTTCTATCCCTATCTTTGGGTGTTGCCATGACGACGACTAACTTTCCTTTAGCGCCAGCAACACTTGAGCGCATCGTTCTCAATGCTCTTGATGAAGACCTTGGTGCTGCAGGAGACATTACGTCTAGCACGACAGTCTCTAAAGACGTTTCCGCGACGGCGGAATTGGTGGCCCGCAAGTCTGGTGTCATTGCGGGGCTTGATGCGGCCAATCATGCATTTTCCCTGGTCGACGCATCGCTCAATATCGAGGATCTCGCGGCTGATGGAGATCAGCTCCTTGCAGGTGATGCCGTTTTGCGTGTGTCTGGGAACGCGCGCGCAATTCTTGCGGCGGAACGTACAGCGCTTAATTTTCTCGGGCATCTCTCTGGTATTGCGACAGAGACCAGAATAATGGTCAACGCTGTGGCTCACACAAAAGCGCGTATTTGCTGCACCCGAAAGACTACCCCTGGTCTTCGTGCCCTAGAAAAATATGCGGTACGCTGTGGCGGTGGTTTCAATCATCGATTTGGTCTTGGTGACGGGGTGCTCATAAAGGACAACCACATTATTGCTGCTGAGGGTATCGCGATAGCATTGCGAAATGCGAAGGCGACCGCAGGCCACATGGTCAAAATTGAGGCCGAGGTCGATCGTATTGACCAAATCGAAGAAGCTCTTGATGGTGGAGCAGATGTAATCATGCTCGATAACATGAATCCTAACGCTATGGCGGAAGCGGTTGCGCTGATAGATGGCAGGGCAGTTGTTGAGGCCTCAGGTTCGATCACGATTGACACGGTGGGGGTGGTGGCCGAAAGCGGTGTGGATGTCATTTCCGTTGGGTGGATTACCCATTCGGCGCCATGCTTGGACGTAGGCCTAGACTTCAGGGAATAGTGGGCGGTCTAATAAAAGGTCCTGGAGTTCGTATCCCCAGGGCTTAGCCGTGGCTTTTGCATCTAGTCTTAACACTTTATTCGAAGCGGTTCGTCGAGCATGTCTGAGATTGCTTTGCACGTTTTTTCAAGGCTTGCATCTGCCGACATGGTTATGGTCTTTGCGTTATGAGACAGCCGTTGCCGTTCGTCTGGGCTATGTAACAGGCAGGAAACAGCCGCAATCAAAGACTCGGTCGAATTGACTTGCAGTGCCATGTGTTCTTTGACCATTGCTTCCGCTATGTCTTTGAAGTTTTCCATGTTCGGTCCAAACATTATTGCACAGTCAAAGTGACATGGCTCGATCGGGTTCTGCCCCCCATGTGCTTTAAGGCTCTTTCCCATGAAGACGATCGGTGCAATAGAGAAAAGAGCGCCTAGCTCACCCAGGGTGTCGGCGATGTAAATGGACGTCATGTCAGTGATGGGTTCGTTCTTGCTTCGACGGGCAACGTTTAAGCCTTGCGATTTGGCGCTATCCGATATTGCAGATCCACGCTCAGGGTGGCGAGGGGTGATTATAGTCAGGAGTTTAGGAAATGTATCGCGAAGCCGCTTATGAGCAGTGAAACAGATTTTTTCCTCCCCTATATGCGTACTTGCGGCCAACCAGACTGGTCGAGAACCAATCATTCCAGAGAGTTTTCCATGTGCGTTAGTGTCTATGGGGAGGGGGGCAGCTGCAAGTTTGATGTTTCCTGTGATTTTAATACATTTGGCGCCGAGTGTTTTGAAGTGATCAGCAAATTCCACCGATTGTGCAAGGACAACATCAACACAATCCATAATGTCCTGGGCGAAGGAAGAAAAGTGCTTCCATCCCTGAAAGGTTTTCTCTGACAGACGAGCGTTAACAATAACTGACGGTATGCTGCGCTCGCGCAGTGCTAGAAGCGTATTAGGCCAAAGTTCGGACTCCATCCGGAGGGAAAGGTCGGGCTGCCATAAATCCAAAAATCGGGTAATCCATGCGCGGCGATCCCAGGGCGCAAACTGATGAATGGCTCTGGTGGGGAGGCGCTCCGCCAATATACGGGCACTTGTTACTGTTCCGGTGGTGACAAGGATGCTTACCTCTGAATCTTTGAGGAGGTTCTCAGCGATGGGTAATACGGCGATGGCCTCACCAACACTCGCGGCGTGACACCATATCAAACGGCCTAGTGGACGTTTAGAAGAGGGAATCCCCCGTCGCTCTGGTAACCGCAGCGGTTCCTCTTTTCCGCGCCATGCGCGCACACGTAAAAAGACGCGCAACGGCCAAGCAGCGATATCAGTTAAAAAGCGATAGAGAGACAGCATGTTCCGTCACCCAGCCATAAACCTAGGGTCCGGCGCAGGGCACCGGCGTGGCCAATAGTATGACGTGAAACGGCAGAGATGGTTAGGGTTTGTCAGTGATAAGGTGATCGACCATGGTTTCGGATTTTGTAGCTTCCCGGACGGCAACAAGGAAAAGGCAAGAAAGTATCGAGAACCAGGCAAACTTAACTCCAAGTTGCGCCATGCCGACTCCCAGCCGGGCTAGTAAATCGCGCCAGCAGAACAGGGCTCCACTACTGTGGGCCTGGTCGGTTTTTGGCTGCTCAGGCGACGGATTCATACGCGACCTAACCCGAATACCAGGAGCGCAAGGGGAGTGCGCACCGCGGAGAGGGCATTCTTTATCGTTTGGAGGAGGTCCGTAATGGGTTGCTACTCTGCAAATTTCTTAAGCACCGCCCCAGACCCATAGCCTGCCTGGTGCGAGAAAAAGGCATAAACCCGCCGATTTCCGAGATTCTAGACGAGATTGAATTACGGGCGGAGGTCGAGCTGCCCAAAATACACCAGAGTTGAAGCCTAGATTTTGCAATTATTCCAATGCTTTGCCCTTATGCTGCTAGCGGCTCAGGCCTGAGATCATAAGCTTTTGAAATAGAGTCTTTCTCTATTGCGGCGGAAAATCCCTATCCCTATAGTCCCGCGCCATTAATACAGACACCCACGGTTAGGGGCCTATGACCATTAATCTTCCACCAGATTACAAGCCGACAAAAAAAGAAGAGTTCATGAACCCGAACCAACAGGAGTACTTCCGTCAGAAGTTACTCGGTTGGCGTACTGAACTTATGAAGGAAACTGAGGAAACTCTTGAGAGCCTTCAAGATGGCGGTTTGCAAGAACCTGACATAGCCGACCGAGCCACCGCTGAGATGGAACGGTCTTTGGAGCTGCGGACCCGGGACCGGGCGCGTAAACTGATATCCAAGATTGATGCTGCTCTCCAGCGGATTGATGATGGGACTTATGGCTATTGTGAAGAAACTGATGAACCCATCAGTTTGAAAAGATTAGAAGCACGTCCAATCGCGACTCTCAGTCTCGAGGCGCAAGAAGCCCATGAGCGCATGGAACGGACGCATCGGTCCGACTAGTCGCCTCGCGCAAGGGCGAATCTAAGGCTCAATCTTCCAGCGATAATGTGTGATAGCGAATAAAGCCGAAGGGTGCGTCATAGGTTTTGACGCGGCTGGCGATGCCATCAACGTGAATGTTTTCGTAAAGATAGATTCCTGGCGGATCATCGTGCAGATCTTTCAATATGCCTCGCACCATGTCTCGACGGATGTTTGGGTTGAACTCTTGATCGGCCTCAAGGGTGCGTTGGGCAATGTCTTCGCGGCAGATCCATGGCCATGGCCAGAGGCAAGAGTGAAACCCCATGGAAGCGAGGGGGTCGAGCGATGGCAGTGATCCGTAATTCATATTGAAGGCTTTGCCATCCCAAGGGGCGCCGTAGACACTTTGCACCTGTTTGGTGAAGGGTACCCGGATGAGTTCGACGTCCACACCAACTTGTCTCAAGTCTTGTGCGACTTGAACATAAACGGACTCTTCTTCTGAGCTGGCGGACACAACTTGAAACGGAATAGTAAAGCCGTTTGGGTATCCAGCTTCGGCCAACAAAGCGCGCGCTTTATCTGGATCGTATGGGTAAGGTTTGATGTTGGGGTCGTATCCAAACGTGCCGCGGGCCGCGACTTGTCCGACTGCAACGGTGATGCCCTGCATCAAGGCGTCGACGATGACCTCGATATTCACGGCATAGTTCAACGCTTGTCGTACACGCTTATCTTGCAGCGGACTTTCGACCTCGGTAACGAATTGCCACATCTGCACCGCGGCTCGGGTGCGATAGTCAATGCGAGCGCCTGACGCTTCGATTAGGAGGATGTCGGTAGACCCCAAGTCATAGGCAATATCCACTGCGCCTGAAACCAGCGCTTGCACTCTGGAGGTGGATTCGGGTGCTGCCGTGTAGTCGATCCGGTCAATTTGTCCTGGCCGCCATGCATGGGGGTTCTTAACCAGGCTGGCGCGACCGGTTTCCCAGCGGTCCACCATGAAAGATCCTGTGCCGTATGGTTGCAGCGCGAAGGCACTGGCACCAACATCAGCAAAGTATTTCGGCGGCAACATGCGGATTCCCGCAAGCCGCCCTGGGATCAAGCTATCGGGCTGCGTGGTCTTTACTTCGAGCGTGAGCGTGTCTCGCGCTGTTGCTTGGGCAACGTTGCGCACTTCTCGATGGACTGAGAAGACGCGTCCTTCATCGGTCAACAGGTAATTGATCGTCTTTGCGGCCGCTTCAGCGTCGAAGGGTTCGCCGTTGGAGAACAGAATGCCTTCTTTGAGGGTAAAGACCCATGTTGTGTCATTTTCGTTGTGCCAGGAGTCTGCAAGGACTGGCTTCAGGTCGCCGTTTTCATCGATGCCGGTCAGGGCATCAAACAGCGCGGGCCAAATGAGCAATGGAGGCCAACCCCCAGAGGTGTGTGGGTTAGCGTTCCCGGGGGGCATGGTGCGCAAAGTAATCCGCAGATTTTTCGTTTCCTCTGCGGAAGGTTCATTGGTCACCGTGAGAAGAAGTGACAATACGAAGGTGAAAAGTGTAATCAGTGTCATGACTCGCACAGTGCCATATCTGTGACCGCGTTTCAGGGCTTATATGCTACGTAAGGCTCAACAGGTTCGTCTAGAAAGACAGCTATAATTTCTGCCAATTCGTCGGCATGCAACTCGTAGATCCCAAGTTTCATGTGATCCAGCATGCGGTAATCAGAATTTTTCAAGAATGCATTTGCATTGGCTGTAGGCTCGGTGAGCATGGAGTCCGTATTGATCACCAAGGTCCGTTGCCGGATTCGTGGTAGGCGATCCTCCGCCGCATAGGTAAAGACCGATTCAAACCCATGCCAAAAGTTTGCGCCGCTCTTGAGGTCTTCAACAAGGTTTTCTACTCCACGGCTGAGTGGAACGCCTTCAGCGCGTCGCCCAATATTGGTGGACCACTTTCCCTCAAGGGAATTCAAATTGTCGGTCAACCAAGATCCACTCCTTATCCCCTCCAGGTGTTCCTTGCGGTCTTCGGGTTTTCGATAGGGGTAAGTCACGAAAGCCAGTTTGGCGACTAGGTCTGCTCGCAGGATCGCGAGTTCGCCGGCAAAGGTAGAGCCGCTGTGATAGCCCATTACATCTACTCGTCCTGAATGGCTAACTCCAAAGCCCATATCATCCAGAGCATCGCCTATAGCCATGGCGTGCTCAGGCGTTGTCAATGGTTCGTCCTGCTTTACTGAATTGCCATAGCCGATGTGATCAAGGGCGATAACATCGCGGCTTTCATCGCAGGCCTGCATAAACGTACGAAAGTAAGCGCCAGAGTACGGAGAAGGATGAAGACAAATTAAAGGGCGCTTGGTCGGGTCAGTGCCACGCTTCCTGGTATAATGCATAGCGCCGTAACGGGTCGCTGCGTAGCCAACATCAAATCCGTCTGGGGTGTTGCCATCGCGCTGACCGGCTGTCTGGCGCCATCGACGGTCAGCTTCTAGATCTTCTTCAAACGGGTCGCGGGGTGTGCCGTATTCGTGGGGTTCGAAACGTTCTTCAAATCCCATGATATGCCCTTCAGGCTCAATGCAGACACTCATGTCGGCACTGTTCCAGCGGAAAGAGTCATTGCAAAAGGGAACGTCATTAGCCTTTAGGGCAGCGTTGAAGGCATCGTGGTCTTCAACGCGGACAATGAACTGGTTGCTAATTTCTGCCCTATCTTTCGGAGGTTTTTGTTGTTCTCCCCCGGAGGTAAGTTCCAAGTGCACGCCTTCGCCAAGGTCAAAAAGATGCCGACCGTTGTGCTTTCCAAGGTCTTTGAATCCGACAGTATCGCCATAGAACGAAGACATTGTGCCGATGTCTACGACAGGCCGTAGAATCGAGCGTAGTCCGATCACGTCTTCTGGCAATGGCGCACACCCCGGATTGTAGGATGATACATTCGAACGTCCGATGGCGAGTTCTCCATCTTTAGGTTGGCGAATCCCAACGATTTGTTGGTCTGGGTCCAGGACAAAGGCTTCCGGGCCGAAGGCTGTGTCACTTCGGGAGATAAGCGACGCGCCATTGTTGAGCAAACGGTCAACGGTGACCTGTAAATCACGGCTATGAAAGATCGGCGTGCACGGATGTAGCGCAGGAGCAGTTACGCGTTCTCCCCTCAGGCTTCCATCTGCTTTCAGTTCAATGATGAAGGTTTCGCCAGCCCATAAAAAGTAGACTGGCTCTGCACCACGAATGACCGATGTTCCTAAAGCATCCCGGTAAAAGGGTAGTAGCGCTGTGGCGTTTGCGGTCCGGCGCATGTACCAGCCCGGGCCCATATGCAGCGCATTGGTAAGAGGCATAGAACTCAGTCTTGCTCTGCCTTTGGCTTAAACCGCCATTCGCGCCAGCGTTTACCATCACGATGCTCAAAGACCACAAGGGTTTTGACGGAGCGTTGACCATCATCATCCGTAGAGAAAAAATCCTCTTCAATTTGGACTAAGGTGTTGTCCGTTAGACCCCACTTGTAGACATTGGCGCCGAGCCATTTGCCGGTGCCAAAGGACATGCCTACAGCTTTGCGAACTTCGTCAACACCGCGCACACGCTCTTCGACACCCTCAGGGGTGATCTCATACATGGTGAAATCGTCGTCGAGACTTAGAATTGCGCCTTCAATATTCCGGTCATTGAAAAACTCTTCTGATTCTTCAATGACTGTGACGTAGCGATTGTCCCGCTCATAAAACTTGCTAAAGCCGCGCTCGAAGCCATCGTCAGAAATGTGGTCTCCGGTATTCGACGTGTTGCAACCAGACAACATGAGGCCAGCGGTTGTAGCGATGGCAATCACGAATGTGCGGCTACGGGCTGCTTGGGTGATCATCGACATGTGACTCATCCCTTATTTTTCTTTTGTTGGGCCAAGAACTTTTCGATCTCAGCCTGTGGGTTCATCACCGTGTCGGAGTACATACCGATGGCGGTGTTTTTGTATTCTTCACCTCCCAAGTGATCGAGGATGAAGGCTGCGAAGTCTTCATAGGTAATCACCCGGGCACCCGGAGTGTCATTGGTGGTGTTGAACTTCATGTCGTTGCGGGCTGGCTCTTCGACCATAAATCCAGGACGCAGGAGAATGTAATCGAGCCCACTTTCGATGATCATTTTCTCCATCTCGTGCATATCGTTATAGAGATACCGTGCGTTCCAGCGCCAAAAGGCCGTCATATCGCCTGGCGGTGGTCGCGGGGCATTCACATCGGACTTGTGTTCGACACCAGTTGAGCTCGCCATGATCAGGCGCTTGTTGCCCTTGGCTTTCATCGCGCCAATCAGATTCTCGGCCATCACCGTATAAATGTCGACTTCGCCAATCTCGGCCATTGGGTCTGCCTGTGGACCGCGTCCGACCATAGAGACGACTACTTCATCACCGGCGAGGATCGCATCGATCGACGTCCGGTCCCGAATGTCACCTTTGAACATTTGAAGGTTCTCGTGCTCGACCTCCAACTTCGACGGGGTGCGAGCCATGCCCTTAATTTTATATCCTTCGGCCAGACCTTGGCGGATGATCTCCCGCCCTGATCGCGCAGTTGCACCCATTAGGGCGATGGTGGGTTTCTTATGGCCATCCGCCAAGCTGAAGCGTGAGGTCAGCGCTGTGACCGCACCAGCCGCCGTCGTCGCCATAAAATGTCTGCGGTTCATCTGTGTGCTCCCCAAGGTGTTTGCTTAATTTCAATGGGAAGATACTAGGGGAAGGAGAGGGGGGATGACGAGGCCAGGATGGCCACCTACTGGCCGCCCAGGCATGGCAATGGGTTACCGTGAAACTTACAACGCGCATTAAAAAAGGCGGCTCCGCGCGAAAGCGCCTTTTAAGAGAGGTTCGCGGACCTGCGCGTTGAACGATTTACTTCTTTAGGAGGGTCCGTTCGCAGCCAGACAACGAGCGCTGATTAGGCGCTTTTGCCTTCAAGCAAGCTCTCGGCGCTTTGGAGGTTGGTGTTGGCCAGTGCCTCTAGGGTTTTGTCGTTAGACCCATCCTGCATTTCGAAGGTCTTGCGGGCGACAAAATGGCGGAAGGTGAAGGCCTCGGTGAGGATGCAGACTTGGCTCCTGGTGCCTGCGAAGCCCTCGTCGGCTCGCAATCTTTTATGATTTTCCTGAAATGCTGTTCAATCTCAAAACGCCGGGGCACAGGTGAAACTTCCTGAAAAAGCGGGTCAGCCTCGAGTTGGCCAACATGGCGGATATCACCACGATATACACTAATCTGCCCCGTATTATCGACAATTTCCAAGTCTACCTTCGCGAGTTGTGTATGGAAAATTTGCAAGTAGGGGCCGTAATGTATCGTTTGCGTGAGGAAATCCGTAACAAAGTTAACGCGGCTGTCAGAGCAGCCCGCGTCAATGACGGGCTTTTCAAGGAAATGATCGTTCAACAAATGCTTTAAGAACAGTGGGTTGTGGATAATTTACCCGCATTCTTAAGACGTGTGGGAAGATGGGCACTGAGACTTTTATAGGCCAAGGATTTAACCCTTTATTATTGGCTTTGAACTAGGTTTGAGATGGGATGAATCTGGTTCCTGAACCGCAGAGACGCAAGCGTCGAAGTTCGTGGGGCCAGCAAGGAAAGAAAGAGGCTGACGAATGATGGATATGCCACTCGATACGATTATGGATTTAGCCATCATTCTCTTGATTGTTCCTACAATCATTTATGCCGTCATTCTTAACCGCCACCTCTCAGCTCTTCGTAATTCTCGCGATGAACTTGCTAAGGTCGTGGGAAGCTTTAACAAAGCCACCATGCGCGCGGAGGCGGGTATACCCAAGCTCAAAAAAGCGACCGTTGAGGCGAACAATGCGTTGCAAGCACGGGTAGAGAAGGCCCACTCCTTGCGTGACGATCTTGCCTTCATGATTCAGCGCGCTGAAGAAATGGCAGATAAACTGGATGGTGCTGTTAAATCCGGAAGAGTGATTGGTGGTGCTCAACAAGCGGCACCTTTGGCTCCGTTTACCCCTGCTCGCCGAGCACAATCTCGTCCAGCACCGCCAATGATTGACGCACCCGCGCCGTCACGAACACTGGCTGGCGCCGCCATTGCGGCGACAGACGAAGAGGATGATCTGGACCTTCGGGCGGCGATTGGTGCAGCCCGCGCTGAGGCTAAACTCAGTGGTCAGCGGGAAACTGGTCCTGTTTTTGGACTATCCCGACCGATAGCGGCGGCAGCTGCGTCTTTTGAAGACGAACGGTCTGAAGCGGAGCGTGAGCTTCTAAAAGCCCTGCAGTCAGCCCGCTAAAATCAATAATAACTGTGGTAATCTAATGCGGTCATGACCCAAAAAAACACCACCCTAGACCTCAGATTTCTCGGAGTCATTGTAAAGCCAGCCCGCGCAAATTGGTTAGCAACACATCTTGCCTCTGCGGTCCCATGGTCCGGGTTTTACCGATGATGATCTTGATATTAATCGGTCGCTAACCAATGACCCCTAACACCAAAGATGCGGTCCGTCTGTCTGGATTAGACGAGAGCAGGCCGTGACGAGCGACGTACACCATAAATCGGCCCTTGTGGTCGATGATATAGACGTGATGCGCCGCTCAGTCGCCAACGTTCTCCGTAAGCAGGGGTTTAGCCCCGTGGACGAAGTGTCCTCGGTTTCTGAAGCTTTGGAAAAGATGGCGGATGATGGTGGTTACGACCTGATTCTGTCGGATTGGAATATGGATTCGCAAAATGGTCTAGACCTGTTGATCTCGGTTCGAGCCGATGCGTCATGCGAAAAATCTATTTTCGTTTTGATGACGGCAGAGCCGACCGACGAGAAACAGGCAGCGGCCGAAGCTGCCGGAGCCTCGGGATTCTTGGTCAAGCCTTTTGGGGTGGAGACCTTGGTTTCTGAGGTTGAAAAGTTTTTTAGTTTGGAGTGAAAGGGGTTCGCTTTTGAACTCGTGAAGAGAAAGGCAGAGGCACAATGGCGTTAAATATTTGGCTAGCCGCATTCTTCAGATCGCCGAAGACAATGATGTTCCGCTAATGGAGAATCCGCCATTAGCTCGTGCTTTATATGCCTCAGTTGAGGTTGATCAAGAGATTCCTCCAGAGCACTATAAGGTTGTCGCCGACATCATCGGCTACGTCATGCAGGTCGATGGGCAGGGTCAGGTTGCAAGCTAAGCTAAGATCTAACGTCGCGCTGGTCCTCAGCGTACTGGTGCTTGTCGGGTTTTTATTAAACATTGCCCTGGAGGCACTGCCATGGGTGTGGGTGGTTGCCGGAGGCAGTGTAATCTGGCTGGTTGCGGTTGTTTTGGTTTGTTCTGCCTTAGCCAAACCTGATGCCGCGCGACAAAGATTAGACACCATGACCGCATTATCTGACTCCGCTCCTGGACCCAGGTTTGTTACAGAAGTAGAAGGTTCTGTCGTTTATGCAAATCCGTCTGGGGCCGACTGGCTTGATGGTGCGTTGCCTCTTGAGCGGCTCGAAGCTTTAGCGGCACCAGAATATGACGGCGATCAACCTGTTGCCCGACTTGGACTTGCGGCAAAGGCAGGTCTTGCTGATCAGGCAGAGATCCCTTTGACCGGAGATATGCCAGAACCTGACTGGTTTCAGGTCTCAATCCGTCCCTTGGAATCCCCTCCTAACCACCTCATTTGGTCGCTTGAAGACATTACAGCGCGCAAGGCAATCAACGATATATTGAGTCAAGAACGACAAGAACTCGCCGATTTTTTAGATTTCATGCCAACTGGTATTTATTCCGTTGATGTCGAAGGGGTCTTCCATTACGTCAATCAACGTTTCGCAGAATGGCTTGGCCGGACGCCAGATGAGCTTGTTGATATGGCTTTGGATGACGTCATTGAAGGGGCGTCGCGTCCTGAGCTAGATGGAGAATGGCAAGGCCGGGTTCGTTTCAAAACGGCTGTCAGTGACTCTTTTGACGCGCTCGTATTCCAAAGTACTTACGATGATGCGGGAGCGACACGCACACGTTCTCTGGTGATCCGTGACATTAAATCAGATTCTGCACAGTCAGCAGGAGCCGGTCGGACGGGCTTCCGAGTTCTATTCGACTCAGCGCCGGTCGCTATTGCGATTACAGAAACCGATGGGTCAGTCGTGGACTGTAACCAAGCCTTCGCGAAATTGGTCGATCGCTCTCGTGATTCGCTGATTGGTGACTTTCTTTCTGATTTTCTCGTTGATGATGATCGCCGTGCTATGCGCAGTGAATTCGAGCGCGTTATGACAGGGGCGGCGGATAGTGTACAAGTTGATGTACGTCTCGCAGGCGATAAAGTTGGCGGGATTGCGGTGCAAGCATCAGTATTTCTGGGGCCTTTGTCTGGACCAGCGGCTGCAGCTGAAGGAGAAATCGAAGGAGCGGTTGCCCACGTCATCGATACGACTGAACAGAAGAGCATAGAAGTTCAATTCGCCCAGGCACAGAAAATGCAGGCTATGGGGCAACTCGCGGGTGGCGTAGCGCATGATTTTAATAACCTGCTAACTGCAATGATCGGTTTCTGCGATTTATTGCTGCAGCGTCATGCAGCGGGTGACCCGTCCTTCTCCGACATAATGCAGATCAAGCAGAACGCGAACCGGGCTGCCAACCTTGTCCGGCAACTTCTCGCGTTCTCAAGAAAACAGCCGCTTCAGCCTAAGGAGCTTAACTGTACAGACCATTTGACAGAATTATCTCATTTGCTGACCCGACTTATTGGTGAGTCTATTGAATTCAAATTGATACACGGTCGAGATTTAGGGGCGGTTCGGGTTGATCCGGGACAATTTGATCAGATCATTATCAATTTGGCTGTCAATGCGCGTGACGCAATGGCTGGAGGTGGCACTCTCACGATTGCGACCGGTACCAAGACTTTTGACAATCCGACTCAACTGGGCGCGGAACAGGTGCCTGCTGGTCGTTACGTCACCATTTCTGTAACTGATACAGGAAAAGGAATCGCAAGCGAGGACATAGGTAGAATTTTCGAGCCGTTTTTCTCAACCAAACAAGAGACGCCTGGTGCAGGCACTGGATTAGGTTTGGCAACGGTTTACGGAATTGTTCGTCAAACAGGTGGTTTCATTCTCGTCAATTCAGCTCCGGGTGAAGGTGCGAAGTTTACAATTTACTTACCGCGTTTGGACCCTGAAACGGGAGAGACCAGCGCGCCTAAGATTGAGGAGCAAGAAGAGTCTGTCGTTCAAACCCAAGAGGATGAAGATCCAGAGGCAATGGCCGGCAAAATTGGTGCTGCTCTGGCGAAGAGCCCAACCAAAGGTGATCTGTCGGGTAGTGGCACAATCATGCTGGTAGAAGATGAAGATGCGGTTCGTGTGTTTGCGGCGCGGGCTCTAAAAAACAAAGGATATAAAGTTTTGGAGGCGCGCACGGGCGAGCAAGCCATGGACATGCTGCATGACGCGGACGATCTCGAACTTCTCATTACCGACATGATGATGCCCGGCATGGATGGCGGTGCGCTCGCTAGATTTGTAAAAGTCGAACGCCCTGACGTTAGGGTCATTCTTATTTCTGGATATTCTGAAGAAGTGGCGCGTGGGGATGTTCTCGACAGCCCCGACATTCACTTCTTACCTAAGCCGTTTAGTCTTGGACAATTGGTCAGCAAGGTGAAAGGCGTGTTGGCTATACCAGTGGATTAATAGATACGGTTAGTCCGCTGAGTCTTCGATTTTCTCTCCCGCTTTCTGAATATCTTTACCCATTCCTTCAATGGTATTGCAGCCGGCGAGGCTGAGTAGAAAGCCGGTTGCAAGGGGTTAATCCAGTAAACGTAGCCAAGACATCGCCATAACTCCTCTTCAACATATGCTCGCAAAATACGGGGACTGTTGCCGATATCCCATATGTTTGATTGCGTGAAGTTGTCCAAATATCCATTCTTTAGACTCGCCGTCTTGGCACTTTTTGTGTGATTTCACCTAATATGTGCCCATCTACCTTAATGTAACCAGCTGTTTTTATTATAATAATTAATTTTTGTTCTATTATTGTTCTTTTTTCTGGACAGTGAGAACAAAACACGTACGTTAGTGACCATTGCACAGGGTGCATGAGCACACTAAACACGGAGGGACGCAGACATGGCAGAGGCAAACTTGAGGGTCGTGGAAAACAAGAACACTACGGATAAGTCTAAAGCACTGGATGCCGCTCTCTCACAGATTGAGCGCTCGTTCGGTAAAGGTTCCATCATGCGGCTTGGTCAACGTGACACTGCCGTAGATATTGAAGCCATTCCGACCGGTTGCCTAAGTTTGGATTTGGCCCTCGGTATTGGTGGCCTGCCAAAAGGTCGGGTTATTGAAATTTATGGTCCGGAAAGCTCTGGAAAAACGACTCTCGCCTTACATGTCATTGCTGAAGCGCAAAAATTGGGCGGTGTATGTGCGTTCGTTGATGCAGAGCATGCCCTTGACCCTGGTTATGCCCGTAAGCTTGGTGTTGACCTTGATGATTTGCTTATTTCCCAACCTGATGCCGGTGAACAAGCATTAGAGATTTCAGATACTTTGGTTCGTTCTGGTGCCATTGATGTGTTGGTAGTTGATTCAGTTGCCGCATTGACTCCACGAGCAGAACTAGAAGGTGAAATGGGTGACCATCATGTTGGGTTGCAGGCTCGTTTAATGAGTCAGGCTTTGCGTAAGCTGACGGCGTCTGTCTCTAAATCAAACACCATGATTATTTTCATTAATCAGATCCGCATGAAAATTGGTGTAATGTTCGGTAATCCTGAAACCACAACAGGGGGTAATGCTCTTAAGTTTTATTCCTCTGTGCGTTTGGATATCCGCCGCATTGGTCAGATCAAGGATCGTGACGATGTGGTGGGTAATCAGACTCGTATTAAGGTCGTTAAGAACAAAGTAGCGCCTCCGTTTAAGCAGGTTGAGTTTGATATCATGTACGGCGAAGGCGTCTCTAAGATGGGCGAGCTTCTTGATCTTGGTGTAAAAGCCGGAATCGTAGAGAAATCTGGCTCTTGGTTCTCATGCAATTCAGAACGTATTGGGCAGGGCCGAGAAAATGCGAAGACTTTCCTAAAAGAGCACCCGGACATGGCAAATGAGATTGAGCGTCAAATTCGCGTTAATGCTGGTCTGATTGCAGACACCATGATTGGTGAAGATACGCCCCCTGCAAAAGAAGATTAAGCAGAGGTTCCTGCCGCCCAATAAATTCCCCGATCCCCTCGGGCCTTTACAGCGGCGGCGCTTCCCCTCAGCCCGCCGCTGCTTCTATTTGAGCTATTCATTCTGTTTTTTGACTGTTTCGTATTCTGCGCCTTGTCTGAGACGCCGACTTAGCTAACATTGCATTCTTAATGTCGGTTAAGTCCGTCAAAGCTAATGAAGGAAAATCCGTTATGTCGACCTATGATCGCGCACATTACGTTAACTTGGTTGAACAGGGATACTTCGGCAATGTGATGAAAGAAGATATTGCGGCCGCCTGTGCGTGTTTCACAGATGATGCAGAGGTTGTCATTTACCATGGTGATAATGAAGTGCGACGCTTCCACGGAAGCCCTGAGGGTGATCAGCTTCCTCTAGAGGCATTCTACGATCACCTACTTGGGAACTATGATGCTTTGTTCGAGCACTTTGAGCATACGATTGACGTGGAATCTGAGAGGTGTGCGGCAAATTTTATTGTTACTTTGACGCCAAAACCAGGGTCCGCCTATGAGGAGACCGGGACCCTAACCCTCAATAACTCCAACTTCTTTCGTTGTCGGGATGGCAAAATCTATTACATGGTCATTTACTACGCGAACCCCACATTGGGGGTAAAATTGGGAACCCAATCGGCAAGTCCCACTGGATTTCCGAAATCAAGCTGATCTGCCGCTTTCTGGACAGCCTCACAAGGAACCGTTAGAAACCACGTTTTCCGGCATGCGCTGGGCTGAGCGGTAGATAGGCGCTTAAAAACTGGTCTTTTAATTACGCTTTTCAATCACGACGGGTGTCATGAGCACGACGAGCGATATTCGCGCAACCTTTTTGGATTATTTTGCAAGCAACGGCCATGAGCGCGTGGCATCCAGCCCTCTTGTGCCGCGCAATGATCCCACGTTGATGTTTACTAATGCGGGAATGGTTCAGTTTAAGGATGTTTTCACAGGAAATGAGTCTTCCCCCTATTCGCGTGCGACCTCCTCCCAGAAATGTGTCCGAGCCGGCGGTAAACACAACGACTTAGACAATGTTGGCTACACCGTCCGACACCATACCTTTTTTGAAATGCTAGGTAATTTTTCATTCGGCGACTATTTCAAACAAGAAGCTATCAAACTGGCATGGGATCTTGTTACTCGAGAGTATGGCCTCGCGACTGACAGGCTTTTGGTCACCGTTCACTCTTCAGATGAAGAAGCCGCAGCTCTTTGGAGCAAGATATCTGGATTTTCTGACGACAAGATCATCCGTATTCCAACATCAGATAACTTCTGGGCGATGGGTGAGACAGGTCCGTGTGGACCGTGCACTGAGATTTTTTATGATCATGGGGATCATATTCCTGGTGGACCTCCCGGTTCTCCTGATGAAGATGGTGACCGTTTCGTAGAGATTTGGAATCTCGTGTTTATGCAATACGAGCAGATCTCAGCAGACGAGCGTGTAGACCTTCCAAAACCCTCTGTTGACACAGGAATGGGGCTAGAACGCACGGCAGCTATTCTTCAGGGGACAAATGACAACTACGCCATAGATCTGATGCGATCACTGATTGATGCGACAGCGGAAGCGGCGGGCACTGATGCGGACGGCGATGATGCGGTGTCGCATCGTGTTATTGCAGATCATCTAAGAGCCACAGGATTTCTTATTGCGGACGGCGTACTTCCGTCTAACGAAGGGCGCGGTTACGTTCTCCGGCGCATTATGCGTCGCGCTATGCGTCATGCCCACCTCATGGGCTGTGGAGACCCCCTGTTGTGCCGTTTGGTCCCCGCATTGGTCGAGCAGATGGGTAAGCAATATCCAGAATTAGAGCGCGCGCAGTCGGTGGTGACGGAAACACTACTTCTTGAGGAAACACGCTTTAAATCAATGCTGGACCGGGGGCTTAAGCTCTTAGATGAAGAAGCTAAAGACTTAACATCTGGCGGCCAATTATCCGGTGACGTGGCGTTTAAACTCTACGACACCTATGGCTTTCCTCTAGATCTGACACAGGATGCGCTTAGACCCCGTGGCATAGATGTGGACACGGCTGCTTTCGCTTCTGCGATGGAGCGTCAAAAAGAAGAGGCGCGCAAGGCCTGGTCCGGCTCAGGAGATGCGGCTACGGATAAGGTTTGGTTTGATCTTCGAGACAGCGTTGGTGCCTCAGACTTCCTCGGATACGCAACTGAATCAGCGCAAGGTAAGATCGTCGCCTTGTTGAGCGATGGGCAGCCACAGCAAACGTCGCAATCTGGGCAAGACGTTGCGGTTCTGGCAAACCAGACTCCGTTTTATGGCGAGTCAGGCGGTCAGGTCGGTGATACAGGCACGATCGTCACTTCGGGTGGAGCGACGATTAAGATATCGGATACTCAAAAGAAGCTCGACGATTTGTATGTGCATTTGGGAACGATTACGAAGGGCAGCGTTTCGGTTGGTGATGAAGCAACCTTTGTTGTTGATAGTGCGCGGCGAAGTGCGGTTCGCGGCCATCACTCTGCCACTCATATTCTTCATGCCGCTTTGCGCCAAACATTGGGATACCATGTAACTCAGAAAGGTTCTCTCGTTGCAGCGGAGCGCCTACGTTTTGACATTAGCCACCCTAAGCCTATTTCGCGTAAAGAAATCTTAACCGTCGAGACGATTGTTAATGACCAGATCCGCGCAAACGTTACTGTTTCGACGCAGCTCATGGATCCAGAAGGCGCCATACAAGCGGGTGCCATGGCTCTGTTTGGTGAAAAGTATGGTGACGAAGTCCGTGTTGTCTCCATGGGTACCCAAGTTGAAACCGATCAGCACCAGTATTCTGTTGAACTTTGTGGTGGCACCCATGTCGGGCGTACGGGTGATATCGGTTTGTTTAAGATCGTGGATGAATCAGCTGTCGCGTCAGGCGTACGCCGCATCGAAGCGGTCACAGGCTTGGCTGCTGAGCAATGGGTCCATGAACAGCAGGTATTGTTTGGTCAAACAGCTGAGGCCCTAAAGGTTGCGCCACGCGATATACCTGGTCGCATTGCGGCCTTACTGAAGGATCGGCGCAAACTTGAGCGCGAAGTCTCTGATCTTCGCAAAAAACTAGTGACCTCAGGCGGCGGAGGACCTGCCAAGCCCGAGGTTAAGTCAGTTGGTGGTATAGCGTTCTCGGGTCGTATATTAGACGGAGTACCGGCAAAAGACCTCAAAGGTCTAGCCGACGAGATAAAGCAAACTCAAGGTAGCGGCGTTGTCGCTTTGCTGTCGGTCGACGAGGGCAAGGCGTCGCTTGTGGTGAGCGTTAGTGACGATCTGACAGACCGTATTGATGCAGTCGCGCTTGTCCGTGTCGGATCTGCCGCTGTAGGCGGAAAGGGCGGCGGGGGCCGTCCTAATATGGCCCAAGCAGGTGGGCCAGATGGGGCAAAGGCACCGGAGGCGCTGGCAGCCATAGAATCCACTCTTCTAGCGCACGAAGGCTAAAAACCCCAATTTACCATTAAATTAAGGGATATTGCACCGCAATATATAATATATTGCGATGCAATATTTTTTTTGACTTATACCTAATTTCCCCTATTATATACTGCACTGCAACAAACTTATTCGCTGGCCAGAAATTTGTATGGCGCTACGCTTGTTGAGATTGGTAGCGCGGGCCTGAACCGGCAAAATAACAAAAGACCGAAAAGGACACTCGAAATGAAATCTTATGATGATGTGGTTGCTTTCAACCAAAACAACTTCGACGCCATTGTTGCTAGCGGTACCGTTTTTGCTAAAGGCTTTGAGCAATTGACCAAGCAATACGTTGCGTTCTCTAGCGAAAGCTTTGAAAGCGCTGTCGCGGCCAGCAAGAAGATCGTAGCTGCCAAGACGGTTAACGAAGCTGTCGATATGCAGACCAAGATCGCCAAAACCGCCTGGGAAAAAGCGGTCGCGGAAGGCCAGAAAATGTCCGATCTTTCGACCGGCATCATCAAAGAAGCCTTTGCTCCGATCGCTGACCGCGTTCAAGCGACCGTAGACGTCGCGACTGAAACGGCCAAGAAAGCCACAAAGGCGACAAAGAAGGCTGCATAATTCTTCTTTTTAAGCTGACTAAACGATCAGGAGGGCCCGGTTTTACCGGGCCTTTCGTCGTTACGGGGCGTGAATCAACAATCCCGTTCTATTTCTCATGTTACACTTCCTTACAGAGAACAGTGCTTTTGACACACTGCTGATACCGGCGCTGTTTATGATTGCGATCTGTAAATTGGTATAGGCCTGCGAACCCAATCGATGCATTGGCCAAACGATCAGGTGTGGAACATACAATGAATGAACAAGCAGACCCAGTTCACTCCCCAAGTCCGAGTGCCGAAATGGCTGATACCCTAGGATTGAATGAAGGGCAACGTAACTTCTTAGCTCGATACAAATGGTATCTCGCCGGCCCGGTCGCTCTTGTCGTGTTCGGTTTCATTGGTCTTCCACCTGGATCTGGAACACCAGACCTCAACTTTCGCACGGCTGCTGTAACCCGCGGTGATTTGACCGTGACGGTGACAGCGACCGGAACGATTCAGCCGCTCAATCAAGTTGATATAGGGGCTGAAATCTCCGGCCTTATCGAAGCTGTTAATGTCGATTTCAATGACCGGGTTGCACTCGGCCAGACTTTGGCAGTGTTGGATAAGGATCAATTGTCCGCGAGAGTGCGTCAAACTGAGGCGCAACTCATTTCAGCGCTGGCAAAAGTAGAAGAGGCGAAGGCCAGCGAATTTGAAGCGCGTAATAACCTTCAGAGAGCCGAAAGCCTTCACAAGAAGGGTAATGTTTCAGAACAGTCACTAGACAACGCAAGTGCTGCTCATGCCCGCGCTATAGCGGTTTTGGCGAGTGTCAGAGCGCAAGTGACCGTCGCTGAGGCCAATTTGGCAGCTGATCAAACCAATCTGGCCAAGACGGACATTACGGCTCCGATCGACGGCATCGTGCTCACTCGGCAAGTCGAGCCAGGGCAAACAGTAGCGGCCTCACTACAAACTCCGGTACTGTTTACGCTCGCGGAAGATCTATCAGACATGAAATTGGTGGTGGATATCGATGAGGCAGATATAGGGCAGGTTCAAGAAGGGCAGGGGGCCGCGTTTTCTGTCGACGCCTATGCTGGTCGCTTATTCCCCGCAACAATCACATCGGTTCGGTTTGCGCCGAAGAACGAGGGTGGCGTAGTGACCTATGAGGCTCTTCTGTCAGTCGACAATGCTGACCTGGCGTTGCGCCCAGGTATGACAGCGACGGCGACGATAACCACCGCAAACCGTTCAGGCGCTGTCATGGTGCCCTATGCAGCCTTGCGTTTCACGCCTCCAATGCCCGCGGAAGATGAAGACGAGCCTTCTACGCGCCGAGGGCCCCCGGGTCTAATGGGCATGATGATGCCACGATTCAATCGCAATCGGAGTGCGCGCCAAACACCTTTGCAGGTAGGCGCTCCTGGTCGTGTCTGGATTATGGACGACGGGCGTCCCCGGGCCATCACGGTTGAGGTTGGGCTGTTAGACGGTCAGCGTGCTGAAGTCATTGCTGACGGTATTGAGGAAGGCACTGACGTTATCATCGGCATACAGGCCGCTGGCTAATGCCTGAAAGCGATCTCTCAGCAAAAGCCCACGAAGGTCCAGTTGTTTCCTTCGAGCATGTCGCAAAAGTGTATGGCGGAGGGGAGATGGCCGTTCGTGCGCTCGACGACGTGAGCTTTGATATCTACGAAGGAGAATTTGTCGCCATTATGGGATCAAGCGGGTCTGGAAAATCGACCACCATGAATATTCTGGGCTGCCTCGATACGCCGACGCACGGTCGATATCTCTTTAAAGGTGTGGATGTGAAAACACTGACCCGAGATCAACGCGCCCTGCTCAGGCGGCACTATCTCGGCTTCGTTTTTCAAGGCTTTAATCTCTTGTCTCGAACGACTGCTCTAGAGAACTTGGAGTTGCCCCTCATTTATCGTCGCATTTCTAAGTCTGATCGCCGGGACATGGCGATTGAAGCACTGCACGCGGTCGGGCTTGAGAATCGCGAGCATCACACGGCGGCAGAACTGTCTGGAGGGCAACAGCAACGCGTTGCGATCGCAAGAGCTATGGTCACTAATCCATCACTTCTACTGGCCGACGAACCGACCGGTAATTTGGATACGGCACGAAGCCAGGAAATTATGGACTTGTTGGCCAAACTGAATACAGAAAACGGCTTGACCATTGTATTGGTGACCCATGAAGAAGACATGGCCGCTTTTGCTGGCCGTCGGTTAGTGTTCCGTGACGGGAACATTGTTCACGAATCAACATCCCAGGCGGCATAGGTAACGGGCATGATTGGCAATATCTTACTGCTGTCTATGAGGGAAATCCGGCGCAACGTTTTGCGTTCCATCCTTACTACTCTGGGGATTGTGATTGGCGTCGCCGCGGTCATTGTGGTTGTCACTCTCGGGGCTGGAACGAAGGCGCAGGTCCAAACTGAGATCTCTAAGCTTGGCAGCACTATGCTGACAGTATTTCCTGGTCAGCGCCGCATGCGAGGTGCGGCACAGGCAGCGCCACCTTTTGAGATTCAGGATGTCAGTGCGCTTCGACGTGAAACAGCCATGCTGTCTAGCGTCGCTCCAATGTCAATCCAACGACAAATGGTTGTCTACGGGAATGGAAACAGGCGATCTCAGATTGTCGGGACAGACCGCGAGTTTGTAAACGTACGAAATTGGGACATGGAAGCAGGTCGCCTATTCTCTGCTGCCGAGGAGCAAACAGGGAAGTCTGTTTGCATTATAGGCCAAACCGTCAAAACAGAACTATTTAAAGACGAGCCTTACATGGGCAATGTTTTGCGGATTGGCAAAGCTTCGTGTGAGGTCATAGGTCTTCTTGAGCCAAAAGGGCAGGTGATGTTCTCTGGCGATCAAGACGATGTTGTTGTGGTGCCCATTAAGTATTTTCAGCGTCGGATTGCTGGCAATACCAATATCGACCAGATATACGTTGCGGCGCTTGACGATTCATTGGTTGACGCTGCACAAGCCGAAGTTGAAATGATCATGAGGGAGCGGCGGCCTTCACAGCCTGGTGCAGAGGACTTGTTTTCTGTTCGCGGCGTGCAGGAGATGTCCAACGCTTTTCAAAGCTCTACAGCCGTGATGACGGGGTTTTTGTCGGCGATTGCGGCTATAAGCCTATTGGTCGGTGGAATAGGCATTATGAATATTATGCTGGTCTCTGTGACGGAGCGAACGCGGGAGATTGGCATCCGCATGGCTATCGGCGCCCGTGAAAAAGAGGTGCTGCTTCAGTTCCTGGTCGAGGCAGCGATGCTTGCCGGATTTGGTGGCTTGGTCGGTATCATTATCGGATTAACAGGTGCTATGGCGCTCGCACCGCTTTTAAACGTCCCGTTCATCATTCAGCCTGATATGATGATTATGGCTTTTGTGTTTTCAGCTTTGGTTGGCGTTGTGTTCGGCTACATGCCAGCCCGTAGCGCTGCTCGTTTAGATCCGATTGACGCCTTGCGGCACGAATAAACGCTCACTTATCCCCACTTAGGCAGATACTCATCTGGGTAAGGTGTTCCGTCGTTATGCAGAAAACGTGACCCTTTTTCATCTGAGACGAGTTGTATATCAATATCAGGATAGGTGACGTGCTCAGGGTGAGTCCGATCCCCAACACATAAGCAGACCGTTACTTCTGTGCTGTTGTTCACCAGCATATGCCCGTCAGGAATACCGGCCTTAAAGCCGACGCTCTGGCCAGCCGTGAATCGCGTCTCGCCAGATTCATTTACTATCGTCAGCGTGCCGCTAATGACGCAAACGAATTCGTCTTGCGCTTTGTGCCAATGGCGCTCGGCTGAGCGGCCGCCTAAGGGGAGAGCCACAATATTGACGCCGAAATTGGTTAGCCTAAACACCGCGCCAATCGGACTTCACAAAATATCGGGCCTGAAGCCGTCGTTGTACGTTGAGGGGTAAGGGCTTTTTGCAGGACGCGATGGCCCTCATTGTGACCGATTGGGCGCGCCTTCCCGTTAGTCCGTATCCTCAGGCATTTTTACTTGATCCTTCACTCTTGAGGTTAGTCTTCGCTGGAGGGGTCTCGTTCAATCAGGTTCACCATTACGCCGTTAGGGTCACGAAAGGTCATTTCTCTTTGACCTCGATCGGCGGCTTTGATGGCACCTCCTTCGATATCCACTTCTAGATGTGTAGGTGGGCACAGCACCAAGTGATTGCCCGAGATAAGGCGATCATGAACGACGTCTAGGTCTCCGCAATAGAAAACGAGACACGCTTCTCCGATGTTGCAGCTTTGCGATTGTTTATCGAATACTGGTGGGGCTGGGTCTGAAAGTTCGAACAACCCCACCATTCCCTTGTTCATGGTTGTGGCCCGCAGAATACTATATCGCGTTTTAGTCTCGGGCGGCATCCCTAACAATTTTGCAGCTGTGGCATGGGTCAGGCCACCCTCCGCATAAACGTCATCTAACTCAAATATGTCCTTGTAGAAGGCAGTAGATTGCTCGAGGTCTCGTACAATGATGGCGGTGCGTACCATTGGGCTAACTAGGGACATTTAGGCCTCTCTGTTCAATAAACTGACTTTCAGCATGCGGGTAACCCGGTATAGGAGAAAGGGGGCATGGCACTCTCATATGCAGATACTCGTTGGCGAATAGCCTCCGAGTTTCTGCACTGGACGATCATCCTCACACAATTCATCACGGGCTTTCTACGCTATTTTAAAATTGTGTCAGCTGACACCTGGGCATAGTTTTATAACTACTGGCATATGCCCGCAGGAATCGTTGTATTCGTCTTAGTGTTTTTCGGTTGGCCTGGAGATTTTCTCAGCCTCACCCCGAATTGCCGGATCACATGAGATGTTGGGAGCGGCTGGCCGCCAATGGTGTCCGCACTTATTTGTATGTAGCGATGATCCTGATGCTGTTAACTGGCTGGATCAGCTGCAATGCACTTAAGGTTGCAGTAAATCCGTGTGGCATCAATTTACCGCACCTGTTTTGGGTTATTCGGCCCTTGTCTTTTATTATGGCGGACATCCATCTGTACATCTAAATTGGTATGGTAGGTGTGGTTCTGTTGCATGTTGTCGGTGTCCTCAAACATCACTTAATGGATCGAGATGATGGTCTCCGCAGAATGATGCCTAAGGGGTGGCTGAAAGCCGAATAGGACGCTATACCCCCGAGAAACATTCACGTTCTGGGACGATGAGGCATGGGCCGGACACTCATACAGAAATTATGGGACGCTCACATAGTCGCCGATCTCGGTGACGATGCGGCACTGTTGTACATGGATCGCGTATTCCTCCATGAGCGGACTGGTTCAGTATCCCTCAAGGGGTTGGAGTCCGCTGGACGCAAAGTTCGTAATCCAGAGCAGGTATTTTGCACGATGGATCATATTGTCGACACGCTCCCTGGTAGGGGCGACGAGACGACTATGCCGTCTGGGAAGAACTTCATCACGACCACACGAGATGCGGCGAATGCGGCGGGTATCACCCTATTTGATATTGGCGACGACCGACAAGGCATCGTGCATGTTGTGTCTGCCGAACAAGGAATCACGCTGCCCGGTCTCACCCAAGTCTGTCCTGACAGTCACACTTGTACTTTGGGGGCGTTAGGCGCACTGGCCTGGGGGATTGGATCCACCGAAGGCGAGCATGCATTGGCAACCAAGACGCTCGCCGTGAATACGCCGAAATCGATGCGGGTTTCGTTTAACGGTGAGCTTGGCTTTGGTGTCAGTGCGAAAGATATGATCTTGCATCTCATTGGCGAATATACCGCTGCTGGCGGTGTTGGTCATGCGATCGAATTTACAGGCTCCGCGATCAGAGCCTTGCCGCAAGAGAATCGTTTCACCGTTTGCAACATGGCTGTCGAGTTCGCAGCTTTCACAGGCGTTATTCCACCTGACGACACCACGATAGAATATGTGCAAGGTCGACCTTATGCGCCAACCGGGAAATCCTGGGATGTGGCAGTTGCGTATTGGCAAACATTGAAGGCTGATGAGGACGCGACCTACGATAAAGATATCTCCATCGACTGCGGAGATATAGTTCCCAAAATAACTTGGGGGACGAGTCCGGGTCACGCAAGTCAGATTGACGGCGTAGTGCCAGATCCCTCTGATGCACCAGATGCGAATGCTAAGACGTCATGGGAACGTGCGCTTGAGTATATGGATCTAAAACCAGGCCAGCCTATTGAAGGCGTGCCAATTGATGCAGCTTTCATAGGGTCGTGTACCAATTCACGACTGTCTGACCTGAGAGAGGTTGTTAAGGTTGTGAAAGGTCACCGGGTTGCCGAAAGCGTCAAGGCCATCGTTGTGCCGGGGTCAAGTCAGGTCAAATTGGCTGCTGAAGCAGAGGGGATCGATAAAGCGCTGGTCGAAGCGGGCTTTGAGTGGCGAGAGAGTGGCTGTTCTATGTGTTTCTATGCAGGTGGCGAGAGCTTTGGGGAGCAGGAACGCGTTATCAGTTCAACCAATCGCAATTTCGAGAACCGTCAAGGCCCAAAAACACGCACCCACTTGGCCAGTCCGACTTCAGTAGCAGCATCAGCGATTGCTGGAAAGATCGCAGATGTTAGAAAATTAGGGTAGGGGGCGTCATGACACTCACGATGCAGAAGTTCACAACGTTGTCATCGGTCGCTGCACCCATCATGCGCGTGAATATCGATACGGACGCAATCATTCCGAGTCGGGAAATGAAAGGTGTTACGAAAGACGGTTTGTCTGTCGGCATGTTCGCCAACTGGAGATATACCGATGTCGACGCCCGGGTTGAGAACCCCGACTTTATCTTAAACAAAGCACAGTTTCGTGATGCTGAGATATTGTTATCCGGTGAGAATTTTGGCTGTGGCTCATCCCGGGAACATGCTGTTTGGGCGTTGAAAGAATGGGGGATTCGTTGCGTCATCGCACCAAGCTTCGGTACCATTTTTCATGGGAACTGCGTTCGCAACGGTATTCTTCCGATAGTTCTATCAGAAGATAACGTCAAAGCCTTTGCTGTCGTTGCGGAGCAAGAGGTCGATGGGGCTTTATTTACAGTAGACCTTCTCGCGCAAACTGTAACCAGCCCGGAGGGAGACGCGCATGCTTTTGAAATCGCTCCTGCCGACAAGGAAATGTTGGTTGAGGGTCTAGATCCCATTGGTCTAACGCTCAAGCAGGATGACGCGATCCTTGCATTCCGTGAGAAAGATATGGCGCAGCGCCCATGGGTCTATCTGTAGACCGACTGGCGATCTAGAACATGGAAATATGGATTCTGCTGACCATCGCTGCTGCTGGAGTTCAAGCGGTACGTACGGCGTTACAGAAACACCTGACAGAACGGTTGACGGTCTTTGGAGCGACCTTCGCTCGGTTCCTTTTTGGGCTTCCGCTGATATTGGGCGCCCTAACTGCGTTGTCGGTTATGACGCAACAGGGCATACCGTCACCTAGTCCAGTATTCTTTGTATACGCTTGGGCAGGTGGGCTGGTACAGCTTCTCGGCAACGCCTTGCTTCTGCATCTTCTGGGTCTCAGCACCTTTACTGTTGGCATGACCTATACCAAGACGGAGGTCATACAAACGGTTGCCGTATCATTCGTTGTTTTAGGTGAACGCGTCGGGCCATTCGGTTTTTTAGGAATTATTGTTGCCTTTATTGGTGTTGTACTTATGGCCACAGGGCGCGCGGGCCTCTCAATTTCTAGTGTTGTGGCGGCCCTCCGACATAAACCTGCGTTGTATGGACTTGGCGTGGGGACGTTGTACGCTATGGCAGCCGTGTTCTATCGGGCAGCTGCTTTGTATTTAGACAGTGGTGACTTCGTAATGCGGGCATTTACAACGCTTGCCTGGGTTACGGTGGCTCAAGCGGTTGCGATGGGTATTTATTTGCAATGGCGCACACCAGAGGTCGCCTTAAGTGTGGTGCGTGCCTGGCCTATGGGTGCTATGGTTGGCTTGACTGGGATCGTTGCGTCGGCCTTTTGGTATTGTGCTTTCACGTTGCAAAACGCGGCTTACGTTATGGCCGTTGGCCAGGTTGAACTTTTGTTTGCCTATGTCGCGTCGCGGTTTTTATTTCACGAGCGGATGGCCAAACAGGAAGTGTTGGGTGTCGTTGCCACGGCGGCTGGCATTGTTGTCATCGTGCTCTATCGATGACCTCTGCGCAGTTTTTACTTGTGATTTTCTACTAATCCAACTTTGGTTTCTGTTCAAAGACGTGAGGATTCATGGACAAGAAAAAACCCAAGATCCTAATTGCTAATGATGAGCAACTATTTGTCCAGCTCATGGAAGCGACATTACAAGACGAATATGACCTTTTCTTCGCTTTTAACAGCGATGAAGCGTTTGAGATAGCCAATCGTGAGGCTCCAGATCTAGTGTTATTGGATGTGGTGATGGCCCCTAAAAGCGGCTTCGATATTTGCCACCTTCTCAAGAGCGAACGCAGGACCCGCGATATCCCCATACTCTTTGTTACTTCGTCAACCACGGCTGAAGACGAGGTCAAGGGCCTTGAAATGGGGGCTGTCGACTACATTACGAAGCCCGTGAGTCCACCGATCGTGAAGGCTCGTGTGCGTAATCACATGGAACTCAAACAGTACAAAGATAAGCTTGAACGTATTGCAGCGGAGGATGTTTTAACCGGTTTAGCAACTCGTCGTCGATTTGAAGATGTTTTTCAATCGGAATGGCGGCGGTGTCGTCGCCACGAATCACCGCTTTCAATCGCGATGCTAGATATTGATTATTTCAAACCTTTTAATGATAACTATGGCCATGGAGCTGGGGACGAGTGTCTTCGCAAAGTGGGGCGGGCTTTGGGCGGAGAGGTTAAACGCGCCGCTGATCTCGTGGCTCGATACGGCGGTGAAGAATTTGTCTGTCTCATGCCTGACACAGACTTAGAAGGGGCAAGTGCCTTTGGTCATGTGATGCGGAAGGCTGTTTCCGACCTTCAGGTAAGGCACGAATATTCTAATGTGAATCACCACGTTACAATGAGCATTGGCATTGCGACGTGCACGCCTGACGAAAATATTGAGCCGTATGATCTGGTTCGTCGGGCAGATAGAAAACTCTATGAGGCAAAAAAGGGCGGTCGCAACAGAGTCGAGTCCGCCAACTACGAGAAAAAGCTGGAGGTGCACCGATGAAGTGGTTGCTCAGGATTGGGTATGTGTTAAGCGCAGTATCCTTGGCGCAAAACACAGTTGCGGCGGCGCCTAGATATGATCAAGGTCGGGCCGATCTTGAGTGGGTCATGGAGTACCTCGTCAAGTGGTTGCCGGGTGTTTGGGATTCTGCGCCCCAAGTTTGGTTTGAACGTAAAATTCGCATGCCGAGTTATGGAGGTGAGCACGAGCATTGGCACCGAACCTTTGCCCGTATTGATGCGCCCCAAATCGGTGAGGTCGTATTTTATGGCCAAATCAATAACGGTGGCCGTGATGGAGCAATCATTGGCGGCAGCCAAGTGCTTTACCATGCCGTAATTGATGAAGACTTGCGCGCGGTCAATATTTTTGGTCAAGGTCCCTTAAATCCTGAGGACTATGAAAACTTACACGAGCGCCCTGACCTTTGGGGCAAAGTACAGTTTCGTGAACGCAGCGCCATCAATTGCGATTGGATCTGGCGTCGCGACGGGGACCAAATCTTTGGTGTGCTTCAGGGCAATACTGAAGATAAGAAGATTTACGGGCCTGGCACATGCTCCTTCATTTCCAAGCGCACCGACGAAGAATTTCGTGCTGACGCCGAGTGGGTTCTAACGCCCGAGCAGCTCTGGTTGTATGATAACAACTGGTCAGCGGGCATGTTATTTTTGGGTCGGGAAGATCAAACCCATATTCGTCTCCATCGCGCGCGTCCTTATGTTTGTGAAATTAAGGGTCTCGTTGACAGAGAGTACATAGGTCACGATAGAGGCCATGTCATGAATGCTGGGACCGCAGCGGGACGCGAGCTCGAAGCGACGTTATTAAGGGCGGAATATCCCGCGGCAGATGGCTTTGGTCGAGACGATAGATTGCGCCTATGGGTAGGCGACCCATCGACAGGTGAGACGCTCGCACAGAAGGATTCTGAGCCGCTTAGCGATCAAATTGAAGTCGAGTTTGAAGGTGTCGAAATCGAATGCCAGCGAACCGATGAGTTTGCACCATTGTCTGGCAGATAGAGTAGACTAGACGGCTACTCAGTGCGTTCAAGTTCTGTCAATATGTGTTCACGGTCAATAGCGTCAAAGCGCCACTTCACAAGAATGGCGTCGGGTCCATGCACGTACATATCGACCGCGTCTTCTATGCGATAATGATCGACCGCAAATGTTCCGGCTGGGACAGTGATTGATGTTTCACACTTATATTGAAAACGCTGAGTCGTAAGTTTTCCGAGAATACCGTCGGGGCCATCAGCTAAGGGGCTCAGGTCATACATCTTTAGGGCCTGCGCACCACCAATCGACTTATCGTAATGGAAAACGCGCCAGGCATCAGGGCTGAGTTGATGCGTCAAAATAGCGAAATTATCACTGATTTCTATGTCATGTTTGCTATTGCCTAGCGGGCTTCGGCTGGCGGTTTGCAGGCCCCTCTCATCCACAGTGATTAATCCCGATGCTCGCCATGTCCCCTCAATCCAATATTGGACAGTGGCGTCAATTGGTCGCAGTACACCGTCGATTCTGTATAGGGAATGCCGTTGGATGTCTCGCGGACCATACCGGCTAATTGTCGACACCGTGCGTGAGCCATCGGGGTGGGCCGAAATATGGAAGCGTTCCTCACCTCGCACCTGACCTGTGCTGATGGCGCGGTAGGCGATAACCCCTCGCGTCTCGCGGACAACATTGGTGTTGAGGGGAAGTGAATCTTCCGCGGCAACGGTCCCGGCAGAGGCCCACAACAGGAGCCCCACCAGTCCGATTCGTGTTCGTGAGAGCACCGTGCTCCTATTCACCAGCGGCGATGCCTTCCTCGAGCATCTTGGCTACGGCAGCTTCGTCGTGGCCCATGTCTGCTAGAACTTCTCGGGTGTGCTGTCCCTCGCGCGGTAAATTACGACGTACACCGAGGCGGTCACCACCGATGGACAACGGCATGTTTGGCAGCTTGATTTTGCGGCCCGCGCCGTCTCCATCTGTCAAGGTGACCTCTGAAAGCCCGTCGCCAGCGTTAAGGTGCGGATCGTCGAATAACTCATGGGGTTTGGCAATCGGAGCAAAGGGCATGCCGGTTGCTTCTAGCTTTGCCATGAGATCGGCTTTGGTGTAGCGCTTAAATAGTTCGTCGATCTGCGGTTTGAGCCAGGGTCGAGCATCAACCCGGCCGTTGTTGAGCTTCAGCTCCTCCTCCGCCCAAAGATCGTCCAGTTCGAATGCCTCGCAGAAGTTTTTCCATTGTGTGTCAGAGACGACACCGACAAAAACTTTGTCATCGTCTTTGGTTTCAAAAACGTCGTAAATTGCCCAGGCCGAAACCCGCGCCGGCATGGGGTTTGCCGGAGAGCCGGTCACCCCGTACTGCGCCATGTGTTGACCAACAAGATAGACAGATGTTTCGTAAAGACTCGCAACAACATGTTGCCCTTCGCCGTTTTGGTTTCTGCCGACCAGCGCAGAGAGAACCCCGATAACCCCAAACATGCCGCCAGTGATGTCGATGACAGACGCGCCAGCGCGCAAAGGCTGTCCGGGAGGGCCTGTCATGTAGGCAAGGCCACCCATCATCTGAGCCACTTCGTCAAGAGCTGTCCGGTGTTCGTATGGTCCTGAAAGGAAGCCTTTCTCCGAGCAATATATGAGACCCTTGTTGAGTTTCTTCAGATCCTCATAACCAAAACCCAGTTTATCCATCGCGCCGGGGCGGAAGTTTTCAATCACAATGTCTGCTTGTTTGATGAGGTCCAACGCGATGCCATGGCCGGTTTCATTCTTAAGGTCGAGACATATCGAGCGCTTGTTCCGGTTAAACATTGGGAAGTACCCAGACCCGGATCCTTTAAGGCGGCGTGTGTTGTCTCCCTTGAGCGGTTCAATTTTGATTACGTCTGCACCTAGATCGGCAAGAATGCAGCCAACAGTGGGACCCATCACCATGTGAGTGAACTCAACCACTTTGGTTCCAGACAATGGGAGGTTTTGCGCGTCCGCCATCAAATATTTCCTTCATTATTCATATACTTAAGTCTAATTCCCCGTGTCCGATACTGGACCGAACAAGGTACAGATCATATATCTTAAGAGGTGCACGGCAAGCGAATGCAGCCTGGTATGAAAGCTTTATGACTAAAAAACGCTACCCTTTTGCCAAAGAGATTTAGTGCTGCCCTGTGCGAAAAAACGTATGCGCGTCTACGGGCTATCAATACTGAACCTAGTTTTTGCAACAACTATTGCCTAACGTCCGTTTGGAAAACCTTGGCGCTGTCGCCGACCTTGAAAAGCTCGATAAAGTTTATCGTGACGCCGCCCCGGAATACGGTTCACCAAAGACCGGGTGCTACCTTGTCGCCACCGCTATCCAATCGGTGACAGACGGGGTGCGAATGTCCTAATACAGGCGCATCGGATTAAAGGATAATACCAATGACAGATATAATGGACGGCATCGATATTCTCATCAGTGAAGTTGGTCCTCGTGACGGCCTCCAATCAGTGGACTCGATCATGCCAACCGACGCCAAGAAGGCGTGGATTAAAGCAGAGGCCGATGCTGGCGTGCGCGAGATTGAGGTCGGTTCATTTGTTCCGCCAAAACTGTTGCCCCAACTAGCGGACACTGGCGAGATAGTTGAATACGCGCGAACCATACCCGGTTTGCAGGTTGCTGCACTCGTACCCAACTTCAAGGGTGCTGAGAATGCAATCAAAGCAGGGGCTCACAAGATCACCCTACCGTTGTCTGTTTCTGAGACTCATTCACAAGCCAATCTGCGTAAAACGCACGCGCAAGTTCTTGAAGAGGTCGAGAAGATTGTCGCCTTGATCAAAACTATTCCTGAGGGTGATAAGCCGCATTTCGAGGGAGGGCTTTCGACGGCCTTCGGATGCACGTTAGAAGGGCACGTGTCGCAATCGAAGGTCATTGAAATGGCTGAGAAGCTAGTAGCGCTCGGCTGCGATGAAGTGGGCCTGGCGGACACGACGGGTTATGCCAACCCGGTGCAAGTGAAGGAACTCGTGATAGGTATTTGGGCTGCAGTAGGTCGGGATAAACTCACTGGCATTCATCTGCACAACACACGTGGTCAAGGTCTCGCCAACGTCATGGCTGCACTTGATGTCGGGCTTGATACTTTGGATAGCTCCCTCGGTGGTATCGGGGGCTGTCCTTTCGCGCCTGGTGCTTCGGGCAATATCATTACTGAAGATTTAGTATTCCTGCTCGATAGCATGGGACTAAAGACGGGCATCGATCTTGAAAAGCTGCTGGCTGTGCGCAGTACCTTGGCCGAGGCGATTCCCAAGGAGGCCCTTTACGGCTTCACGCCTGATGCGGGTCTTCCAAAGGGCTATGTTCAAATGGTCAATGGTGGGGCCGGTTGGGGAAGAGGCGACTAAAAGGTTGAGTTAATACCGCGCGGGCGTCAAACCATCGCTAACGGTTTGCCTAATTCGTTCCCGCTGGTCTCCAGGTTACCCGGCTGAGACTTTCCCTATAGGCTTTGAGGCCATATGCGATTAGGAGTGATCCCAGTGATCCCATCACAATGGTGACTAGCGCCATAGAGAAATGAATTTGATCGGGGTCGCCGAACACGTTGTCGGTCACCCAGCCCATGGCAAAGGGACCTAAACCTGCACCGCCAATGCCGATGACTAGAATGTAAACTGAAGTTACAACGCCACGCAGTTGGTTGGGGGTCATGTCGTTAACGGCAGCCAACGCTTGAGCAGGTGGCCAATTTGAGAAAATGCCTGCGATGGCAAACATTGCAAGGCAAAGCTCTGGCGTTGGCATCAGTGGGGCGATTGATGTGCCGATAGTGAGACCCACGCCACCCCAAAGAACGGTGCGCATGGCGCCATCGGAGTTGCCTTTGTCCTTGAACCATACAGTTATATAGCCGCTAGAAACTGCAGATAAAATTCCAAACATACCGCCGAAAATACCGTACCAAATGCTGAACTGCGGAATTGACCACCCATGAACGCGATCAAACAAAGACGGTAGCCAGTTCACCCAACCGTAGACGGCCATCAGAATGAAGGCGACGCCGAAATGGTGGCAGATCAGGGTTGTTTTGTTTTGATTCAGGAACGCAAAAATCTCAGCCCACGAAGGCTTCTCACTTTTGTCTTTTGCTATTTCTTTGCGCTTCGGTTCACGCACAGTGAAGATCATAAGAAGCGCCGGAATAAGGCCCGCAAGGCCGATGATGATAAATACCGCCTGCCAGCCAGGGACGAGGCCTAAGAACGGCATGTTGACGCCCTGCATGGTGAACGCGATCAGTAATCCGCCGAAAACATACACCAGGCCTGTGCCAAAGGCGGTAGCCATTGTGTAAATACCGAACGCTTTCGGTCGGTCGCGAGGTTCGAATAGGTCGCCAATAAGCGACGATGTGCAGGGGTTCAAAGTTGCTTCGCCAATACCAACTCCGACGCGCATGCCGAACAGACCTCCAAAGCTACGAACTAGGCCGCATCCTGCCGTAAATAGACTCCAGATCGCTGTGCCTGCACTCAGAATGCGAACGCGATTGAACCTGTCGGCGGCCCAGCCAATGGGTATGACGAAAAGGGAATAGAAGACGGCGAACGCCAGGCCCTGAATCTGACCCATCTGCGTGTCGCTGAAACCCAAATCTGCTTGGATGGCCGGAGTTAGCAAACCGACAATAAGGCGGTCCATAAAGCCAAAGAAATAGGCGAAGACGATAACCCCGAGGCAATACCAAGAGTAGCGCGGACTAGACCCCGCTGATTCAGGTGCTTGGTTTGCTTCAGCCATTGATAATATCCCCCAGGAAAAAAAGCTGATTGTCTGTAGCAGGACTGGGTTCGATTCGCCAGCGGCCAGGTCCTCAAAGAGGGTTTTCTGCCTCCAAATGGGTGCCTACGGAGGGCAAAACCGTTAATCGCTGTGGGGCCGCGACATGCATGCACTCAACCATTTCCGCACACTTGGCCGACCAAACCTTCGTGTCTCCCCTCTGTGTTTCGGGACGATGACGATGGGGTAGCACCGGGAGTGTGCGACGCCACCGGACGAGTGCCGCTGAATTATTGATATTGGCTAACCACACGATATTTTTCAACGCACGCAATTCATGCGTGGCTATGTGGATTGTGGTCATGACTTAGAAGGTGGTCGGGACGTTGATTATCGCTCGACCTAAGCCTCGGGTTTTTGTGCAACCGGCACAAACCATTTCATGGTTCCGTCAGGCTGATCGACAAGGCCGCTCCAAATATTCTCTTTGGGAAATCCTGCCTGCAAGAATAGATCATCCGGATCATTGGTAGCGTAGGTCACCAAATACGGCTCGTTGTTGTGCAGTTGGTCCCAGCGGAAATCGAACTGTTCAAACAAGGGAAAATCGTTAAATCGTAGACGGAGGTCTTGGTGCACGGCAATGCCACCCGGTTTGAGAATGCGATAGCTCTCTTTGAACATGCCCTCCGTAACTTTTTGCGGCATTTCGTGCATGGCGTTGTGCGACACCACCAAGTCAAAATAGTTGTCTGGAAACTTGGTGCTGTCTGCGCTTCGCTGGTGAAAATGGACAGTAACACCAAGACTTTCTGCGCGGGCGTGGGCATAGCGGAGAAGGCCAGGTGCGACATCAATGGCATGGACTTCTGAGTCAGGGTAGGCCATGGCGTAGGGTGTTGAAGAGGACCCTGCAGAGCAGCCGATATCCAAAATGCGTTTGGGTTCAAATCCGGGGTATCGATTCTTCAGAAACGCCTGGATGATTTCGCCTTTGCTGTACCCGGTGCCAACGCCCATGCCCATGGAATAGATGTTGCCGCCGCCTTCGTATAGCGCCCCAGCTGTAACATCCCCTTCGCCACGGTCATAAGCATAGGTGCCGACTTGCCTATGGATCGCTACTTCTTTGATTCCGTTGGGCACCTCGAAGTCAGGGTCTAGCTCTAGTGAGCCTTTTTTGTCGGGGGAACTGGTTAGCCGCCGATAGGACGCACCTAGGGTGTCGATATTTCGATAGATTGGGTCTGCGACTGACTCCCACATTAAATCCTGGGCCATAGTGTTAAGCGCGATAGACATCTGGTAGTCGGGATCTGACAACATCACATGGCCAATTTCTCGCCAGCTTTCTGGAGCTCGTCCGCGGGTTTTTTCAAACGCTGGCTTTCCACGCTGCTCATAGATATCCTTTTTGCGGGGCTGAATTTGCTGGCCGACGTGATGCTTTAGGGAAATTACATATTGCTGGAGTGCCAACTCATCGTGGTTGGGCGGGCTCAGCATTTCGTGGCTGGGATTGCGGACCATGGGCGACCTCTAGGCGCGAATTGAAATCGTGAGGGCAGTATACTAGTTCTAATCGTTACCCCAATGCCCGCTAATTATCTTCGACTATAATCAACAGCAATCTGTCTCTGGAGCGCAGCGGGGGTCTTCATTGATGTGTGTTGCTGGGGCCACGCCAGCTTTGGTTTCCGATGGCGCGCGGAGGGCGTCTCGTGTGCAATCAAAAGGAATTTGCTCGGCAACCTCAGTTTGCGCAGGTACCGCGTAGAAATTCGACGCATAGGGCTCTGACGTAAGAATTTTGTATGTCTTCTCGCATACGGCCATCGGCTGGCCCCGAAGATAAGTGTGACCATCATCATCTGCGACGCTGGAGAAAGGCCCTTTATAGATGACCGCTTCATTCTTATCCCAGCATGGACCTTCTTTCCCTTTCCAGGCGAGAACCGTAACCGAACGATATTCGATACCGTCGACCACTTGCCACGGAGCAGAATCACGCTTGTCGAGTGTGATGCCATAAAATCCAACCTCTTCCAGTAGAGCGACAAACTCGTGCTCCTGAAGCGCACCAGAAATACACCCGCTCCAAAGGTCATCGTCACTCTTGAGATGCTCGGGGGAGGTTTCATCTGACACTATGTCTGAAATGGCGATGCGTCCGCCCTTTTTTAACACACGAAAAATTTCTCTAAACAGCGCTGGTTTGTCTGTGTCTGATACGAGATTAAGGACGCAGTTTGATACGATGACGTCTACAGAATTATCTTCTACGAGTGGGTTGGTCGTCCGTTGCTTGGCACGTGCCTTTTCAAAATCTGCTAAAGCGGAGGCTGAATTTAGAGGGGTCTTAGCAAGAAGCCGGTTCATTTCTGTCAGGTCGGTTGCCAGATCTTCAATGTTCCCTTTGCGAAACTCGACGTTAGCGTACCCAGTACGCTCTGCAACGATGGGTGCGTTACGTCTTGCGACGTCGAGCATTTCGTCGGTCATATCGATACCAATGACCTTGCCCTCCGGCCCGACGACCTGGGAGGCAATAAAACAGATTTTCCCCGTGCCAGAGCCAAGGTCGAGCACGGTTTCGCCCCTTCGCACATATTGGGACGGGTCTCCGCAACCGTAGTCTCTCTCGATGACTTCTTCTGGAATGATCTTCAGATATTGCGGGTTATAGTCGACCGGGCAGCATAACGCGTCTTCCCGCTCTTGTGCGCCCGCGCCATAGCGCGCTTTGACAACGTCTTGGACCATATCTTGCATCGGTGGAAATCCCCTAGTAGGTCGCCTAAGTTTCGATCTGCGAACTGAGAGTCTGAGTCTTATCATAGTTCCTCATTTGGCACTCAAGCCGGGCTCCTCTACCCCTTCACGATTACGTGTGGTTTGTTAAGGTTATGATTACAAAGCAGTTGGTTTACGTGCATAGCGTTGTTTTGGTCGTCTTTGGCCTGTTCAGCGCGTCAGAGGCCGCGGTGGCTGAGCCGCCTAAGGTAGCGGGATTCGCAGCGCCTGGGACCGCGGGTGAAATCTACTGGCAAAAATTTGAAGATGCCGTAGACGCCCTAAGTGATGGCCGTCTGGGTGTGACCCTGATGGTTCAGGGTGAGGCAGGGCCCGAAGAAACCCAATTTGCTGGGTTACGCCGCAATCGGCTGCAAATGGCCGGTATTTCAACAGGCACTCTTGGGCTTGCTTTGTCTGAATTGGCGGTCCTAAGGGCGCCGTTTCTTTTCGAGTCCATTGAAGAAGCGTCATACGTGCTCGATACGCATCTTCTTAGGTCCATGGAGGCTCGATTTGCCGAGAAGAACTTAGTGCTTTTGTCTTGGATGATGGACGGATGGATGGATTTGTACACAAAATTTCCGGTCCGTATTCCTGCCGATTTAAGTGCCCGAAAAATACGGGTTTCTACAGATGATTCAGCTTTACTATACATGGCCGCGCTTGATGCCGATGTTATCCAAATTCCGTTGAGCGACGTCATACCGGGAATGCAGACTGGGTTGGTCGAAGGAGGGGAGCAAAGCACCCAGATTTTTGCATTGGCAGGGCTTGATGCAACTGCCAATCACTTCACCTTAACCCACCATGCGTATTCGACAGCAGGCGTCGTCGCAAATAAAACGTGGTGGGACAGTTTGTCAATTGAAGAGCAGAAGGTGTATCGCGGTGCTATACCGGATGCCAATTGGTATCGTGATTTGGTACTCGACCGGAACGCTCTCTATTTGAAAAGAGCACAAGAAGACGGTCTAAATGTTGTTTATCCCTCAGCAGAAGAGCGCGCACTTTGGCAACAGCTGGGTCAGAATATTTATAATGACTTGATTCGAGACATCGGCGGTAACGCAGCTGAGCTGTACGCAGAAATTATGCGGACTAAGGAAGAATTTGCGTCCCTGCGCGTCAACTAACCCCGCGTACTCAGTAATTTAACCATCTAACGAATGGGCGATATCCCTAAGTATTTGGCAAAGCAGGAAAACCTGCATAATACGGAATGAATGGTGTCCAGGGGGAAGTATGAACGATTCACCAAATGTGGATATTAAGATTCCGTTGGCTGTGGCCATCGGTTGGGGCGTCGGCACGGTCGTACCTTCGATCATGTTCAACATCACGAACATCTGGTTAATGCCCTACATGACCAATTTCTTGGGAATCGCGGCGGCCGCAGCTGGAAGTATCTTTTTCTTGTCAAAAATTTATGACGCTGTCACAGATCCCCTGATGGGTGTGATCAGTGACAAGACACGCACACGGTGGGGTCGCCATCGGCCGTACCTTGTGTTGGGTGCAATTATTAGCGCGCTATCGATACTGGCTCTTTTCGCGCCTCCGAGCGCTGTCAGTGCCGATATAGCTGTGTGGTACATGCTATTTGCCCTGATCCTGTATTCTACCGGCTATACGATCTTTAATGTTCCTTATTTGGCCATGCCGGCTGAGATGACGCAGAACTTCCATGATCGTTCATTTTTGATGTCGTGGCGCGTTACCGCGATCCAGGTGGCTCAGATCGGTGCGTTGATCGGTTCGTCATTTCTCCTGTCCATTTTTGGCGATGACCGTCAGGGTTACGCGCTTGTCGCGTGGATCATGGCTGGTCTTATTGTTTTAGCAGGCTTTACCAGCTTTGGCATGACCGCCAAGGCCCGCTTTCATCAGGTGCCGCATGGTCCAACTCCGCCATTCCGTGAGCAGCTTCGAACAGTTGCTGGCAACAAACCGTTCCTTCAGCTGGTCGGCATCAAATTCCTGATGCTATTGGCGAACTCCTTCAGCTTTGGCGCGTACGCCTATTTTGTGCTTCGCGTACTCCAAGAAAACACAGATACCATGGGCTACATGTTTATCGCATCGACGTCATCTGCTCTCCTCGCCATACCGATCTGGCTTCGCATCTCAAAGATTATTGGCAAGCAAAAGTCTTTGATGATCGCGTGTGGCATACTTACTTTGACCAGTGCGTCTTGGTTGTTAGCTGGGCCCGGTGATCCATTGTTTATGATTTTACTCCGACCCCTTGGAACCGGCATTGCGGCCGCCGGTATGCTGATGATCGGACAGTCTATGCTGCCAGACACGATAGAGTACGACCGGCGGCGAACAGGTCTGGAGCGTGCCGGTATATTTGCAGGAATCTATACCACAGCCGAGAAAATGGCCTACGCGTTTGGACCTGCTTTGACCGGCTTCTTGCTGAGTTCTATGGGGTACGTGTCTGGCACTGAAGGGATGGCAATAGAACAGCCAGAAAGTGCCATTACGGCTATCTATATTGCAATCGGTATTGCACCGGGAGTCTGTCTGCTAGGGGCAATTTCTCTCACTAAGTTTTACAAACTCGATGAAGAAAAATTAAAGGCAACGACGCTAGAAGAGGTGGTCCCTGCTCAGTAAGGCGGGCGGTCTCAATACTCGGCTAAAAAACGGCGCCACTCAGAAGAGGGCGCCGTTTTAATGGGATCTAAATGCTTGTGATCACCCCATCTCAGCCTGAAGCATTTCATCAAGCTTCTCTAGGAATTGGCTGGTGGTCATCCACGCCTGTTCTGGCCCAATGAGGATTGCGAGATCCTTAGTCATAAAGCCAGATTCAACGGCATCAATACACACCTTCTCAAGCGTTTCTGCAAAATCGACAACCTCAGGTGTGCCATCAAATTCACCTCGATACTTAAGGCCTCGTGTCCAGGCGAAGATGGATGCGATCGGGTTGGTTGATGTTTCTTTACCTTCCTGATGAAGGCGATAGTGGCGCGTTACAGTACCGTGTGCTGCTTCCGCTTCCACAGTCTTGCCATCGGGCGTCATGAGAACTGAGGTCATAAGGCCAAGTGATCCGAAGCCCTGCGCAACAGTATCTGACTGCACGTCACCATCGTAGTTCTTGCAAGCCCAAACGTAACCGCCAGACCATTTCATGGCACAGGCAACCATGTCGTCAATGAGCCGGTGCTCATAGGTCAAGCCTTTGGCGTCGAACTGACCTTTAAACTCGCTATCGAACACTTCTTGGAACAAGTCTTTGAAACGACCGTCGTAGGCTTTAAGAATGGTATTCTTTGTCGATAGATACACCGGATAGTTCCGTTGTAGGCCGTAATTCATGCAGGCCCGAGCAAAGCCCCGGATTGATTCATCAAGGTTGTACATACCCATCGCGATACCTGACTCTGGAAATTCGTAAACTTCCAAGTCGATCGCGTCACTGCCGTCAGCCGGCTGAAACTTCATGGTAAGTGTGCCAGCACCGGGGACCTTAAAATCTGTTGCGCGGTATTGATCACCGAAAGCATGACGTCCGATTACAATAGGTTCCGTCCACCCCGGAACGTATCGCGGAACGTTAGAGCAAATAATTGGTTCACGGAAAACGGTGCCGCCGAGAATGTTTCTGATCGTCCCATTTGGAGAGCGCCACATTTTCTTTAGGCTGAACTCTTCAACCCGCTGTTCGTCAGGTGTGATCGTCGCGCATTTAACGCCGACACCATATTCTTTAATGGCGTTGGCTGCATCGATGGTAATTTGATCATCAGTGGCATCCCGGGCTTCAACGCCCAGATCGAAGTACTTCAAGTCTACGTCGAGGTACGGCAGAATAAGTTTGCCCTTAATGAACTCCCAAATGATTCGTGTCATCTCATCGCCGTCGAGTTCGACGATGGGGTTCTTAACTTTGATCTTACTCACTGATGGCCCCCTTCCGAAGCGGGATTGTCCCGCTTGATCTTTTGAGGCTATGCCTCGTGTTTGAGTGCCGGGAAAGTAGGGCAATGGGGCGTTTGGGCGCAAGCCCGGAGGCGTGTCAGTTCAGGTTTATGACAGATCGGGATGCCCAGGACCGGAATTCGGCTCTAAATCGGCCAATTTCCGGCCAATCGTGGGTAAAATTTCGGCCACAGACCGGACGACAGTGAACAAGCTATCCGTCGGGCCATAGGAAAACCCACCTTTATCCATCTTTTCGGTCATCGAGATCAGGTCATCCCAATATCCATTCCAATTGGCGAGGACGACCGGCTTATTGTGTACGGACAGTTGCCGCCAGGTGATGATCTCAAAAAATTCTTCTAGTGTTCCAATACCACCAGGTAATACGCAAAACGCGTCTGACCGCTCGAACATCGTCTTTTTTCTGGTGTGCATGCTAGGGACAACGACCATCTCGGCGGATTGATGGCTGATTTCCCTATCGTTTAGAAAATCCGGTATGATGCCGGTTGCCTGCCCACCTCGAGTTAATACAGCGTCACAGACCGCGCCCATTAGGCCAACGGACCCGCCACCAAAAACGAGCCGTACCTGTGAGTCTGCCATATCCTCGCCAAGTTCTTTGGCAAAGCTTAAGAAATCGGGGTCTTCTCCTGCACGGGACCCGCAAAAAATACAGAGACTAAAACCAACTTCTTGAGAATGGTTCTTGAGCATGGTTTCGTGCCATAACGCTTTTGAAGCTCGGGTTGCCAGTATGAACGGAACTATGTACTTCTAATCCGTACGCTTTATCTATAGACGATAAACGACACAGACAAATAGGGATTGGTCGGAGGAAAATATGACGGTGAAGGCTCTTTCTATCGTGCTTGCGGCAGCAGTTTTTTCAGTTGGGCTGTCGTCAGCTCAAGCGGCTGACAAGGACGTTATCGATTATCGTCAGAATTTGATGAAATCGCTGGGCGCGCATGCGTCTGGTTTGGGCGCTATTGCTCAAAATAAAGTTCCTTATGCGGATAACTTGGCTCATCACGCAGATGCGATTGCAGCGGCGGCCGACGCTGCCCTATTAGCATTTGAGCAAAATCTCCCTGGCGGAACGTCTGCCGCCAACATCTGGGAAGACTGGGATGATTTTGAGGCACGTTTTATGAGTCTTGCTAGTGCGGCCCGAGAAGTTGCGGCTGCGGCCCGGAGCGGTGGCATGGCAGAGGCAGGTCCAAAAATGGGTGGCCTGTTTATTTGCAAGTCCTGCCACGATACGTATCGAACTAAATAAGACCTTTCGGAAAATCTCTGAATTTAGCCGCCGGTGCCTTGATTGAGACCGGCGGCTTTTTCTTTATTTCTGGCTCTTAGAACCCTTCAATGTTCATTAAGGCCCACATCAGAATCGCTACACCGACAGCTATAGCAAGGCCAAGTATCGCGGAAGCAAAGGTCAACTTCGGATCTGATTCCCGATCAGGAAGCCGCCGACGCCCGGTAAACATAGCCAAAATCAAATCTTGTTTTTTGATCAGCCAATAAAACAGGTTCGCTGCGATGTGTAGGGCAACCAGGGTGACCACGGCGTATTCCCACCATTTCTTATGAAAACCTGTGATCTCTTTGCTGGTTTCGTCAGCGACAAGAAACGTCAACGGGCCCTTTGTAGCAAAGAACGAATCATCTTGTGCAAATAATCCCGTGACAGCTTGTACGAAGAGTGCAGCGAGAATGATCATTACTACCAAGCCGCCAGCGGGATTGTGTCCCGCAAAGAACCCGACTGGACCTTTTAGAACGGATCTGACGTAGCCGAGAATAACCGACGGACCGTTGAGAAAATTCTTGAATCGGGCGGTTGTAGAGCCAGCGAAGCCCCAGATGATCCGAAAGGTTACCAAGCCAAGGATCACGATACCGCTCAGAACATGAAGGTTCATATTGGATATGAAGCGATCAGTACCCGGGACAGTAAAACCTAGGCTGCCAATCTCACCTGTTAGGTAGCTCAATGCGATAAATGCCACCAGAAACCAGTGAAATAGTCTGACCCAAATATCCCAAACTTTGACCATTAGTGGTTTGGGCGCCTCCGTATCTTGATTGTCTGACATAGGTAGTCCTTTCTCAGCCATGCTTGACCGCCTTAAAGGCGGGCTGCTATTCGCTTTATTGCATAATAAAGTGCGGGCCTCGGTCGGAGCAATCGTATGCGCCTTCTATGGTCCCAAAAAGTTGATTGGCTGGTCTATTGCTTCCGTATTTCATCCCGTTTGGAGTGGCGTTGGCCACGGCAGGTGTTTTGCGCCTGATTGCTGGACCAGAGCGCGGCGCAATGGTTGCAGGCCTTAGCATTCTGTTTGGTCTAGCGGCGGCTTGGCATTGGCTGTTGTTGGGCCCATGGGTGCCCATCGACTCCCTGAGCCGGGTTATCCATGTTGCAATTGGCGGATTCGTTCTTGGGTTCATTTTTGACCTGGCACAGCCGCGCCGTTTGTGGGCCATTGCCGCCACCTCAATCTATGTTTTTGGTAGTGTTTGGAGCACGATTTCTGGGGGATTGCTTGGTCCCGCGCCAGAGGAAGCTGGGGGTTGGATAAGACTGGTGCTCTATCTTTTAATTTGGGCTGGGTTGATGTCTCGCCTCAACACCATGAAGGCAGAAGGGCCATCTGGCTTGGTCATCTGCGCCATGTTGGCCATTGGGTTGGGTCTGATTGGACAAATGTCTGGTGAGGGAGCGATCGCTGCGGTCGCATACTGCCTGGCTGCAGCTTTTGGGGGATACCTGGCTTTATCTTGGATTCTTGCTCTAGCCATTGGAAATGCTGTGATTCTCGGCGGTGGTGGAGCTGTATTGGCCGTGTCCATGGCTATGGCCCATCCGGCGTCCCAAGCCTCCGCGACCGCGCTTTTGCTGCTTATTTTGGTGCCATTCGCAGATGGCACGGCCAAGCGCATTCCTCTGGGGCCAGCCGCGGTCCGGCCAGCCATCTACCCGCTAGTTTTGATTGGTGTTGCTCTTCTACCGGTTTCCCTGGCCGCTATTACGGCATTTCTATTTGCTGGGCGTTAATCTGCCGAACTTCCCAGGCCACCAAACAATTACGTATGGCCCGTTGCTTCGCCGCCCTCAATCCCTTACTAAAGAAAAATATCGTCCTGGCTGAGAGGCGCTGTGAACCGTCCGCTTCTGGTTGCGATAATCGGCGTCTTGGTCGTCATCGCTGCCATAGTTTTGAACTTTACTCTTGAAGACCAGGGCACATCTGCGCCCGACAGAGCTGTGGTTTTTCCCGGTGATGGTGCGTCTGAGGACTCGGCGTCTGGTGACGCGTCTGCAATAGACGGCTTGGTGCTGCCAACTTTTGACGTAGTCCGCATTGATCCTCAGGGCAACACAGTAATGGCAGGGCGCGCTAAGCCGCTTGCCACTGTTGTTATTTTGGACGGCGAAGTAGACATTGGCAAAGTTGCGGCAGATGGTCGCGGCGAATGGGTTTTCATTCCTCCCGAACCACTTGAGCCAGGAACCCACGAACTTTCTCTGCGCGTCGATCAAGATAATGCCGGTCCGCTAATTTCGGAGAATGTCGTTGTGATGTCCATTCCTAAGCAGGATGGTGACGTTCTTATTATTGAGACGGCGCGCGATGGTGGCACCAGTCGTGTCCTGCAGGCGCCATCACAATCAAGTCCAATTGAGTTGAGTTTAGAAACCGTAGACTACGATGATCAAGGTCGTGTTTTCTTAAGCGGCCAAGCTTTAGCAGGCAACAACATTCAAATTTACTTAGACAATGTGTTTGCTGGCAGAGCCGTTGTCGATAGCACCGGCTACTGGTCTGTCGAATCCAGCAAGCGTGCATCGCCCGGTCAGCACACCATGCGCGCCGATGAACTGGATTTAGAAAGCAACGTGGTTTCACGCGTTGAGGTGCCGTTTAACCGGCAGGCGCCTCAGCCCGGGTCAGAAACCGGCGCGATAACTGTGGTTAAGGGCAATAGCTTGTGGCGGATCGCGCGCCGGGTGTATGGCGAAGGTGTCATGTTTACCTTGATCTACGAGGCCAATCAGGACCAGATCAAGGACCCAGACCTGATTTATCCGGGTCAGGTCTTTACCCTACCGGTGCGAGACCGGCTTTAGCCAAGCCCAGTGTTTGTTTTGGTCACACTGAAAAAACCGCTAAACTCTGTTCCAATCAATAAAACAAAAGTACAACCACCGGGGATGGCCAGTGAATAGTCGCGAAATTACATGGAAAGATTACATGTTTCCGCCTTTGCATCCTGAGGGTCCTGGGTTTCTTGCTCTTTTTGCATTTGGGACATTTATCCTTTGGTTGATCTGGTCACCACTCGGGGTGATTAGTTTGGCCCTGACGGTGTGGTGTTTTTATTTCTTTCGTGACCCTGACAGGGTTACGCCGACCAGAGAGGGGCTGGTGATTAGTCCTGCTGATGGGGTCGTCCAATCTATCATAGAGACAAACGGCCCGCCCGAACTCGATTTGGCGCAGAAAAAATTCACCCGTGTCAGCGTGTTCATGAGTGTGTTCGATTGCCACGTGAATCGCATCCCCATTGCTGGCGAGATTATAAAAGAAGCTTATGTCCCAGGCTTATTCCTGAATGCCACGTTGGATAAGGCCAGCGCGGACAATGAGCGACAGTGCTTACAGGTTAAGTCAAATGTCGGTAAAGAACTGGCCGTTGTTCAAATCGCTGGCTTGGTGGCGCGGCGCATTCGTTGTGATGTACAGGCCAATCAATATCTCGATACCGGCGAAAGAATTGGATTGATCCGGTTTGGTTCTCGGGTCGATGTTTATTTGCCGCACGATTCGCACCCTTTGGTGTCTGTGGGTCAAAAAATGGTTGCCGGAGAAACGGTCATCGCTGACTTCAAGTCAGAGGAAGCCCAGCGAGAAGGCAAGGTGCGATAAGATGACCGCTAACACCGGCGGCAATCACCATAGTCAGACGGATCAACGTCCTCGTCGAACTATGTCGTTCAATAAGTTGTTTCCGAATATGCTCACAGTCTTGGCGTTGTGCAGCGGTTTAACGGCGATTCGGTTTTCTATCAGTGCAGATTGGGAACATGCCGTCATCGCATTGGTCATAGCGTGTTTTCTCGATGGCATTGATGGTTTAGCCGCTCGGCTACTGCGCGGAACGACCAAATTCGGCGCCGAGTTGGATTCTTTATCCGACGCCATCAGTTTTGGAATGGTGCCCTCGATCATGCTCTACCTCTGGGCAATGCAGGACGCGGGGACATTGGGGTGGGCTCTATGCTTACTCTATGCCGTCTGCTGTGTATTGCGGTTGGCCCGGTTCAACACCATGGTTGGTGATCCAGGCCTTCCCAGTTGGGCGCACAATTACTTTACAGGAGTGCCATCTCCTGCCGCCGCAGGCCTGGCTATTTTGCCGATGATTTTGTCGTTCTACTTTGATGCTGGCGTATTCAATACGCCAACGATTGTGGGGCTTTTTCTCGCCACCGTGTCGTTTCTAATGGTGAGCAAAGTTCCCACTTTCTCTGTGAAGAAGCTCCGTGTGCCAAGGCAATTTGCATTGCCCATGATGATTTTTATCGCGTTGTTCGCCGGATTTATGGTGACGGAGACTTGGGCTACGCTCGGGCTTATGGGACTTTTCTACCTTGGGAGCATTCCGTTTAGTGTTTTTACTTTTATGCGGCTGTCAAAACGTGGCGGCCCAACGGAAGAAGAGCTTGCAGAGGCTGAGGCGGAAGACTAGCGCTGATCTACTCAGCGGGTTCTTTCGCAAAATTAGCATTCGATGATCGCCTGCGTGCTAACTTCGATTGGATATCCGTGCGGAGTTTTAGGGCGCAAGGTGTGACCACCAAGGTCAGAACGGTCGCAAAACTCAGTCCGCAAACAATGGCGATGGACAATTGCTGCCACCACTGCAGCGACGGTGCCCCAACGTGCACTATGCGCTGGACGAAATCCACGTTGACCTGGAACATCATTGGCATCAAGCCAAGCACCGTGGTGACAGTTGTAAGAAGCACTGGGCGCAAACGCTGAACACCTGTTTGCATGATGGCCTGGAGCGGGTCTGTGCAACCTTTCTTGAGTCTGTCGTAGGTATCAATCAGCACGATGTTATTATTAACGACGATTCCCGCAAGCGAGATCACGCCGACGCCCGACATGACCACGCCGAACGGTTGTTGGAAGACCAATAGTCCCAAAAACACACCGATCGTTGACATTATAACGGCGCTTAAGATGAGGAAGGCTGAGTAGAAGCTATTAAACTGGGTAACGAGAATAACGCCCATTAGGAATAACGCGACGACGAAAGCGCGTTGTAGGAATGCAGCCGACGCCTGTTGTTCTTCATCCTCGCCTTTGAATTCCCACCTTATGTCGGGACTCCAATTTTCATTCCTATTGAGCCATTGCTCAACCAGCCGTACTTTTTGGTCTGGCAAGATACCGTCTTCAACGCTGGCGATAACCGAAATCACACGTCGGCTATCTATGCGGTTAATCTCACCTGAATCTTGCTTCGCCACACGTTTTACAAAGCTGGATACGGGAACTTGCCCAGCTGGCGTCATGACCCGAATCCCGTCTAATTCATCGAGGGTCCGGTACTCTTCAGGAAACCGAACGACGATATCGATTTCATCTTCGGCATCATCGGGGCGGTAGTCGGACAATTTGAGTCCTTCGGTAACAAGCTGAACCATGTCGCCGATCCCGCCAATGTCGACACCAAACTTAGCCGCTTGGGCGCGGTCAACGTCCAACTCCCATTCGATACCGGGGAGGGGGAGGGTGTCTTCAATGTCTACAAAGCCGCCGAGCCGATCCATTTCGGTGCGGACCATCGCGACATGCTCCGCCAGTACGTCAAAGTCTTGTCCCATAAGATTGAGATGAAACTGCTTGCCCGTGGGTGGGCCCATTTTTTCTTCCCAAACCTCAATCTTGACGCCGGCAAGATCAGCCAGGCGTTCACGCATTTCTGCGACGACTTCAGTTGAAGGGCGACGGGTCTCCCAATTCTTGTATTCAAATTGCACCGCCCCAACGATGTCAGCAGACCCACCGTCACGATATCGGGCGCCTGCAGCTGAGCGGGCGTACACGGTGCTGAATTCGGGTAAGTCGAAAATCCGTTCTTCAACCAAGCGGGTCAAACGGTCCTTGTCATCAACAGAGAGGTTGCCTCGGGCATGAACATAAACCGCGCCACGTTCCGGTTCTGAGTCGGGCATAAATTCCACGCCCTTGCCAAAGTTCCAGTATAGAATTTGTGCTGAAACGAGGAGAGCTAAGGCGCCAAGGAGTACGGTGCCGGAGTTGTTCAAGGCGCGTTTCAATAGCCGGGCATAGGTCCCCGTGAACCCTGGAAGTGTTGTCAATTCACTGCTGTTACCAGCCGCCACAGCACGCATAACATAGGGATTGCCAACGCCAGGACGTCCCACGCGAGAGCCCAATGTTGGTACAAAAATCAAAGCCATGAGAAGTGATGCCGACAAGGTGGAAATCAACGTAATTGGCAGATACTTCATGTATTCGCCGAAGAGTCCTGTCCAAAACAGCAACGGCGTGAAGGCCGCCAACGTTGTCGCGGTAGATGCAGTCACCGGCCACGCCATGCGCTTAGCCGCAAGTCCGTAAGCCTCTTTTCGATCCAGACCTTCGGTCATTTTCCGATCTGCGTATTCTGTAACAACAATCGCGCCATCAACCAGCATGCCAACGGACAAGATGAGACCGAACAGGACGACCATGTTGATGGTCATGGCAGCCGAATAGAGGACGAGAATACCGATCAAGAAAGAGCCGGGAATGGCAATCCCAACCAGAAGACCAGTGCGCAGACCAAGGGCAGCGACGACGACAATCATGACAAGAAGAACGGCAGTGACGACGTTATTCTGTAACTCAGTCAACATGTCCCTGATCATTTTTGATTTGTCTTGGAAATAGTTGACCTGGATTCCAGGCGGCCAGGATTTTCTATCCTCTTCAACGATGTCACGGACTACATCGACCGTGTCGAGAATGTTTTCACCGACACGCTTTGATATCTCTAAAGTCAAAGACGACTGACCGTTGACGCGGGCATACCCGTCCGCATCTTTAAACGTTCTGCGACCTTGAGCCACGTCGCCGACTTTTATGGAAGCGTCACGATTGACGACTACGGGTAATTCTAGGACGTCTTCGACGCCCTCAATGAGACCAGGAACGTTAATAGCAAAGCGACCGGTCCCGGTATCTAACTCTCCTGCGGCAACGACAGTATTGTTACGCTTCAAAAAGTTGGTGAATTCGTTGGCGTTAATCCCATGCGACATCAAGAGGGCGGGATCGATAATAACTTCCATCTGTTCTTCGCGGTCGCCGGCTATGTCGGCCTCAAGAACGCTTGGGACATCCTCAATCTTATCTTTCAATCGTTTTGCGATGGTGAATAAGGTCCGTTCTGGAACGTCACCGGAGAGACTGACGGCCAAGATCGGCAGTAGGCTCATGTTGACTTCATTAACAGTCGGTTCCTCTGCGCCTGCCGGGAGTTCCGCCTTGGCAATATCTACCGCTTCGCGGATGTCTTGCAGTGCCTTATCAACCTCAAATCCAGCTTCAAACTCCAGGGTGACGTTGGCGCCATTGGGATAAGACTGGCCTTTGATTTCTTTGACACCCTCAACAGACCGCATTTCCCGTTCCATAGGCCGGACGAGCAACCGCTCTCCATCTTCAGGAGAAATACCGCGATACACCATGCTGACGTATATCGTCGGCACTGGGATATCTGGTTCGGCCTCTTTCGGGATGTCGATTAAGGCAGTCACACCTGCAACGAGGATCATGGCAAGGAGAGACAGGATCGTGCGCGAACGACCCAGTGCTGCTTCTATGAGTGCGGTCATTGTTGCCCACCTTGGTTTTGCGCCAGCCGTGTCTGACTTGGGTCGACAAGCCGTGCGCCGCCGACTGGACCAACAAGGCTGGGGTCAATCAGGACGGGGTCTACTTTTTGGCCTACAGTAACGAACTCCTGGCCAACTGTAATGACGTCTACAGTGGCCGGTAGGTCTGTCAACCAGACGCTGTCCGTCGACGCAGAAGAGGTGGTGACCTCCGCGAACAGTACTCTCCCGTCGCTATCAACAAGTTTAACACCAACGGCGCCACTGTCATTGAGGGTCAAAGCGGCAGGCGGCACGCTGTGGGCCATCACTTCCTGAGCAGGTAGCCTTAATGTCGCGGTCATCCCATCAATAACAGTGCCGTCAGGGTTGGGAACCGATATTTCAACGGAGAATGTTCGCGTCTCTGGCGAGGCTATGCTGGATACAAAAGTAATCTCACCCTTGATATTGCGCCCATCAATCAGGTCCGCTTCAGCCATGGTGCCGGGACGCACGTCTCCGACCGTAAGCTCAGCCAGTTCTCCAATTACCAGGATGGGATCGAGGTCGACCATGTCAGCCACTTCATCGCCGAGGCGGAGGTAGTCGCCGACTTCAGCGTGGTTCCGGTTGAAAACACCGTCAAAAGGGGCGCGGATTGTCGTACGGGCGAGGTCCAGTTCCGCAGCTTCTAGGTCTGCGCGGGCTGACTCGAATTCAGCTTTTGCATTGGCTAGCGAGACCTCGGAAGTGAAAGACTTCTCGGACAAATTCTCCGCAGCGCTAAATTCCATTTTTCTTTTCGCCACCAATGCCTGAGCCTTGGTCAGTAAGGCTTTGCGATCGTCGATGGAGAACCGAATTAAAGGGTCACCCTTCTTCACGACGCTGCCGCGCGGCACGACCAGTTCTATAACCGTTCCCTCAATTTCTGAACGCATGGTGATTTGGCGAGATGCTTCTGTCCGGCCTGCCACCTTGATCTCCCGGATGCGGGGGACGGCACGCGAACGAATGACCTGAACCTTTTGGAGGCCCTCTGGCTTATTCAAGTTCGCCTGTTCAGCTGCGGATAGTTCCACTTCTTTGTCAGCCGAAAAAATGGCTCCAGAGGCGACCCATAGAGTAGCGGATGCCGCTATGGCTCCGGCGATGAGGTATGACTTGTTCATTGCATACCTCCAGTGGTTATGACGTGTTCTTCTTGTTGGTCTTCGTGGTCTCTTGGCGATAATTCTGTTGCTGCAAGGTCATCACGGTGGGTACGGAGATATTCAAGCGCTGTTTCGTACATCGTAATTCCAAAGTTATGAACAAAACGCCTGACTGGTGGTAACCCCGAATCATCGCAGCGATCGTCTATGGCAGAGAGGCGTTCTTCGTAGTCGCCGATGTAGCGATCGACCAAATCCAAGACAGATGAGCGTGGGAGATGATCGCCGAATGACAAAATAAACAGCATTTCTGATCGCATTTTGTCCGGTGCAGGCGCCGTTGCGAGCGCATCCAGAAATGCGGCGCGACCAGCTGGCGTAATGCTGTAAACTTTCTTATCGGGGCGTCCGTCTTGTTCTTCGACAGAACATGTTGCCCACTCTCGATCCAGCAGCACAGTTAAGGCTGGGTAGATGGAGCCAAAACTAACATCGTAAATGGCACTGAAAGGGCCGCCTTCGAACAGTTTGCGAATTTCGTAGCCAGACGCTTCGCTGTGCATCAGCGCGCCTAGGCAGAGTGTTTTTGCGTCCACGTCTGACCTCATTTGTGGGTTGCGAGGGTCTTTTAACCGCAACCGGTGATGAGCCCAGTTTGTATCGGCCTGATATATATCGGGTCAACATACAATAGCTTGGTAGCAGCCATGCGTAGATTGAATGGCAAGGTCCGTAAAACCGATTAATAATAATGCATTGTGAGGTTTATGGGCCTTTGCGGCGGCGTGATTTCTGCCGTTTCCGGACGGCTCGTCCTTTGGCTTTGCGACCAGGTTCTGTCACGCGACTGCGCTTTTCGTCAGCTTCGGCCTCAGGTCCCGATAGGGCGTCAGGAGCCATTTCAAGCTCGAGGTCTTCAAGCCGCCTAATTTCGTCGCGCAATCTGGCCGCTTCCTCAAATTCTAGGTCCGCAGCCGCATTCTGCATTTTCTTATCAAGATCGACGATAACGGCGCGCAGGTTATGACCCACGAGCTCAGTTTCCTCAGCAAGCCCAGTGTCCACCGTCACGCGATCTTGCTCGTACACACTTTCCAATAGGTCAGCGATGTCTTTGCGTATGCCCTCGGGTGTGATGCCGTTGGCGACGTTGAAGGCCTGCTGTTTTTCACGGCGGCGATTGGTTTCACTGATCGCCTTTTCCAAACTCCCGGTCATATTGTTGGCGTAGAGGATGACCTTGCCATCAATATTGCGTGCCGCGCGTCCAATGGTTTGGATCAACGAACGGGCAGACCGTAAAAAGCCTTCTTTATCTGCGTCTAGAATGGCAACCAAACTGCATTCGGGAATATCAAGTCCTTCGCGCAACAGGTTGATTCCGACCAAAACGTCGAATGCACCTAGTCGAAGGTCGCGAATAATCTCGATGCGTTCCAGCGTGTCGACATCCGAGTGCATATAACGCACGCGGACCCCTTGTTCGGTTAAGTATTCGGTTAAGTCTTCCGCCATGCGTTTGGTGAGTGTGGTGACCAGGGCGCGCATGCCTTTGGCGGCGACGTCACGCACTTCAGCGAGGAGGTCATCGACCTGCCTGTCGGCGGGTCGAATGTGGCAAATAGGGTCAATCAAACCTGTCGGTCGAATGATTTGTTCGACAAAAACGCCACCCGTGCGCTCCATTTCCCAGTCGCCCGGCGTTGCGGAAACAAACACGGTTTGCGGTCGCATGGACTCCCATTCTTCAAACTTCAGTGGCCGATTGTCGCAGCAGGATGGCAACCTGAAACCGAAATTGGATAAATTGGATTTGCGTTGGAAGTCGCCGCGATACATGCCCCCAATTTGAGGAACAGCAACGTGGCTTTCGTCCACAAAAAGAAGCGCATCTTCAGGTATGTATTCGAAAAGTGTTGGCGGCGGCTCACCCGGGGCCCGACCAGTTAGAAACCGTGAGTAGTTCTCGATTCCCTTGCAGTGTCCGGTGGTCTCCATCATTTCCAAATCAAACATGGTGCGCTGCTCAAGGCGTTGGGCCTCCAGCAGCTTTCCTTGCTCATGGAACAGGTTCAGTTGGGTTTTAAGCTCTTTTTTGATGCTTTTTGCCGCCTGGGACAGAGCCGGGCGGGGAGTGACGTAGTGGCTGCTGGGATAAACCGTAATCCGTTGCAGAGCGGCTGTTTTCTCGCCAGTGAGCGGGTCAAACTCATGAATAGACTCAACCTCATCTCCGAACAGAGATAGGCGCCACGCCCGATCTGCATAGTGGGCGGGAAAAATTTCAACGGCGTCGCCACGCACGCGAAAGGTGCCGCGTACGAAAGACATATCGTTGCGTTTATATTGCAAAGCGACCAGTTGCTTAATTAGGTCCGCTCGCGGAAACGATTTACCTTCTTCAATCACGAAGGTCATGCGTGAATACGATTCAACAGAGCCAAGGCCGTACAGGCAGGACACTGATGAGACAATTATGACGTCTCGGCGTTCCAGGATCGCCCGCGTCGCTGAGTGGCGCATTCGGTCGATTTGCTCGTTAATGCTGGCGTCTTTCTCGATATACGTATCAGTTCGAGGCACGTATGCCTCAGGCTGATAGTAGTCGTAATAGGACACGAAATACTCGACCGCGTTGTCAGGAAAGAACGCTTTGAATTCCCCATAAAGCTGAGCGGCGAGTGTTTTGTTGGGTGCCAGAATGAGGGCAGGCCGTCCGGTGCGTGCTATGAGTTGCGCCATGGTGAAGGTCTTGCCCGACCCAGTAACACCGAGGAGTACCTGATCACGCTCTTGTTCGTTTAGCCCTTTTTCAAGGTCAGCAATGGCTGTGGGCTGGTCTCCAGCAGGCTCAAAATCGCTAACCAGTCGAAAATCGGCGGTCTCGCCAAGGTCTGGTTTTTCGATAAGGGGGAGGGCAGGCGACATGGCGCTAACATAGGACCAGTTTCTGGCGATCTCTAGTCGTGAAAATCGAAGAAATGGACAATATCTGCATGTGAACGTGGTTGCGCCCAGCGGCCCATCGCAGTAGCTTCCGCGCCGCTTACAACTTTTCTTTGAACCGCTTTTTCCGGAGAAAACCCGTGTCTATTATCGCCGACCGTATGTCCGCTATTAAACCGTCCCCGACCATGGCTGTGACCGCCAAGGCTGGGGAGCTTAAGGCGCAAGGCGTTGACGTTATTGGCCTCGGAGCGGGTGAGCCCGACTTCGATACCCCAGATCATATTAAAGAGGCTGGGAAGGCCGCGATTGATGCGGGAAAAACAAAGTACACGCCGACCAATGGCATCCCTGAACTACGGCAAGCTGTTGTCGACAAGTTTAAACGCGAAAATGACCTGACCTATGATGTCAGTCAGGTCCACATCGGCGTAGGCGGCAAGCAGGTTCTGTTTAACGCCATCATGGCGACTCTGAACGCCGGAGACGAAGTGATTATCCCCGCGCCCTATTGGGTGAGCTATCCGGATATGGTGTTGATTGCCGGCGGAAAGCCAGTTTTTGTTGCTTGCACGGAAGATGAGCAGTTCAAGCTCTCACCGGAAAAGCTCGAGGCCGCAATTACAGACAAAACCAAGTGGCTGATCCTCAACTCACCGTCAAACCCTACAGGCGCTGCCTATACGGCTGAGGATTTGCAAGCCGTGGCTGACGTACTAAAGAAGCACCCCCAGGTCTGGGTGATGACCGATGATATGTACGAGCATCTGGTTTATGACGACTTTGAGTTCAAGACGATCGCCCAGGTCGAACAGAAGCTCTTCGAAAGAACGCTGACGATCAACGGCGTTAGCAAGGCGTTTGCAATGACCGGGTGGCGCATGGGCTATGCCTGTGGTCCGCTGGATCTCATTAAGGCGATGAATAACATTCAATCGCAAAGTGCGTCACACACCAGCTCAATGACCCAATACGCATGTCTCGATGCTCTAAATGGTCCGCTTGATTTTCTGCCTGAGCGCAACGCTGTCTACAAAGACCGGAGAGATATTGTCGTTGAGATGTTGAACCAGGCTGAAGGTATCAACTGTCTCACGCCTGAAGGCGCTTTTTACGTTTATCCGTCGATCGCTGGCTGCATCGGTAAGACATCTAAGGGTGGCAAGAAAATTGCAACAGACTCTGATTTCGTGACGGCGCTCCTCGAAGAAGAGGCTGTCGCATCTGTCCAGGGAGAGGCCTTTGGCCTTTCGCCCCATTTCAGAATTTCCTATGCGACGTCAACGGACGCCCTGAAAGAAGCCTGCACCCGTATCCAACGGTTTTGCGCCAATCTAACCTAGGCACCCTAATTGGCTCTGTGCAACACTATCCTTAGGTGTTGGGGAGACTGCTGATGAAACGGGGATTGATCATAGCGCTGGGGCTTGCCGCCGTGGTGTTCGTGGTTTGGGTGATGGCCGCTAGGTCGGGTGCCTTTACTCCAACAGATGATGAACTCATTGCTCGTTACACTGACGAGCGATCACGGTTTGTCACTGTCGATGGTGTTCCCATGCACGTGGTCGAAGAAGGCGAAGGCCCGGTCCTGGTATTAATCCATGGTCATTTGGGGAGTACACGCCAATGGGAAGGGTGGGTCGAAAATCTTAAGACTGACTACCGAATTGTCCGCTTTGATTACCCGCCATTCGGTCTGTCTGGTCCCATGCCAAATGGCCAGTACAGTTCTTCTATAGCGTACCCACTCATCGAAGGTTTACTGGATGTTCTGGGGTATGAACGGTTCTCCATAGGCGGTACGTCGTCAGGCAGCATCCTCGCCTTGAGATACGCGGCAGACCATCCTGAACGTGTTGAGAAGCTCTTGTTGTCCACCGTGCCGGCCTATACCCCCGGAGACCGACTTCCGCCGCCTCGGACCTTCCAAGCCATGATGTGGTTCAGTGACAACGTCCTTAAGGTCTGGCGGCCTCAACTCTACTGGCAGCTGTTCATGGAGAACATTTTTGGTCACGACGACCGGATTACACCTGAAATGGTAAGTAGCTATGCGGACCTCAACAACCGTGCAGGCTCCATTGAGAACGTGCTCAATTTTATTTTCTCTAATGCGCGAAGCACGTTTGACTTAGCTGCAGCTGCGGCAAAAATTACGACGCCGACACTGCTCCAATGGGCCGGTAAGTCTCCCGTATTAACGGCGGACGGTCTTAATAGAGTTGCGCCGTTGTTTACGGGTACGGATGTTAAAGTGATCCGGTACCCTGATCTTGGCCACAAGCTAATGCTTGAGGATCCAGAGACAACTGTAGCGGATGCTCGGGCTTTTTTGGCCTCACCGTAAATTCATTAGCTGGCTGTCTTAATTTTATCCACATCACGGGGCACGAGCGTCAGCTGCGCACGGGCGCGCGTAATTTCTTTCAGTAAGAAATCCCGAAAGACTGTCACTCTCATAGAGTTGCGCAGTTCTTCTGGATATACGAAGTAGGCATCGATAGGTGGGCTGCTGAGTTCAGGAAGTATTTGAACCAAACCACGGCCTTCGCGGTAGAAATACTCGGGAAGTGCGCCAATCCCGATTCCACTTTTAATCGCACGATAGACGCCGTAGAGGTTGTTAACTTGAAGCGCCGGCTTAATCGTTCCGACTGTTTTTTCCACCTGCTCAAAGTGCCAATTGACCTCTTCAAACGGCAACGCACTGCCGCCAAAGACGACCAGTTTGTGATCCTTTAGATCCTCGACGCAGGTCGGTGTTCCATGTTCTTTGAGGTAGTCCGCTGATGCAAATACGTGCCCGAACAAGCTGCCTAAATGACGCTGAATAAGGTCCGGTTGTTTTGGCTCGTTGAATCGGATCGCGACATCACCTTCACGCATGGCTAGGTCCAGCTCTCGGTCATCCAGTCTAAGAGTGACATCAATATCGGGGTAGTCATTGATAAACTGACGTAAACGCCCTGTTAAAAAAACGGACCCAAAGGCGACAGTCGTTGTGACTGTCAATGGTCCTTCAGCCACGTCTTTGGTTTCTATCAATTGGCTCTCAACAGTCGTGAGCTGGGCAAAGACATCGTGCACGGTCTTGTAGAGAAGGTCTCCTTGCTCTGTCAAAATCAGACCTCGCGCGTGTCGATGAAACAGCATGACACCAAGGGATGCTTCTAAAGCGCTGATTTGACGACTAACAGCAGATTGACTCAGATTCAGCGTCTCGCTGGCATGGGTAAAGCTGCCTGCCTCGGCAACAGCGTGAAATACACGCAGCTTATCCCAGTCGAGTTTGCTGTTGCCACGGGATGGCATTGATCTTTCCTCCGGTTAATGCGCCGAGGCGCTATTTGTCGTTAGTCTATACCCCTGAGGCCGCGAGGAAGCGATCAGCTTCCAAAGCCGCCATGCACCCTGTGCCAGCAGCCGTAACGGCTTGTCTGTAAGTATGGTCCTGTACGTCGCCGGAGGCAAAGACCCCGTCGATATTGGTGCCGGTGGAATCAGGCTTGGTTAGCAGGTATCCCCCGTCATCCATATCGATCACGCCCTTAAACAACTCCGTGTTTGGAGTATGGCCGATAGCAACAAACACCCCGTCAATAGCCAGGTCCGACACAGTATCAGTTTTGATATTCCTCAGTTTCACGCCCGTTACGCCAAGGGGGTCTGTATCTCCCATGACTTTTTCCAGAACCGTATCCCATACGACTTCGACTTTTTCGTGACCAAACAATCGATCCTGGAGAATTTTCTCTGCCCGGAAGGAATCCCGGCGATGAACTATCGTTACTTTGCTGGCGTGGTTGGTGAGGTACAACGCCTCCTCAACGGCGGTGTTTCCTCCGCCAATGACGCAAACTTCCTTGCCGCGGAAGAAAAATCCATCACAGGTGGCGCAAGCGGAAACGCCGAAGCCCATAAATTTCTCTTCTGATTCCAACCCTAGCCAGCGCGCAGAGGCGCCAGTGGAAATGATGACCGAGTCTCCAGTGTAGGTGTCTCCGCTGTCTCCTGCGCAAGAGAAGGGGCGGGACGTCAGATTAACGGACAAGATCGTGTCTTGTATAATTCTAGTTCCTACATGCTCTGCTTGTTTTTGCATTTGTTCCATGAGCCAGGGCCCCTGTATGACATCAGCGAAACCCGGGTAATTCTCGACATCGGTCGTAATTGTCATTTGCCCGCCTGGTTGCATGCCAGCGACCAGCAACGGCTCTAAACTCGCCCGCGCGGCGTATATTGCAGCGGTAAGACCGGCTGGGCCGGAGCCCAGAATCAAGACTTTTGAATGGTGATTTGACATACGGATACCAAGCTTTCTAGGGGGTTTTTGTAGGCTTTGAGCCGGTAACATAGGGTTCGGCTCCAGGCGTTACAACACGCAATCCGCACCTTTTTACCGAGCTTGTGGGGATGCCAAACCTTCATCCGAGACCAACAATTTCGGTCGCATTTTTTCCTAAATGTGTAATATTATTACGCCTAAGGGGAATAAAACCTGATCCGAGAGCCTGCGGAGAGACCATGCAACGCGTTAAACTTGATCGTATTGATCGTCAGATTCTGAGCGATGTACAGAACGATGGGCGCATGACCAACGTCGATTTGGCAAAGAGGGCTGGTATTTCTGCGCCCCCTTGTCTTCGCAGGGTTCGGGCCCTTGAAGAAGCAGGCTTCATCAAAGGCTATCATGCAGACCTCGATCCTGTATCGCTCGGCTTCAACGTTTCCGTATTCGCCCACGTTGGGTTGAACAGTCAGGCGGAGGTTGACCTTCTCGCGTTTGAGCAAATGGTTGAGGAGTGGCCCGAAGTCCGCGAGTGTCACATGCTTGCTGGCGAAACAGATTTTCTCTTGAAGATCGTCGCGCGGGACTGGGACGAATATCAAAAATTCATCACTTCAAAACTGACGGCAGCACCCAACGTCGCTCAAGTTAAGTCTGCACTTGCGATTAGAAGTTCTAAGAGACTGTCAGGCGTGCCGATTACGGTTAGGCCTGACGAAGATGAAGGCTAGGTAGCTCGTGTATCGGGAGTTCTATTTGAACTTAACCTTAAGAACTTCGTAGCTCTTAATCCCACCGGGTGCCTTAACCTCTACTGTGTCGCCAACTGTCTTGCCAATCAGTGCCCGCGCTATGGGGGATTGAACAGAAATCAGTTTCTTTGCCAAGTCGGCCTCGTAGGGACCAACAATCTGATAGGTCGTTTCTTCATCTGTGTCCTCGTCGACCACTGTCACCGTAGCGCCAAATTTCACAGTTGACCCAGACAGCTTCGAGACATCAATCACGTCGGCCCGGCTGATGACGTCCTCAAGTTCCTGGATCCGCCCCTCAATAAAACCTTGGCGCTCTTTCGCAGCGTGGTATTCAGCGTTTTCAGACAAGTCGCCATGCTCGCGCGCTTCGGAGATCGCCTTGATGACGTCCCGGCGATCCTTAGTCTTTAACTGCTTCAATTCTTCTTCTAGCGGGGTCAATCCCCCAGCCGTCATCGGAACCTTTTCCATGACGTAACCTCTTGTTCTGTTCTTATACGAAAAACGCCGTGCTCACACTCAAGCACAGAGAGCCTCTCAAGTCAGGCTTAAATAGTCTAATTAAAATAAGATTGCAGTGGGGCGACATCAAGGGCACGGTCCCTGAGAGCTGAAATAGCGTCTACTGCCGCCTCTGCTCCGGAGAGCGTCGTGTAATAGCAGATTTGGCGAGTTAATGCGGTCCGCCGGATGTCGTAGCTGTCTTTTAGAGACTGGGCGCCTTCGGTGGTGTTGATCACCAGTTGAATGTCGCCGGAAATCATCGCGTCAACGCAGTGTGGACGTCCCTCCAGGACCTTGTTTATTGCTTTCACATGAATACCTCGCTCCGCAAGAAACGACTGCGTTCCTCTTGTTGCTACAATATCGAATCCAAGAGCCGTCAATTTATGAGTGACCGCAAGTGCGCCCGCTTTGTCTCCATTTTTAAGAGACAAAAACGCAGTCCCGGTCGGTGGAAGCTTTGTGCCAGCACCCATTTGTGATTTAGCAAAGGCGCGGGGGAAATCAACATCCAGGCCCATGACTTCACCGGTCGATTTCATTTCTGGACCCAGAACAATGTCGACCCCGGGGAATCGCGCAAATGGGAACACAGCCTCTTTAACAGCAATGTGTTTGGCACTTTCGGCATGGTCATCGAAGTCATGTCCGGCTAGATCAAAGTCTTTCAATTTCTCACCGGCCATAACTTGAGCTGCAATTTTAGCCACTTGAATGCCGGTTGCTTTGGCAACAAAGGGAATCGTACGGCTTGCGCGCGGATTGACCTCAAGAATATAAATTTCCGCATCTTTAACAGCGAATTGGACGTTCATGAGGCCAATAACATTGAGGCCTTTGGCCAGTGCCCGGCTCTGTATCTTGAGTTCTTCCACTATCTCCGGCGACAGGGAATAGGGTGGCAATGAGCAAGCCGAGTCCCCAGAGTGAATACCCGCTTCCTCAATATGTTCCATTATGCCGGCAATGTAGACATCTGTCCCATCACACAGAGCGTCCACATCAACTTCGATGGCGCCGGACAAATATGAATCGATCAACAATGGATTGCCGCCTGTCACGTTGACGGCATCCCGAATATAGGATCTCAATCCGCCCTCATCATGCACGATCTGCATGGCCCGACCACCGAGGACGTAGGATGGTCGAATAACGACCGGATAGCCGATGCGGTTGGCGCTGCTTACTGCATCTTCTTCTGTCAGAGCGGTACCATTTTCGGGTTGGCGTAGGCCGAGGTCGTTCAAGAGTTTCTGAAAACGTTCGCGGTCTTCTGCGAGATCAATGGCATCGGGCGAGGTGCCTAAAATGGGGATACCAGCGGATTGAAGGGCGTGTGACAATTTTAGAGGAGTCTGACCGCCAAGCTGGACAATTACGCCTTTGACCTCACCGCGTCTTTGTTCCACTCGGATCAATTCGATCACATCTTCGGGAGTCAGCGGCTCAAAGTAGAGGCGGTCTGAGGTGTCGTAATCTGTGGATACGGTCTCGGGGTTACAGTTGACCATTATGGTCTCATACCCTGCGTCGGACAAAGCAAAGGCTGCGTGGCAGCAGCAATAGTCGAACTCGATTCCTTGTCCAATGCGATTTGGCCCACCTCCTAGAATTACGACTTTTGTTTTGTCAGTTGGATCCGATTCACAATGAGGGGCGACATACCCATCACCCTCGTAGCAGGAATACATGTAGGGCGTCTTGGCTGGAAACTCAGCGGCGCAGGTATCTATGCGTTTGTAGACAGGGGTCACATCTAATTCACGACGCTTCTCTGCTACGGCGTCCGCGGCTAGGTCCAGCACTTCACCAATGCGCTCATCTGAGAAGCCCATCCGTTTTAGCCGCGCCATTGTCGGTGCATCGGAGGGAAGACCGTCAGTCTTGATCTCTTTCTCTGCCGCCACGATGGATTGAATTTGTTCGAGGAACCATGGGTCAAACTTGCAGGCTTGCTGAATGTCTTCTATCGACATGCCCTCGCGAAAAGCTTGAGCAACCACTAATAGGCGATCGGGGCGCGGTGTCAGTAAGGCAGCCTTTAGGGCGCCCGCTTCATTCATTCGCTCATCTGTTTCGCTCAGGTAAATTTCGTTAAGGCCTGTGAGGCCAGTCTCCATGGATCTGAGGCCTTTCTGCAGGCTCTCCGTAAAGCAGCGGCCGACAGACATGGCTTCCCCAACGGACTTCATAGACGTGGTCAACAAAGCGTCAGTGTCGGGGAATTTTTCAAAAGTGAAACGAGGAATTTTGGTGACCACGTAGTCGATCGTTGGCTCGAACGAGGCTGGTGTGACGCCAGTAATATCGTTGTCTAGTTCATCTAGTGTGTATCCAACTGCCAACTTCGCTGCGATCTTAGCAATCGGGAAACCTGTCGCTTTTGAAGCCAATGCGGAGGATCGTGAAACCCTAGGGTTCATTTCAATAACAACCATGCGGCCGTTATCCGGATTGATCGCGAATTGCACGTTCGACCCGCCGGTATCGACGCCGATTTCCCGCAGGCAGGAGATCGAGGCGTTCCGCAACAGTTGATACTCTTTGTCTGTCAGGGTGAGGGCAGGTGCCACCGTGATAGAGTCACCGGTGTGAATGCCCATCGGATCGACGTTTTCAATTGAGCAGATGATGATGCAATTGTCCGCGTTATCCCGGACGACTTCCATCTCATATTCTTTCCAACCAAGAACAGATTCCTCCACCAAGACTTCTGTAACTGGTGAGGCCGACAAGCCCGTGCCTACAATTTTTTCAAACTCTTCGGTGTTGTAGGCAATGCCGCCACCTTCACCACCCAGGGTGAAGGACGGTCGAATTATCGCTGGCAGGCCTGTCATTTTGACCGCCTCGCGCGCCTCATCGAGAGTATGAACAACTTGGCTTCGCGGACTCTCAAGTCCGATTGCTTCCATTGCCTCGCGGAACTGCAGTCTGTCTTCTGCTTTAGCAATGACGTCGCGTTGTGCCCCAATGAGTTCGATGTCCAGGCGCTCTAGAACACCTTCATCGGCGAGACGCATGGCGGTGTTTAGGCCGGTTTGCCCACCCATGGTCGGGAGAATTGCGTCGGGCCGTTCTTTCTCAAGAATTTTTGTAACCGTTTCGATTGTTATGGGCTCGATGTAGGTGGCATCGGCCATTTCCGGGTCGGTCATGATTGTTGCGGGATTCGAGTTCACCAGAATGACTCGATAACCCTCTTCCCGCAGTGCTTTGCACGCCTGCGCACCCGAGTAATCAAATTCACATGCCTGACCGATGATAATCGGCCCTGCGCCAATAATAAGTATGCTCTCGATGTCAGTCCGTTTTGGCATGAACTAGGTTGTCTCCGACTGACTTGCCTTGGCGTCACGCATTAATTCCGTGAAACGCTCAAACAAATAGTAACTGTCTTGAGGGCCGGGTGAGGCCTCTGGGTGATATTGCACTGAAAATACGGGTTTATCTTTCACGCGCAGCCCCTCGATAATTCCGTCAAAGAGAGAGCGGTGCGTTTCGATAACGCCCGCTGGCAGGCTATCGCGGTCCACGCAAAAGCCGTGGTTCTGAGAGGTGATCTCAACCTTGCCAGTTTCAAGGTCTTGCACCGGCTGGTTGCCGCCTCGATGCCCGAGTTTGAGTTTATAAGTTTTAGCGCCTAAGGCGAGAGCGAGAATTTGGTGGCCGAGGCAAATGCCGAACATAGGCTTGCCGCTCTTGAGAAGAGTTTGCACGGTCTTGACTGCATACGTCCCAGTTGCAGCTGGGTCGCCGGGTCCGTTGGATAAAAAGATTCCGTCGGGTTCGTGGCGCAGGATGTCTTCAGCTGACGCAGTGGCGGGAACAACGGTCACTTTGCATCCGGTATTAGCCAGGCATCTCAAAATGTTTTTCTTGGCCCCAAAATCTAAGGCAACAACATGGTGTGTCGGCCCGTGCTTATTGGCCTTGAGATCGCCAAAACCCGCGCCGAGGGTCCACTGTGTTTCCGTCCAGGAATGCGTTTCCAGGCAGGTCACCTCTTTTGCCAGGTCCATGCCCTCTAAGCCTGGCCAAGCTTTTGCTCGGGCAAGCAGGTCATCTAGGTCGAAATCCCCATCAGCAGCATGAGCGATAACCCCATTTGGAGCCCCACCGTCTCGAATGCGAGCGGTTAGGCGCCGCGTATCAACGCCGGCAATCCCAACGAAGTCGTTCGAGAGAAGCCAGTCATTCAAATGCTGGGTGGCCCGCCAGTTTGCGGGGTCGGTGGTATCCATTCGCAATACGCAACCGCGCGCTGCAGGCGCAATGCTTTCCATGTCTTCAGGATTGGCACCGACGTTGCCAATGTGGGGGAAGGTAAAGGTGATGATTTGGGCAGCGTAGGAGGGGTCTGTCAGGACCTCTTGGTAGCCGGTCAGTGATGTATTAAAGACAACTTCGCCAGTTTTGGCGCCCTCAGCGCCCAAACCCTTGCCCCAAAAAACACTGCCATCGTTGAGAACCAATACCCCCGTCGTGCCTTTCGGCTGAGGAGGAAATTCGTTGGCGCTCGCCTCCGGCATAAGGGTCCGTATGTTTGGGGCCAAATAAGCCCGGGTTTAATGACCGCTATTTGTCCTCGCACACACCGTTTGAACGCTCGCCCACCTCCCTCTGACGTGACGCTGCCACGAGCAGGTGAAGTGTCTAAATTGGCGGGATCAACCCGGGTCTTCGGAACGACGGCAGTCGACCTGTTTGAGTGTCATGTAACGGCAAATTTGGCGGTTGATAAGCAATCGTCAGAAGCAAGTCAAGCCTCCGTATGCCGCAGTATACATGAAAAAAATTGAGTTCCGATCTGTCGACGGAAGGCTTTGCTTTGGCCACCAGAATGGGTTAGTTTTATCTCTTAACTTCTCCTTTGGAAGTTCTTTTTCCATGTTGCGTAATAATCTATCCGACGCGTTGAAAGACGCGCTTCGAGGCAAAGACCAGCGGTCTGTAGCCACCATCCGTCTTATTCTTGCTGCCCTGAAGGACCGAGATATTTGTGCGCGTGCTAGCGGCAATTCCCACGGCGTCGAAGATGCAGAAATTCTCGACATGCTTCAGTCTATGGTCAAGCAGCGCCGCGATAGCATAGCCATGTATGAGCAGGGCGGTCGCTGTGAGTTGGCTGAGCGCGAGCAAGAAGAGATAGAAATCATCACTCGCTTTATGCCCGAACAACTCGGGGATGATGAGATTCGTTGTGTGGTAGTCGAAACCATCTCTGAGCTTGAAGCTTCTAGTCTAAAAGATATGGGCAGAGTGATGGCCTCTTTGAAAGAACGCTTTGCCGGTCGAATGGACTTTGGCCGCGCCAGCTCAGTCGTTAAAGAAAATCTTGCCTAACCAGTCGCCTTGCCGGCGGCCATATCGGGCAGGACAGGGGGCGCCTCATGTCCTTTCCGCCTGAGTTTTTGGATGAAATAAGAACCCGTGTATCGGTGTCCTCTGTGGTGGCTCGGTCTGTGAAATTGCAGCGTCGTGGCCGCGAGTTCATAGGTTTGAGTCCTTTTACAAGTGAAAAAACGCCATCCTTCACGGTCAGTGATCAGAAGGGTTTCTATCACTGCTTCTCTTCCGGCGAGCATGGCGACATTTTCACATTTCTGATGAAGACCCAGAGTTTACCGTTTCCGGAAGCGGTGGAGCAATTGGCAGAAGAAGCTGGGCTGGAAGTGCCAAAGGCGACGCCTCAAGAAGCGCGGCGTGCAGAGAGACGCACGACCCTCCAAGATGCGGTTGAGTTGGCCTGTCAGTTTTATGAGCAGAAACTTCGATCTCCCGAAGGTCGAAAGGCCTATGAGTATTTGCGTGACCGTGGGTTAAGCGATGACGTCATCAAGACGTATCGCCTTGGGTATGCACCGAACGGGAACTCTTTAAAAAGTAAGTTGTCACGCGACTCCATTGCCGAAGAGGTCGCGATCGAGGCCCGTCTGCTGAGTCCAGGTCAAGATGGTCGGTCGTCTTTCGATTTTTTTCGCGATCGTGTGATGTTTCCGATTTGCGACGCTCGTGGGCGACCGGTGGCATTTGGCGGCCGAGTCCTCGGTGACGGCGGCCCTAAGTATTTGAATTCGCCAGAGACCCCTTTGTTTCGCAAAGGGCAATTGGTTTACGCGTTTTCTCAGGCCCGCAAGGAAGCCTCAGACAAAGTGGAGATCATCGTCGCTGAAGGCTATATGGATGTTATCGCCTTGGCCCAAGCGGGTATTACCAATGCCGTCGCTCCACTGGGCACGGCGCTGACTGAAACCCAAATAGCGCTGTTGTGGCGCATCGCGCCAGAACCCATCCTGTGTTTCGATGGCGATGCTGCCGGGCGGCAGGCAGCTCTCAGAGCGGCTGATCGCTGTCTGCCTATGCTCGAACCGGGCCGATCTTTGAGGTTCGCCCTTTTGCCTGCGGGCCAAGACCCAGACGATCTAATTAAATCGGATGGTCGCGAGGCCATGCGCAATGTGCTCGATACCGCTATCCCGCTGTCCGACATAGTCTGGCGTCGGCTTCTTGAGGGGCGTCGCATCGATACGCCGGAGCGCCGTGCCGCACTGGAAAAGGATGCAGATGATCTGTCGCGTATGATCTCTGATAACTCGGTGCAGACTCAGTACCGTCGCCTCATGCGTGATCGGGTGTTTGATCTGTTCCGCAGCCAGCCAGGCCCTGCCGTAAACAGGGCTGCTCCGAGGCGTGATAAGGCTCCGGCCATGGTTCAGCCAGAGACAAAATCAAGGCAATTGGACGCTACAGGCCTGCGTCAACGCATACTCCTTGCGACCCTCATTGCCCATCCGGACCTCTTGGACCACGTCGAGGAGCGCCTTGGTGCCATGCCTTTTGCCGATTCGCGCCTTGACTCGCTTAGGCAATCGGCCTTAATGCACCTCTCGCAATCGCCGAACCTTGAATTTGAAGGCTTAAAGACCCACTTAGCCGGATTAGGGTTCGCGGACGAGTTAAAGAAGCTACTGAGTTCAGAGGTTTACGTTCACGCTGGGTTCGCGCGTCCAAATGCTGAGTTACAGGACGCAACGAGTGGGTGGGATCACACGTTCTCGTTATGCCAGCGCGATGACTTAGAGGCCGATGTTCGGCGTGCGGCAGACGACCTAATTAATGAGCCGACCGATTCTGCCTTTGCGGTATTTCGGTCTTTGAGGACTGAGGGGCAGGCCTCGGATGACAACGGCGGAGATTAGTCTTCGCCCAGCGGGCCCCGATAAGGGCCACTAAAGGGGAGCGGTACGCATCAAACTAGCGGCCGTTGAGATGGTTTAACGAAGGGAGAGCGACGCTCCATGGCGACCAAAGCCGCAACCAAGACTGATCAGAAAGAAGAGCGAGAGGAGGGCGATAGCCCACTCCTGGACTCGACAAATGCGTCGGTCAAGAAGCTGATCCAGAAAGCCAAAGAAAAAGGCTACATCACATACGAAGATCTGAATAGCGCGCTGCCATCTGAAGAGATGTCTTCAGAGCAGATTGAAGACACCATGTCGATGCTCTCTGAGATGGGTATAAATGTCGTCGAAGAAGATGAGCAAGAGGACGACAACGCCGAAACCGAGGCCGAAAAGAAGGCGACGGAGGTTGTCGCCAGTGGCAACGTAGGCGACAGTGACATAGGTCGAACCGATGACCCAGTCCGCATGTACCTGCGTGAGATGGGATCAGTCGAGCTTCTGTCTCGTGAAGGCGAAATCGCAATTGCCAAACGGATTGAAGCTGGCCGGCAAATGATGATCGGCGGAATTTGCGAGAGCCCGATGACCATTCGCGCGCTAATCTCCTGGCATGATGCTTTGGTCGAGAGCAACATGCTCTTGCGTGACATTATCGATCTCGATGCGACCTACGCAATCGCCAACCCAGGCGCCAATCAAAATCAGAACAACACCAACCCAAACGCTATTCCTGCCACGCCTGTTGGATCCGGTGCGACGCCGAATAACGACAACGCGAAGAAAGACGAAGACAAAACGGCATCGTCTGACGGTAAAGACTCCGAAAACGATGCAGGAACAGAAAGCTCAGACGACGATGATATGGACGAAGGAGCTGTATCATTGGCGGCTATGGAAGCTGAGCTGATGCCAAAGGTCATCGAGGTCTTTGAAAAGATTTCTAACGTTTACACTAAGATGAAGCGAGCTCAAGATCAGCGTCTTACCGCGTTAAAAAACGGTGAGGAAATTCCAAAGCCGGTCGAGAAACGCTACCAGAAGTATAAACTTGAACTCATCCAATTGATGGAAGACGTGCATCTCAATAACGCACGGATTGATTACTTGGTTGAGCAGATGAACGACTTGAATCGGTCATTGATGATTATGGAAGGCCAGCTGATGCAGTTGGCAACCAAGTCCAAGATCAAACGCGATGCCTACATCGAGCAATATTATGGCAGCGAGCTTGATCCCAAGTGGTTGGCGCGCGTGCGCCGCTTAACCGGAAAGGGCTGGAAGGACTTCGGTGCGAAGTACAAGTCTGAGATCCAAGATCTGCGGACTGGTATCGCCGAAGTATCTGAAATTGCCGGCCTGTCTATATCCGAATTGCGCCTGATGGTTTCCACCGTGCAAAAAGGCGAGCGGGAAGCGTCTAAGGCCAAGAAGGAAATGATTGAGGCCAACTTGCGCCTCGTGATTTCCATCGCAAAAAAATACACCAATCGCGGCCTACAATTCCTTGCTTTAATTCAGGAAGGAAATATCGGCTTGATGAAGGCCGTTGATAAGTTTGAGTATCGCCGCGGCTACAAGTTCTCCACTTATGCGACGTGGTGGATTCGTCAGGCGATTACCCGTTCCATTGCGGACCAGGCGCGGACTATTCGTATCCCGGTTCACATGATTGAGACAATCAACAAGCTGGTGCGGACATCGCGCCAGATGTTGCATGAGATCGGGCGTGAACCGACGCCAGAAGAGTTGGCAGAGAAATTACAGATGCCACTCGAGAAGGTGCGCAAAGTTCTGAAGATTGCCAAAGAGCCGATTTCTCTAGAAACGCCTATTGGCGACGAAGAAGACAGTCATCTTGGTGACTTCATTGAAGATAAAAATGCCACGCAGCCAATCGATGCTGCGATCCAAGGTAACCTGCGGGAAACCACCACCCGTGTATTGGCTAGTTTGACGCCTCGAGAAGAACGTGTGCTACGTATGCGGTTTGGCATCGGCATGAATACGGACCATACCCTGGAAGAGGTTGGTCAGCAGTTCTCAGTTACGCGCGAACGTATTCGCCAGATTGAAGCCAAGGCTCTGCGTAAATTGAAGCACCCAAGCCGGTCGCGGAAATTGAGAAGTTTCCTCGATAACTAGTCGGCGAGTTCAGAACGAAATAATACGGAGCGCTTCTTGGAGCGCCCAGTTTTTTTTGTGGCGAGTCGTTTATTTACTCGGCGAGAAACGCTCTCACGATTTCAGCCATTTCTTCAGTGTGCATATCCAAATGCCCATGGGTCCAGCCCGGCAAATCGTGGATGTATCCGTTCTTGAGGAATGGCTTGGCCCGCGGCGTTTGCTCCCACAGGTCATCTTCTGGATTTAAGATTAAGATTGGCTGTTCGACTTGTGGCAATGTTGCTGTCAAATCGTACGCAAAGGCGGAACGGAATCCCCAGTTGCCAGTCCTAAAGTGGCGCAGCCGTTCAATGCTGATGTCTTCATAGCGTTCATCGGTCATATCGCGAAACATGCCTCGACCTGTTTTGCGAATGTTCTCTCCTGTGGAGATCAATACGTCTGCGAATGGCGGTGGAGGGTCGTATATCCGTGCGCTGTACTCATCGATAATTGCTTGATCGAATATGGGTGCAGAAATCATAACAACCTTGCGGATGCGATCCGGGTAGCGCATCGCCAAGTCCGCTGAGGTGAACGAGCCGGTGTGATACCCCATCACATCGACCGTCTGCAAACCAATCGAGTCCATGAACCCGATCATTGCATCCGCGAGGTCACCGATGAGCGGAGGTTCAGCCGGCGTATCCGAGCCGCCATAACCCGGCGTATCGGGCGCTACCGCGAAACGGTCCCGACCCATTTCTGCGAGCCAGTAGTCATAAACAATGCCTGATAATGGGCTGGCGTGGAGGCACATCAGTGGTACTTCTGGAGAGTCCTTATTGCCTGCGTATCGATAGTGTATTTGACCAAAGGGTCCGTCGGTATACGCCTTACGAACACTGGGAATAGGCCCGTCTGATGTCATTTTCGTGTCTCCGCTATGGGCGGCTAGGACAGATCGTGACACCGCGCCACCACCAATCACAGTTCCTGTAAGGAGCGTCGCAGCTTGTCTACGACTTAACGTGGGATTGATAGATTTCAGTTGGTTCTGGGTCATGCCGTTACCACTTTGGTTGGGAGTTCTTAACCTAGCTTATGCGTCGTCTAATTTCGATGATCGGGTCCCATCTTCGGCGGATATCAGTTGTTTTTTGCTAACGTTCTATCTGTGTGCTTGACCTAGATGCGCGTGGCGCTACTTTGTCGCTCGCTCGGGACTTCTTTGGCCGGGCGGGTGGGGCCCGTAGCTCAACTGGTTAGAGCCGGCCGCTCATAACGGTCTGGTTGCAGGTTCGAGTCCTGCCGGGCCCACCATTCATTTTTGCTCGAACCGGCATCCAGATAATTTTAGACCCTAAATGGCGCAGAACTGCGCGGTTTAGCGCGTGTGAGAGACGGTATCGTCGCTCTAGTTTTGAAGAAACAGCCCAGAATATCCAAAAGTCTCTACCGGCGAATAGAGACATCCAGAATGTGAGTTCGCTGTTGTGGTGTTTTAATCGGGTTATTGAGGTGGGAAGCCAAGAAGTTGGCGTTGCTGATCCCAGGCTTCTGGCAACTTAGCGGTCCTCTTAAGGCGCTCGGCGGTCAGTTCCATAGGCTGGCGTCCTTCGAGAATCGCCTGAACAATATCGGGTGCGAGAAAAGCCAGTGGCAAGATTCGTGTGATGTCACTGGCATCCATATTTTTACTTTCCGCTATGGCATTGATTGATGGAATGTCACCGCTGCTGAGTTGCAGCCACCATGACCGGGCATTGGCGATCAAACTAATGAGGTTGGTATCCTGCGACCTCGTGTAAGCGTCTTCGGCTTGAATAATGAGCTTTGTCTCCACGCCCCGACGCTGAAGCTTGACCGGAACCGAGATCGTCAAATAAGAGGCTTGGCCGTCGATTTCGTCAGTAGGGTTCAGTCCGAGCTTTCGTTGTAACGCTGATTTTCTGATGTTGATCGTGATGGCATCGCCAGCGACCCTGATGCGGCAACACAGAGCTTTAAGCGTCGTCCTGCAAACGAGATTCGCTCCGAGTTCATCTGATTTGGTGAGTGCCGCATTCAGTTTATCGGACCCGACTTGGTCCAGGCCCAATGCATCAATGAGCCGATTCTGGTTGCGGAGAAACTGCTCAAGTGCTCCGATCACGGCGCGCTCTATTTCCGGCGCGGGGAGGCGCCAGCCGTCAGCGGTTTGGGTTGTGCCATGCATCAGGCGCTTGGAGATGTAATACCGGTATCGCTTACCTTTCTTGTTGGTGTGGGTGGGGCAAAGACGATCACCTGTGTCGTCGAAAATAAATCCTGTCAGAAGGTGTTGGTCTATTGTGTTTGTAGGGGAGCGGCGTTTCGTGGCTTTGTCAGCGAGGCAACGTTGCACAGCCTCGAATGTTTTCTGGCCGACGATGGCTTCGTGTTGACCAGGGTACCGATGTCCTTTGTGAACAACATCGCCCGCGTAAAGTGGGTTGGCTAGCAACTGATACAAATGCCCACGGGAGAAGGGGCGTCCACCGGACTTTGAACCGTCGGCTATGGTCCGCACTTTGGTTTTATGACCTCGTTTCTCAGACTCGATAGCAAGAGCACGAACCGATCCCAAGTCCAGATAAAGATTGAAGAGTGCTCGGACCGTTTCTGCTTCGCCAGGGACAATGATCAGTTTCTTATCCTTGGCTTCATATCCGAGCGGGGCTTGGCCCCCCATCCACATGCCCTTTTTCTTAGACGCGGCGATCTTGTCGCGGATGCGCTCTCCGGTGACCTCGCGCTCGAACTGTGCGAAGGACAGAAGCACGTTGAGAGTCAGGCGTCCCATGGAGGTCGAGGTGTTGAACTGCTGAGTGACCGAGACGAAGGAAATGCCCTGAGCATCAAACAACTCAACCATTTTAGAAAAGTCGGTCAGGGAGCGGGTCAGCCGGTCGACTTTGTAAACTACAACCAGATCGACCTTGCCAGCCTCGATGTCGGCCAGTAGCGCCTTGAGGGCAGGGCGCTCCATCGTCCCACCCGACAGACCACCATCGTCATATCGTGTCGTTAGGGCTTTCCAGCCAAGACCACGCTGAGACTTAATAAAGGCCGCACACGCTTCGCGTTGCGCATCCAGGGAGTTGAACTCTTGTTCCAACCCCTCTTCAGTAGATTTGCGGGTGTAGATGGCGCAGCGCAGACGCTTGCTCATAACCCAAAGAACCTGGGGCCGGACCATCGTGTGCCCGTGATCAGCCGCGCGATTTCAGACAGAGACCGGTAGGTTGCTCCTTTATAGATACAGCCATCATCAAGGACATCTACAAAGTGGGTCTCGCCATGCCATTCTCGGACCAGGCGGGTGCCCGGCCCGGCGATCTTCCGTTGCGGCTGGGCGGGTTGTCGTTCTTTTTTATCCAGCTCGGGTGAAGCGAGCCGTTCCAACATGCGCACCTCTTTGGCCCGCAAGCCGCCATAAGCTTTCTCTTGTATCCGATAGGTGAGGGCATAAGCCAGAAGCCTGCGGCTCAGGCCTTTGGGCGGAGAAACGTTGAACTCTGCTTGCCAATGTTTGGCTAGGTCACGTCGAGGTGTTTCTGCGATGGTGGCAAAGTCCGCCGCCACCGTGTCACGAGGTGTTTTCGCGGGCATTTGGGATATCCGTGTTCGAAGCCACGGTGATCGCGGCTCTTCCACTGACCACGGCCCCGTCGTTGGATGACCAGGGCGTTTGGGCTCATTTGAGCCGTTAGCTCATCGCAATGAACGCTTCTTATAAGCGGCAACTCAAGCGCAGTCATTCGGTCTCCAAGAGGCCGTTTAATGTCAGGACCTGAGAGTTCATTGCTGGAAGCGTAATGCCAACTTCCGATCAAAACAGGGTTATTGTTCATGGAAACAGTCTCCTCCAGGCTGGAACCGCAAAGTGCGGTATGGCCGTCTTTGGCTTCGGACATGTTTTTAGAGTGCTCTGGCGGCCCAACGTGTGGTTGCTCACAACGGCGGTTCTGTTTCTTTTCAGCCAACTATGCTTATGTGACGGGTGAATGATTTCAGAAGGTGACGCTTTCTGTGCAGCACTTACTGCTAAACACAGTTCTAGTCTTAATAGATGAGAGATATTTAAGACGCCCGGGAGAGCGTTCGGGTAGGAGACTGATTTGACATTGCAACGCTGGCTGATCGTATATCTGGCCTATCCAGTATTGCTTGCTGTTTTTAATGGAGTGAGGGGAACAGTATGGGCGCCAGAAATGGGCGCAACGGATACCATATTAATGTTTCTGTTTTGTGGATTATTAACCTATTGGTTTGCCGCATTGGTTGCCCATTCACTGCATCATGCCATGGCCACTTGGTCCATACATCCAGTGTTCGCGTTGATCAGCGGAATCATTGCGGCGCTCTTCTTCTCTTATTTCGTGATTTTGGTCTACATAAACGCCGTCGCCGATATTTATCCGAGCTTAGCAAAGCTCATCAACGCAGATGGTTCTGTGTTAACGGACGGCTTGATCGACTATGTCACTCGGCCATCCACCTTGATACCGGTACCGCTCTGGTTGGGTGCGAACTACGTTTACGAAGCTATTAGCAAAGACGTGCTTTTTTTTCCGAGTTTGCGCGAGAAGTCTGAACCCGCATCTTCACAGAAAGCGCCAAACCTGACGACGTCACCCTTTTTTACCAAGCTGAAGCGAGAGCTCGGCCAAAACATCCTAGCCCTGGAGGCTCAGGAACATTATGTGCGGGTCTACACGGATAAGGGCGACAGTCTGGTGCTTTACCGTTTCGGGGATGCGGTGCAGGAAGTTGCCTTGAGTTTCAACGGCTTGCGCGTGCACAGGTCCTATTGGATCGCGAAAGCCGCCGTTAGCGAAATTTACCCTGCAAAGAGCTCGTACAGGCTTAAGCTCTCTAATGACCTCGAGGTCCCCGTGAGCAACGCCTATAAAAAAGTTGTCGAGGAGCATCTCGTTTCTGGCTCTAAAGTTTAAGGTTAGGCCTGATGCAATCCTTTTGTTGAGAATCGTTCGCGCTTCTCGAATGCATCTTCATGCATGAAACGTATGCATAAGCGCGCGCTCGAGAAGAATTGTGCCGAACCAAGCAAATCTAAGATGCGTCGGTGTGCCTGCTAACTCATGATCATCATCTTATCCGCAGAGTCCGCGGCAACGGGGCTTTATAAGTTGAGTGAGACATCACGTCGATCACGAATTAATCCAGACAATTTTTCATAAGTATTTGGACAGGCTTTCATAAGCAATTTGCATAGCGTGGTCTAATAAATGTATTTGTTTTTAAGGATCGATGTCTTCACCGTCACTAAATGAAGGACTTAATGTACTTAAGTCTTAATAGGGGAGAGCTACTAATGAATACGAAATTTGGACTTGTGACACTCACAAGCGCGATCGCCTTAGCGGCATTCGCTGGAGAAGCGGCAGCACAGCAGCTGGCGCTTGAAGAAATCGTGGTGACTGCGCGTAAGCAGAACGAGTCGATTCAGGACATTCCGCTGAGCGTCACGGCGTTCAGTGCCAATATGATCAAGAACCAGCAGATCACGGATATCGAAGACATTCTTCAGTTCACCCCTGGTGTGCACATGAGCAACCACACCGCCAACCGTAACAATCCGGCGATCCGGTTCCGCAGCATCGACTCTTCGTCTGTGCGCAACCAGCAGACCTCGTCAGCATTCGTAGATGGCGTTTATCTTCCCGGGACCACTCAATGGGTGTCCATGAACGACGTCGAGCGCGTAGAGGTCGTGAAAGGCCCCCAGAGCGCCTTCTTCGGCCGGGCCACCTTTGGCGGCGCGATCAACTTCGTCACCAAAACACCGGGCAATGAATGGGGCGGCGATACCAATATAATCCTCGGCAATAATAAGCGCGCGGATGCGTGGCTCAGCCTCGAAGGTCCTATCATTAAGGATAAGCTGTCGATCCGGGCCTCCGGTCGATACTACACCTACGATGGTGCCTGGGAAAACGAGCACCCATCCGGCGGTGACCTGGGTGCCCAGCAGACGAGCACGGGCAGCATAGCCCTATACGCGACGCCAACGGAAGATATCTCCATCAAGTTGCGTCATGTGCATTCTGTCGACGACGACGGGCTGGCCGTTCAGTTTCTGGCCAAGGGCGAGAGCAACAATTGCGGACCGTTTGGCACAGGGACAGCCACGTATTATTGCGGGACGCTGAACCGTGACCTAATCACCAACGGTATTGCGATCGACACATCACCCTTGGAGGACACAACGTTTAAGGACGACTTGGGCCTTGATCGCACAACCAAACTCACCAGCCTTAATGTTGATTGGGACATCGGCGGTTCTGGCTACACATTGACCTCCGTGACGGGTCGGTACACCGAGAGTACGCAGGAACTGCGCGAGCTCCTGACTGACGAAATCATGGTCTTCCTGCAATGGGAGGACGATTCTTGGTCCCAAGAGCTGCGTTTGGCCTCGCCCCAGGATGAAAAACTGCGTGGCATGATCGGTGCTTTCTACCTCGATCTGACCTATGGCAATGATGGTCTGAGCGGGTTCCCTTGCCCAGGCACGGGGCCTTTCTGTGGCGATCCGACCCAAGGTTTTGCACCGAGCGGCAGAGGTGGTCGTGGTCTTTTTGGGGTTAACCCAACGGTTGCTGAGGGTGTCGAAAACAAGGCGGTGTTCGGCAGCTTGCAATATGACGTTAGCGACAAGTTTACGATTAGCGCCGAACTGCGCTACGAAGAGGAAAAGCTTGAGAACGCATCTTCGGTGACTCAGGAGGCCATGCCGCTTGATTCCAGCACCCCCGCACTAGCGATTCTTACGGCACAGCCCTTTGGCGGTGCCGAGGTCGATCTGGTCGCGGAATTCACTGCGTGGCTGCCGCGGGTGATCCTGGACTACAAATTGACCGAAGACACCATGCTCTATGCGAGCTATTCAAAGGGTAACAATCCTGGCGGCTTCAATCCCGAGGTCATTCAACTCGAGCCTACCGTCGCCTTCCCAGCGTTCAACGCTGCAGAAGGTATCGAAAAAGAGGTTCTGCAAGCTGGGCTTAAAGCCTATGAGTTTGGTGCCAAACACAGTCTCGCCGACGGCAGAGGCTATGTGAACGGCGCGGTCTACATCATGAACTGGACCAACCAACGCTTCCGGGGTTTCACCAGAGACGTCGACAGTAATGGTGATGGCGTCTTCATTCAGGGCTCTGACCGGCTCGGCGCACAGATCGATTACAACAGTAACGGTAGCACCAACATCTGGGGCTTTGAGTTGGCCGGAAGCTATGTGCTCAACGAAAACTGGGTCGCGAGCGCGACCTACAACTACAACAAAAGCGATATCCAGGTTTATGAAGATGCCGTCAATCGTCGGGTCTACGGCGACGGTAATGCCGCTGGCTTCGAAACGGCCCGCGCGCCGGATCATGCGGCGACGTTTGCTCTGGACTTCAACATGGCTGCCGACGGCATTGGTGGCGGCGATGGTGAGTGGTTCGGTCGCTATGACGCTTGGTATCAGTCATCAACCTATAACTGGACAGTCAACCTGGCTAAAACGCAGCCCGCGTTGCTGCACAATCTTCGCGGCGGCTGGCGCAACGACAAGTACAGCGTTACGGCCTGGGTTGAGAACGTGACTGACAGCGACAAAGTGCTGGCCTCGCAACGCACCACGGGCAGTTTCTTGACTGGGACACTGGGCTATCAATTTACGCTGCCTGAGCCGCGTACGTTTGGTGTGACTTTGTCAGCGAGTTTCTAGAACTCACCAAGAAAAATTACTAAAGGGTGTGGAAGGGGATTTCTCTTCCACACCCTTTTTTTTACCCACGCCACTTTTCACGTTTGCCACAACACCGTTGATGAGAGTATTGAACCCATGACTGACATCACCATTCCGAAGACTGTAAGCAGACGGTCCTTTGGTGCCATGAGTCTCATGGTGCCTGCTATTGCTGGCCTAGCCGGGGCGCGTTACGCCCGAGCAGCGAGTAGTGGTCAATTCAGCGATGAACGCGTTTTGGTAAACGCGGTCAGAAAGATGCGGTCCAGGACCGATGGCGGTCTCAGAAGCGGCTGGCTTGAGGCCAAGCGATTTGCATACATAGACGGAGAGATCACGCCACTGCTTATTCTCTTGGCGGGGACCATAAGCACGTCGCGTGACAATGGTGATGGCACCTTCGATATCAATGTTGTTGAGACTACGTACTACCTCGACGTCGAGACGAGGGAGCTGCTCGACACATTGGCGATGCCCGGGACCGGAAAAATTGTAAAAGTTCCCCTCTATCGGTCGGGACCTGCGGCGGTAACTGTAGGCGCTAAAACGGCCATCTCAGAATTGGCCACAGGAGAGGAGGGGGTGGTCAGCGAAGGCGGCGAAGACGCCCCGTCAGCATTCGCACCCAAGGGTGACGTTAAACTCGAACGATCTGTTGGTCCCGCTGTCATAGATGGCAATACGGTTTGGATTCAGACAGAAGAATATGGCCGCGTCTTTCCGGCAGACCCTAAAGATGCCCGCGTTTTCTATAAAGAATCCGCCATATGGCAAGGCAAAATGGACGAACTTCTTGATCCAGATGTCGTCGCAGCGTCAGCCAAGCTTTCGTACAGTGCGGCGTCGAGTTGGCGCCCCTGGATGGAAATGGGGGATATAAAGGGCCACACTATGTCGAGCGGTATCGGTGCGACGTGCGACAGCCTCAGCGACATGCATGAGGAATGGTTGCGTCTTACGCGCATTCATCACCCGGATATATTGGATAATCCCGAAGGAGTGTTAAGGGGCGAAACCTGAAGCGGATGAAAACCTACCTCCTATTTGTTGCAGCTCTCCTTTTTTCTGCCCTTGGGGCAGTCTTCTACGCATCCCATGAATGGATTTACGTTAAACGCTTTCTGACTCAGCCTGAGAACGCTGGCGAATGGCCGGATTCATTTTACGAACCCACCTACAAAATTGGCGATGGGCCCGGCGACTTCTTTCCATCCATTGACCCAGGTTCAAACACCATCTCCGCTGAAGCATTAAACGCTGCATCGTCTTGGGCAGCCGAGCGAAACTCTGCAGCCCTTATCGTTCTCCACCAGGGTCACGTTGCGCTTGAACAATATTGGGAGGGTGTAGACCGACACTCGCTGTATAGCGGCCGCGGCATGACCAAGTCTTTGATCGGAATTCTATACGGGTTTGCTGTCGCAGACGGTGCACTCTCTCTTGATGAACCCGCTGCTACCTATTTGCCTGAATGGCGCGATGATGAACGGTCTCAAATTACGGTTCGCCATCTTTTGGAAAACACGAGCGGCCTTGAGAATCCACCATTCACGGATAGCCCGTTTAACAAACAGACCAGGCTGGCGTGGTCACCAGACATAGCGGCGGCCGCGCTTTCCTTTCAGGCAGAACGGCCCCCGGGTGAAATCTTCAATGTTTCAAGTGCGAATTCGGTTTTACTTGCGGTGATCCTGCAACGTGCGACCAACACACCCGTTCATCAGTATTTTGACAACCAACTGTGGAGCCCACTCGGAGCAGAGAATGGGAGCTTTTACGTGGAGCGTCCAGGCGGACGGGCGCACATTGATTGCTGTTTCCGTGCGACACCCGGAGACTGGGCCCGCCTTGGCTATATGCTTGCCCATGATGGTCACTACAAGGGACAACAGATACTACCGGCCGGTTGGGTGGGTGAAATGACCGCGCCTGGTCGGCACTATGAGGCCTATGGATTACACATGTGGCGCGGCCAGCCCTACAGAGAAATAAGAGAAGTCTACGAAGGAACAGGCATCGGTCACTATCAATCCGAGCCATTCCTTGTCGATGATATTTTATTTCTAGAGGGAGGAAGTAACAGGGTGATGTGGGTCAGTCCGTCACTTGATTTGGTTATCCTCCGTCTGGGCCGGACAACGGACAAATGGGATCATTCGGCTATCCCAAACACCATTATTCGAGGTTTGAAACTTAGCCAGGGAAATGGGTAGCTGTGTCACGTGTAACGTTTGCTTTTATTACGCTATTTCTTGCCAATATCGTGGGTTCCACTCAGGCGACGGATCTCATTTTTTCTGAAGTTTTTGGGGGAGGCAATGCACCTCTGAACGTTGTTGAAGCTGGGTCAAAGGATGGCAAGGAAATCCTATTCATTCATGGTGTCAGTCAAAGCTACCTGAGTTGGAGCGCGCAACTTTCTTCTGATCAACTGCAGGTTTTCCGCATGGTGGCATTTGATTTACGTGGCCATGGCAATTCAGCGAAGCCTTGGAAGAGCGAAGACTATTACGACAGTAAGATATGGGCGGAAGACGTGGCCGCGGTAATCGCCGCCAAGGGACTTATGAAACCTGTCGTCGTCGCGTGGTCGTATGGTGGTGTTGTGCTGATGGACTATATTCGACACCACGGAACCTCGGGCATTGCAGCGATCAATTTGGTTGCGAATACGGCGGTGCTTATGGACCGTATTGAGGACCCTAAGCCAGGCGATGAAACTATCATGAGGCAAATGATCGCCAATCAATCGCTTCAACAGTCGCCAAACATTGAAGCAAACATTGAATCTGTGAATCTCTCGGTTTCCCTCTTAACTGAGGTCGAGATGGGCGATGCGTGGCTGCAAAAGGCTAGGATGACCAGCATGATGACGCCGTCGTATGTACGTCGGGCGCTCGCAGGAAGAAAAATTGATAACAAGGATCTCGCGGGGTCATTAAGCGACATACCGACCTTGCTTTCTTACGGTGCTAAAGACGGCTCAGTGACCGATCCTATGGCTGAGAAGTTTCGCTCGACTTACCGACAAACAATCACGTCCAAATATGATGGCATAGGGCATTCTCTGTTTGCAGAAGATTCGGAGCGTTTTAATAAAGAATTATATAAATTCGCCAATTCGATAGGGCGCTGAGTTTTTTCATGAAAGGAAAAAATTGAGATGGCAACGAGACGGAATTTTGTAGCATCAACGGCTTTGGCTGCAGGTGCTTTGGTTGGTTCGAAAGGTGCGTCATCGCAGTCTCTTACTTCGCTATCGCCTCCTGTTAGCCAAGTTGACTCCGAGTTCCTCACTTTTGATGATCCTGTGGAAGAATTTCGCGCCCATATGCGAATCGAGCGCGACCTAGTCGAGGATCAAGGATCGACCATCACCTGGTACAACTGGATGGTGTTCGTGATTCCGGGTGGCCGTCGACCAGAACCGCTACTCCGTTACGAAGGCATCGAGTACAGCTACTTTCGTCACCTTGGTAATAACAACTATCGCATTCATGCGCATAATCTGTCTTTCGCCCGGGACCTAAAAACGAACAAGTACACGGATACCGTAATCAATCCGATCACTGGTGAACGTGTTGAGGTACCGGTCTCATTGCTGCTGACGGACCCTGGTACGATTGCGAGTCCGATCGGTTTTCGAAACATCAGTGGTGACGGCACACCGCAGGACGTGTATCGGCAGTTCCGTATTGAAGATAATTTAATCAAGCTCGATAGCGTGCGTAGTGCGCCCCCCGATTGGCCGGCGACCCACATTGAGAACTCATGTCAGTGGGTGGATATCGATTTGTTTGCCAACGAAACAATCACGTCGTTGCCGGTGCACTTCTGCGGGCACTACGCGTATGAATACCAGGAATGGCTAAAGATGCCGGAAGGTAACGGGCATTTGTCCGGTTTTTGGGACGGCAAGAAAATCAATTCACCAGCTGAAATTCCCCGCGAGATGCTTGATCGGCTGGAGCGTGAGTATCCAGAATTGCTTGTCCCTCGCTGGGACGATTTTGATCGCCCCGTTCCGTTTGAAATATGATTTCTTGAGAGGATTTCTTAATGCCAAATCAACTGTTCGACCGCCGTTCTGCTCTCACCGCTGGGGCAGCCTTCACCGCCTTACCCGCTTTGTCCGCAATCATAAAGCCGGGCCCTGCGCACGCTGACTCTCACACGGCCAGTGGCGCTTCTTTACTGGGGCCGACCTATGACCTCACCACTGGGCGTGGGAATGTGGATGCCTACCTTAAGCTCACGTCAAACCTAGATATGAAGTCCACCCACTACGGTTGGATCGAAGGGAAGGTCATGGGCGTAGCTCCTGGTGGCCCGTTGAAAGAGATTTGTGGGTTTCGCGGGTTTGGTTGTAATCGTCTGTTGCCCTACGACGGCCCAGAATATGGCTTCCGTCGTGTCTTACGGGAAGTTGTTTTTTACACGGACCTAGAGACTGGTGAAATTCTCGAAGAGATGGAAAATCCTTACACGGGCGAAACCGTTAAGGTGGTGCCGGTGGCCAACGATCCGTTCAATGCCATCTTTCGAGAAAGTTGGCCAGAAGCGCCGAACTATGGCGGGTTAAACACTGAGGTGCGTGAGCCGAAGCCCTTCATCCTTAATTGGAACATCATCGGCGGTAAGCTGATGATGGAGATTAGCGTCCATCTTTATTATCCTAACGCACTCGATCCGAAGATCTGGGTGAGGGAAAGCTCCGGCCCCATGAACCGAGTGACAGAGACGTTTATCTACTCCGCCTCCCTCGACGATCTACAGAACCCTGATCTAACAACCATTCCCAGCACAGGAGCTTGGGGCCGCGTGACCCCCTGGCTGCCGTGGATGCTGATGGGTCAAGCGCCTGGTCACTGTCTGTACAACTGCATGTTTGCAGATGTTAAAGGGCCTGAAGACATGCCCGATCAAAAAATCGTTGAGTATATTGCGAAGAACTATCCAAAATTTCTCGATGCGCCAACGGAGTGGGAAGAGCCGTCGTTGTCGTCTCTAGAATGGTATGCCCGTGAGCAGGAGCCAGCACCGCCGGGTGGCGTGTAGCTCCTCGCGGATAGTGGTTGCCCAGTGAGGGCATTTTGGCTTCGAATATAACCGTTAGGTCTAGGGGAATTTCTATTTCAATCGCGTCTGCGACACTGATGGGTATGCGAGCCAATTCACAATGGCTCTTATGTGGTTAATGCCACGCCCTGTTACGGGAAGCGCCAAGCTACACCGAAACCTCTGCAGGTCTATCCCGATTTGAACCTACGAAATCATCTGAGTTTTGGTTCGATGTCAGCAACACGAACTATCAGCGTATCAACAGAATTAACTCGGACGGGTTATCGCTGGAACACTATCCAGTTTCCCTGTTTTCGTAATCCCGTTCCCTGTTCTTAGATTTAAATTCCCTGTTCCTGCTTTTAGGGAATTCATCGTCAAAGCCCAGGTTTTGTGCGGGGGGTGAGCCGGAGTTTTCTGACGATATGGACTAAAACTCGATTTTTCCCTGTAATTTCCCTGAATAACAGGGAAATGACGACAGAGACGAGTTCTCTAAGGACTGCGTCCACCACCATTCAAATTTGCTCGAACCTGGGGCCAGAGCATTAGTGCCCTGAAATGGCGCAGAACTGCGAGGTTTCTGCGGTCGGAGAGACCCGAACTCGATGCTTGTCACGGGCTCACCGCCGCAAAACGGCAAAAGCCTCTGGGGCTTGTTCAGACATCCAGAACGTAGCGTTCAGGTGCGGCTATAACTAGAAAGACTAATAGCGAAATCGGTCAACAAGACATGAACTTGGACGACGGTTTAGTAGCAGCACTGGGTGTTTGGACTCCGTGCCACCGCGTTTAATTGAGTCAAGCAAAGACAAAAGCACCGCTTTTTCGCGGTCTTACCCTCAAAGAGTTGACTGGCAGAAATTTCTTCTTTAAACGTATGTTATACGATACGATTGAATGAAAAAGAGGTTTAAGGCATGGCGCGGGCAAGAGCAGTTGACGATTCTCAGATTGTGGACCTCATGGAAAGCGCTGGTATGCCACTATCGGCCTATGACCTCATTTCGCGCCTTCCGCGAACACAGCGCCCTTCGCCGCCAGTCATATACCGGGCGTTAGATCGATTGAGCTCCGAGGGACGGGTCCATCGCATTGAAAGCCTCAAAGCCTTCATTCCTTGCCGGTCTCATGGCCATTCCCATGAAGTCGTCTTTGCCGTGTGCTTGGACTGTAATCAGGTCGAGGAAATAGAGGACCACGGGCTATGCGGTGTGGTGTCCCGCTGGCAGAAGTCTTCTGGATTTAGTGCCGACCAAAAAACCTTTGAAATTGTGGGGCACTGCGAAGACTGCAGGTCGCAACACTAAGAGGCCTTCCCATTTCGCTCAGGCAGAATAAAAGCCAGAGCGACATCCCGTAAACAGACATCATATTCCGGAGTTCCACTATGTATCGCAGATGCGTTTTGCATACAGTTGCAGTATGCGCTCTCATCCCCTATGCCGCTTCGGCTGCATCAAACACAACACTTGAAGTTGAGGAAGTCTTCGTCACCTCTACACCGATAGAGCGCAGCCTGGCGGACATCATTCAAGGTGCTTCGGTCCTAACGGGTGACGACCTGCGCGACCGTGTGCAGTTTTCTCTCGGGGAAACTTTGCGCGGTGAAATAGGTGTGTCGTCGACGTTTTTCGGCCCCGTCGCCAGCCGTCCCATTATTCGAGGCCAGGGTGGTGACCGCATTCGGGTGTTGACCAATGGGGTCGACCCGGTTGATGCGTCCGTGACCAGCGTGGACCATCAGGTTTCCATCAATCCAGGCACGACGGAGCGGATTGAAATTCTGCGGGGGCCAAACACGTTGTTGTATGGGTCCAATGCCGTGGGCGGGATAGTTAACGTTATCGACACACGTATCGCCACGACGATGCCGGAGCAAACAGTCTCGGGGCGCGGTGACCTCTCCTACGGCACCAATGCCGATCTGTTCAGCGCGAACGCCCAAACCAAAGGACAAATCGGTCCGGGCCTCGTGTTGTCCTTGGACGGCTCCTACAGCGACCAATCGGACTACGAGATCGACGGGTTTGCCAATGAAGAAGCCGAAGAAGAAGGCATCGACGGTTTAGTCGAAAACTCGGCGGCCGAGGTTTACACCATCGGCGGCGGCCTCAGCCACCTCTGGGAAGATGGACACATCGGCGTTTCCGGCGGCTACTTCAACTCTTTTTATGGCGTTCCTGCTGCGCATGGTCATGAAGAAGGCGAAGAAGATCACGATGATGAGGACCATGACGAAGAAGAACACGGAGAAGAAGAGGAAGAAGAGAGCATCGCGATTGACCTTGAGCGGGTGCGGTTTGATGTCGATGGGGAGCTCAGAAACCTCGGATCATTCCTAGACAAAGCAACCTTCCGCTTTGGTTATGGGGATTACGACCATACAGAGTTTGAAAGCCAAGAGGTTGGAACCATCTTCCGTAAAAAAGCATGGGAAGGCCGGCTTGAGTTTGTTCACCGTCCTGTTGGAAACCTCGAAGGGGCATTCGGCGTGCAACTGCGCAATCGCGATTTTGAAGCCATCGGCGACGAGGCTTTTGTTCCCCCGACGGAGACAGACTCTCTTGCCCTGTTCTTTGTTGAAGAAGCGTCTTTTGACGCTGTTACTCTATCCGGTGGTCTGCGCTACGAAACGGTCGATGTGGCCTCTACAACAACAAACACAGAACGAGATTTTGATACGTTATCTTGGTCCATTGGCGCCGCATGGCAGTTTGCCGATGGCGTCACGTTTGGGCTGACCACGTCTCAAACGGAACGCGCGCCCAATGCAGAAGAACTGTTCTCCAACGGGCCGCACTTGGCAACCCAACAGTTTGAAGTGGGTGACCTCAACCTCGTGAAAGAGAAAGCCTGGAATGCGGAAGCAAACTTAAAAGTCGTGACGGACCGTTTCGGCGGCGCACTCAATCTGTTCCGAACTGAATATGATGACTATATCTTCGAGCGGGAAACCGGACTGGAAGAAGACGAACTGCCGTTGTTCCAATACACCCAGGTGGAAGCGACATTCTCAGGCGTTGAAGTAGAAACAGACGTCGAGGTCTTCCGTTCAGAGGACATGAGCGTCCTTCTCGAAGGCTCGCTCAGTTATGTCAAAGCAACCGACGACGAGACGGATTCGCCTCTGCCACGTATTCCTCCGCTATTTTACACAGTGGGAGCAACGGCAACGGTTGAGAATTGGACAGCCCGGATCGAAGTCGAGGGATCATCCAGCGCGAGCCGTCTTGCACCGTTGGAAGAGGGCACAGACTCCTACACCTTCGTCAATGCACAGGTGTCCTGGAAGCCGATAGCGGCCCGAGATGTTCGGCTTACCCTTCAGGGCCGCAATCTCGGCAACTCCTTCGCCCGACCTCATACGTCGTTCATTAAGGAGCTGACACCGCTGCCAGGCCGCGACATTCGGTTCTCGGTGGGCGTGGGCTTCTAGGAGGCAAGATGAGCTACGTCACGCCCCTTACGTTAGAGCCTCAGTCCGAGAACGATCCGGCGACGCACGTTAGCCGGGTCAACGGGCTGTATGACCTAAAGAAGAGCACCGTTGCCGCGGTTGTCTGGAACAGAAGCATTCCAGACTCTGCCAGGATATGGTTTAAGTGGGTTGATGCAAACACCCTGCCGTGGGCGCGGATGAAATGTATGCCGCGGGACGTTTCCGCTGTGACGCGTCAAGCCTGTGATGAGTCAGGTTTGCCAGACTATGAGGCGCGCGATTGGTTCATCAAAGACGTTGCCGCCATTGCGGAGTGTTTTGCGGGCGTCATGTCCGCACGTCGTCTCCAAATCCGGTTCGATATCATCACTGGCAATGCATGTAGAAAATTCCATACAGATGTTGTTAAGGCGCGTTTGATATGCACCTACCGTGGCCCGGGCACGCAGTATGGCGTGCTGAACGGCGGCACAGACCCGGATCACATTTTTAATGTGCAAACCGGCTGCCCGATTATTCTACGGGGCACGCGTTGGCCGAGCCCTGCGTCGGCCAACATTCGCCATCGTTCTCCGCCGATTGGAGGCCTTGGTTTGACCCGGTTCAATCTTGTCATAGATGCGATCCACGATGAATATGACGATGGTCAATGGGGCCACGTGAACATTCATCCTGAATGGGTGCGTGATGACTCCTGTTGAACCGCACACCGAGAAAACGCCATGAACACTAGCGCTTCTACCTTGAGGCTTGATGCCTCTGCTATTGGACTGTCCGGTCTGTGTCTGATTCACTGTCTGGCCTTGCCTGTGCTCACTGCGGTTTCACCAATCGCTGGGGTTTTGGCTGAAGCCGAGTGGATACATAAGCTGCTCGTGGTTCTCGCATTGCCTGTGAGCGGCTTGGTTATTTGGACCAACCTAAATACTGAACGAAACATTTTATTCATTGGTTGCGTTGCCGCCGGGCTTGCTTTGCTACTCGGCGCTGCGTTTATTGAAGCCCTGCAAGACTTCGAGGCCCCGCTCACAGTTGCAGGTGCAGGTCTGCTCTCATTCGCCCATGGCTATCGATTTGCCACCCACAGATAATAATTCATAGACAGTCGTTAAACGAGGCGCAGGATATAGCCGCTAAGGCGTATAGAGGAGTGCTGCGGTTATGCCGAAAGATCCAAGCTATCGTATTCCCGTATTCGTTCTGACCGGATTTCTGGGGGCAGGTAAAACGACGCTCTTAAATCGCATGCTTCAAGATCCTGCCTATGCCCGTACGGCCGTGATCGTAAATGAGTTTGGCGAAATTGGTATTGACCACGATCTCGTACGCAGCAGCAGTGACCAGGTCGTTGAGATGACCACCGGATGTCTATGCTGCACGATCAGTGGTGACATCAGCAAGACGGTATATGAACTAATTCTCCTCAGAAACCAGAAGCGCATACCGCTATTCGAACGTATTATAATTGAGACAACCGGACTGGCCGATCCGGTTCCTGTGTTGTTCACACTTCTTGCAGATCCCCGGCTTGAACCGAATATCACTGTTGGCGGTGTCACAACGCTCGTTGACGCTATCAACGGTCCCTCCACAATCCGGCAGTATCCGGAAGCGTTTAAACAAATTTTGGTCGCTGATACGATTGTTGTCTCCAAGACTGACATGCTCTCTGAGACGCAGTATCAAGCAAATGCCTCTGAGGTTTATGAAGCATTGCAAGGGAAAAACCCCGGTGCGCTTCTTCTGGATATTGCTGACGTGCATGAAGACGCTGGCATTGCGTTTAGTGCCGCACCCTACAGAGCTGAAAGCAGGCCTGAAGACGTGATGCGCTGGCTCGCTGAGGAGAAAGCAGATAAGTCCCATCATGATGATCACACTCATGATCATGCTCACGACATCAATCGGCATGGTGACGATATCCATGCGTTCAGCATTGAAATGGATAAACCGATCAGTCGTACGGTTTTCTTGTTCGCCATATCGATTCTTATGGCGAATGCCGGAGAAGACCTGCTTCGGGTAAAAGGCATTGTAAACGTGGCAGATTCTAAGGGCCCAATGATCGTGCATGGCGTTCAGCATGTCTTTCCACGACCGACTAAGCTGCAGGAGTGGCCAAGTGAGGACCACCGCACCCGACTTATGTTTATTACTCGCAATATCCCCCAGCAAACCATTGACAGCTTCATGCGAGCTTGGGGAGACAGCAATGAGTTTGGTGCAGGTGGGCCAATTCTCTAGAACTCACCTCAAACCGGTTGGTCTTGCCTATGTGCTATGGCACTGAATCTTCGCATCAGAAAAACGGTCACCCAATTGGTTGCGACTGTATTATCGACACACTCACTTGTATTTTACTGCTATAATTTTTCTTTCTAGCCATTAAAGGATACTCCAATGCTACGTCGTCATTTTCTTGCCGGGGGAGCTGGTTTGGCTGCTTCTGGTGCTGTCACTCAGGCAAATGCAGTCGTTGCGCCGACGTTAACGGGGCCTTACATCGATCTTACAACCGGCAAAGGCAACATGATCTTGCGGGCTCGCATGGGTGGCGACTTAGATGAAAGTAAAGTCAAGTATGGTAGCGTCGCCGGTATCGTTTCAGGTGTAAGGCCAGGCGAGAGGGTTAGAGATTTGTTCGGTTTTGAAGTGGTCAGTGTCGGCCGGAATGAACGTCAACCAGATGGCACATACCGGAACCTGCACCGTGAATCCATTCTATACACAGATCTCGCGACTGGAGAAATTCTGACCGAATACGTAAATCCGTACCTGGAGGAGAACGTTCGCGTGGTCGACGTGACCAACGACCCTTGG
>JAQWQC010000003.1 GCA_029245025.1 Rhodospirillaceae bacterium
GCCATCGAAATAATGCGGAACGCTGCCAGTCTGCGGTCGCCTGCCAAAAGACGCAAGGATCGGACTGTCGCTGAGCATTGCCTTCCCGGCCTCCAGCCCGATAGCATCCGATACGTGAGCAAAAGGGGAAACATTTGATATCCGTACGCGGCCTGACCGCCACCTATCGCCTAGGCCGTGACACAGTCACCGCCCTTGATGGTGTCGACCTGGATATCGAGCCGGGTCAGGTGTTTGTCCTGCTCGGACCGTCGGGCTGCGGCAAGACCACGCTGCTGCGTTGCCTGGCCGGATTGGAGATTCCTGTGGCGGGGTCTATCGAAATCGAAGGCGCGCCATTGTCCAATGCCGAATCCGGCTTGTTTGTTCCGCCAGAAGATCGGCCGCTGGCTATGGTTTTTCAGTCTTACGCCATGTGGCCACATATGAGTGTTTTCGACAATGTCGCCTTCCCCCTTAAAGCGGGGCGCCGCCGCTTGCCGCAGAACGACGTTGCGGGACGCGTAACCGAAGTGCTGAGTCTATTAGGCATCGACCATCTGAGCGCCCGCTCGGTGACGACATTGAGCGGTGGACAACAACAACGGGTGGGTCTGGCCCGAGCCATTGCCTTGCGGCCCCGAGTTTTGCTGATGGATGAGCCGTTAAGCAATCTCGACTTTCGTCTTCAGGTCGAGTTGCGCGGACAGTTGCGCTCGCTAATGCATGAACTGGACCTAACCACGGTGCATGTCACCCACAATCAGGCGGAAGCATTAGAGATGGGAGATCGCATTGCGGTCATGGACGCCGGACACGTTGTACAAACCGGCGACCCGGAATCCATTTATCATCGGCCCATCGACGAACACGTGGCCCGCTTCGTCGGCGACATGAATCTCATTCCCGGATCAGTAGTGCGCTGGTCAGCCGGGACAGCACAGGTCCGCACCATGTCCAGAACGTTTCTGGCGATGACCGCCGATGGAGTCACATTGGCAGAGGGGTCGCGTTGTTACCTTGGAATTCGGCCAGCCGATTTAGTCGTCCCAGCACCAACGCAGGCCCCGCCTGAGACCTGTCTCAATGCGACAGTGACTGACCGTCGGTTCCAAGGCGACCGCATGATGTATGGCTTAATAGCTGGCAACGATACGCTAGAGGTTTCAACCCATCATTCTGTTCTACTGTCCACTGGCTCAGACGTCATCGTGCATCTTCCGCCGGACAGCGCCATCGCCGTAAAACCGTCGCCAAAAACACGTACGGACGACGATGACTCGGCTTAGTCCACTCTCTCTTATTTATGGTGGCGCGCTCGTTGGGCTGACGTTCGTCATTGTTTCGTTGGCTGGCAATGTGATCGGCAGCTTGACCAGCGAAGCGCGGTTCGATGACCTCACCCTCGATGCCTATCGCCGTTTATTGTCAGACCCAGGACTTCCGGCAACGCTGATGCGCACGCTGGCACTGGGGTTTGGCTCGATTTGTGTCACCCTCGCCTTTGCCCTGCCGTTCGCCTGGTTGCTCGCTCGCACTGATTTCAGCTGGAAGACCGGACTCTTCACCCTGCTGGCCGCGAAACTAGCAATCCCCGGATTTATCACCGCCATGGCCTATGTCTGGCTGTTCAACCCGTCGGCGGGATTGGTCAATGCGGTGTTGGGCCAAACCAACTACACCGGAGAAGCCGCATTTGATGTGTATCAGATAAAATGGCTGTGCCTGCTGCAGGGGTTGGTGTTGGTCCCCGGGGCAGCCTTTATGTTGATCCCAGCCCTGCGCAATCTCGATGGCAGTTTGGAAGAGGCTGCTCGGGTGGCCGGTGTACCGGGATGGAAAACCTTTCGACACATCGTTCTCCCCCTACTTGCGCCCGGAGTGCTGGCGGTCGCCGTCTTCTATTTTGTCGTTGCGGTTGAGATGTTTGATTTTGTCGCGATCATTGCGCCACCAGGCGACGTGTTAGTGCTCACCATTTATGAAGCCCTGAACACTGTCGATGGATTACCAGATTACGGATTGGCCGGCGCAGCTGGCGTTTTGTTGTTCGCCCTCAGTGCGGGTGCGATTTTGTTCTACGTGCGATTTCTTCGGCAAGCCCGAAAGTACGCAGTGCTGGGTGGCAAACGTCGCGACCCTGGTCTCGTGCGACTTGGCAAATGGCAACGGGCGGCAACAGCTTTGGTCGTTCTCTGGGTGACTCTCAGTGTTGGCTTGCCCGTCATTACGTTGCTTTGGGTGGCCGTTGTGCCGTTCATTCAACCGCCGTCTCTCGCCGCATTCGACAATGCATCTTTGTACGGCTTTCTCGACGGGTTCTCTTATTTGAAAGAACCACTCACAAACACGGCCATTGTTATGGCGGGCACAATTACCATGGCGCTGACCTTCGCCATTTGTCTGACATGGGTGGTAACCCGCAGTCGCTCTACCATTGCCCCGTGGGCCGACGCCCTGGTGTTCCTCGCTCCAGCCGTGCCTGCCATTGTCACAGCCACCGCATTTCAAGTGATGGGCATCGCGGTCTATCAATGGCTACCGCTTTACGGCACGCTCTGGCTGATCATGGCCGCCATGGGTACGCGCATGCTGGCCTATTGCACCCGGACGATGAATGCTGCAGCATTGCAAATTCACCCAGAACTGGAAGAAGCCGCCTGGGTTGCTGGATTAAGTCGTTGGCGCACTTTCACGGGTGTGTTTCTTCCCCTGATGGCGCCAGCCATCTTTTATGCCGCCCTGATGGTCGGCATGCTCGCTGCCCGCGACCTCACCCTCCCCCTGATTATGAACAGTGCAGGCACACCCCTAGTCTCGGTATTGATTTTTGATCTCCAAACCAATGGTGAAACAGCCAGCGCTGCTGCGGTCGCCCTGTATATGATTGTGGTTTTGGTACTACTCGCCCTGACCGCCCGTAAACTCACCGGTGTTGCCGAACCCGGCCTGGAGAAATAGCGGATCCTAACTGACACCGGCGCGCTAGCCGAAGCCGGTGACATTTCATACAGTCACGTCATGAAACGCTTAGTCATTGCCGTTGCCGTCTTATTGGCCTGTCCCGCTTGGGCGCAACCTGCCAATCTGTCCGATGCTGTGCGCGCGTTGATCCCTCTCGCTGAAGAGGAAGGCGCGCTTCATGTATATGGCGCAACTCTAAACCCACGGCAGGTCCGTGCCTTTGCCGACTCCTTTAACGACTACTACGGCATAGACATCGACTTCACTATGTCCGGGGGTTTGCACTCGGCCAAGGCGTCGGAAGTGGCCATGGCCCATCGCGCCGGTGTGCCCACGGGCATCGATGTGTTCTGGACCGGCTTGATCAGTGCCATGGTAGAGACCGGGGCTTTGATGGACGTGGATTGGGCCGGTACATACGGCGCCAACGAAAGTCTGACCATGGGCCGTTGGGGTTTGCGCACCCACGACGGGCACCAGAGCCTTGTGACCGTCAATACCAACCGCGTCTCGGCAAGCGACGCACCCAACTCCTATAAAGACCTCCTGGACCCCAAGTGGCGCGGGCGCATTGTTATGCCCCGCTCGCCCTACCCATGGATCACGATGAGCTACGCCATGGGCGAAGAAGAAACCATTGCGTTGGTCTCGAATTTGGTTAGTGATCAAGAGCCGAAGATGCTCGCACGCTATGCGGATATTCGCGCTCGGGTTCTCAGTGGTGAATTTCCTGTGGCCGTCGGCACAGATATCTTTTCCCTCAGAAACCGAGGTGCACCCGTAACCCACCCGGACATGGATTTGTTGGTGTTGGCGTCTTCGGGGGCCTTTGTCCTGGCTGGCGCGGAACATCCTGCCGCAGCAAAGCTTTGGGGGCTGTGGGCCGTGTCCCCGGAGGGACAAGCCACGCTGGAAGAAACGCGTAGTTATTCACTTGCCGAAACACCAGATACCGCGCTCAACGCTTATGCGGCAGGCCGTCGCGTTGTCCATGTACCGTTTGAGTGGCGCCTGCAACACCACGACCGCCTCGCTAAAACTTTTTTGGAAATCTTAAACCGCGCTGGTAGCTAATTCATGCTGGCAACATCGGCCTTCAGTGACGCCAACTCAGCACCTGCGTCATCCCCCATGGTTTTGAGCACCATGATCAATTGACGCCACGCCCGCGCGTTTTTCGGTTTGAGCGTTGTGCGCTCCGACAAGAGACTGCGTGCCAACGTCCACTTCTCTGCACGCACCGCTGCATCAATTAGAATTTGCGCGAATAAATCCCGTTGAGCATTAGATCCGCCGATAAGCTTAACATGATCACGCACCGGCTCCAGTATATCGATGCACGACTCAAAGTCTTTCGCCTTGTAGGCGACCAACGCTGCACACAGATCATGGCCGACAATTTGCGCCACTTGGGCGTAAGTGTCGTCTTCGGAGTCGCTATAGCCATCAATAGAGGTCACGTAATCTGCTGCTGCCCCGGCATCGACTTCGCCCAAGGCCAAGGCAAAATGTGCATCAACAAACGCGAGCAATTTATCATCGACCCGGCCTTTGGCTTTATCTCCCATGGCGGCCCAGCGATCTCCCACGTCGACACCTTCGAGTTCGAGACGGGCAAGAATCGAGATGTCGTTTGTCAGGTCCAGGTACTCGTCTGACTTGGGGTCGAACAGACCATCGTCATAGAGCGCCAGTACGTCATCATGACGCCTGAGCTCGAACAGCATCACCGCCTTATGCCACGCCAGGTGATAGCGGAAGTTGTTCCAGTTTTCGTAACCGCCTTTGGACTCGAGCCAGGACAGACCATCTTGGCGACGGTCTTCCATTTCGCAGACATGAGCCACCGTATGCACGGCCCAGGCGTCGGCTTCGTTGAGACTAGCTGCGGCCCGTCCCAGAGACTCTGCCTTGCCGTAGTCGCCCGTCTCTTCCAGGCCGAAAGCCCGCATGGACAGCATATAACCGTAGGTTGGCAGGTCTTCGCGCCCCTCCCAGGCGTGCCACACGCGGCCCACCGAGTTCCGGAGGTTCACTGAATCACCCGTATAGAAGTGAGTGTAGTGAAGCATCTTCACCGCTAACACGTCTGTCGGATATTCGCGAATGCACTCTTCCAATGCTGCGCTTGCCCCAGCTAGATCAAGACTGCACCAAGACTCCAGCGACCTAACATGCAACTGTTCTCGCGGAGTAGCCGCCGAGGCCACCCGTTGCGCCGCCTCGAGCGCTTGTTGAGCTTTCGGCACCAGTGCACGCACGCCCATCATGTGCATAAAATAGCCACGCAAAACGTTTGCTAACAGCATGTCGCTGTCGAGCGAGTAGGTGGTTTTGAGCGAGTCACCGATGTCATTGCCAAACCGAAGGTATGCAACAAGGGTGCGATCAAATGCTTCGGCCGCCTCTTGACTGGCGGCCGAAACTTGCAATCCCGTCTGATCAACAATCATGGAAAACCTTTACTAATAATCCTGCATGGGTTTGCCCCAACTGGGGTCGAGCGGCTGATAGTTTTCTGGCCCGATGCCCAAGGACGAAATATCCATGATGTGAGTGCGCATACCGCGCATAAAGCCGGCTGTCGACCGCGCCCAGGCCAGCTTAGTGCCGTCCGGAGAGAGCGATGGTAGGCCATCGAAGCCTTCATACGTGGTCAGGCGTAGTGGCTCACCGCCAGCAAGGTCACCGATATAAACATCCCAGTTATTGGGCGGCTTAATACGAACAAACACATAGTGGCGGCCGTCGGCGGCGGGATAAGGCGCCCAATTCATGTCGCGATCGAAAGTGTAACGACGCCAATCAGAACCATCGTGCTTGATGGTGAACACGGTCATTGGCGTTGGGCTGATTTTGCCGTACTCGGAACGACGCCAGGCACGGAACATGATTGTTTCGTTGTCTGACAGATAAAAAGGAGCACCTTCCTGCCAGTCTTCTGTAAACGTCACTTGTTGTTCGTCGGAACCGTCGGGCCGCATCTTCCACAGATCCATCTGGCCATCGACCATCCGTCCAAACACAACCCATTCACCGTTGGGTGAAACAGACACTTCCGCTTCGTAGTGTTCGTTATCGGTTAAGCGAACGCGGTTGTTACCATCTAGATCAGCGATATAAAGCTCTGCGCCCGCCGGATACTCATTTTGGTCTGACCAGTTGCCGGGCGGTAGATCCATCCTGTCGCGAGTCGAAGTAAAGACGACGCGCTGTTGGTCAGGAAAAAAATATGAACACGCATCCTGACCTTGGTCATTGGCGCGACGTAAATTGGTGCCATCGATCGAATAGGTGTAGGTCAAATTGCCTGTGGTCCCAAAAGGCGATTTCACCGCGTTGGGATCGTTAGTCTGGGCAATCAGATGATAACTGTCGGGCGCGAAATAGGCTTCTGCTGAAACCGGAATATTCGGGATGTCATAATAGGGAAACATCTCGTCGGTCATCAGCTCTGCGCCAGGAGGAGCCGTGAAAGCCATCTGGGAATCCATGGAGCCTGAGTTCATCCCATCGGAGGCACAACCTGCCATCAAAGCTGTCGCGGCCAGAAGCGACCCAACTGAACGTGCACTCATGTCTATTCTCTCTTCCTCAATCACGAGATGAATATCATGCCCCTATGACACCCGAGCCGCCTTCCGCATGCAAGTCCTTTAGGCGTAACATCGTGTAAGGTGGCGGTTGAACACGACTATGTGCAACGAGGGAACACAAAATGAAGCGACTCCAAAGTCTGACGCTCTCACTCGGACTCTCAATTTTCATGATCAGCGGTGCTTCGTCTGCCGACAGCTTTAAGGACTGTGCTCATTGCCCAGAGATGATCGTAATACCCTCCGGCAAGGCCGTATTGGGTTCAGAACCTTGGATTGCAGATCGCAAGCGCATAGAAGCCCCCGTCCGCGAAGTAACAATCGCTTACACGCTTGCAGCGGCAAAAACAGAAGCGACCCGGACCGAATACCGCGCCTTTATTGAAGAGACCGGTTATCAGACGTCCTACGAACCTGGCCGTGAGGGATGCAGCACACGAACCTATGACGGCGTATTGGGTTTTGTTCGCGATCATACCTGGGACGCCCCGGGCGATGACCAGACAGAAGATCATCCAGTGATTTGTGTCAGCTGGGCTGACGCCCACGCCTACGCGTCCTGGCTCGCAGAGACCACTGGCAAACCCTACCGATTGCTATCATCTACGGAACACGAATACGCCACTCGCGCAGGCACACGCGGCCCCTGGTTTTGGGGCAACAACAATGCTGATGCGTGCGTTTACGCCAACGTCGCCGATGCGACCTTCCGGCGGTTATATGACTATCAACCGTTGTTTGCCTGCGACGACAATCAAGAACGCTCCTCAAAGGTGGCCAGCTTCGACCCCAATCCTTGGGGACTCTTCGACATGCTGGGTAACGTCTGGGAGTGGACAGAAGATTGTGCCCATACGGACATGCGCACTATTCCGACAGATGGTAGCGCGTGGCGTGCAGAAGATGAGGGGGATTGTTCAAAGCGTATACCGCGCGGCGGATCCTGGATGTCAGGGACCGACTGGGTGAGAGCGGCAGCTCAGGCTGGTGATCCAGCGCTTTATCACAGTCAAATATTAGGTTTTAGAGTTGCGATGACACTAAAGGATTAGGCAATCACTTTAAGTACGCGAGTAACGTTCAAAGGTCTTTTTGTAGGAAGTTTAGAAATGATACGAGTAATTGGTTTTACCTTCAGTTTCGGGCTGACAGTTCTTTTTTCCCTCTTCGCATCTGCTACAGACACCTTCACTGATTGTGAACAATGCCCTGATATGGTGACGATACCGTCGGGTCAAGCCATTCTGGGCTCTGAGCCATGGATCGCAAACCGCAAAGGTGGCGACGGACCCATTCGTGAAGCGACGATCACATACTCCTTCGCCGTCGCGACAACTGAAACCACGCGGGCGCAGTACCGCGCTTTCATCGACGCCACGGGCTATGAAACACCACACGAGCCAGGCCGCGAAGGCTGCAACACGTGGACCTTCGACCGGGTGTTGGGTTTCGTCCGTGCTCACAACTGGGATAAACCGGGTTTTGACCAACGCGAAGACCATCCCGCCATTTGCATCAGCGCCCTCGATGCGGAAGCCTATGCCACCTGGCTGGCCGAAACGACGGGGAAACCATATCGGTTGTTGTCGTCTACAGAATTTGAATACGCAACCCGAGCTGGCACGCGTGGTCCGTGGTTCTGGGGCAACAGTAATGTCGACGCCTGCACCTATGCCAATGTCGCTGACTTAACGTTCCGCCGCTTGTACGATTACGCCCCCGTGTTTGCGTGTGACGACGCCAATGAGCGAACTGCGCCGGTCGGCAGTTACGAACCAAATCCCTGGGGCTTACACGACATGCTCGGCAACGCCTGGGAGTGGACAGCGGATTGTGTCCACCCGGACATGAACAAGGTGCCCACCGATGGTCGCGTATGGCGTGACGAAGATGATGGGGATTGCAGCAAGCGCGTGCCGCGCGGTGGCTCATGGGCATCGGGCACAGACTGGGTACGCGCTGCGGCACAAGCTGCCGATGGCGCGCTGTATCACAGTCAGCTTTTAGGATTCAGAGTGGCGTTAACGGTGGATGAGTAGCAAAGAGATCAGCGCAAGTAAAATGACTACCTGCGTTTCGCCGTTTTCATCACTTCTCCGGCTGAAACCATGGTCCCGGCAGCGAAAAGACACGCAAGTGTCACGACGGGTACTGGATCATTTAAGCTGGCCAGCAATACGCCGCCACACATAAAGAAGCCTGCAACACAGCAAACGCAAACGATTCCCATGGTCAAACTCATCAGCCATGAGCAAAACGTATCGCCAGAGCGGGTCTGTTTTTCTGCCGTTCTCAGCGTCTCATCCTCTAGTCCAATGGTGGACCCAATTTTTGTGCACCGTCTTGAACGTCATGTGCGCAGCGGAACATCAACGCACGGTCCCATCCTCGGGTTACACAGCACTGTGGTGATATGCGCGTGAGAGGATTCTAACGAAAAAGGTTAGCGGCTGGTTTCTCTCAGGAACCAAGGTTATATTAGGGTTTCAGGCCATTACAGCAGCCTTGCATGCGGGTTTTACCCCAACTGATCGAGCACTTCGAAGGCGGCACGTTCGCCCGATTCCATTGCGCCTTCCAGGCCACGGGTGGATTGCGAGGTGTGCTCTCCGGCGAAGTGAATAACCCCGGATGGTTGCGCCATGCTCTCTTTATATTTGGCGATCATTCCGGGACGCCAGTAGGCATACATACCGCCTGCGTAGGGATCATTGGTCCAGGACCAAGACCGCGCCACCCGCGCTTTGCCCTTCGCCGCAGGTCGTGCGGCGACAAGGTCTGCAATCAGCCGAGCGTGTGCTTGGTCTTTAGGCATGCGATTTAAGAACGACGCCAACCGACCGGTCGAGAACACGTACATACCAACCGCCTCACCGTTTTCGGTTTGCGGACCCATGCGGCCCGGGGTGGTGTCCATCCACATCCCAGCGGGGAGACCATCGTTGTCCCAATAGGGTGCATCGGTTTCAATAAAGGCATGGAAGCACGATCCATAGGGTAGGGTTTGAATCGCCTCCGCTTGCACGCCGGTGACCGGCGGATCAAAGGACACAAACTTCAATGCCGAGAACGGCAGTGTCACGATGGCTCTTATACCGGTGAACGTGCGGCCGTCTTGCGCCACAACTTCAACACCCGGGCCACCGGCGCGAATGCCAGCGATGGGCGTGTTTTTGTGTATGGCGCCACTTAAAGACGACGCTATGGCATTGACCAGGCTGGAGTTCCCGCCTTCGATTTTCCAGAAGTTTGGCGGCTTGGGCTCCGACTGATGCTTAGCGAAATTCCACACATGCATCATGTGCACGGATGACAATTCGTCGATGGTGTGGCCATAACCTGGGTTGGTGTCCATACCCAGTCGGATTTCCTCTTCGCTGTGTCCCTTCGCCAACATCATGTCACGCAAAGACACATCTTGTGCGGTGATGTCCGACTCCCACCACGATTCAAGATCATCAAATAAACTGTACTTATCGATCATGCGAAAGCGGTAGGCTGCGGGCGTGAGCGCGCGGGCCTCACCTTGAAATGGGTTCAACTCATGATCAGCCCAGTCTTCATTGCGGATACTGGTGCCCTTGATGTGAATGTGCGTGCCGAAGTCACTGAACTGGGCAGGTGACCTTTTCACCCCAAGACGATCACAGAAGTCTAGGAACCGGGCATACATTGCACCAACCGACGACCCACCCGCTTCGGGCTTACCAGGCAGGTCAGTCATGGTGTAACAGCGACCGCCAATGCGGTCCTTCGCTTCTACGATCGTGGTCGAATAGCCTTCACTCTCAAGCCAACTAGCCGCCGTAAGACCAGCTAGGCCTGCGCCGATAATGATCACATCAGCGGTATCGGCCGCATTGGCACGGTGCGGCTTGAGCCCGCTGGCCAACGCCGTCCCCGCCAGAAGACCGATGCTGGTGCGCCTAGAAAAAGAGAATGAATTGGTTATCGCTTTGACCTCCATGTGAGTCTCGTTCCTCGCAAATCCGCCTATCTTCAACCCCCGGAATCGAGATCACGTGCGACCCGGAAGCCAAACTGGGTATTACGTTTTTCAACCGGATCGCGCCCTGGCCAGGCAATGCGATTACGTTCCGGCGCGGACAACCAGCCACCACCCCGTGTTGTGTGACGGTCACAGCCGATATCCCACTTCCATGCTGAGCCATCGCGCGGGCGCCCGATGTGTGTGGCCGCCCAGCAATCTTCAGTCCACTCCCAGACGTTACCGATCATGTCGTAAAGACCGAAAGCATTGGGCTCAAACTGCCCCACGGGCGCCAAGTCAGCATAGCCGTCACGGCAGGTCGCCGGAAACCAAGGAAAAGGATACTCTTCGGCGGCATCGAGATCGAACGTATTGGCCCAATGACAGGCTGCACCAGGGCTATTACCCCAGAATCGCGATGTCGTAGTACCTGCCCGCGCCGCATACTCCCATTCCGCCTCAGTTAAGAGGCGATAGCGTTTCCCGGTGATCTGAGCGAGCCAACCCACATAAGCTTTGGCGTCATTCCATGACACACACCCAACGGGGTGCTCATCTTTCACACGCCTCGGCTGGCGGCGATCTTGCCAGTTGGCCGTCGGATCATCGTTAAACCCTATGGTTTCATCCCAAACCCGGCATTCGTCTTTGACCACATGGCCTGTTGCATTAACGAAGGTTTGGAACTGTCCGTGGGTAGCTTCGAACCGGCCAGCCGCAAACATATAATCGATGGTTATTCTAACCTGCGGGCCTTCACCTCGGCTTAAATCAACTTCGCGGTCACTGACGGGTGTGCCCATCATGAAGGACCCGCCCGGGATTACAACGAGCTCAGGACAGTCTTCACAATCTTTAATGATATCTCCCGCACCCAGACCGTCATCGGACTGGGCATGGGCCACCGAAGATGCTGCCAACATCGCTATCAGTAAGAACAACCGACTCATTTCCCACTCCCTCATTTCAATTCCCGAACCAAGCGAAATCCAAGGTCATTGACACGCCCCTCTGGACTTCCGCTCGCCCGCCGCGCGGGGCGAACATTTGTCGGACGACTATACCAACCGCCGCCGCGTACCACGCGACGCTCGCAGCCGCCTTCCCAGACCCAGGCTCTTTCATCGGGCGGACGACCCCAATAGCTGGTCGTATAGCAGTCCTGCACCCGCTCCCATAGATTACCCATCATGTCGTAGAGACCATAGGCGCTGGGCGCAAAGCTGGCGACTGGGGCAACATCAGCATAGCCGTCATTACAACGAGCATAGGGCCAGGGAAAAATATAGGTCTTCTGCGCTTCACCATCATACGCATTGGCGTGCTCACAGGTGAGTGACAAGGACACGCCCTCAAAAGAATTATTCGCTCCCCAAGGCCGCGGTGCCTTTGTTCCTGCGCGGGCTGCAAACTCCCATTCCGACTCCGAAGGAAGTCGGTAGGTCTCACCTGTGCGTTCACTTAGCCAGTCTGCGTAGGCGACGCTGTCGGCAAAACCGATACAGGAAACAGGATGAGTGTCTCTGGCGCGACGCGGCTGCACAGGCTTTCGCCAACTGGCATCCGGGTCTTCAGAATTGCCATCGCGCAAGACGTTGCATCCGGCACCGGCATCGTAGCCGGTAGCCTCAACGAATGCCTTGAAGTGTCCGATCGTCACTTCTGTTTCTCCAATGGCATAGGCGCTCCGTATGGAAACGCGGATCGGCGGACCCTCACCAGACTCCTCGTTGACCTCGTAGGCGCCGACGGGTGTTCCCATCACAAAGTTACCGGCGGGGATAACCACCATGCGCGGACAGTCGTCGCAATCCTGAATCACTGAGCCGGGCTCTCGAGCAACAGCACTTGTTGAAAACAGGAAAGAAACGAGTCCAATGATAATATTCATGGGGTAGACCTCTCTGCTGCAGAGAAATCGCGGGCGATGCGGAACCCGCCGAAGTCAAAGCGGTGGGTGGCGTTGGCATCGCCATGATAGCCCGGTCGAATGCGAGCAACAGATGTCATCCAGCCACCGCCGCGCTGGATGATGCGGGCACAGCCGCCTTCCCACACCCACGCGCTGCCGTCTTTTGGACGACCGACATGTGACTTGGTCGCACAGTCCTCCGCAAATTCCCAAACATTGCCAAGCATGTCATAGAGACCAAACGCATTGGGCTGGAGCGAACCCACAGGGGCAACGCCTTGATAACCGTCACGACACGCCATGTGAGTCCAGGCCAGCGGATAGCGTTCACGGCTATCGAGATCATAGGCATTGACCCAGGCACAGCCCTGATGAGGGTTGTTACCCCAAGGATAAAGCGTATCCGATCCGGCGCGGGCCGCATATTCCCATTCCGCTTCGGTGGGTAATCGAAAAGCGACGCCGGTCTTTTCTGAGAGCCACACAACATAAGCTTTGGCATCTTGCCACGAGACGCAACTCACCGGGTGTTCTGGTCTCGGACGCGCCGGAACCCCTGGCTGTTTCCAGGTGCGATTGTCGTCATCATCGTAGCGTTGCAGTTCGTCCCTCCAGACACGGCACCGCACCGTAGGTTCGAAATTTGTATCTTTCGCGAACACGTCAAATTCGCCATGGGTGACTTCAAATCGCCCAATGGCAAAAGCCTTAGGTATTGTCATATGAACCGGAGGCTGCTCCCCGGTCTCATTGTCGACCGGAACGCCAAGCGGTGTTCCCATCCTGAATTCACCTGCAGGAACAACGACAAGCTCAGGGCAAAAATCACAATCTGCGAGAACATCGCCAATCGCGACCTGGGCTGAAGCATTGGTTGCGAACGCACAAAGAAGAATTGTTAGAGCCGCAGTAGACCTCATCCCACCTCCTTGGTGCACTGAACCGTGCACTTTTAGGAAGATAGTTTAGAGAAGTACCCAGTGACTCGCCATAGGGTGTCCATGGATCAGTTAGGCAATGCCGTAGCCAGAAGTTGGCAATGGCAAGCGACGTAAGCGCTGACCTGTTGCGGCAAAGATGGCGTTGGCAACCGCCGGCGCCGTTGCCGGGACAGCGGCTTCCCCGGCACCACCAACAATTTCTTCTGACTCCAACAACGCGACTTCGACTTCCGGCATATTTGCCAGACGCATCGCGTCATAGTCATGGAAATTGGATTGCTCAACCACACCGTCTTTTAACGTGATCTCGCCAAACATGGCCGCGCTCAGAGCGTAGGTGATTCCGCTTTCCATTTGATGCTCGACATTAGAGGGGTCGAGTGCGAAGCCACAATCGTAAGCACACCAAATTTTGACGACCTCAAGATCGCCACTTGAGATATCTACCTCAGCCACCTGTGCGTTGACCGACCCAAAGCCTGGGCAAAACGCTATGCCGAGACCACGACCAGCCGGCATATCGCGGCCCCAGCCTGACATCTCAGCCACCTTATCCAACACAGCAATCTCGCGGGGTTTATCGACGATCAAGCTGCGGCGAAAATCATACGGGTCTTTGCTGGCAAAGTAGGCCAGTTCGTCCATGGCGCTTTCAGAAAAAAAGCCGTTTTGCGACGACGCAACACCGCGCCAGAATCCAACGGGCACCACCGGCTTGTACTCAACATAGTCCACCAGCGTGTTTTCAATTGAGTAAGAACCGCCAATCGCGCCGCCAAGAGATGTTGGGTCCGGAAAGTTACGTGGCCGATTCTGGAACTGAAAGATCGACTCACCCGCTAAGCGGCTATGCATGGCGATGAGGTTCCCGTCGTTATCTAAAGCCGCCCTGATTCTTGCGACATAGGCCGCGCGATAAAAGTCATGTTGAATATCTTGCTCGCGTGTCCAGATGAGACTCACAGGGCGCCCTTTGACCGCCATCGCAGCCTGTACAGATTGACGGGCGAAATCCGGCTCCCATTTACGACCGAAGCCACCACCGGCAAACGTGTTCTGAAGATTGACGTTTTCGAGCGGCAAACCTGTGATGTTTGCGGCTTCATCGCGCGCCAAATCCTGTTGTTGGTGCGGTGACCACATTTGACAATAACTGTCCGTGATCAGCGCCGTCGATGCGATTGGCTCCATACACGCGTGAGCCAAAAAGGGCACTTCGTACTCCGCCTCGAACGCACTCGTTGAATCGGCAATGACAGCAGGCGCATCGCCTTTGGTACCAAAGAAAGGCCGCGCCTCATCGTCAAGCGACGTCCGCATTTCTTGCCACATGTCGGTAGAGTTCAGGCTATCCATGCCTTTGAAGTCCCACTCGACGTCGAGAGCCTCAGCAGCCTTCTTAGCCTGCCAAAATGTTTCAGCAATAACGGCAAGTCCGCCGTCCACGTTCGTCACAGCAACAACGCCCGGCATAGTCAAAGCCGCTTCGCGTTCATCGCTTACAATCTCGCCGCCATAGACAGGAGACACACGCAAAGCGGCGTAAAGCTTGCCTTCCAAAGCGACGTCTGCGCCGTAGTCTGCAGAACCATCCACTTTGACTGGCGTATCTTTGCGGGTCACATTCTTGCCAAGCAGCTTAAAGTCGGCACGATCTTTTAGCGGCGGCTCTTCTAATGGAACCAGTTGGGATGCAGCGCCTGCGACTTCACCAAAACTGACAGATCTCTCGCTTTTAGTATGGGTGATGGTTCCCCGATCCACAGACAGGTCAGCCGCATCGACATCGAGCCTCTCTGCAGCTGCCCGCACCAGCATATCTTTTGCCGCAGCGCCGGTCTTGCGGAGCACATCGTAGTAACCGCGGGTCGCATCTGATCCACCAGTGGACTGTCGACCTTCCTTCGCTGGGTTTCCGAAGGCTGGATTGGCCGTTGCTAAACGAACATCGACCAAATCCCAATCGGCGTCCATTTCCTCTGCAACAATTTTTGGCAGCGTTGTGTAAACACCCTGACCGATCTCTGCGCCGGGCACGACAATGGACACCCGATTATCCGGCATTACCTGAACATAAGCATTCAGATCAGCAGCGTTGCCGTCCGAAACAGACGCAACTGATCGAGGTAGGCGCGCGCCAAGCACTAGGCCGCCCGCCGCAGCCGAGGTCACAAAAAAGGTTCGGCGACTTAGCCGAGTTTTTGACGGCTTGGGAAGAGGAGTCTGAAAGGTCATAGCAGGCTTCCTTAGATTAACTCGATACGGCAATCACGTGTGAAGGTATATGTAACACAGCGACAAACGAGTAAGAAAGAAGGCGAACAAAAATCCCACAACCAATCGTCTCGTGAGCAGCTGGGCGCCAAGGTGCTGATATCAAGCCCCGGCGCCCTGGGTAAATATGGTCATTGTGCGGCTTTTCGAAGCCACTCGCTGGCGCCGCAACCATGGCGTTGATAAGTTTATTCTATCTTCAAAGCCACGTGAGGTTTACCGCCATGATGGATTACACCCTTCGCCAGCACGGCCGCGCCACCCTGGACTTCTTGTCCTCATTCGGACCAGCTATTGGACCTTTGTTGAAAGAGCAGCATGCTGCGCTCGAGTCGGCAAACCTCAACGACGAAACATTGGCTAACGACCTAGACGAACGCGCCAAACAAATTGAGTCGGTGCTCGAGAAGGTGCCAGCCTTCCGGACCTCCAACCTGGTCGGGGAGTGGCATGGGGAGCACCATGGTCGCACGGCTGCGGCTGCCTACGAAGAAATCCAAGACGATTTGGCAACAGATTTTGATGCGCTTGCGTCGGGGGGAACAACGCTCGCGTACAATCCAGATTTAGAAATACCAAAGTACTGGCCCTACCCCATTCATCGCACCACCGGCGGTTGGGATGGTCATCGCCACATGGGTTTCATACATGGCGAGTTGATTCATCGATATGTGGTCGGCAAAGCAGCCAAGCCTCCGGCCGCTGGTGTAGCCCCAACCGACATTTATGCAGATCGCCGCAATTTTGCCGAACAAGCGCCGCGACGTGACTATGAGCATGTTGTTGAAATCGGATGCTCGTCAGGACCGTATACGACGAAGCTCGCAGAAGTTTTCTTAGAGGCAAAGATTTCCGCCTGCGACATTTCAATCACACAGCTTGAACAAGCACAACGTAACGGCAATAAACTCGGGCACAGCTGGAATCTTTTCCACGCTGATGGCCGCAACACTGGATTGGCCGACGAAAGCTGCGACCTGTTTACTTCTTACATTATTTTACATGAACTTCCTGTCGATGTGATTACCGATATCCTCCGCGAAGGGTTCCGTACCTTGAAATCAAACGGCGACCTTTTGTTTGGAGATGTCGCGCCATACAACGCACTCGATAAAGTGGCTGTGTGGCGTACCGATTACATGGCTAAGTACGGCGGCGAACCGTTCTGGCGCGGGTCATCAACCATGGACATGGTCGGTATTATGAAAGACATCGGCTTTGTTGATATCAAGTACGAAGGCATGGCACCCAATAACTATCCTTGGGTAACCTATGGCCGGAAGCCGTAAAACAACATGTCAGACCGTAAAACGTATCCTGCGACCAAGAAGCCGAGAAAACGCAAAGCTCTTCTGCCAGAAGACATCGACAACGTTGGTCAAGCGATCATAACTTTAGCTCAAGAACTATGGGCTATTAAAGATCGACAAGCCGTGACCGAAGCTGTTTTGAAAGCGCGTGGCATCGATATCAGTGAAGACATCGACACCCATAAACCTGATGCCGCTTTGGAGGCGGACCTGGCCTCAGCGCGTGAAGCCCTAGTTCAAAAAATTGTCATGGATTTGACTGGAGAATACGGGCCACTTGAATAACAAGGGCCTGAGTGTCAAAGCATTGTCACGAACGGTCCACGCGCAAAGTACTGAGTGCTGGATACTCGGTCAGCAATCCCACGCGAATATAATGATTGGTGCCACGGTGAACGTGTTTGGCGTTTGCCCCAGCGAGCACATGGGACTCAGCCAACAATTTTTCTATGTCTTTGCGGTCATCTTCGGAGTGATACTCAAGATAAATCTGGTCGATTTCACGAAGTCTCGCTCCCAGCGCTTCAAGCACTGGCAACTCGGCGCCCTCTGTGTCAATTTTCAGAATCGATATATGGTCGAGTTCAAGCTCATTCATCATGCAGCCGGCATGACGAAGCTCCACGGTCTGGGTCTCCTCAGATGTTTCTGCGCTGTTGTACAGCGAGTTTTGCAAGCACTGATAGGCGCCTTCAAACAAAGGCATACTCGTGTCCTTGGAAAACAAGCCAATGGGGAACACTTCAGCAGATTGCGTTTGAACAACATTGCGCCGCAAGAATTCGACGGCACCAGGGGATGGTTCAAAACAATAAAAGCGAGCGTCACTAAAGTGGGCCGCCATAAATATTGTAAATGCGCCAACGTTAGCCCCCACGTCGACGACCGTTTCAACGCTGTAGCCGGGAAGGGGTAGGACAGGATAATCCTTCCCCGCCAGAATGCGCCGCACATGCTGGCCGGTATTTGCTACATCCGGATACTGAAACTGGAAGGACCCACTCTTGGCATCAACCTGAATGGTTGAAGTGTTGGCGTAGTGAGACTGTGTCTGAGGGGAAACGGCGATCATGGCTTCGGTATAAATGTCTCCATAGCCGCCATGCAACAGTGACCATGGCTTTCAGCTCGGAATGGCCGAATTCTAGGCATTCTCATGCCTTCCTGATTCCCTGCGGACCATCCCCTTGGACTTAGAATGCACCTGAAGCTGACCCACTCTTTTAACTCGCTGACGAGTCTATTCATCAAGCAATGGTAAAATACATAGCACCGGAAAGCCTGAAGCGATAATCTCAATACCAGAGCTAAAAATAGCCTAGGCATCAGTTTAGCGCCGCAGCGTCAATCCTCTTGGTTGCACATAGACGTTGACGAACAGCGGGTCTCGGACCCTGCTCAGAGCCGTGCTCATAAGCAACAACATACAAATCGTTACCAAACGCCCTCAACAACTCACCTGGTTCCAAGAGAAAATTAGGATTTTTAGGGCGCCCTAGTTTTTCATTTCCCTGCCCGAATGTTTCGAACATTAGAACTCCGCATGCTGCAAGAGACCCTATGAGATGCGGGAAATGGGGGCGGTGGAGATAATTGGTGACAACAATTCCATCGAACGTTGATACTGGAAATGGCCATTCGCCCACCTCCAAGTCCACTTCAAGAAGCGTCAGGCCAATCTGATCCGAGAGATCGGACATACCCGATACGTCGATATCAATCGCTGTCACGTTGTATCCTTGACCAAGGAAGTGGCGAGCATGACGCCCGTGCCCTGCAGCGACGTCCAGGATTCGGCCCCCCGTTCGCACCAACGGAGCGAACCTGGTTATCCAAGGCGAAGCCGGAATATCCGGATCATTTGGTCGGTCAAAGCTCGGCATACGAATTAGGACTCAATTGTCGTGCTGTTGAAGACACAGCTCATCGACTCTTAGCACGCGAGAAAGTTAGCATGACTTGGAATCTGAAGGAGCCTTTTATGTTTCGCACTACATCTGCGGGTCTAGTCCTTTTTGGTCTTATAATTGGAATTCCAGCGTTGACATCTGCCCAGGATGTTCGCGCCCTTCATGACCGCATCGTCACCTTTGACGCGGAAATGGATATTCCGTTCGAATTCATGGAGGGACCCAATGATGTCGGACAAGAAACCGGAATGCAGATCGATCTACCTAAAATGGACCGAGGAGGGTTAGACGGCGCGCTTTTCGTGAACTGGGTCCTACAAGGCGGACGGACACCTTCCGCATACGCGAAGGCCCGTGCCGATGCAGAGAAGAAGGTCGCAGCTATCGAAAATATGGTTCAAACCTATCCTGACCGGATCGGGCTAGCTGGAACCGCAGATGAAGCTGAGAAGTTGGTGGCTGAAGGTAAGCATTTTGCCGTCATGGGCATGGTAAATGCATGGCCGCTTGGTCCAGACCTGACATGGCTTCCCGAATTGTATGATCGCGGCCTGCGCAGCATCACCCTTAACCATGCCGGGCATAACCAATTTGCGGACTCATCGCGACCACGTGCACCACTCAATGACAAACCCCAAGAACACGTCGGACTGTCTCAACTAGGCCGAAGACTTGTCATGATGATGAACGACCTCGGCATCATCGTAGATATCTCTCAGGTCTCACCGCAGACCCTGTTTCAAACAGCCGAACTATCTCGGGCTCCCATTATTGCGTCGCATTCCGGCGTAAAAAACATCATCGATACCGCACGAAACCTGACCGATACCGAAATGTTAGCCATTAAAGATAGCGGTGGCGCTATCGGTATCGTGGCATTTTCTAGTTACTTGCGCCCAACACAGCCAAAACAGGGCGCGGCGTTTGGCGCGATCTTGAGAGAGTTTAGCACCACGAACCTCGCTGAAATCATAGCGACATTCTCCGCAGAGAAAGTTGAGAAGTTTAAGACCGATTTCGCGACCTATGAAAAAGCGTTTCCGCGGGCAACCGTCGCCCAATATGTCGACTCCATTGCCTACGCGGTCGACTTGGTTGGCATTAACCACGTCATGATTAGCTCAGACATGGAACATGGTGGCGGTGTCACGGGATGGATGGATGCCGGTGAATCCCCGGGAGTGACAGAAGAGCTTGTTTCTCGTGGCTATACGGAGGATCAAATCGCCAAGCTGTGGTGGGGGAATTTTGCCCGTGTTTGGCGTGCCGTTGAGACAGCAGCCGCCAATTAGCTCAATTTGACGCAGTGCAGCAAAAAGCCTAAGAACATAGGAATAGTAGGCGATATAGGCCCGATTTCCTGTTTCTCATGGGTGGAGCAATGCGGTGACCAAGCCGGCGGCACCTGAAAATCAGACACTAGATTTAGCAGCGGAATTTCCGGCAGCTGACCCTAAGGCATGGATGACCTTGGTTGAGAAATCCCTGGGTGGCCGACCCTATGAGAAACTAGCTTCGAAAAGCTATGACGGCCTGAGGATCGAACCGCTCTATACGGCGGATGGATCCAAGCAAAATAGTAGCCCGGCTATCCAAGTACAACCAGGCTGGGATTTACGGTGCCTCTCATCGCACCCAGATCCGCGCGAAGCCAATAGACAAATATTGACGGACCTTGAAAAAGGGGCGACCTCGATCTGGCTGAAGCTAGACCCAGCGGGTCGCGCGGGCACGGTTATCAAATCCCGCGCCGACATAGACGCTTTGCTTGATGGAGTCTTTCTTGATCTTGCGCCAGTGATTCTTGATCCGGGCGGACCGTCGTTGCCACCAGCGGCATATTTAATGGACTTGTTGACGCGCAAGGGTGTGGCGAATGATTCTTTCTCGGGAAACTTTGGCGCCGATCCACTCAGCACCTTAGCCGCAGTTGGCAAAGTCATCGTTCCAATGGATACGCTTCTTGGACGTATGGCTGACCTAGCTGCGCATACAGCCAAGACCTATCCGGATGCCAAAGCTCTTAATATTGCAACGACGGTGTATCACAATGCGGGTTGTTCTGAGGCGCAGGAAATTGCAATCGCAATAGCCACTGCGGTCGAATACATACGTCACATAACAACTGCTGGTGTCTCTATTGACGACGCCTGCCGTCAGGTTGCCTTTACATTGACCTGTGACATTGATGTCTTTTTAACCATTACTAAACTGCGTGCAGCACGTCGCTTGTGGGCCAGAGTGTCAGAAGTATGCGGGTCTAACACGATCGCGCCAATGTACGCCGTCACTGCACCACGCATGATGAGTCGGCGCGACCCTTGGGTGAATATGTTGCGCGGAACAGCCGCCTGTTTTGCGGCGGGGGCTGGTGGTGCTGACGCCATTACAGTGCTGCCTTTTGAGAGCGCTGTCGGATTGCCGACCTCGTTAGGTCGGCGCATCGCCCGGAATACCCAAATCATTCTGCAAGAAGAATCATCTATTAATAAAGTTACAGATCCTGCCGCAGGATCCTGGATGGTGGACTCTCTAACCGACGAGATGACCGAAGCGGCTTGGTCCATTTTCCAAAATATTGAGAAAGCCGGTGGCATGGCGACCGCACTCGAGAGCGGCGCTATCGCTGAGCGTATTGGAACGACAGAATTGGCGCGCGCCAAAAACATATCCACACGCAAAGATGCGCTCACCGGCGTTAGCGAATTCCCAAATCTCGCAGAAGATCCTGTGGAAATTGACACGCCAGATATTTCAGCAATCACGACGGAAGCGGACGCCAGAGCGGCTAGCGCGCCTGGTGCGATTGGGAACCTGCCGGAGCATGGGAATGGAACATTGATGGCGGCTCTGGTGAAAGCGGCAGCAGAGGACACATCTGCGCCAACGATTAGCGCGGCTCTCAAAGGTTCTCCAATCGAACTCCCGCCACTGCCACAACATCGTCTGGCAGAAGATTACGAGGCGCTTAGAGACGATAGCGATAGCTTCGCCGCCAAGTATGGCGTGCGACCTCAGATTTTTCTCGCCAATATTGGGAGTATCGCCGAATTTACGGCACGGGCATCTTTTGCCAAAAACTTTTTTGGAGCCGGTGGCATTGGAGCTTTGACTGGGCAAGGCGGACTAAAAACGAGTGTCATCGCAAGTGAGTTTAAGAGCAGTGCTGCCACAGCCGCTGTTATTTGTTCTACCGACGCCCTTTATTCTGAGCACACGGAAGCAATGGCCCGAGAGTTGAAAGCGACAGGGGCTGTGGCTGTCTATTTAGCGGGGCGTGGTGGCGAACACGAACAAGCTTGGAAATCAGCTGGTGTCGACGAGTTCATCTACATGGGCTGCGACGTCTTGGCCGTTTTAACCGACACCCACCAACGATTGGGGGTTGGTTCATGACCCAGATTCCAAATTTCTCTGATATTCCGCTGGAAACGCCCGACGGTAGACGGATAAACAACAACGCCAATGCATCTGAACAGATTTGGAGCACACCGGAAGGCATTGACGTTAAACCCGCCTTCGACGCCAGTGATGTTGATGGCTTAGACTTCTTGAATACGTTGCCGGGCGTTCCGCCATTTCTGCGCGGCCCCTACCCGACCATGTATGCGAGCCGGCCATGGACCATTCGCCAATACGCTGGTTTCTCGACAGCTGAAGACTCAAACGCGTTTTACCGTCGTAACTTGGCTGCCGGACAAAAGGGCCTATCAATCGCATTCGATCTCGCAACACATCGCGGGTATGACTCCGACCACCCAAGGGTTACTGGTGATGTCGGCATGGCCGGTGTTGCCATCGACTCCATATATGACATGCGAACGTTATTCGACGGCATCCCCCTAGACCAAATGTCTGTTTCAATGACGATGAATGGTGCCGTATTGCCGATCTTGGCTTTGTACATCGTGGCGGCAGAAGAACAAGGCGTAAAACCGGAAGCTTTAACCGGCACCATTCAGAACGACATTCTCAAAGAATTCATGGTGCGCAATACCTATATTTTTCCGCCTGAACCAAGCATGAAAATTATTTCGGATATCTTCTCCTACACGTCGCAGAACATGCCTAAATATAATTCCATATCAATCTCCGGTTATCATATGCAAGAAGCTGGGGCGACGGCCGATCTGGAACTGGCTTACACGCTCGCGGACGGCGTGGAATACGCACGTGCCGGTCAGGCTGCAGGGCTAGGCATTGATACCTTCGCGCCGCGCCTATCGTTCTTCTGGGCCATTGGCATGAACTTCTTCATGGAAGTTGCCAAAATGCGGGCAGCGCGGTTGCTCTGGGCTAAGCTGATCAAACCTTTTGATCCGAAAAGCGACAAATCTTTATGTTTGCGCACCCATTGCCAAACATCTGGTTGGTCATTAACCGCACAAGACGTCTATAACAACGTGACCCGCACGTGCATCGAAGCGATGGCCGCGACCCACGGTCACACCCAATCGCTTCACACCAACGCACTTGATGAAGCTCTAGCTCTGCCGACAGACTTTTCGGCGCGCATCGCGCGCAACACCCAGCTTTTCATTCAACAAGAAACGGGTACGTGCCGTACGGTCGACCCTTGGGGCGGTAGCTATTATGTCGAGCGCCTAACCCATGACCTAGCCAAACGAGCTTGGGAGCATATTCAGGAAGTCGAAGAATTAGGCGGCATGGCCAAAGCGATTAAGGCGGGTGTTCCTAAGTTGCGGATTGAAGAGGCTGCTGCGCGCACCCAGGCCCGGATCGATTCCGGTCGGCAAACAGTCGTCGGCGTGAACAAGTACCGACTGGATGAAACCGAAAACATCGACGTCCTTAAGGTCGACAATGCTGCCGTCCGCACCTCTCAACTTGAAAAGTTGAAGCGCTTAAAGGCCGAGCGAGATCAAGCTATTTGCCAGACTGCGCTGTCAGCCTTAACCGAGGCCGCTAAGAAGGGAGATGGCAACCTTCTCGCCCTTTCTGTTGACGCCGCTCGGGCAAAGGCTACGGTTGGTGAAATTACTAAGGCGCTGGAAGACGTGTATGGTCGCCATGTTGCCGAGATCAAATCTATTTCGGGGGTTTATCGGAAAGAAGTGGGCGAGTCAGACCAAACAGTGTCCAAAGTCGCGGCCATGGTATCTGCGTTCGAGGAGAACGAAGGACGTCGGCCGCGTATACTAATCGTCAAAATGGGACAGGACGGGCACGACCGAGGCCAAAAGGTTATTGCCACCGCCTTCGCTGATCTTGGTTTTGATGTTGATATAGGCCCGCTTTTCCAAACCCCGGAAGAAGCCGCCCGTCAAGCCGTTGAGAATGATGTCCACATTGTTGGCGCCAGCTCGCTAGCAGCAGGACACTTGACACTTGTTCCGAAGCTGAAAGAAGAGCTTAAAAAATTGGGACGCGACGACATTATGATCGTCGCAGGTGGTGTTATTCCACCGCAAGACTATGACGCTTTAACCAAGGCTGGAGCAGCTGCGATTTTTCCTCCAGGCACGATTATTAGCGAAGCCGCTATTGGGCTGTTAGATAAACTTAGCCAATCGCTTGGGCATAACACCCCAATGGCCAAATAGGCCGCAAGCTATGCTGGCATCTAACGCTTCCTCAACCAGCCGTCCTCGATTATCAGTCGAGGAGTACGTTGCGGGTGTGCGATCTGGAGATCGAGCCAACCTTGCGCAAGCGATCACATTGATCGAAAGCCGCAAGCCAGAGCACCAAGAACAAGCGCAAGAGGTCTTGCTTGAACTGGCATCATCAGCTGGCCAATCCATACGGGTCGGCATCTCCGGTGTTCCGGGAGCCGGTAAAAGCACAATCATTGACAACCTGGGGACTAACCTGACGGCCGAGGGCCATAAGGTTGCGGTTTTGGCCGTGGACCCAACTTCTGCACGAACCGGTGGGTCGATACTCGGCGACAAGACGCGGATGGCCAATCTTGCGACGGACGATAATGCCTTTATCCGGCCCTCGCCAACATCAGGGACCTTGGGTGGCGTAACGCGAACAACACGCGAAACCATATTGGTCTGCGAGTCCGCAGGATTTGATGTCATCCTTGTGGAAACTGTGGGCGTAGGGCAATCAGAAGTCGCGGTATCAGAGATGGTCGATTTTTTTATGGTGCTACTGATCGCTGGTGCTGGAGACGAACTTCAGGGCATCAAGAAAGGTGTCTTAGAAATCGCCGACATGATCGCTTTAAATAAAGCGGATGGCGACAATGAAACCAAGGCCAAAGCATCAGCCGCTGAATATCAACGCGCCCTGCGCATCATCTCTCCGAAGGACCAGGACTGGACACCACCGGTCATAACCATCAGCGCTCTTGAAAATCGCGGTCTTGATGACTTGTGGGGCAGAATTACCCAGAGACACAATCAACTCACCGAATCTGGCAAATTGGCGGCGATACGACAACAGCAGCAAGTGAGGTGGATGTGGGCAATGATTGAGGATCTCCTCGTTGAGAAACTGAAAGCGCATCCAGAAATAAAGGCAATGGTGCCCAACATAGAATCAGCAGTCACCGAAGGCACCCTGACGCCAGCTCTAGCAGCCGAGAAAATGCTGAAGACCTTTAGAGAATAAGTGATGCCATCACCATCAAATTGTAAGGGCTGTTATGTCCTAACCATCCAATGCCCCGACACGGTTGGTATTGTCGCGGCCGTTTCTACATTTCTGGCTAGCCATCAGGCTTTTATCACCGAAAGTGCACATTATGGAGATCCTGATACCGGCCGCTTTTTTATGCGCACAGTGTTTCGATCAGCCAACACCACCGCTTTACGTCAGGATGACATAGCATCCGGTTTTGCTGAACTCGCTCAACGTTTCGAAATGAACTGGGATCTTTTTGAAGCGGGCGAGAAAGTTAAAGCCGTTATCGCCGTATCAAAGTTTGGCCACTGCTTAAATGATCTGCTGCACCGTGTGCAGATCGGAGCTATACCCGTAGAGGTGACAGCTGTTGTTTCGAACCATGAGGCCTTCCGCGATCTCGTAGAGTGGCACGAAATTCCTTTTCATTACTTGCCCATCACTGCGGATACAAAAGCCGTCCAGGAAGAAGAATTATCAGAGTTGATTGCCGCGACAAAGTCAGAACTCCTCGTGCTTGCACGGTACATGCAAATTCTTACACCTGGCACTTGTGATCAACTTTCAGGCAGAATTATTAATATTCATCACTCGTTCCTACCCGGCTTCAAAGGCGCCCGCCCCTATCACCAAGCGCACGCACGCGGCGTTAAGATTATTGGGGCTACGGCGCATTACGTCACATCGGATCTGGATGAAGGCCCCATTATTGAGCAGGCTGTGGAACGAGTCGATCATACACTCAGCCCTGAAGACCTTGTATTGCTAGGCCAAGATATAGAAAGCTCGGTCCTCTCACGAGCAGTGCGCTGGCACGCAGAGCGACGCGTACTGTTAAACGGCTCTAAGACAGTGGTCTTTCGCTAGCTGCTAAGGATATTCTTCTCGATACTGCTTATTCATTATCAATGGATCGTGTCATGCGCAGCCTAACTCTGTCTCTCACTCTTTCGCTCGCCGCCTGGACAAGCACACACGCCGAAACCACGGAAGACATGATAGAGCGGGCACGCGGCATCCATCAGCGAGTAATTACTATCGATACCCACGTCGACATTCCGCCTAATTTCGCAACCCCCGCCTATGACCTCATGAAACCGGGTCCAAGTAGACAGCAGGTTCACCTTCCAACGATGATTGAGGGTGGGCTTGACGCAACTTTTATTATCGTCTTCGTTGGGCAAGGTCCTCGCACGGAAGCCGGATACGCGAAAGCACTCTCTGATGCCTTTGTGAAGTTTGCGGCCATTCACCGCGTTACGAGCGACATGTACCCAGACCAAATTGAATTGGCCAGAACCGCCTATGACGTTCGCCGGATCGACGCAGCTGGCAAGAAGGTAGCACTTATCGGGATTGAAAACGGGTATCCCATGGGTAAAGACCTACGCCTACTGGATCAGTTCTACGACTATGGCGCTCGCTACTTCGGACTTATTCATGCTGGCCATAACGATCTTGGTGATTCGTCCATGCCTAACCGGCGAAGCCGTGAACCTGTCGAAGAGCATGGCGGCCTCACAGAACTAGGCCGTCAAGTCGTGCACCGCCTCAATGAACTTGGAATCATGGTCGATGTATCTCACTCTTCGAAACAAACGTCGTTGGACATCATCGCAGAATCCAAAGCCCCTGTGATTGCATCCCATTCTAGCCTGGAAGGTGTTTACGACCATCCACGTAATATGAGCGATGAAGAGCTCATGGCTATTAAAGAGTCCAACGGAGTCGTGCAGGTTGTCGCTTTCGATACTTATTTGCGTGCTGTTCCTCAGGCTAAACAAGATGCCATTGCAGCCCTATGGAAGGACATAGGCGTTAAATCTATTAGCGATTTCAGAACCATGCCTCGCGAGGGGCTAGAAGTTTACCGAGAAAGAATGGCTATGCTGGAACTAGAATTCCCCAAGGCCGGGGTTAAAGACCTAGTGGACCACATTGATTACGCGGTTGAGAAAGTGGGCATTGAGCACGTGGGCATCGCGTCTGACTTTAATGGCGGCGGAGGTATAGATGGCTGGTCCGACGCCTCAGAAACCTTCAACGTGACCCTGGAATTAGTACGACGTGGTTTCTCCGAAGAGCAAATTACTAAGCTCTGGGGCGACAATTTATTGCGCGTCATGGAAGACGTTGAAGACTATGCAAGCGGACAAAAAGGATAGTGGAGGCAAGCACTGCATTCCGGTTCTTCCGCTTTTTCCTGATAAGTGTCGCCCTTACCAGCTGTGGCTCTTTATATGAACCTTTGGGGCCACCTATCACAGATCCTCACATTGACGGGAATAACTTTGTAACTCGTGACGGCGTGCGTTTACCGGTGTCAGTTTGGGGTCCACGCGAACGGCCTAAAGTTGTTGTTGTCGCTTTGCATAGCTTTGGGGAATTTCGCGACGCGTACGCCCTCATCGGTGAGTATCTGGCAAAACGTGATATTGCGGTATGGGCGTATGATCAACGTGGCTTTGGTGATGCGCCCCATCGCGGAGTCTGGTCAGGCAACAAAACGATGACACAGGATTTTCAGGACTTTGTTTCTGCCGTTCAATCGATTACCGGAACTGAGATCCCCGTTGTTTTCCTTGGTGAAAGTATGGGAGCTGCCGTCGTGCTAGGTGCGCTCGCCGAGCCCAACACAATAAAGCCACACGCCGTTATACTGTCGGGGCCCGGCGTGCGCGAGGACCGGCCTTGGCGGTATTGGTTCAACGCTGGATTATGGCTCGCAACGCGCGTTGCCCCAGGGTTCGAAGTGAAAGTTGAGCGGGTATACGATTCACGATTGGACGACATTCACGCATCGCGATGGGCAAAAGATTCAAGAGTCATTAACCGCGTTCGTCTGGATACTTACTACGGTCTTATTCGACTGAGCGATTTTGGATCTAAAGCAGCGCAGTCTGTAGAAGCCGAGACGTTGGTCCTCTTCGGTACAAAAGATGATCAGATTCACCCGAAGTCCATTTGCGCGTTAATGACTCGTTTGGGTGATAACGGATTACTTCAGGTATTTGAAGACAAGCCGCACTTGATGTTTCAGGTTCGTGACCAGATGCCGACCCTATCCCTCATTGAACAATGGATTGATACACCTGGCCATGTCTCTAGACCCAGCCAGGGTTTGCCTTGTGAGTTGTGAATTCGCTGGCTAGGGCCATAATGGGGCTAAAGTAGTCTCAGGTCGTCTTCATTGATTCTCAGACCGTCGTTTAGTCAATCAAATCTATTTCATGATAATTGATGTACCCGTGCATCTGCTTGTATCCCGTAACTTTGGGAGAAACCCCAGAGAATTCAGGTGACTCATAAAGAAAAATAGCGGGAGCCGTGTCTCTCGTATAAGCCATTAATTCATGACGCATCTTTAAGCCCTGCACTGGGTCCCACTCAACCAAAGCTTCCTCGATCTTCGGTTGAATATTCTCGTCACAATGCCACGCTGGTACGCGTCGACAAGAATGCATCAGCAACGGTCGCAAAGCATCGAAGATCGGCCACGCGGGCCAAATGGTTGAATGCGCTCCGGCTCCACCGTGGGTAGGGTCCCGCAATATCGTGTTTAAATAGGCTGCTGCGGGTAATTGGCGGACCTCCATAGTCACCCCAACTCGGGCAAGGTCGGACGCAACTTGCTGGAAGACGAGTGTTCCCGAACCCAAACCGGTTTGAGTTAGAAATACGAATGAGAATCCGTCTGGGTAACCAGATTCTTTCAATAGCGTCCTAGCCTTCTCAGGGTCATATGGATACGGTTTGAGGCTTGGGTTATAGCCGAACGCTTGATGAGACACACCTTGGGTTGCTGGTGCGGTTAATCCCTGGAATAAGTTCTCAATAATGGCTGATTTATCGACAGCATAGTTTAGTGCTTGACGCACACGCTCGTCAGCAAGCGGCCCACCGTGCACAGTAACAAATGAGATCGCAGCAACTGAGGGATCCAGCCAAGCTTTTGACACAGCGCCGCCAGCTTCGACGGACAAACGTTCATCGGGACCCAAACCAACGGCGATATCGATGCGCCCTGACAGAAGACCCTGAGCCCGTCCTGAAATATCAGGCACGGCTATGATTTCTAGTCGATCAAGTTTAGGTGCGTGCCAAGACCTTCGATTGGCCGTCATGGAAATCGACGTTGACTTCCAGGTTTCGACCTTGAACGGACCAGTCCCGACAGGCGCTGCAGCATATCCCTGACGCCCTAAGGATCTGAAGCGGGGGGCATCAACCATAATCAACGACCCCATGTAATTAGGCATGTTCGGCACGGGATAAATCGTTGTAATTTCTGCGGTGAGGCGATCAATGCGTCTTGCGCTGTTTAGGAATTGGATTTCACCCCTCACGCCATCTCGCATCGACGCGTCGCTGGTCAGCCATTCAACCGCGGCCACAATAGAGTCGGACGTGAGTGGCGATCCGTTCGAGAACACGACATTATCTCTCAGGGTAAATCGCCAGGTACGTTCATCGACATTCTTCCACTCCGTCGCGAGCCACGGCATGAGGGTGCCATCGCCGTCGAACTTAATCAGGCCATCGTAGATAGCGCCTGTGGTGAATACGGTAGGACGGGCGGTTGACGCGAAGGGGTGACCTAGGAATGGTGGAAGGGCATTCACGGCAACACGCAGGGTTTTCTCTGCTTGAGCGGGCCAAGTCCATAACAACGCTAGAACAACAGCAAATCGAAATATGGCATAGGTCTGGGAGCTCAAGAGCTTAACCTCAACACTGTTTGATGCTTCACATTGAACACCACCTTGCGAGATGATGCGGTGCATCGTAGGTAAGAACACGACATAAAATATTCCGATAGGGAAAATAGCATGGCGCGCCAAGAAAAAGACAGCATCGACCTAAATGAAGGCTTAGACTACGTCAAAGATCTTCCAGGATTTGAAAAAGGTCATCCTCATTATTTTAATGACCAAATGATCGATCACCTACTTGAGATTTGCCTTCAACTCGCGGGAGAGATCTGGGTCAATCGAGACCGGCAGTTTGTGATGGAGCACCTCCTGGCGACGAAGGGTAAGGTGACACCTGAAATGATTGAAGAGTTCAAGCCAGACGCCGAAATAAAAGAAGAGCTGCGCGACGCTCGTAAGGTGTTTAGCCGACGAATCTTTGGCAGCCTCTACGCCAATCTTGAGGAAGGCGGTAAAGCCGAATTTATGACAGGTGTAGTTAAAGAGGAGAGTTAAGCCAGCTCGACCGAAACACCTCGTCGATAATAACTAGTGCATTGAGTTTCACAATTTGATGATTTCCGATAGGGTGCACAATCATGATGATGATTATATTTGGCCTAGGGAATGACTAGTAAGAATAATAGAAGAGAAAATCTTATTTCCGATGAGTATCGCGCACTAAACGTTCAATTACACGAGAATGAACTTTACGGCATGTCGGGCGCCAAATACGCCAACGATGTAATTAAGATATGCGCGAGCAACAATTTTAAAACAGTTCTCGATTACGGATGCGGCAAAGGGCGGTTAAAAGCCGCACTCTCCCACTTTGAAAACGGAATTACGGTTCATGAGTATGATCCGGCTATTCCTGGAAAAGACCTTGAGCCACCCAAACAGGATCTCGTTGTATGTTCAGATGTTCTAGAGCATGTTGAACCGGAGTGTTTAGATTCTGTTCTGGAGCATATCGCCGAAAAAGGATTCGGCGCTTACTTCACTATTGGCACAACCGCAGCACTGAAGAGCCTTCCCGATGGGCGCAATGCTCACCTGACAATTCAACCAGGAGACTGGTGGGTTAAATTTCTTTCGAAGACCTTTGATATAGTTTACACGACCACAACAGAGAATATAATTGCTGTCATAGCGAGACCAAAAGCAAAATAGAAGAAAGACCTAAACTAGAATTAGAAGTTTAAAAGGAAATGGCGGAGGGAGTGGGATTCGAACCCACGATACGGTTTCCCGCATACACACTTTCCAGGCGTGCGCCTTCAACCACTCGGCCACCCCTCCTGCTCAGAAGCGGCGGAACCTAACGCAGGGAATGAGGCCTGGCAACGCTTCACTAAATGGTTTCTTATCGAAATAACCTAAAAAATGCTTGTAGTTTGAGAGTCTTCGGCCATATATTTTCTAAGGGTATTTAAACGACTCAGGGACAGGCAGCTCCAATGTTAATTGGGCGCGCATTTGGCTGGACTATGGTTCTAGCCGCCATTCTTATGGCATCCGCCGAAGCCGTTATGGCTCTTGGTACAGGAAGTTACTTAGGCTTAGCTACAGGGGACCTATGGGCTCTACTGTGGGGACGAAACCCAAATTTCTTAGAGGCCGGGTTTTCCGATGATTTATGGCGGTTTTCTGGCGCTCTGCTCATGGCATTGCCTGCTTGGGCTGTCTTAGGCCCGGTCGGTGTGATACTTGCTCACACCTGTCGCCGTCGCCCCCCAAACGGTCGGCTTTTCCGCACGACCTTAAAATGACAATCAGGATTCAGGCATTTTCAGCGCTTCGATAAACGCGGTTTGCGGAATATCCACGCGTCCAAACTGGCGCATCTTTTTCTTTCCCGCTTTTTGTTTGTCGAGCAGCTTGCGCTTTCTCGAAATATCACCGCCATAACACTTAGCTGTTACGTCCTTACGCATTGCGCTAATGGTCTCACGCGCGATCACTTTGCCACCGATCGCTGCTTGAATCGGTATCTTGAAGAGATGTTTAGGGATTAGGTCTTTTAGACGAGCACAAATTTGACGGCCCCGCACTTCCGCTTGAGATCGATGGGCGATGAAAGCCAGAGCGTCGACTGCTTCTGAGTTGACCAAAATATTGATACGCACCAACTCGCTCTCAACGTAATTCTCCATCTCATAGTCGAAGCTGGCATACCCTTTTGAAATCGACTTAAGTCGGTCGTAAAAGTCAAAGACGATTTCATTGAGAGGCAAGCGGTACACAGCCATCGCCCGGGTACCTACATATGTTAGGTCCAGCTGCTCGCCACGTCGTTCTGTACACAACTGCAATACCGAGCCCAAATAATCGTCGGGTACTAGTATTGTTGCTGTCACCCACGGCTCTTCCATTGACGTAATTTTTGTAACGTCTGGCATGTCTGATGGGTTGTGTAGTTCTAGGGTTTCATCTTGAGTCGTGTGGAGACGATACACGACGCTAGGTGCTGTCGTTATAAGTTCCAATCCAAATTCACGGAACAACCGCTCTTGGACAATTTCCATATGCAACAGACCAAGAAAACCACACCGGAAACCAAAACCCAATGCAGCTGAACTTTCGGCTTGATATTCGAAACTTGCGTCATTCAGATGTAATTTACCTAAGCTGTCTCTAAGGTCTTCATAGTCTGATGCATCCACAGGAAACAAACCGCACCAAACAACAGCAGTTGATGGCCTAAACCCTTCTAACGGTGTGTCAGTTGGGCGACGTTCTTCAGTGATCGTATCGCCGACCTGGCAATCCGAGACGGACTTAATACTCGCATTGATAAAACCAATTTCACCCGGCCCCAACTCAGGCATATCGACACGCTTGGGGGTAAAGACGCCAACTCCATCCAAGTCATACGTGGCATCGTTGGACATCATTCGAATTTTCATGCCCTTACGGAGGGTTCCTTCAACCACACGCACCAGAATAACCACACCCAAATAGGTGTCATACCAAGAGTCCACCAGTAGCGCTTTCAACGGGAGTTCCGGATCGCCGGTTGGCGCCGGGAGCTTGGTGATGAGCGATTCAAGAACGTCTGGTATGCCAACGCCGGTCTTGGCTGAAACCTGTATCGCATCCGATGCGTCTAAACCGATAACGTCTTCAATTTGCTGTCGAACACGATCGGGCTCTGCGGCGGGGAGGTCAATTTTGTTCAGAATAGGAACAATCTCGTGGTTGGCATCTAGGGCTTGGTAGACGTTCGCCAGAGTTTGAGCCTCAACGCCTTGCGACGAATCAACAATTAGAAGGGAGCCCTCACAGGCGCGGAGAGAGCGACTGACTTCGTAGGCAAAGTCAACATGCCCAGGGGTGTCCAGCAAATTCAATTGATAGGTTTTTCCGTCTTTCGCTTTGAAGGATAAGCGAACGGTTTGCGCCTTAATTGTAATACCGCGCTCTCGCTCAATATCCATATTGTCGAGAACTTGCTCTTTCATCTCTCGGTCAGAGAGGCCATCGCAGTATTGAATGAGGCGGTCGGCGAGCGTCGATTTGCCGTGGTCAATATGAGCAATGATAGCAAAGTTACGGATTAGCGCGGTATCAATCATGGGAGCGCAGCAGTTCTCTCTATTTTCGCAGCTGGCCGCCAACGGCCTTTTCGACCGCGGCAACAATCCGACCTGATACGTCTTCGATCTCTTTGTCTGTCAAAGTCGCTTTAGTCGGCTCTAGCTTCACTGACAACGCAACAGATTTTTTGCCATCTTCGACTTTATCACCAATGTAAACATCGAACAGATCAACGCCCGTAATTAAGGCTTTGTCAGCACCGCGAACCGCACGAATCATATCGTCAACTGCCACCCCATCATTTAACAAGAATGCAAAGTCGCGCTCGACGGGCTGAAATGAGGATGGCGCAAATTTCGAGCGCGCAGGGCCCGATTTGCGTTTCGGCTTCGGGATCCGGTCCAGGAACACCTCGAACCCGACGATTGGTCCGTCAACATCCATTCCCTTCAACACAATAGGGTGAAGCGCTCCGAATTCGGCTAGCACATGGGGACCCAGACATAACGTGCCGGATTGACCAGGGTGATACCACGCTGGTGATTCTGACTTTTCAGCATCGCCAGTGTGCAGACGCTCAATCTGCACGCCGACCGCATTAAGAGCCGCCAGGGCGTCAGCCTTAGCATCAAATACGTCGACAACCCGTGTACTGGCATTCCAATGACGAGGCGTTCTCTGACCTGCCCGCACGCCCCCAGCGACGAGGGTTTGCTCTCCCGGTGCATCGCCCTCAAAACGCGGGCCGACTTCGAAAAGAGCAACGTCAGGCATCGCTCGTGCCGCATTCCGTCCTACCGCCGAGATTAGATTTGGCAGCAATGAGGGTCGCATGACATCAAGGTCGCTGCTAATTGGATTCTGCAACACGACTGGCGAAGCAGACGTTGCAAACAGTTCGGCGTCTCTAGCGGCGAGAAACGACCATGTTGTCGTTTCGGATAAACCCTGACTTGCAAGAGTACGCCGAACAATGCCGGCTCGACGCTGATCATCAGTGAATGCTGGTTTTGACACCGTCGGCCTTGGCAACGGCTCAACAGGAATGGCGTCATAGCCATGGATGCGAAGGATTTCCTCAACCAAGTCATGCTCGCCTTCGACGTCTCGACGCCAAGTCGGCGCCTTAACCGTCCACTCGTCTCCGTCGGCACCTTCAACAACAAATCCGAGGCGCTCCAGAATCTGTTGGATTTCAGCAGAATCCATAACGACACCGCCCAGGTACTTAATACGAGCAGGACGAAACGAAACCGTAGCTCCAATTTCTGGCGCAACACCACCGACCACCAAATGCGAGGCTTCGCCACCACAAATTTCGATGATCATACGGGTCGCCACTTCAGCACCGTCAAGAGTAGAAGCGGGATCTACGCCTCTTTCAAAACAGTAGCGAGCATCGGAAACGATACCCAAAGCGCGGCCAGTGTTGGCAATCGTAATCGGATCAAACAAAGCAGACTCGAGAAAAACCTCTGACGTTGCCTTAGTACAGCTGGATAGCTCCCCTCCCATCACACCGGCGATCGCTTGGGCGCCTATCTCATCCGCTATGACCAACATGTCGCTCGTTAACGTGTACTCGTTGCCATTCAAAGCGGCGATCTTCTCACCTTTGATTGCGAGCCTTGGTCCGATATCACCACTTATTCTAGATGTATCAAAAGCATGTAACGGGCGGCCCAAATCAATATTGATGTATTGTGTGATATCAACCAGCGCCGACACCGGGCGCAGTCCCACTGCAGTCAGCCGATCCCTTAACCACTGAGGACTTTCACAGTTCTTCACGCCCTTAATTGTGCGTCCGACAAAATGGGGACACAAACCTGAGTTCGTATCAGGCAGGTGCATAGTCACTGATATTTCACTATCAAATGTCCCAGCAACTGAAGATGCATCAATTGGCTTTAATGTACCGAGCCCCGCAGCGGCAAGATCGCGGGCGACACCGCGAACACCAAGGGCATCAACACGGTTAGGCGTCAACGCCACATCAATAACAGGTTCCAACGGCAAGGCATCGGCAGCTGATGCGCCAACATTAACGTCGTCATCGAGCTCTATTATACCATCGTGATCCTCACCGAGCAGAAGTTCGCTGGCGGAACACATCATCCCTTGGCTTTCGACCCCGCGAATTTTGCCCTTCTTTAGCTTGTCACCGGTTGCAGGAATAATGTCTCCTGGTCGTGCCAGCACGACCTTAAGGCCCGCGCGCGCATTCGGCGCACCACACACTACTTGAACTGTCTCTGTGCCGGTCGACACTTCACAGAGCTTGAGACGGTCTGCATCCGGGTGCTGTTCTGCGCTAACGATTTCCGCCACAACAAAAGATGCTAGCGTTGCACGTGGATCTAGGACCTCATCAACCTCCAATCCGATGGCGGTCAAAGTCTCAGAGATAGTCTCAAGGTCAGCATCCGTTTCAAGGTGGTCTTTGAGCCACGACAAAGTGAATTTCATCGGCTGAGCCCTCCAGCCAAAGTCGGCACATCTAGGGCCACAAATCCATAGTGGCGTAACCAGCGAAGATCACTGTCGTAGAATGTTCTCAGATCTGGGATACCATATTTGAGCATCGCAATTCGCTCGACGCCCAAACCAAAAGCAAAGCCTTGGTATTCGCTGGGATCAATGCCGCTGGCGCTGAGCACGTTGGGGTGGACCATGCCGCAGCCCAATATTTCAAGCCAGTCGGCACCCGCGCCAATTTTTAGTTCACCGTTTACGCGGGAGCACCCGATATCAACTTCGGCCGAAGGCTCTGTAAATGGGAAGTACGAAGGCCGGAACCGAGTTGGAAGCTCATCAAGTTCGAAATAGGCCTTTACGAACTCAATAATGCAGCTCTTGAGATGCCCCATATGAACAGCTTTGTCGATCACCAGGCCTTCGATTTGGTGGAACATCGGAGTGTGGGTGATGTCATAGTCACAGCGATAGGTCCTACCAGGAGCCAGAATGCGGATCGGCGGCTCCTTGGCCTGCATGACTCGCACTTGAACAGGAGAAGTATGGGTGCGCAACAGATGCCTGGTGCCATCAGCTTTAGGTGGCAGGAAGAACGTATCGTGCATTTCCCGGGCAGGGTGGTCCGGCGGAAAATTCAGCGCAGTGAAGTTATGGAAATCGTCTTCGATCTCCGGGCCTTCGGCTACCTCGAACCCCATCGGCGCGAAAATCTCCACTACCTCTTCGATGGTTTGGCTAATGGGATGCAACAGACCTTCTGTGGATGGCCGAACCGGCAGTGATACGTCGACGGTCTCGGACGCTAAGCGTATAGCAATTTCACTCTCTTCTAGAGCAGCTTTGCGGGCATCCAGTGCCGTAGCGATTTCACCTTTGAGGACATTGAGAGCTTGGCCTGCAGCTTTTCGAGCGTCGGGCTCCATACCGCCCAACTCTCTCATCATAGCTGTGATGCGTCCCTTTTTGCCAAGCGCACTGACGCGTACGCCATCAAGAGCCGGCAAGTCTGCCGCGCTGGCTACTTCTGCCAGAAGCTCTTCTCGAAGCTTTTCAAGTTGATCCATGTCTATGCCTCGTTCCGAACTGGGTTTGGTCCATAGCGATAGGGAGGCCGACCCTCTGGTGGCCCCCTCTGAGACATTCCTCTTGTGGGGTCGCCAGCACCCTAAATGAGTGCCAGCAAAGCCTTATCCGAGTGCCGACTGAGCCTGTTTTACCAAGCTCGCAAAAGCCTCAGGCTCGCGGACTGCAATGTCGGCCAGAACCTTGCGGTCTAATTCGACACCAGACTTCCGGAGCCCGTCCATAAATCGGGAGTACGTCATTCCGTGTTCCCGCACACCAGCGTTGATACGCTGAATCCAAAGGGATCGGAAATTGCGCTTCTTCACCCGTCGGTCGCGATAGGCGTACTGAAGCCCTTTCTCAACCTTTTGCTTGGCGATGCGGAAGTTCTTTGAATTACGTCCTCGGTAACCCTTGGCTGCCGATAACACTTTTTTGTGACGGGCGTGAGTGGTCACACCCCGTGATACGCGTGACATGGCTGACCTCCGTTACGACGACGTGCCGTAGGGCAGGAACTTCTTCACAATCTTGGCGTCAGCATCCGCCAAGAGGAAAGAGCCCCTCGCCTTACGTTTCATTTTTTGAGACTTTGATCCAAGGCAGTGACGCTTATAGGCAAAGTTGCCCTTAAGCTTGCCAGAACCAGTCGTACGGAAGCGCCGTTTAGTGGAGCTTTTCGTCTTCATTTTGGGCATTTTTGATCCCTCGAATTAGAGTTCTTATCATAACGGATGGGCATGCCCAGGCACTCGAAGTGCCTCTTGCCGGACCGTCGTTGGCCTCAAACTAAGGCTACCGTCCAGAGATTAACTGAGCGGAAGTGGGGGCTTATACAGGGAGAATGCTGGCTTTGCAAGCCACCGGTGTGGCAGAAAAGCCAGAGAATCCAAGGCCTAACCTAGCGAGGCGACACCACCATCACCATCTGACGACCTTCCATTTTGGGCTCCTGCTCAACCTTAGCAATAGCATCAGTGTCAGATTTGACGCGCTGGAGAACTTCCACACCCAGTTCTTGGTGTGCCATTTCACGCCCGCGGAAGCGCAGGGTGACCTTCACTTTGTCCCCATCATCTAGAAAACGCTTCATATTGCGCATTTTCACATCGTAATCATGACTGTCGATATTGGGCCTAAGCTTAACCTCCTTAACATCGATCACCTTTTGCTTCTTTTTGGCCTCGTTCTTCTTCTTTTGGGCTTCGTATTTATATTTGCCGTAATCAAGGATCTTGCAGACCGGCGGATCAGCATTCGGCGAGATTTCAACAAGGTCTAGTCCAGCCTCATCGGCGTGGCCCATGGCCTCGGACGTCGTCACAACACCAATATTTTCGCCTTCTGCCCCAATTAATCTTACTTTTGGTACATCAATGGCCTCGTTGACGCGCGGTCCACCCTTGGACGGCGGCGTCGTCATCATCGGTCTAGCTATGAACTAATCTCCTCTTTCAATTTTCAGTAAGTCGTGAACATCGCCTTATGGGTATTAGCGCCCAGCCATTTTACGGCCAGATTGTATCCCCGATGTGTTGATGGTTCACACGCCCCTTATGAGCCGGGCATTGCCGCCTCGCTGGCGAGTGTATCGGCTGCCACTGTAAGGGCAAGGATTTCTTGGGTTTTGCCGCCCAAACGTCGAAGTGCGACGGACTGGACCTCAGCCTCTTTTAGGCCAACGACTGCGATGGCCGGCACCTTGGCGCGAGAATGTTCACGGACTTTGTAGTTAATTTTCTCGTTTCTGAAGTCAGTTTCCACGCGGAGGCCTTTGGCTTCCAGGGCCTGAGCAACTTCCGTCCCGTACGCATCGGCGTCCGACGTGATCGTTGCGACAACAACTTGAACCGGGGCTAACCATAAGGGCAGCTTGCCGGCATAGTTCTCGATCAAAATCCCGATGAATCGCTCGAGGCTACCCAGAATCGCGCGATGGAGCATGACGGGGCGGTGTTTGTTGCCATCTGGACCCACATAAGAAGCATCGAGTCGCTCTGGCAGAACGAAGTCGAGCTGAATAGTGCCGCATTGCCAGGTCCGCCCAATGGCGTCCTTGAGGTGGAATTCAAGCTTCGGACCATAGAACGCACCTTCGCCAGGAGTGATCTCATAGTCGAGATTGGCTGCCTGAACAGCCGCCTCCAGGGCAGCTTCCGCACGATCCCACGTTGCATCTTCACCAGCGCGAACTTCTGGTCGCGTCGCCAACTTCACCTCTAACTCATCAAAACCAAGGTCCTGATAGACCGATTCTAGCAAAGCACAAAATGCGGTCGTTTCCTCTGTCACCTGGCTTTCTTGACAGAAAATGTGGGCGTCATCTTGGGTCATTTGACGCACGCGCATCAGCCCATGTAACGCCCCATGAGGTTCGTTGCGATGACAGCAACCAAATTCAGCCATACGAAGAGGCAGGTCACGATAACTACGAATATCGTTCTTATAAATTTGAACATGAGCCGGACAGTTCATCGGCTTGATCGCCATAAGCTTGGGATTGTTCGATAGAACGGGCGCTTCATCGTCAGTGCTGGGGATTTCGTCGGGAACCACAAACATATTTTCACGGAACTTTGACCAATGACCAGACTGCTCCCAGAACGTGGAATCCAACAGTTGAGGCGTCTTCACTTCAACGTACCCCGCTCCAACGAGACGTTTTCGAATGTAGCTCTCAAGAGCGAGCCAGATCGTGTAACCCTTCGGGTGCCAAAAGACAGACCCCTGAGCCTCTTCTTGCATATGGAAGAGGTCCATTTCCCTACCGAGCTTGCGATGGTCGCGCTTCTCTGCCTCTTCAATCATCAAGAGGTGAGCTTTGAGCTGCTTTTCACTGGCCCAACAGGTCCCGTAGATGCGTTGTAGCATCTCGTTCCGATGGTCACCGCGCCAATAGGCACCAGCAAGTTTCATGAGCTTAAATGCCTTGCCGAGCTTGCCTGTCGACGGCAGGTGAGGGCCTCGACACAGGTCCAGCCAATTCCCTTGCTTATAAATCCGGATTTCTTCGCCTTGAGGAAGACCCTCAATGATCTCCGCCTTATACTCCTCCCCCGCATCATTGAAGTACTGGATGGCCTCATCTCGGCCCCATACTTCCCTGACAATTTCTTCATCGCGATCGACGATCTCGGCCATTCGGCGCTCGATTTTCTCGAAATCATCAAGCGAGAAAGGCTTGTCCCGCGCGAAGTCGTAGAAAAAACCGTTCTCAATAACCGGGCCGATCGTGACCTGAGTATTGGGAAAGAGCTCTTGAACAGCCTCAGCCATGACGTGAGCGGCATCGTGGCGGAGAAGCTCGATTCCGTCGTCATCCTGGGCGGTCACAATCGAAACATTGGCATCTTCAGAAATCTCTGTTGCCAGATCAGTTATTTCACCATTAAGGCGAATAGCCAGCGCCGCTTTGGCGAGGCCAGGACCGATATCTGCGGCCAGTGCAGCACCAGTCACGGAGCCTGGAAAGCTCCGGACGTTGCCGTCTGGCAGAGTTATGGCAACCATTGAAATCCCTTACTTAAACTAAAGTTTCAAAGCGGGCGCAATCTAAGACGATAGGCTGTCAAGTCAAGCTGTGGCGCCCGCATCAAGTTGCTGCATTACCTCAGTTTCGATGATCGCCGCCAAGTCGTGGCGCCTTTGAATAGTGACATCTGGGCCAGAATGACCAGCCAATGCCTCGTCGAAGCCCAGATCTTACAACACAATGCTTTAGCACCCGGATGCCCTGGTCAATTTCATAAGGCCGTTATCGATCCCGACGGCAGCGCCAGCTGCCCACGCGAGAAAGACAACCTCAACGTGGGGGGCTTTGCAACAAAGATCAACGGCGTCGAGGACAGAGTCTGGCACCGCTTACTTAGATAGATCACTATCCGTGAGTAACGTAATGCGGACCTCGGTGTGATACATACGTATGGCCGCGAATACGCTCAAAGCCTGAACAAACCTGCTGATCGCCTGAGAGAATGACCAAAAAAGTCTCAAGGTTGTTAGTCTCAAGAATGGGGGGCAGTTACGATACGTCCTTACCGTGATTGGCCATAACCTCGTCATACGCCGCAAGCGTGGCTGACGTCATCATATTACGGTCAAAATTTTCCACGATGTGAGTTCGGGCTTGCTGAGCCAAATCGTCACGATCCTCTGGGGATATACCAAGCGCTTGCACAAGAGCCCCAGCCAACGATGGTGCGTCTCCCGGAGTAAATAGATAGCCAGTAACACCGGGAAGCAATATCTCTGGGGTCGCCCCATGAGATGGTGCTACAACTGGCCTCCCCATGGCTTGCCCCTCAGCAACAATTCGGCCAAACGCTTCTGGTCGCGTGGACGCAGAGACAATCACGTCGGTCATCATGTAGGCGGCCACAATATCTCTGCAATCTTCAATGATTTGGACGTGGCCATTCAGGCCCGCAGCCAAGAGCTTGCTCTCTATACGCTGCCGATATGTAGATCCAGGCGACGCGGGACCTACCATTAAGCACCGAAGCTCGCTTTTTAGCCGACCAGTTTTCTTTAAGTTGGACAACGCTTCGATGAGCAACTCGTGACCCTTCCAGCTTGTTAAGCGCCCTGGAAGCATGATCACAGGTCCGTCGTCTGGGAGGCGCCATTCCGTGGCTAGTTTAATCATTCGGGCAGAGGTAACCGTATCTGGATCAAAGACTGACAAATCGACCCCTCGTGGAATTAATCTGAGGCGAGATGAGTCGACGTCATATTCTTTGACAATGTGGTCCGCGATAAACTGAGAAATAGCGATAACGGACTCACCTCGCACCATCACCCGATTATAAAGCTTCTTTAATCCGAACAAACCCAACCCATACACGCCGTGGAACGTTGTGACAAAAGGTGTTTTGGTTTGCTTGGCAGCAGCATAGGCGCTCCACGCCGGTGCGCGAGATCTTGCATGGATCAACGACACAGATTTTTGAGTGATTAGATCAGACAGCGCTACTGTGTTCTGGCGAATCACCAACGGCGATTTCGATGCCAGCGGTAAAGTGATATGCTCGGCGCCGACCCGGGTCAGTTCCCGAACATGCGGACCACCCTCGGAAGCGACAAGCGCCCGCCATCCCGCCTCCACTAACGCTTCAGCCACTTCGATCGTACCACGTTCTACCCCGCCGGTGCCCATAGCCGGAAGAACTTGCAAGCAGACTTTAGCGGTGTGTCGGGATATAGGTTCAGTGATAGTGTTCTGCACCTTAGGGCTAACCGGTTTGTGGCGCTGTCGACGCGTTGGAGACCCTCAAAGAAAGAACGCTCGCTTCCAATGATTGGATCAAATAACTCTCAGAAGAACATCTTAACACGCTCTGATGGAGCGACAATTGCCTATGACCGGATCAAGGGTGACGGGCCTGGTGTGGTTTTCCTGCATGGATTGAAATCTGATAGAGGAGGAACAAAAGCTGCTCACCTCTTCCAGTATTGCGCCAAAGTAGGCAGGCCTTTTGTCACCTTTGATATGTTTGGCCATGGGGAATCGGCGGGAAATTTCATCGACGGTTCGATATCAAGATGGACAGATGATACTTTGGACGTCATCGACACCCTTACTGAGGGTCCACAAGTTTTGATCGGCTCCAGCATGGGTGGCTGGGTGATGTTGCAAGCGGCGCTCGCAAGAGCCGAGTGTATAAAAGGCCTGATTGGGATCGCGGCTGCACCAGACTTTACTGAAACTTTGATATGGGAAGCGCTGTCGCCAGCACAAAGGGATGCATTCCAGGCTGAGGGTCGACTCAGAATGCCAAGTGACTATCAAGAGGATCCGTATGATATCGGACTCACCTTGATCGAGAACGGACGGTCAAATTTGCTTTTGAACGCTCCAATTCCTTTTGCAGGGCCCGTGCGGCTGCTGCATGGCCTGGTCGACGAAGACGTCCCATGGCAGGTGAGCGTGAAAACGGCAGAATGTTTAACCAGCGAAGATGTAAACGTCACCTTGGTTAAAGAGGGTAAACACAACTTATCTCGACCTAACGACCTCGACCTCCTTACCAAAACACTCGATGCGGTCATTACGAAGATCTCTAACCCATGAAATCTCCATATCCAAATGTTAAGACGGCGTTAGACATACTTAACGACGCCCTAAACCTTGACCCCAAGACTCTAACTCAACTCGTCAATGCGCGCATGCCATACAATGAGAAACAGACCAAACACAAAACAGTCCAAACGGGTGTTTACAGCAGCGAATACAAAGCTGGATTGCTGGGTCTGATCGACGGCGTTTTAGGCTACAAATATGGTAGCATCGATGTATAAGGTGAAATCGATTCTGAAACCGGGCGCCTCCGCCGCGTGCGTCGGTTTATTCACACCAAGGCGGGACTGGACGTCCAGTCATAAGGCAACGTTTATTCTCGCTTGCTTAGCCTGGTATGGCGACGCCCTTGCTCAGGAAAATTTACCAGAGCAACAGCTAGACACTTCCATTGTCGCGGACAATCTCGAAGACACTTATGCTCGCTGTCTGACAGCCGCTCGACAAGACCCGGAAATAGGCATGGAGATGGCCCTACGGTGGGATCGTTTAACCGGGGGCGAACCGGCGAAACACTGCCAAGCCGTCGCAATCTTAGAGCTTGGTGATGTTGAAGAAGCGGCACAGCGCCTCGAAGAATTAGCTGATCACCCAACCGCTTTGGCTCCGGTCCGGGCTGGCCTCTATGCCCAGGCCGCGCAGGCATGGATGGACAGGGCAGATTATGCTCGCGCTCTAGTGAACTTAAATAAGTCCGCTGAATTGAGACCTAACGATGCTGGATTGTTTTTCGATCGCGCCCTTATTCATGCTGCTCTTAAAGATCTTTGGGCTGCAGTGGATGACTTGAACAGAGTTCTCGATCTGGAGCCCTTGGCCATCGAGGCCTTGATACTGCGTGGCAGTGCCTACCGAAAACTTGAGATTGCCGATCTTGCGTTAGATGACATTGAACGCGCCCTAAAAACGGACCCCAACAATATCGATGCTCTTTTAGAAAAGGGCTTGCTCGCAAGGGACCGTGCAGAAAAAACAGAAGCGCGCCTAGCTTGGATTAGAATTTTAGAGATCGCGCCAGACTCTTCAACAGCTGATATTGTTCGACGTCACATGGAAGAGATGGATGTAAGTTCAGATTCCTAGAAATCCAGATCGGCATAAACTGCCGCTGGTGCAGCACCCGGAAACACCTCTGACAGCAATGGCCTAAAACTTGGTCTAGACTTTAAGCGAACGTACCATTCTTTAGCTAACGGGTGATCTGACCAAGGGACGTCGCCTGTATAGTCAACCAATGACAAGTGCGCCCCCGCCGCAAGATCAGCAAGTGACAAAGCTTCACCAGCAAGCCAACTGCGCCGGTCTGTCAGCCACGCAACGTACTCGAGATGAGCGTGAATGTTTTCACGCCCCGCCCGCATCGCTCGAGAATCCGGCGCCTCACCAAGGGCAACCCTTTTGAACAACTTCTCACCTGCCAGAAACTGCGTAACCTCGGAGTCAAACTTATTGTCGAACCAATCAATAAGACGCCGCGTCTCAGCCCGCGCTTTAGCATCCCCCCCCAACAAGGAAACTTCGAGGCTTTCATCTTCAAGGTATTCACAAATGACCCGGCCACCGCAGATTATTTCACCACTTTCTTCAATCAACACCGGCACATCACCTGCGGGATTGAGGGAAAGCAGTTCTCCCCGGCGCAACCAAAAAGGTTCCTCGATTTGATCCGCGTCCAAGTGCTTCTCATTCATAGCCAGCCTTACGAGGCGAGACTGTGTCGAGAGAGGGTGATGATAAAGCGTGCGCATAAACTGTTACGAGGCGATTGAAGGTAAAGCCATCCACATTGCTAGGTTAGTCCGCAACCAACTGAGCGTGGGCAACTTTTAGATCCAGCGCTGCGGACAATAGGGCCTGAGTATAGGGTTCCTGAGGGTTGTCGAATACATCTATTGCAGCGCCGCGCTCCATAATTTTGCCAGCTTTCATTACGAGAATTTCGTCTGCCAGGGCGCGCACTACCCGCAGATCATGACTAATAAACAGATAAGTCAGTCCGTACCGATCCTGTAGTTCATGCAGCAAGTCAACCATTTGCGCTTGAACCGACACATCGAGGGCACTCGTCGGCTCATCTAGAATCAGGAGCTTCGGCTGCAAGACCAGAGCCCGCGCCACCGCAATACGTTGGCGTTGACCTCCCGAAAACTCATGAGGATAACGATCGATGGATTTGGGGTTGAGCCCTACATCGATTAGTACGTCAGCGACCCGGGCCCGCCTATCGTTCCGGTCGGGCTCCAAATCATGGACAATGAGACCTTCTTCAATAATCTGCCCGACTGATAACCTGGGACTCAGTGACCCATAGGGATCTTGAAAAACAATCTGCATCTGACGGCGCAACGGACGCACATTATTGCGGGAGAGGTCATCAATACGTTGGCCATTGAGGCGAATGCTCCCCTTACTCTCAATAAGGCGAAGCAGCGCCAAGCCTAGAGTGGTTTTACCAGATCCGCTTTCTCCGACGACCCCAAGAGTCTGTCCGGGACGCAGAGAGAACGACACGCCATCGACCGCCTTAACGTGGTCAACGGTATGTCGAATGATACCTTTCTTAATTGGAAACCAAACCTTTAGATCATCTGTGCCGACGAGCTCTTCTTCGGGTATGTTTTCATGCGGCTTGCCGACGCGTGGCTGTGCTTCCAAAAGGCGCTGGGTATAGGGATGTGCGGCATCTTTAAAAATTACATCCACATCACCCTGTTCGACGATTTCCCCCTCTTTCATTACACATACGCGGTCTGCGATTCGGCTAACAATCGATAGGTCATGGGTTATGAATAGAATAGCCATACCCAGCCTGGCTTGGAGGTCTTCAAGGAGCGATAGAATCTGCGCCTGTATTGTAACGTCTAGAGCTGTGGTCGGCTCATCGGCAATCAGGATGTCGGGTTCCAAAGCCAAAGCCATTGCGATCATGACTCGTTGCCGCTGACCACCCGATAACTCATGGGGCAATGCACTCAAGCGCTTTTCCGCATCCCGAAGGCCCACTAAATCCAGAAGCTCAAGCACACGAGTACGCACGGCTTCTTCATCCATTCCGCGATGAACTTCGAGCACCTCGCCAACTTGTTTCTCTATAGAATGCAGTGGGTTGAGGGATGTCATGGGTTCTTGGAAAACAATTCCGACGGCATCGCCTCGGATTCTTTGCATCTTCTCTTCCGACGCACCAATAACTGGCGTGCCACACATTGTGATTTCGCCCGATGGAAAATGCGCAGTCGTAGGCAAGAGCTGCAAAGCGGAGAGCGCTGTTACCGACTTTCCCGAACCACTTTCACCGACCAGGGCAAGCGTCTCGCCCCGAAAAAGGTCGAACGTCACGCCCCTTACGGCTTCCACTGCTGCGTCTCCATCACCAAAAGTGACGTGAAGGCCCTTAACGGACAGAACCCGATTTTGTTCCTTACTGCCGTCCACCGATCTCGTCACGATGCATCTCTGCGCGGGTCAAAAGCATCCCGCACAGCCTCGCCGATAAACACAAGCAGTGTGAGCATACCCGCCAATGCGAAAAATGCGGTCAACCCCAACCAAGGGGCTTGGAGGTTTTCTTTTCCTTGCCTCAAAACCTCCCCCAGAGATGCAGAACCTGGTGGCAAACCAAGACCTAGGAAATCCAGTGAGGTTAAGGCGACGACTGACCCAGAAAGCACAAACGGGAGGAAAGTGATAGTTGCAACCATGGCATTGGGCAGCACATGCTTCACCATGATTTTTGCATCACCCATACCAAGCGCTTTCGCAGCGCGCACATAGTCAAAGTTACGGGCGCGCAGAAACTCCGCACGCACAACAGCAATGAGTGCCGTCCAACTAAACAACAGAAGAATTATTAGAAGGGTCCAGAAGCCAGGGACCACGAAGGACGAAACGATTATCAGAATAAACAATTGGGGCAGGCCATTCCAAATCTCGATCACGCGCTGAAAGAGCAGATCGAGCCAACCACCAAAGTATCCCTGGACAGCACCCGCCGCGACTCCGATGACAGAGGATACGACAGTTAAGGTTAGGCCGAACAGCAAAGATAGTCGGAACCCATAAAAGACACGCGCCAAAACATCGCGTCCCTGCCCGTCTGTTCCCAACCAGTTTTCACTAGTGGGCGGCGACGGTGCTGGAACCGAGAGATTGAAATTGATTGTGTCATAGCTGAAACGAATTGGCGGCCATATCATCCATCCGCCTTGCTCCAGCAAGTTTACCACGTACGCATCGCGATAGTCCGTAGGCGTCTCAAAATCACCACCGAAAGTAGTTTCTGGGTAGTCAAACAAAACTGGATAATAGAGATCGTCTTGAAAAGACAAAACGATGGGGCGATCGTTGGCGATGAACTCGGCAAACATAGATACGACGAGCAGTGCCAGTAAGATTCGAAACGAACCGTAACCGCGTCCATTCGCCTTAAAGTTTGCTATTCGACGCCGGTTTAGTGGTGAGAGCCACGATTGGCTGGCTACCTGCATGTCACTCATGCCGATTGCGCTTCAAAATCAATTCGCGGGTCAATCGCATGGTATGTGAGATCACTAATTAGATTTAGCACCAGGCCGATTAGGCTAAATACGTAGAGGGTGCCAAAAACGACGGGATAATCGCGGTTGATGATTGCCTCAAATCCAAGCAGGCCGAGACCATCAAGCGAAAAAATCACTTCAATCAAAACCGACCCAGTAAACAACATGCCAACCAGTGTTGCCGGGAAACCCGCAATAACGATGAGCATGGCGTTGCGAAAAATATGTCCATAAAGCACTTGATTAGGGGCGAGACCTTTTGCCCTGGCGGTTAAGACATATTGTTTATTGACCTCTTCGAGAAAAGAATTCTTGGTCAGCATTGTAAGAGAGGCAAAACCGCCGACGACCATTGCGGCCACCGGCAAAGCCAAGTGCCAGAGATAATCCAACACCTTTCCAATTGCTGTTAGGTCATCCCAGTTATCGGACGTCAAACCACGAAGGGGAAACCAACTCCAATACTGGCCGCCAGCAAACAACACGATAAGAAATATTGCAAAAAGAAAAGACGGCATAGCGTAGCCAATGAACACGGCATAGGATGTGACCGCATCAAACCGCGAACCGTCACGCACAGCTTTAGCTATGCCGAGAGGAATTGAGACCAGGTAAATGATTAATGTCGACCACAGCCCGAGAGAAATAGACACGGGAAGTTTGTCGATGATCAACGCACTCACGCGCTCTGAACGGAAGTAGCTTTCCCCTAAGTCAAAGGTCGCGTAATTCTTAAGTATCAAAACGAAACGCTCGAGCGGCGGCTTATCAAACCCGAACTGACGTTCGATTTCCTTTATGAACTCAGGGTCAAGTCCTTGAGCACCTCTGTAAGTGCCAACGGGACCACCTGCACCCAACTCACCGCTGCCGCCTGAAAAACGCGACGTCGCATTGGTACCGAGCCCTTGAACCTGCGCGAGCACCTGTTCAACAGGGCCACCAGGAGCGAATTGAACGATGAGGAAATTGAGTGCAATAATCCCAAAAAGCGTTAGCGGTATCAAAGCTATGCGACGGACAGTGTAAGCGATCATATTGGGGGAAGCCCTAAAGCTTACTTCTTATTCCGGCGGCGCACGTGGCTCCAGAGCAAGAGCACCACACCCGTCAAAGCTATGATAATGATCCCATAGGGCGGCTCTTCACTTGGCTCATTCTCGGATTCTATTTTTTGTTCAATTGTGCTTTCAATCGCTTGTTCGGATGTGCTGGCTTGCACTGCAACCAGCTCCTCTGCGTTATCCGGTGAATCCGGGTCATGCCACCATAAAACCGGGACATCACTTCCTAGACTAAGACCTCTGGCTGGGTGGCGGTCTGGGTGCTTAAGGGTGCCCCAGAACGCATAGCGTTCTTCAGACGATCCGTATGACAAGAGGCGGTAAAAGTTCCATTGCAGAACACGGTCCAGTGCGCGCACCGTTGTCACGAGTGTATCCCTATCTTCTGCGTTGGTGATTTGATCAATCAGCGCATCAACCACCGTATTCTTCACTCCGCTCCAGTTATAACTGCCTGGCTGATCGGCTGATTCCGAGCCAAAGTACCGGCGCAGCGCTGGCCCCGGAGACAATTGCGACGGCTGGACGTATCCCGCAAGATCAAAATCGAAACCGTTAATCCGGTTGGTATACTGAGACGTGTCAACAATACGCAGTGTCGCATCAATACCGAGACGCTTTAGGTTTTGCGAGAACGGTAGAAAAACACGCTCTAAACTTGCTTGTACGATTAAAATTTCAACAGATAACTGCTCACCGGTTTCTTCGTTAATAAGCTTGCCATCAACTTCGTCGTACCCAGCCTCTTCCAGTAATTGCCTTGCCTTAAGCAGGTTTTCGCGGACATTGCCGCGCCCATCAGTGGTAGGCTGTACATACTCTTGGGTGAACACTTCTGCTGGTAATTGACCTCGAAACGGCTCCAAAATTTTCAGCTCAGCTGCACTCGGTAAGCCAGTCGCCTCTAATTCTGAGTTTTGCCAGTGACTGCGGAGTCGTTCGTATAGACCGTAAAATAGAGTACGGTTCAGTGACTCAAAATCATAGGCGTAGTTAATAGCTTGTCGAACCCGCGGGTCTTTGAATTTATCCCGACGCATATTGAAATTATTATGTTGCACCGTCATGGGAAGGATGGTCGGCACGGTTAGTCTTTGAACACGTCCGTCGAGCGCCGCAGGAAAATCATAGCCGGTCGCCCACAACCGAGATGTGACTTCACGACGAAACTCATACACCCCCCTCTTAAAAGCCTCAAACTGCACATTGTCGTCACGGAAGTATTCGACTCTAATGCTATCAAAATTATTCATGCCCCTCGCGATAGGGAGATCTTGTGCCCAGTAATTTTTGACTCGCTGGTATGCTAAAAAGCGGCCAGGGTCAAAATCTTCAACAACATAGGCTCCGCTAACGACGGGAATATCCATCGAGCTTTCTTTGAAGTCTCTGTCTTCCCAATACGCCTTTGATAAGACCGGTAAGCCACCAACCGTTAATGGTAGGTCGCGTTGATCCGTAGCGCTAAAATGAAAAGTCACAGTTCTATCGCCTACGATTTCAACGCGGTCTACATCAGCCCACACAGTCCGGTAAACAGGTGCACCATCAGAAACTAAAATGTTGAATGAGAATTCCACGTCCTCTGGAGTTATAGGTGTTCCATCACTGAACCGCGCCTCTGATCTAAGAATAAATGTGGCCGAACTATTGTCTGGCGCCACTTCAACAGTCTCGCAGACAAAGCAATAGCTTGTAGACGCCTCATCAAGCCCACCACCCATTAAAGAGTCATGCATTACCTCAAGATAGACTGCGATCGTTCCTTTAATGTTGAAGGAGTTAAACGTATCAAAGGTGAGAAACCGCATATTTGGGACGGTTAGTGTTCCTCCTTTTGGGGCGTCAGGATTGACGTAACCAAAGTGCGTAAAGTTTGGACCGTACATGGGCTCTCCATGTAAGGCCAAAGCGTGAACAGGCCGCCCGCGCTCAATCGCATGTGCCGTTGGCCCAGAAAACACTAAGACGAAAAATGCTAGAGCTACTTGAACGGACCAAAGAAGATGATTGCGGGAATTCACTTCACACTGACTCCTATTTTAAAATCTCTATAGCGGCTTCGTGCGTTCGGCGGTCACCGGTGGCAAGCACTTGGCGCCCTTCGGTGCCAGACAACGCGTTACCCTGCCAGTCGGTCATAACGCCGCCAGAATTTTCAATCACCGGCACCATGGCGCCATACTCATAAACACTTAGTTTTTCGCAAGCCATGTCAGTCCAGCCGCTGGCAACCATGCCATAGTGGTAGCAGTCCGTTCCGCCAAATCGGCGCAACTTCGCGGCCTGAGACAAACGGTCGACACGAGTCAGTTCATCAGTTGAAAAGAAATCTGGCGCCGTAATGTAGACGGACGCTTGATCGAGCCTCGCGCACGGACGCACCGCCGCGGGCTGGCCATTGAGTGTTGTTGAGTGACCTGCTCCGCCGGCCCATCGATCTTTGAGCACCGGCTGATCGACTAGACCGAACCAAGGCAAACCATCTTTCAATAAGCCGACAATAGTCGTGAATAGGGGAACACCGTTGATAAAGGAAATCGTACCGTCGATAGGATCAAGCACCCAGATAAACTCAGCGTCGTCATTCTCAGCACCGTATTCTTCGCCGATGATTCCGTGATCCGGAAAGGAATCGTTGATCAACCGGCGCAAGGCGGCTTCCGTCTCGCGATCCGCGCGCGTGACGGGGCTGTCATCTGACTTGTCTTCGATCGTGAGCGTGGTCCGAAAATACGGAAGGGTAATTTTAGCTGCCACATCTGCAAGAGTGTGCGCCAAAGCAACGCACGCGTCAGCCTGGGCTTTAACAGAAGACATTGAGAAAACTAATTACGGTGTATCCACAGACTCCATAGCGTCCATGACGTCTTCAACGGCCGCTGCTGTTTCTTCCATAACCTCTTCAACCACATCAAGTACCACTTCGGGTGGGTTCTCAGTTCTGGCCATGAGGAATTTAATAATGCTGGCACGGTCTTTGGGTTTGCGCAGCCCAATGAAGGACATGGTACCTTTGGGTGCCACGTGCTTTGGATTTTCGAGATAGGCGTTCAAATTATCGTAGGTCCATACGTCTGCGCCTGCGAGAATGGACTCTGAGAGTTTGAAGTCGCCTCGGTCATGGGTTGCCAGCGTCGCGCCAACAATATTGTAAAGGTTAGGTCCTGTACCATTTCGCTCACCGGCTTCAAAAGTGTGGCAGGACTGACATTTGCGCGCCACTTTGGCACCGTCATCTACATTGGCAGATGCAAGCAGCGGCTTGATATCTACAAGGATATCTTCTTCAACCGAATCGCCCCCACCGGCACCAAAACCTTCTGGCACTTCAATCTCATATCCAAAGGTGGAAACACCCTCATCATCGGGAACCAAGAAGTGACTAGCTTCATTGGCCCCAACGGTCAGCCAGATCGCGGCAAAGCCAGCCATCACGGCGGAGTTAGACTTAAACTTGTCGGGTGATGGTTTTTCGGCCATTTTCTGGTCCCCAGCGGGTAATTTTCGCTTTCCCTTAAAGGGTTTAGCGGCGAATCTCAACAGGTATCCTATTTGTGGCTCTATTATCCCAGTCTCCGTAAAAAAGTGAAGTCTTTCTGCGACTTGGGCTAAAATTGAAGATCGGGCCAAATGTCAGCAGAAAGGGGCGGGAGCCGCTATGACAAAGAACAAAACATTGGTCGTCATTCCAGCACGATTGGCCTCAATGCGCCTGCCAGACAAACCGCTGGCAATGATCGGCTCCGACCCCATGATTGTGCATGTTTTGCAGCGGGCCGTCGAAGCTGATGTTGGCCCTGTCATTGTCGCCTGCGGAGACCAAGCGATAGCCGACGCCATTGAAAAAGCTGGTGGCAACGCAGTCATGACAGATCGAGACCTGCCAAGCGGATCAGACCGAGTGTGGGCGGCTGCTCAGCAGTTCGACCCTGACAGTGAGTACAATTGCATCGTCAACGTCCAAGGGGATCTCCCGACCTTTGAACCCCGTTTGGTGAAGGCTGCGGTCGACGCCCTTCATGACGGACAGGCTGATATTGGCGCCTTAGTCGCTGAGATTACGGACCCGGCAGAGACTGACGACCCAAACGTGGTGAAAGTGGCGATCCACTTTCCCGAAGGTCAGACCGTTGCGCCCGCGCTCTACTTCAGCCGCAATCGTATTCCTTCTGGTGACGGTCCTGCGTTCCACCATATTGGAATCTATGCTTATACCCGCGATGCCTTGAAACGCTTTGTCGCCTTGCCCCCAGCTAGTCTTGAAATTAGAGAGCGTCTTGAGCAGCTGCGTGCGTTAGCGAACGGCATGCGGATTGCCGCCGGTCTCGTTGACACCATTCCGTTCGGCGTCGATACTGCGGCCGACCTTGAACGAGCCAGAATCATTCTGGCTCCTTAGCCGGTCGTAAAGCGTACCCATGGCATCGACAACAGACCCGCATAAAACAATCGCCTTTCAAGGTGTGCTTGGCGCGAACTCGCACATGTCCTGCCAAGCAGCCTACCCGGACATGACACCAATGCCGTGCGCGACATTTGATGAGGCGTTCGCAGCAGTCACCAGTGGAGATGCGCTTTACGGTATGATTCCAGTTGAAAATTCAGTGATGGGGCGCATTGCCGATATTCATCACATTCTTCCGGATTCTGACCTTCACATTGTTGCGGAACACTTTCAGCGCGTGAACCATCACTTGCTCGCGGTAACAGGGGCGACGCTGGAAGGTTTGAAAACAGTCGAAAGCCAACTTCCCGCATTATCGCAATGCCGCGCCTTTATTCACCAACATGGTTTAGGGCAGATCACGGCCGGAGACACCGCGGGTGCCGCCAAAGATGTCGCTGAACGCAATGACCCGACCGTCGGTGCCATTGCCTCTTCTCTAGCGGCAGAGATCTATAATTTGGAAACACTCGCGTCTAACATTGAAGACGCTGAGCACAACACCACCCGCTTTATTGTTATGGCCCGCGACCCTGTGATGCCCCCAAGTGATGGGGGCACTGTGGTCACGTCTTTCGTATTTCGCGTGCGCAGCGTTCCTGCGGCCTTATACAAAGCACTGGGTGGGTTTGCGACCAATAGCGTCAATATAACCAAGCTTGAGAGTTATCTGGTTGATGGTCATTTTACAGCGGCTCAATTCTATGCCGACGTTGAAGGACATCCGGATGATGGACCAGTTAAGCTCGCACTAGAGGAGCTGGCGTTCTATTCCAAGGAACTCAAAGTCTTAGGCACCTATCCGGCGCACCCCCATAGGCTTGAAGCGGCCGCACCACCAGAAGAATAGAAGGCCCTAAGGCTCTCCTCGCCAATTATCAATCAACATTCGAGCGATGGAATGGCGGTTGGGTAGCTTAGGCCCAGGTGTGTCTTCACCCATTTCACCGTAGCTGCTTAGCTCTTCCCTACTCACCCAACGAATATCATCAAGTTCATCGTCGTCTGGCTTGAACGCTGTAGTGGATGCTTTGGCGGTGAAACCGAGCATAAGAGAAGACGGAAACGGCCAAGGCTGTGATGCATGGTAACGAATATCTGTTACAACGATTCCCGTTTCTTCCTTCACTTCACGGGTCACGCACTCTTCAAGAGACTCGCCCGGCTCCACGAACCCGGCAACAATGGAATACATACCATCGGGCCAGCGACTTTGCCGTCCGAGCAGGCAGCGCATGCCGTCTGGATGTTCAACCAATGTGATAACTGCCGCATCAGTCCTAGGAAAGGCACGATACCCACATGTATCGTTTGTGCAGGTTCGAATATGTCCACCATCTGTTGAAACTGTCGGCGCGCCGCACCGTCCGCAGTGCAAATGGTTTGCGTGCCATAGGACCATGCCACGGGCATAAGCAAGCATTGCAGCTTGGTCAGCGTCCAGTCCACCGACTCGTGCGTGTAACGGCTCAAACACGCCAGACAAAGGCTTGCAATCTGGCTCATCTTCTCCATGAAGAGCCAACGCGAACCAAGGTATATCACCTGATAAACCTAGAAAAATGAGATCACTTGTTGACTCACTTAAGGTTCCGGCTTCGTCAATAGAGAGGGCTTTGGCATCCCCTCCGTCACGGTCAAAGAGATGGTTACCACTCCACACTGGCAGAATACGCGACAAGGTGCTCGTATGAAACTCTTCGATCTCGGCTTGCACCGGTCGCATGGCGGCGGCGCGATCTAGAGCACCGCCCGTATAGGTTAAACGCCAAACGGAATAAGTATTGCTCATATGCTTTTTGGCTCGGCCCTTCTAGTGCCCACGGTGATAGGGGTGACCCGTGAGTATGCAATAGGCCCGGTATAGCTGTTCCGTCACCAAAACCCGAGTCAGCATGTGAGGCCATGTCACGGCGCCAAAAGAGACGACCAGATCAGCACTCTTTATCAAGCTTTCATCCAGCCCATCAGCACCACCAATAAGCAATGCCACGTTCTGCTCGCCATCATCTCGCCACCCTCCAAGTCGATCAGCAATGGCTTCGCTGTCCAAAGCTCTGCCCCGCGAGTCTAGACACACCACTTTGGCGCCAGGCGGAATGGCCGCGCTCAATCCTTCTGCCTCTTTCTTGGTCTGTATTGCGGCATCGCCCTTTCCGCGCACATCAACTTCGCGTATGTCCACGGCCCAAGGTATTCTCTTTATATAATTGTCAATCAGCGACTGCTCAGGGCCTGACCGCATGCGCCCGACAACGGCGATGACGATTTTCATTGCTCAGACTTTCAAACCGCTTCCGTGACCCAGGTCAATCTATGACTAAGCCGTCTGGACCGACTGGATACCTTGCCCATCTGTATCTGGGGATAAAGCCCAGATTTTCTCAATGTTATAGAATGCCCGCACTTCAGGCCGGAAGAGATGGATAATGATATCGCCAGCGTCGATAAGAACCCAATCACTTTGCGAACGACCTTCCGTCTTTGGCAAAACGCCGAAAGTTTTAAGCTGCTCAACAATGTGCTCGGTCATAGCGTTAACCAATCTAGCAGAACCGCCAGAAGCAACAATCATTGTGTCTGCGATGGAAGTTTTGCCGACGAGGTTAATTGTGACAACGTCCAGGGCCTTATCATCCTCGAGCGAGGCTTGGATACATTCGACCATTTGCTCCAGGTCGACCGGAGTATGTGGTGAGTGAATAGTCAACTCCCGTTTTGGCTCTAAGCGTGATGAGCAGTTCTTCAAGTCGTATCGCCATCGCACCCAGACCGAATTGCGGTCGACGATGCACCGTGCCGCCGTTGCGCCACATACACCCAGCTGGGCTTTTTCTTCTGCCACAAGGCCATGGGGCGTGAAGCGCGAAGACGGCGGGAGGCAAATCGCCACGATGCCTTCCCAGACAACGCTTTATGAGAATACGGGGATCGATCAAAAACTGCAACGTGAACCATTTGAAAGATTTCTTGCCACCGGGTCCAACGGTGAATTTGCGCTAGATTGTCTGCTCCCATTAGCCATACAAAGCGCGCTTTAGGAAAGCGGGTGCCCAGCACTTCAAGCGTTCCCCAAGTTCGGTCCACATTTAGTGTTTGTTCGAGTTCCGTAACTTTAATCCAAGGAACTGTAGCGACCTCTCGAGCGCCAGCTGTGCGATCTGCCAGCGCTGCCATTCCCTCGGTTGGCTTGAGTGGATTCTGCGGACTAACAAGCCACCATACTTGATCTAATCCTAGCCGCCGCTGCGCGTCGGCGCTGATGTGCAAATGGCCTGCATGGGCCGGGTTAAACGACCCGCCGAGCAGACCAATCTTTATGTTGCGGTGGTCTCCCCACCGATGAGGCTCAAGCACGATCAACCAACACCATCAGGGACGCGTGGTGCCGTCGCCACGCACCTTATATTTAAATGTAGTGAGTTGCTCGACCCCCACCGGACCCCGCGCATGCATTTTACCCGTCGCAATGCCGATTTCTGCGCCCATACCAAATTCACCTCCATCGGCAAACTGCGTTGACGCGTTATGCATGACGATGGCGCTGGACAGTCCATTCATGAACTGCTCTGCCACCTCATTATCTTCGGTAATAATTGCGTCTGTATGCTCTGAACCATGCCTATTTATGTGCGCAATTGCCTGGCTGACGCCGTCAACAACCTTCAGTGACACAATAGCATCCAGGTACTCCGCATCCCAATCCTCGTCCTTTGCGGGAACAACTTTCTCATTGAGCGATTGAACTGCATCGTCCCCTCGGACCTCGCACTCCGCAGCAATAAAATCGTCAAGGATTGGAGGCAAAACCGAGTTTACTACATCCCTATCGACCAACAATGTTTCCATAGCACCGCAGATGCCGGTGCGGCGCATCTTGGCGTTAAGAGCAACGCGACGGGCTTTATCTGCGTCCGCATCTTTATGTATGTAAGTGTGACACAAGCCAACTAGGTGTTGAAAAGTAGGCACGCGGCTCTCTCGCATTACACGTTCAGTGAGAGATTTCCCACCACGAGGTACAATGACATCTATTGACTCAGTCATCGTCAACATTTTGCCAACGGCCGCGCGATCCGTTGTTGGTACCATTTGAATGCAAGCTGTCGGAAGACCAGCTTCAGAAAGGCCCTTATGCAAACAAGATAAGATAGCGCGAGAACTGCGAAAGCTTTCGGATCCACCGCGCAGAATGCATGCGTTTCCAGCCTTCAAACAGAGAGCGCCAGCATCCGCAGTAACATTGGGTCGGGATTCATAGATAACACCGATGACGCCGAGCGGCATGCGCACACGCTCAATCTTGAGACCACTTGGCTGTTCCCAGGAGGCGATTACTTCGCCGACAGGGTCAGGCAGCGCTGCAATTTCTTCTAAGCCTTTGGCTATGCCTTCGATACGGTCTGCGTTAAGCTCAAGCCGGTCCATGAGGGCAGCCGACAGTTCTTTCGCGCGGCCCGCCTCCATGTCGATTTTATTCTCGGCGATAAGGGTCTCGGTGTTTTCTCGCAAAGCTGAGGCCGCCGCCATAAGCGCTTTGTTCTTCATGTCAGCGGAGGTGCTGGCTAGAACGCGAGATGCAGAAACAGCACCGTGCCCGACCATATCCATGACCGTGCCAATCTCATCACCATCCTCTTCAGTCTGTCCGCCGACCGCCATGACGCGCCTCCTTCACTATGCCGATCCAATCAGAGATCTGACATCTGTTGTCATTATACTTTAGATTCATCCACCCAAAACAAGATCATCTCTGTGAACCAACTCTGATCGACCTTGGTAGCCCAAAATACCTTCAAGTGCTTCAGATCGATGGCCTTTGATGCGACGTGCATCCTCAGCGCTAAACGCTGACAAGCCCTTGCCGAGTATGGCTCCGTCTTGTGTCGAGATCGCAACAGCGTCGCCACGGTCAAATTCACCCTCAACATCGACGACGCCAGCTGGGAGTAAACTTTTTCCCGCACTCAAAGCATTGGCTGCACCGTCATCAACCACGAGCGTTCCGGTTGGATTGAGTGTTCCAGCTATCCATTTCTTGCGGGCAGCTCTTGGCTCAGCTTCGCTTAAGAACCACGAGCATTGGGAACCGTGTTCTAGTGCTGAGAGAGGACGCATGACGGCTCCAAGAGCAATCGCCATGTGACATCCCGCCGCCATGCATATGTCTGCCGCCATCAGCTTTGTGATCATGCCGCCCGTTCCATGACCGGGCTTAGCTGTTGCTGCCATGGCACGCACGTCATCAGTGATTACCTTGATAAGCGGCACATGTTCCGCGTTGGGGTTGTCCGTGGGATCAGCGGTGTATAAGCCATTGACGTCAGACAATAGCACACAGGCATCTGCCCCGATCATGGCAGCAACTCGGGCTGCTAATCGATCATTGTCGCCGAAACGAATTTCTGTTGTTGCAACCGTATCGTTTTCATTGATGACGGGCACTGCCCCGAGCTTCAACAGCGTGTCCAATGTGGTACGCGCATTTAGAAACCGGCGTCGGTCTTCTGTGTCGTCTACTGTCAACAAGACTTGCGCTACAGTTAGATCATGGCGTCCAAGAGATTCTTGATAGGCCTGCGCTAATTGCACTTGTCCTGTCGCAGCTGCAGCTTGCTTTTCTTCCAAGCGCAAACTTTGACTGGTGAGCCGAAGGGGGCCACGACCGATAGCAATGGCACCAGACGTGACCACCACAACCTGCTGGCCGCGCGCGCGCATCGCAGCGATGTCGTCACAAACTGCGTCAAGCCAGGCACGATGAAGCGCGCCCGTAGCCTCATCAACCAGAAGAACTGATCCGATTTTGACGACGACACGGTCCGCCTTTGCGATATCGGTAGGCGTTAGGGTGTCCATGGCGCTGCCTTTTCTTCCTTTTCCTCGTTGTCTTTCATTGTCGCACCGCGCTTGGCCGGCACAGTATAAAATAGTCCGCGTAAGAGCTCCGACCGCCCATGCCCTGAAATACCAGAAAGCTCAAAAACGTGGTCGATCGACTCATTCTTTAGCGTCTCTTTTTTCTCAGTAATCTCTTCATCGCTAAGCGCGTCGCATTTGTTAAGAGCAACAAGTTCCGTCTTACCTTCAAGGCCAGCCCCATACGCAGCCAATTCTGCACGTACCGTTCGATAGGATGACACAACGTCGTTAGCAGTGCCGTCTATGAGATGAAGCAAGGCACGACAACGCTCAATATGACCCAGAAACCTCGTACCTAATCCAGACCCCTCGTGGGCGCCCTCAATTAGACCGGGGATATCGGCCAGCACCATCTCGCGTCCGTCAAGATACGCGACACCCAGGTTGGGATGCAGAGTCGTGAACGGATAACTCGCAATTTTGGGGCGAGCGCTCGTGACAATGGAAAGAAACGTCGACTTACCCGCATTAGGCAAACCCACCAAGCCAACGTCAGCGATTAATTTTAGGCGTAGCCATACCCACCGTTCATCGCCAGGCTGACCCGGATTAGCATTACGCGGGGCCTGATTTGTCGAGCTTTTGAATCGGGCATTTCCCCAGCCGCCATTGCCACCCTCCAGCAGGGCAATCTCTTGACTAGCCTCTGTTAGGTCAACCAGTACAGTTTCTCGGTCCTCGGCCAGTATTTCAGTCCCAATAGGAACTGCGATGCGAAGATCCTCACCACCTTTGCCAGCCCGATCTTTGCCTTGGCCATCTTGACCAACCGGTGCTTTGAAATGTTGGCGGTAACGGAAGTCGATCAGGGTATTTAGGTTAGGGTCGGTGTAGAAAACAACATCGCCACCGCGGCCACCATCGCCGCCGTTGGGTCCTCCGTACTCAATGTACTTCTCCCGACGGAAAGCAACGCAGCCATTGCCGCCTTTGCCGCTTTTTACGAAGACCTTGGCTTGATCAAGAAACTTCATGATGGGTCTGCCGAACTTTTACCGTCAATAAACAAAGAAAAAGGGGAATGGACGTCCATTCCCCTCGCATAACTTTGTGTGGTGACGGAACGTCGCAGTTAAGTACGTTAGCTCACTGGGTCAACGGAAACGAAGACGCGACCTTTATGCCCTTTACGGAAATTAACTTTCCCTTCCGTCAAAGCAAAGATGGTGAAATCGCGACCCAAGCCAACGTTCTCGCCTGGGTGCCACTTGGTGCCGCACTGACGAATAATAATATTGCCGGGAATAACGTCTTCTCCGCCAAATTTCTTCACGCCCAAACGCTTGCCCGCTGAGTCACGGCCGTTCCGGGAACTACCACCTGATTTTTTATGCGCCATGAACCCGTATCCTACTTGCTGTCGTCAGCCGATGCGTCAGCCGCATCGTCTTTCTTGGCCGCTACTTTTTTAGCAGGGGCCTTTTTCTTTGCTGCACCACCAACATCCGTGATCTGAACGACTGTCAGGTCTTGGCGGTGCCCGGCCTTACGGACGTAACCTTGGCGGCGCTTCTTCTTGAAGACGACGATCTTGTCGCCACGAGCCTGCTCAACGATCTTACCCTTGACGGCGGCGCCCTCAACATGGGGCGTGCCGATTTTATCTCCGACCATTAGCACTTTGTCGAACGTGACAGAGGCACCGGAATCGCCCTTAAGGCTTTCAACGGTGATCACATCGTCCTTTGCTACGCGGTACTGTTTACCGCCTGTTTTTATTACTGCGTGCATAATTGATCTTCCGAAAAAGGAAAACGGCGGGCCAGAGCCCGCGCGGTTGGGCGGGAATATACGCACCCGCCAGCCCGAGTCAACGCTTTTGGGGGGATTCCAGCCTGATTCTCAAGCAAATCTGCGCTTTTCAGCCGATTTCACCGAACACGGCCCAAAATCAAAAAATGGCGCAAAACGTCGAAAAAACGCTCATCCGCTGATTGCGGGCGGATCAACCTTCCTGTACGGTCCGCGCGCTTTCCACCCCAGACCATAAAAAACACCGCGGAGAGGTGCCAGAGTGGTCGAATGGGGCGGTCTCGAAAACCGTTGTGCGCGCGAGCGTACCGTGGGTTCGAATCCCACCCTCTCCGCCATAACTTCATTATTAATCAATTATAACAAATAATTAGTGTATTTATAAATACTCTACCCATCTTCAAAATCTCGCTTGGCGGTAATTTCGGCGTCGTCACTTCCTTTGAATATCAGGCGCATTCCTTTGGACCAACCCCGATCTATCGGAGGAGTACGTCCGGTGGGGCCGTGACTAATGGGACGCCTTGGAGCCTTTTACTGCTAAGGAATTTTACGTCAACGAGCTTATGGACGAAGAACAGGGCGTTCTGACCCAATATGGCTGTACGTATCCAATGTAATTTCGCCCTTCGAGTGCCCAAGTCTTTCACTGACGACTTTAGGGTTCCGTAAAATAACGGCGCTGCCCCCCATGTCTGCTAATGACTAAAAAATGACAGTATCCCACCCTTACCTAGGGACCCTCTCTTATATCTTGGAGCGCACATAAGATGGCATGTGCTCAGGCTTGATTAATATTTTCCATACTTCGATGGTTTCAGCGGGCAAATCCACTTCGTCATCCATAGCGTGGAAAATCACGTTCATGCATTCAGTATTGTCCAGGCATTCCAGCGTCAGCCGGGCCAGACCGTCCCGCGTGATAGCACCAACGTCCGTCAGGTCGTTCGAAAGGCGAGCCTTGCCGGATTCCTGAATAGCCAGGGGTAGCAGCGTCAGATGGCGGATGATGGTGTATGGCACGCCGCTTCCAATGAGAATCTCTTCGGCGATGGCCTTAGAGGCTAAGGCCAGGCGTTGAACTTCGTACGCGTTCTCCGCATAAACCAATTCGGCGCTGTCCCCCACACCGATGGCGCCATGTAAAATCAACTGTTGAACACCCGTCGCTGCCGCCCATTTCGAAACAATCCTTTGGCTTTCGTCATAGAAAGACTGCGCCTCTAGGAGTTGATCGGTTGCGGTAGCCATCTCCCGATATGGCCCACTGGAGGCATCAACCACCGCCCTATATGAAACATCTGTAAAGACCCGCTCCATATCGGCTTCGACCAGCATGTCGCCTATCGCATAAGTGATGTCGAGCCCCTCCAATCGCGCCCGGTCGGACGTAGACCGCGCCAGCACGGTGATGCTCTCTCCAGCAGCTACCAGATCTTTGGCCACTTCCGAGCCCAACTCTCCCGTACCACCCAGCACCAGCACCTCACCTTTTGCGGTAATCGACATGGCAGTCAAATCCTCTCAGCCCAATGTGAAATTCTATGCAAATATTAGCGTGCGATATGATTGGTGTCTTGGATGCTTTCATTCCTATAGCTTCAATTCATATTTACACCTGAAGCAACGGATAGAATTGGACTTTTACCATGACCGATATGACCGGTGTTGTTGAGCAAATACTCACAGACTATGTGGACCGTTGGAACGACTATAACTCCGACGGGATGATTTCTTTCTGGGACGCTGAAGACGAGGGCATCATTTATGTTGCGGAAGAGATAGATACTCTGCATGGCTGGAATGCATTGGAAGGATATATTCGCGGCATCAATCCCGAGTTTGCAGAACACTTAATCACTGTTCGGGATGTAACGGCACGCACCGTCGCGCCGGGTGTCATCCAGGCGTTTTGGAGCATGAGTTGGAGTATCTATTTCGTTACCGAAAATCTTTACCCTAAACCTATCGGTGGTGATGTCAGGGTAACAGCACTCCTACGCGAAAAGGACGACGGATGGAAATTCTTCCATTGGATCGAAGGACCCATAGCCGCACTTTTCCAGCTTCAACGCGCCCTTGAAAAGAAAGTGGACCCGCGCCTGCTTGAGAAGCTGAAGGCTAAGGGAATCACTTTCTAGTCCCGTGGATTCTTGACTTAACTCATTACCAGTTCTGCCGACGACAACACAGAAACGAATAATGAAAACCCCGCTCTGGGAAACCAGAGTGGGGTTTTCTTTTGCATGTCGTGCTGAGCACCCAGAAAAAGAAGTGTCGTGTTCACGCGTGTCCGCTTGGGGCTAAGAGCAGACATTACGGCGCCACCACAACAAGTCCGCTTTACCCTCGAAAGCATAAATCTTCTAATATTTTGAGAAGTCTTTAGTCGCTAAACGAGGCGCTACATCAATTTTATCGGCAGCATCCGAAAAGTGAAAGTTCGGTCGTTGAGACCGAACTTATTGTTGAGGGAGGTCAGGCAACCTTGGTTGAGTTGTGCCCTGCACAAAAGCGTCAAGGTCGATCTCATCAGAGACGAACCACGGATTGTCAGATTTGTTAAGATAAAGCTTGTGTTGCTCCTCTTGCGTAAAGGGCCGTGATCCGAGCCTGCCGAATACCGCTATTTGATTCCCTGATTCGTCAACGCC
>JAQWQC010000004.1 GCA_029245025.1 Rhodospirillaceae bacterium
CAGCTGCGCGATGACGTTGTTTGGCTTCCCGTCGTAGAGTATCGAACACAATGGGCAGCACGCGAAGGTCTGGAAGGATTTATTTGGTATCCTGACAATGGTTTACGATTTGCCGACCTAAGGTATGCCCAATGATATGGCGTTTTACACTGCGCCGCCTTGCTGTCGGTTTTGTGCAACTCAGTGTCCTCGTGATTGCCGTGTTCTTTTTGATCCGGCTCTTGCCAGCCGATCCGGTTGCACGATTTATTGGCATGAATGCTAGTCCAGAGGCATACGCCTTGGCCGAGCAGTCCCTTGGGCTCGACTTGCCGGTGACAAGTCAGTTCGGAATATTTCTGTTGGGTGATGGTGATGAGGGAGATGGGCTGATCGGAGGGGACTTGGGCACCTCGTGGGTTACCGGGTCTTCGGTAAATCAGGAGATCCGTCAGTTCCTGCCAGTTACGTTGGAGCTTATTACACTGTCCTTTCTGGTCGCCGTTGGTCTTGGGGTGCCGATCGGTGTGTTTGGCGCTGTGAACCCAGGAGGTGCGGCGGACAAAGGCACATTGATTTACGGCCTCTTTGCAGGCTCCCAACCTGAGTTCAGTTGGGGCATCATTTTTATATTTATTTTCTTCGTGATTCTTGGGGTCGCGCCCGGGCCACTCGGTCGATTATCGCCCCTCACTGACCCGCCTGATTTTGTAACAGGCGCAATCACCATTGATGCGTTGCTGGCTGGCCGAGTAGATATTTTCTTGGAGGCTTTGTGGTATCTCAGCCTTCCTATTCTCACGTTGTCCTTTGTTTTGAGTGGGCCGATCATAAAAATGGTTCGGGAGAACGTTGCGCAAACTATGAACGCTGATTTCATGTTTTATGGGCAGGCGGCGGGCTTGCCACGAAACGTGTTGGCGCGCGATGCCCTGAGGGCAGCCTTCGCCCCCGCTCTAACTCTAATTGGTATTTTGTTTGGCTTCATGATCGGTGGCGCCGTTTTGATCGAGAGCATTTTCTCTATCAGTGGGTTGGGACAATACGCCATCAGATCAATTCTGGCTTTCGATTATCCTGCGATTCAAGGCGTTGTCCTGACGATCTCAGCTCTCACGTTACTCATCTACCTTGCCATTGATGTGTGTCAGGCGTTACTCGACCCCCGGGTTTCAGTATGAGTGACCAAGGCTATCAAACTGAAGGTACTGGTTTGGGTGTGCTGGCCTGGATTGGCGTAAGTATTGTCTCGTTTGCTGTTTTCCTGGCCATGTTTTCCCCTTGGATAATTCCTTACGACCCGACGCAGGCGACAGAGAATGTATCGATGCCGCCTCCACCTCTGTCGGCGTGGCCCTCACTTTTTTGGCAGACGATTGTTGATGGTGCCCCGGTGCCTCATTGGTTTGGGACGGATGCGTCTGGCTTAGATGTTTTTAGTAGAACAATTGAAGCCACCCGCACGGACCTTATCATCGCGCTAAGTGCCAATATTGTAAGCATTATTATTGGTGTTTCTTTAGGTGTCATTTCCGGTTACTACAAAAACTTGTGGACGGAAACGCTACTCAGAACATCAGATTTATTGCAGTCTTTCCCTGTCTTTATCACAGCCATGATACTGGTTGCTCTAGCCGGGCGCTCTTGGGTGAACATCGTCCTAGCGATGTCGCTGCTATACGCTCCAATATATCTACGCTTGACTCGGTCAGAGGTTCTAGCCTTGCGCGAGCGTGGTTTTATTGAATCGGCTCGGTCATTGGGTAAGACAGAGTTTGCGATTGCTCGGCAACACATTTTCCCTAACGCGATTGGTTCGTCACTGATTCAATTTTCGGTCACCATTGGATTCGCTATTTTGTTAACAGCGGGGCTGAGTTTCGTTGGTGCAGGTGTGCGCCCGCCGACCCCAGAGTGGGGGTCGATGATTGCGACGGGTGCCACTCAGCTCGTGTTGGGAGACTGGTGGCCTAGTTTGTTTCCCGGAATAGCGATCTCGGTAACCGTTTTCGGCTTTGCCATATGCGGCCATGTGCTGGAGAAGCGCTATGGCCGATAGCCAAAACACCGTGCTGTCGGCGCATGGTCTTTCCGTCGAATACGCAGATGACAGCCCCACGCTCGCCGACATAAACATAGACCTCAAAGCCGGAGAAATCGTTGGTTTAACTGGGGGAAGTGGCTCGGGGAAATCAACGCTAGCCTACGCTTTGCTGGCCCTTACCCGCCATAGTGCTCGTATCACAGGGGGGCGGGTTGAGTTCGGCAATCGTGATCTTTTGGCACTATCGGATATAGAGCTGGAACAAATTCGAGGGCGGGATATTGCCCTTATTGTTCAGAATCCACGCTCTGCTTTGCATCCTATGTACCAAGTCGGTCAGCAAATTAGCCGCGTCTACCAAACTCATGGAGGTTCTCGTGGGGCTATGGCGCAGCAACGTGCAATAGAAATGCTGCGTTTAGTTGGCATAAATGACCCGGAGCGGCGAGCCGATGCCTTTGTCCATGAACTATCTGGTGGTATGGCGCAGCGCGTATTGATTGCTCTCGCGCTTTCCACCAACCCCAAGATTTTGATTGCTGATGAACCAACCAGTGGATTGGATGTTACTGTTCAGGCTCAATTCCTTGACACGATGTGGGAGACCTCTCGGAAAACTGGCACGGCGATGATGCTGGTTACCCAAGAGCCCGGTATTTTAGCAAACTATTGTGACCGTGTGATCGAACTAGATGCGGGGCGCGTGATCAAAGATGTATCAGCGTCAGAATTTGTATATGGGTCGATACTTCAATCAACTGATTCTCCAGTCTCAGATCAGAATGCTTGCCAAGTCGGCGAACCGCTCGTCATGGTCGAGGGGCTCAGAAAAACGTTTCCTTTGCGCGGGACCAAAAAAGTTGTTCAAGCTGTAGACGATGTATCCCTTTCTCTATTTAAAGGAGAAAGTGTTGGTTTGGTTGGTGAGTCCGGATCCGGCAAGTCGACGGTTGGCCGATGCTTACTGAAGCTCTTAGAGTCTGATGCGGGCAAAATCACTTTTGATGGCCAGGACTTAACGGATGCAACCGGAGAGTCGTTGAGGCAACTCAGGCGACGGATCCAGATCGTCCAGCAGGATCCTTACGATAGTTTTGATCCACGCTGGACGATTGAGCAATCTTTGCGCGATCCGATAGAGATCCACAATATCGTTCCAATAGCCGACGCCAAAACAGCAATTGAGGACAGCCTCAACCGGGTGTCCGTCGAACTATCAACGCTGGCCCGACGACCAAAGGATGTGAGCGCTGGAGTGCTGCAGCGGATCGCTATCGCCCGCGCTTTACTCACGAAGCCTGATTTCTTGGTCCTAGATGAGCCGACCTCGATGCTCGCGCCGCAAGGCAGGCATATTATTCTCGACGTCCTTAAGCAGCTCCGCACGGACCTGGACTTGTCATACCTTTTGATTTCTCATGACCTGACGTCTGTCGCATCTGCATGTGATCGAGTTGTAGTGATGTACCTCGGACAGGTCGTGGAGGTTGGCCCCACATCCGACATTTTCTCCAAGCCCGCGCACCCCTATACGAAAGCGTTGATTGGAGCGCACTTAGAGGAAAGCCCACAAACACGGCGTGTCGATAAATCCGATAGACTAGACCTTGAAGGAGAAATCCCTAGTCCAATTGATCTTCCGGTCGGGTGTTATTTGGCAACACGGTGTCTACAAGCGAAGGGCGCCTGTCATACAGAGCGCCAAGAACTTGAAAAATTAAATAGTCATCATGATGTGAGATGTATGCGTGCGAGCGAAATAGAGCTCGACGAAGCAAGTTAAAGTATGAGCGATAATTTCGATTATATTATTGTTGGGGCTGGGGCAGCCGGTTGTCTTCTTGCAAACCGGTTGTCGGTAGATTCGAAAAATAGTGTTCTCCTTCTTGAGGCGGGTGGAACGGATTGGAATCCTCTCATTCGTATGCCTCTTGTTGCCGGGCTTCTCTATTTTACCCCGTCGCTCAATTGGGGTTATAGCACTGCACCTCAAAAGGGCTTGCAGGACCGCCGTATAAAATGGCCTCGCGGAAAGGTACTGGGTGGGTCTACGGCTATCAACGGCATGATGTACATGCGCGGCCAATCTCAGGATTATGACGACTGGCGTCAGGCAGGGCTAGATGGTTGGTCCTATGACGATGTTCTTCCGTTCTTTAAGTCCTTTGAGAAGAATGCGAACCATAAAGCAGATGATAAATATCATGGTCGTGAGGGTGAACTTCATACTGAAAAAGCAAAAGCGGAGCATCCGCTCTACAATGCGTGGCTGGAGTGCGCGCGGGCTGCTGGTCACATTGAGAACGACGACTTTAATGGCGAAAAACAGGAGGGAGTCGGGGCCTACGACTTCAATATCAAAAACGGTAATCGGGTTTCTGCTTCTGCAGCGTTTCTTGATCCAGTGCGCGGTCGTAAAAATTTAAAAGTGGTAACGCGGGCGCAAGCCCGACGGTTAACGTTTACGAACGGCGTTTGCACGGGCCTCGAATGCCAGGAAGGTGATCAAACAAAAATTTACTCAGCGAAGCGTGAAGTCATTTTGGCTTGCGGCGCAGTTAATTCGCCCCAACTGCTCCAGCTCTCCGGCATAGGCGACGGCACCGCTCTTCAGAAATTCGATATTCCGATAGTCGTCGATCGGCCTGCCGTTGGGCAAAATCTGCAAGACCATATTGGCGTCTATCTTCAGCATAAGTGTTTGGAACCAATCACTCTTTTCGGGTTGATGCGGCCTGACAGGGCGATCTTTGCTGGATTGCAGCAGATGTTATTTGGCACAGGCCCAGCGGCAGCTGTGCCTTTAGAAGTCGGTGGTTTTTTAAAGACGAGATCAGAGCTTTATCGACCAGATGTTCATGTCACGTTCGTCCCTGGGCTGTCATTAGCGACCACACAAGCGGGGCAAATGCAGCATGGCTTCTTGACCAATGTGTATCAACTGAGACCCAAGAGCAAAGGGTCGGTGACCCTCATATCTTCTAACCCACTGCATAAGCCGTGCATTGATCCGAAATACTTGAGTGATCCCGATGACATTGCGTGTCTGCGCGATGGCGTGCGGTTGATCAGAAATATTGCTGAGCAGGCTCCATTGGAACCGTACAGAGGAGATGAGTTATCGCCGGGTGTTGATGCGGTAAGCGACGACCAAATTAACGATTGGATCAGGGGGTCTGTGGATACGATTTTTCATCCCGTTGGTACGTGTCGAATGGGTTCGGATGAAAGTGCCGTATTAGATGAGCAATTGCGGGTCAGAGGTGTAAAGAACCTTCGGGTTATTGACGCATCCGCGATGCCAAATATCCCAAGTGGTAATACTAGTGTGCCGACAATGATGATCGCAGAAAAAGGTGCGGCTATGATTCAAAAAAATCGATATCAAAAAACTTGAGGACCTGGGCTTTGTCTGGGATCGGAATGAATTCGACTGGACTAATGGCTACGAGCACCTCAAGGCTTACAAGGAACGCGAGGGCGATTGCTTAGTTCCAAAGAGATATAAAACCGATGATGGTCCCAAGCTCGGCTACTGGTGCGGTACACAACGAGCAGATTATAAGGCTGGACGTCTTTCCGGTGACCGGATAGCGAAGCTCAATGCGCTTGGTTTCGATTGGGGAAAAGCTAAAGGCTCTAAGGAAGCATAAGGCTAAGAGCCGTCGCCCTCTAAGGGTGATTCTAACTGCCATAGATAGAATCATCCTTTAGATGTAGGGGTAATTCTAACTGCTAACAGGGGTCGTTACTGGGGGGGTAGCGAGGGGGGCTGAGTCAAACATGACTAAAGCCGACCGCCTGTAACCCCTTAAAACTGGGGGTTTTTCTGGTCGGAGTGAGAAGATTCGAACTTCCGGCCCCTGCCTCCCGAAGGCAGTGCTCTACCTGGCTGAGCTACACTCCGTCCCGGCGTCGCCCCCCTACCTTTTAAGGTGGGTGCTACGCGGTCCGGCTTATACCGCTGGCTCGGTTTTGGCGCAAGATGGGCCCTTAGCGGGCCTAGTAGGCCCGCTTTATGCAGAAGTCGATAATGTCGACAAGGATTGTCTTTACCGGGCTGTCGGGGAAGATACCTAGCGCGTCTCGCGCAACATCGCCGTAGTGTTGGGCCCGGTGAATTGTGTCGGTCAGGCTGCCATGTTTTTCCATAAGGCTGAGAGCATGCGCGAGTTCTTCTTCACTTTGTTCAAGGTCGTGAAGACAGCGATGCCAAAAGGCGCGTTCTTCATCGTCCCCACGGCGGAAAGCAAGAATCACGGGCAGAGTGATTTTTCCTTCGCGGAAATCGTCACCAATCGTTTTGCCGAGTTCAGCCTGTTTCGCTGAATAGTCGAGTACGTCGTCAATGAGTTGAAAGGCGATGCCCAGGTTGAGCCCATAGACTTGCAGTGCTTCCTCTTCCACTTTAGGCCGGTCAGCAACGACCGCACCGATCCGTGCTGCGGCGGCAAACAATTCGGCGGTTTTCGCCTGAACTACCTCTAGGTACTGCGCTTCGCTGGTTTCCGTGTCGTTGGTGGTCATTAACTGATGGACTTCGCCTTCAGCGATGATCGAAGACGCACGAGAAAGAATGCCCAGTACTTTGAGGGATCCGTCTTCAACCATCAGTTCGAAGGCACGGCTAAAGAGGAAGTCTCCTACGAGCACGCTAGGCTGATTGCCCCACAACGTGTTGGCGCTGGATTGTCCACGGCGCAACTCACTGTCGTCTACCACGTCATCGTGGAGCAGCGTAGCCGTGTGTATGAACTCAACACAGGTCGCCAATTTGATGTGGCGTTTCTTCGCGTACCCACACAGCTTCGCTGCGGCTAGGGTGAGCAGGGGGCGTAATCGCTTGCCACCAGCGGCCACTATATGTCCGGCGAGTTGAGGGATTAGAGCGACCGGACTGTGCATCCGGTCGACAATTGTTTGATTGACGGCCTTTAGGTCCTCTTCCACGAGCGCTATTAGCGCATCAAGTGGTTCTGCTGGTCCGGCCCGCCTGTTATCTAGTTGAACGATGGTCGCCACAAGAGACTACCCTTTACTTTGTGCTTAATCTTGCCGTCTGGCCCTTCTGCTACAAAGCATAAATGCCTCGCTGCGGTGGAGCAAGCAAGCCGCGCGCCCCGGGCCTTGCCATTTCTAGCATCAGGCCTCACCGTGCAGTCCATGAAAGAACTCATCCGCACCACTGATATTGTCGTGATGTCCGCTCTTAAAGCGGCCTTGTCCGCTGAAGGAATCGAAGCCTTCGAGTTTGACGGTGATATCTCGAGCACCTACGGCGGCATAGACCCCTTTCCTCGCCGTCTTATGGTGCGGGCCGAGGATTACGAACCCGCCACTGAGGTGGCACGTGCCATTTGTCCTGATTATGTGCAATGACCCCTCAGGTCGTAGGGACTAGGACCACCGTCGATACGCTCCATAACGGGAGGGTCAAGGTTGTTCAGCCAAAGGATGGGTACCGCGTGGCCATTGACCCTGTCCTATTGGCGGCTTCGATCTCCCCAGCGCCGGGATCGACGGTCGTGGATGTTGGTTGTGGGACGGGCGCGGCCTTGTTCTGTCTGTTATCACGATTAGAAAGTGTCCGCGGCATCGGACTGGAACAACACGAACCCTTCGCTAATTTGGCTAGGCGGGGCATCAAAGAGAATGATTTTTCAGCTCGGGCAGAGTTGGTTTCTGGCGATTTGTCCCAGCCACCCGAGAGGTTGATCGGCACCTGCGATGCCGTAATGACCAATCCCCCATTTTTTGAATTGGGAACAGTGCCAGACCGGCCTCATCAAGATGCCACCCACGCCGTTACTGATTTGTCACTGAGGTCTTGGATTACTCAATGCGTGTCTTTGCTAAAGCGAGGAGGGCAGTTTTCCATCATCCACCGTGCCGAGCGTTTGGCTGATATTATTCAGGCGTTGTCCGGCTGTGGATCCATTGTGGTAATCCCTTTATGGCCCAAAGCTAATATGGTGGCGAAGCGGGTCATCGTCACTGCCCTTAAAGACCGCAAGTCGCCCACCACCCTGAGTCCTGGTCTCGTTCTTCACTCCGATGACAACGCCTATACCGATGAGGCAGCTACCATTCTAAGGGGCGGAAAGGCGTTACAGTTCGTCTCTTAACCTATTGGTTTTCTATGTCTATGCTGTGCCTATGGCAATTATTGATCATTTCAATGAGTTTGCAGCGCGCTTCGGTGGCTCGATGGTGCGGGGGTCGGCACCCATAGTGAGCGTGGTGAAACTGAGTGGCGCAATAGGGATTTCATCTGGCATCGGTCGCCGCACTTTAAATATGGCCTCGCTAGAGATGCCGCTCCATCGGGCATTTGGTAAGCGGGGTGTCAGCGCTGTTGCACTTCAGGTTAATTCACCCGGCGGGTCGCCGGTCCAATCATCGTTGATTGCTAGTCGTATCCGCCAGTTGTCCGATGAAAAAGAGATTCCGGTGTACGCGTTTACCGAAGATATTGCAGCATCAGGGGGGTATTGGTTGGCGTGTTCAGCCGATGAGATTTACGCGGACCCCATGTCTATTGTTGGTTCGATAGGTGTCATTGCCGCGACATTTGGTTTTCCGGAGTTGCTCGAAAGAATTGGAGTTGAGCGCCGCGTTTATGCTCAAGGCGATAACAAAAGTATGCTTGATCCGTTCAAGGCGGAGGACCCCGACGATGTTAAACGCTTGCTCGATTTACAAAAGGACATTCATGAGCAGTTCAAGGCCTACGTAAAATCTCGGAGAGGCGACAAACTCAAAGGTACGGACAAGACCCTCTTTAACGGCGATGTTTGGGCGGGCGAAGGCGCCATCAAGAAAGGCTTGGTTGATGGTCTTGGCGAGATGCGATCGGTTATGAGAGAGAAGCTTGGTGAAAAAGTTCGCTTCATGCCTGTTCAACGGCAGGGGGGGTGGTTGCAGCGTCGATTTGGCGGGGCAGACATGATGGCTGGTAAGAATTGGCCTCGTGATCTCATTGCCGCAGCCGAGGAGCGTGCGTTGTGGGCGCGCTTCGGTCTCTAAGGTAGGTATTCATGTTCGGGCTTAGCCTTTCGAAACTCCTCTTTACTGCTCTCATGATTACCGTCGTTTGGTGGATCTACAGAAAAATAAATATGATTTCTGAAGGCGAACCTGGATGCAAACCGCGTGTCAATAAAGGCCAAAAAACTAATGGCGAAGCGTCAACGCACACCGCCGAAAAGGTTGAGGAGCTGACCGCTTGTCCCACCTGCGGGGCTTATGTGGCGGCTGGCTCAAACCCTGGTTGTGGACGAGCGTCTAAAGATTGCCCGGCTCAGGGTTAAGTCTGGCTTTGGCAATAGGTGGTTAAGCCAAGGTGAGTGCTTGATTCCAGCCGAATCGACGAGTAGCTTGCGCCGCTAAAGAGGTTTTCGCCTCTTATGCTCAAATTAACACCAAGTGGACTTTATCCATGGCGGCCGCGCAGACCCAGGCGCCCAGTTTTCAGGGCCTCATACTCAAGCTTCAGTCCTACTGGGCTGAGCAGGGGTGCGTCATTCTCCAGCCGTACGATATGGAGATGGGTGCTGGCACGTTTCATCCCGCCACGACTTTGAGGGCGCTAGGCCCGGAGCCATGGAAAGCGGCCTACGTACAGCCGTCTCGGCGTCCCAATGATGGCCGATATGGAGAAAACCCAAACCGGCTCCAGCACTATTATCAATTTCAGGTCATTCTCAAACCGTCCCCTGAGGACTCACAAGGTCTCTATCTAGAAAGCCTGAAGGCCATTGGCATTGACTCGTTGGCCCACGACATTCGTTTCGTCGAAGACGACTGGGAAAGTCCGACACTCGGCGCTTGGGGCTTGGGTTGGGAAGTTTGGTGTGACGGAATGGAGGTCACCCAGTTTACCTACTTTCAGCAAGTTGGCGGCATCGATTGCTCACCGGTTGCTGTTGAGTTGACTTATGGTCTCGAACGTTTGGCCATGTACGTTCAGGGCGTTGAGCGAGTTTACGACCTGGCGTTTAACGATGACGGTGTGGCTTACGGTGATATTTTCTTGCAAGCTGAGCGCGAGTATTCCGCCCATAATTTTGAGCATGCCAACACCGAAATGTTGTTGCGTCGTTTCGCTGAATCAGAGGTGGAATGCCAATCTTTGCTCAACAGCAATCTGGCATTACCGGCATATGACCATTGCATCAAAGCTAGCCACGTCTTTAACCTTTTAGACGCGCGCGGCGTAATCAGTGTGACAGAGCGTGCCGCTTATATCGGCCGTGTCCGCGCTCTTGCGAAGTCCTGTTGTGAAGCTTGGCTGGAAAGCCAAGCCTCGGACAGGGAGTAGCGCGTCGTGGCAGAACTTTTACTCGAATTATTATCCGAAGAGATTCCGGCGCGCATGCAAACGCGGGCCACAGGTGACTTGAAAAGATTGGTGGTCGATGGCCTTAAGGATGCTGGTCTAAGTTATGGTAGCTTCAATGCCTTCGCTGGGCCACGCCGTCTGACCATTGTTGTTGATGACCTTCCCACGGCACAGCCCGATGTGACGGATGAACGTAAAGGGCCTGGCGTCGGTGCGCCTGAAAAAGCTATTAAAGGGTTTCTCAAAGCCAACGGTTTGTCGTCCGTCGATGAAGCTGAAGTGCGCGACTTGCCCAAGGGTCAGTTTTATTTTGCGGTGGTGGAACGGAAAGGGCGCCCTACGGCCACCGTGTTGAAGGGCTTACTTGGAGTGGCACTGGCCGCTTTGCCTTGGCCGAAATCTATGCGTTGGGCATCTGGTGATACCCGCTGGGTCCGACCGCTCCACGGCATACTATGCCTATTTGACGGTGCGGTGGTGCCTCTGTCTTTTGCTGGCGTTTCAGCTAGCGCGGAAACAGTTGGGCATCGTTTCCAATCATCAGGCAAAATCGCGGTTGCCAGTTCAGCTGACTATTTCAAGAAGTTGGAAGCGGCGAAGGTTGTAATTGACCAAAACCGCCGTCGCGACATGATAGCTGATGGAATTGCCTCGTTGGCTAAGTCCGAAGGTTTGATAGTGCCCGAAGACCCCGGTTTGTTAGAAGAAGTGACAGGTCTTGTTGAGTGGCCGGTCCCCTTGTTGGGAACCATAGACGATGACTTTATGGATGTGCCGCCAGAGGTTCTCACCTCCGCGATGCGCAAGCACCAAAAATACTTTGCTCTGGAAACGGAGACCGAAGTCTTTTCAAACAGATATGCATTGGTCGCCAACATAGAGACACCCGACGCTGGTAAAGCGATTATTGCGGGTAATGAGCGTGTCTTGCGTGCACGTCTGTCAGACGCCAAGTTTTTCTGGGATCAAGACCGCCAAAATAAATTGGAGAGTCGTGTTAATAAGTTAAGTGAGCGCGTGTTCCAGGCAGACCTTGGAACCGTCCGAGAAAAAGTTACGCGACTAGAGGTATTGTCAGCGTCATTGGCAAAGCAGCTCGGTAATTTAGATGTGGCAGATGCCAAGCGTGCAGCGGAGTTATGCAAAGCTGACCTGTCCACGGGCATGGTTGCCGAATTTCCTGACTTACAAGGTCTAATGGGTCGGTACTACGCTGAGCAAGACGGTGAAGCTGAGGGCGTATGCAATGCAATTGCTGAACACTATTCACCGCTTGGTCCGTCCGATTCCTGTCCGTCAGCATCAACTAGCGTATGTGTCGCACTCGCGGATAAGGTCGACACCTTGGTTGGTTTTTTTGGGATTAATCAGAAGCCAACCGGATCGAAGGACCCTTATGCACTAAGACGTGCTGCTTTAGGTGTAATCCGTTTGGTTCTCGAAAATGATCTGCGCTTGACCTTGGGGGATGTGTTCGCCACGGCCTACGATGCGTACGGAAAGGTTCTGAGGGTCAAGCAAGAGACTCTGGTTCAGGATTTACTAACGTTTTTCGCCGACCGGCTCAAAGTGTATTTGAAAGACCGTGGAGCACGGCATGACTTGATTGCGGCAATGTTTTCTGTCGGTGGTGAAGATGATTTGGTGAGGTTGATGGCGCGCGTTGAGGCATTGGCCACATTCCTCGAGAGCGAAGATGGGTCAAATCTACTCACGGCCTATAAACGGTCAGCCAACATTGTTCGGATCGAAGAGAAGAAAGACAAAGCGACGTTTTCTGGCGAATTTGATGTTTCTGTGTTTGAGCAGGAAGAGGCCCGAAGTCTCGCAGTTACCTTGAGTGGGATTGAGGCGGACGTTTTAGCGGCACTCTCTAAAGAGGATTTTGCGGCTGCTATGGAATCTCTTGCGGCGTTGCGTCAGCCCCTGGACGTGTTCTTTGAAAATGTGACCGTCAACGCTGATAACACGGCGGTACGAATCGCAAATCTCAATTTATTGGCCCGAATCGGCCAATCGATGGATCAAGTCGCCGTCTTCTCAAAAGTTGAAGGTTAGGTGGCCCGTTCAGAAACCCCCAATCCAGGCTTACACAGTCCCAGAATCCTGGGGATTCTATAGAAATCCCAGACTTATGCCATTTTTCGTCTTTTCACAGCCCAGATATGTAAGTAAGGCTTCCACGCGGCTTACGTAAGTTAGGCTTAACTTACATACCGGCCGGTAGCTTACATGTGACGAAAATGGAATTGATATGCGCGACACAGCCTTAGAAACAGCAATAGATGCTGCTGGCGGCACAGCAGCTTTGGCGCGAACCATCAATGTGACGCCGCAAGCCATAAGCCAATGGGACCGTGTTCCGGCGGAGCGGGTGATCGCCGTCGAAGAAGCAACCAGTGGCGAGGTGACCCGCAGTGATCTCCGTCCTGACCTATATCCGTCAGCAGGAGACAGCGCTGCTAACGCGCCGTCGGATGGGAAGTGGGTTTATTTCTTTGGTGATGGCGAAGCGGATGGCCGAGCGGAGATGCGAGATCTGCTAGGAGGTAAGGGGGCCAACCTTGCCGAAATGAGTGCCATCGGTGTGCCTGTGCCGCCCGGCTTCACAGTTACAACTGGTGTCTGTAAGCACTTCTACGACCATGACCGGGTTTATCCATCTGATTTGAAAGATCAGGTCAATGAGGGCTTGCGACGCATTGAAGAAACAATTGGCGCTAAGTTTGGAGATCCTGGCAATCCGTTGCTGGTGTCTGTGCGCTCGGGCGCCCGCGCATCAATGCCCGGGATGATGGATACGGTCCTCAATCTCGGTCTGAACGACGCGACTGTTGAGGGCCTCGCTCAACATTCTGGTGACCCGCGTTTTGCCTACGACAGTTATCGGCGGTTCATTCAAATGTATTCCGATGTCGTGTTGGGCGTGGACCATTATACGTTTGAAGAACTTCTTGATTTGGCGAAGGAGGATAAGGGGGTTGATCAGGATACGGATTTAACGGCGGATGATCTCAAAGAATTGGTGCTGTCTTACAAAGAGATTGTCGAAAGAGATACCGGTGCGGCCTTTCCTCAAGACCCACAAGACCAATTGTGGGGTGCAGTAGGAGCAGTCTTTGGAAGCTGGATGAATCAGCGGGCAATTACCTACCGTTCTTTGCATGGCATCCCTGACGACTGGGGTACGGCTGTTAACGTGCAGTCTATGGTGTTTGGCAATATGGGAGAGGATTGCGCGACCGGCGTTTGCTTCTCTCGCGATCCATCGAACGGCGATAACGAATTTTACGGCGAATACTTGGTCAATGCCCAAGGCGAAGATGTTGTTGCCGGCATCCGCACGCCTCAGCAGATTACCATTGTTGGGAAGGAGGCGCAGGGCGCCAATCTTCCAGCAATGGAAGAGTCAATGCCCAAAATGTACAAGGAGTTGGTCGCCGAGCGCGACAAGCTCGAACGTCATTATCGCGATATGCAGGACATGGAGTTTACGATCCAGAAGGGCAAACTCTGGATGCTGCAGACCCGTGGTGGCAAACGTACTGCAAAGGCATCTTTGAAAATCGCAGTCGACATGGCCAACGAAGGGCTCATCACTAAAGAAGAGGCTGTCGCGCGCATCGATCCTGCTCAATTGGATCAACTGTTGCATCCGACCCTCGACCCTAATGCCCAACGCACTCTTCTTTCCCGTGGCTTACCAGCTTCACCGGGCGCTGCGGCAGGGAAGATCGTTTTCACAGCCGAGGAGGCCGAAGACTGGGTGAAAAAAGGTGAGAAGGTCATCCTGGTGCGGCGAGAGACCAGCCCAGAAGACATTGGTGGCATGCACGTGGCTGAAGGTATTTTGACGACGCGCGGTGGCATGACCAGTCACGCGGCGGTCGTTGCGCGCGGCATGGGAACACCTTGTGTATCGGGTGCTGGAGAAATTCAGGTCGATGCTAAAGAAAAATTCCTGCGCGTTAGAAACGAAATGCTTTGCGAGGGCGACGTGCTCACGCTTGATGGTTCAACCGGCGAAGTATTTGTCGGTCGGGTCGCTACGATTGAACCTGAGATGACGGGTGGCTTTGGCACCCTGATGGAATGGGTCGACGAAATCCGAAGTCTCAAAGTGCGAGCAAACGCAGAAACCCCTGTTGATACAGAGACGGCGTTGAAGTTTGGCGCCGAAGGTATTGGCCTCTGTCGCACCGAACATATGTTCTTCGATCAAGAGCGTATCATTAGCATTCGTCATATGATCCTTGCTGCGGACGAGGGCGGGCGGACTGCTGCTCTGAACCGGCTGTTGCCTCATCAGCGAGCCGACTTCATTAAGTTGTTCAAAATTATGGCAGGGCTTCCAGTGACCGTGCGCTTGCTTGACCCGCCTTTGCACGAATTTTTACCCCACAGTGATGCTGAGATTGCTGAAGTTGCTGAGTCAGCCAGTGTGTCAATTGAGACCGTTCGTAACGCTCTCAATCGATTGGCCGAATTGAACCCGATGCTTGGACACCGGGGCTGTCGCTTGGGTATTACCTACCCAGAGATATACGCCATGCAGTCCAGGGCGATATTTGAAGCGGCTGTTGATGTGTCAGGCGGCGGTGCTGATGTGCTACCAGAAATTATGATCCCGCTTGTCGGCACCAAAGCTGAATTCGAATTGATGAAAACTGTGGTTGACGAGACAGCACAGGACGTATTCGAGAAGAGTGGAGAGAAAGTTGACTACGTTGTTGGTACGATGATCGAATTGCCCCGTGCAGCGTTACGCGCCGGTGATATTGCTGAAACAGCTGAGTTCTTTAGCTTCGGTACCAATGATCTCACTCAAACAACCCTCGGTATGTCTCGGGACGACTGCGCACCCGTGCTGGAGGTCTATACGGCCAAAGGAATATACGAACGCGATCCGTTTGCTACTTTGGATCGAGAGGGCGTTGGAGAACTCATAAAGATGGCTGCTGAGCGTGGCCGTAAGACGCGGGGAAATATCAAACTTGGGATATGCGGCGAGCATGGCGGCGATCCTGACTCCATAGCGTTCTGCCAGGAAGTCGGGCTCGACTATGTATCCTGTTCACCTTACCGGGTGCCTGTGGCTCGACTAGCCGCGGCGCAAGCAGCTTTGTCAATGAGATCTAGAAGTTAATCTGAAAACTCTGCTTTCGTTTATGTCTCAGCCGACGCTGGGAGTTTCATCCAGGGTGTTGGTTGAGGGCGTAGTGTTGCGTCTCCGCCGGTCATTTTCCCATCATATGCTGACTGCCATGTCGCCAGTCGAACCAGTGCTAGGCCATATACACCGGACGATGATCTCATCTCACCTGCGTCTTTGCCGTTAACTGATAAGGCCGTTCCGGGCGGTGGTGCGTCACCTTCAATAAGTACGGGTAACAGGCGCTTCTTTATTAGGGCGCGATAATGGGTCCGTGCTGTCAATTCCTGACCCACATAGCATCCCTTTTGAAAATCGATGCCGCCAAGCTCTTCAAAACCGTTCTCAAGGAGTAACGCTTTTTCAATTTCTAAGTCGCGGCTGCCATCGGGTAGCCCGAGCGCTATGCGATGAGCGTCGTAAGTGGCCTGATCAGAAGGAGTGAATCCAGCGTCCGCACAAGTCTTTTCAATTGTATTCGACGAAAAAATGAGTCTGAGACCCGCTTGGGTCAATCGGGGGTCACGAAAAACAAAGCCGTCATCCAAGAGAGCCGCGGCACCTTTTTCGTCCGATAAGGTAAAGTTATCAGATGGGCTACCGCCCCAAGCTGCAGCAACGATCAGATTGTCTTCTTCGTTAATTTCTACCTTGGAGCGCAGCCGATAGCGTTTAAGCCGGGTAAGTAAGTCATCGCGGCGACCAGCCTCACAGTCCAATAGTAATCTGTCCGGTCTGCCGGCGATCATGAATTCGTGGAGAAACTTGCCTTGGGGGGTCAAGAACGCGGCCCAAATAACTCTGGTCTTTGAAACCTGTTTTACGTCGTTGGACACTAGCCCCTGCAAGAAACTGACAGAATCAACGCCTGAAACGGAGATAACGGAGCGATTCTCTAGAATAGTAAAGAGTGAAGAGGCCATTGTTGTTTATGTCTTGCTCTTGGGGCTGCCATCTATGTCATAGAATGTAATTCCTTGATGGGGGAGGGCAAGGACAAGCTGGCCAGATCGTGTTGTTTGTTTGGAACTTTTTCTCGGAGCCGGGTATAAACCGCAGCCATGAATATCGTAATGTTTGATGACTCTGTGCCTTTTGACGGGTTCACTGCGGCGACCAAGCCGCTGGGTGGGGCGGAGAAGGCGTTTGCGGCCCTTGCCGGTGCTCTTGCCAAGGCTGGCCACACGGTCACAGTCACCAATCGCTGTAAGCACGCTCTTATGGCTGAGGGCGCGCGCTGGCGGCCGTGGGATAGCAAGCGACCCCAGGAAGCTGACGTTCTTATTGCTCTTAGAAACCCCGAGTTGCTCGGCGGCGTGCGGCGGGTTGATACCCGGGTGCTCTGGGTGCCAGGTGACCCCAAATATTTAGGCAGCATCCACAACGCTGACCTATTGGCCTCTTATGCTCCGAGACTTTTGTTTCTTACTGAGCGCCAAGCTGCAGCCTACGGTGGACGTCTTTCGGCTGTAGTCGGGCAGCCAGGGGTGACGAAGTCATTCTTCCCTGAAAAGTCCGGCGCTGACCCTTATCCTGATGCGAATCACCCAGCGGTTCCGCTTGATGAGACGGAGAAGGATGAAGAACAAGAAGAACTGCCGCCGCCCCGCGCCATTGTGACAACGCATCCCCAGCACGGACTTTCCAATATCCTGGAAATATGGCGCGACAAAATAAATCCGGCAAAAGAAGATGCCAAATTGACCGTTTATTCATCTGTGCTGGCAAAAGGTATGGCTGGCGAAGACGTACCCGAGCCAATTCAACCTGTTTTGGAGTTGGTTAAAGCTTGTGCTGACGCGAATGTTGAAGTGTCCGCCCCCAAGGGTGACCGTATCATGGCGGAAGAGTATCGGAGGTCTAGAGTTCATTTGTATCCGGGGCACGCCCGTGATTTCGCATGCTGGACTTTGAGGGACAGTCAGGCATCTGGCCTTCCTGCCGTCGCGCGTGGATTGGGTGGTGTGGAAGATGTCGTCGACAACGGGCAAACGGGCTTCATAGTTCCGGACGACGAGGCATTTGCAAACGTCGCGTTGCAATTGCTGACGGATGATAGCGTGTATACCTCCTTGAATAAAACAGCATCTGCTATTGAGCGCCGAAGAACTTGGACGTCAGCTGCGGATATAGTCACCCAGTTGTGGCTCTAGGGTCGGCACTCCTCTGATATGAAAATTTTATTCATCACAGCGACCCGGATCGGTGACGCGGTGATCTCGACTGGTTTATTGAATCACCTCGTCAGTCAGAATCCTGGTGCTCAAATTACTGTGGCCTGTGGACCCTTGTCCGAAAGTATTTTTACAGCTGTTCCTGGGCTTGAGCGTGTCATTATTCTTTCAAAAACAGTATGCAGAGGGCATTGGTTGCGATTGTGGAATGAAGTGCGCAAACAACGATGGGACATTGTCGTTGATTTGCGTCGTTCCTTGATTCCGTTTCTGATTCGCACTAGACACCGATACCGACTTGGGCCTGACGATGATCAGTCTCACCGCGCCGCTCTATTAAGCCAGTTGTTTGATGTAGAACCACCTTCACCACCGACGCTTTGGATATCAGAAGACCAAGACGCACGTGCAGACGCTCTATTGCCAGATGGAGAGCCCATAATCGCTTTGTGCCCGACCGCGGCGCGACCTGAGAAGACTTGGCCTATTGATAAATTTATTCAGCTGGCCAGTGAGCTGGTGAACGATCAACACTCGTTCGCAAATACCAAATTTGTATTAGTTGGCGCTGAGGAAGATCGCCTGGTGCTTGATCAACTCGCATCTTCTTTGCCGGAGAATAAATCCATTATTCTGGCCGGATGCCACAACCTCCAGTACGTTGCTGCAGTTCTATCGCGATGTCTTGTGACCGTTGCCAACGATTCTGGTCTGGCGCATCTTGCTGCTGCGGCTGGATCTCCGACGGTAACCTTGTTTGGTCCGACACGCGCAGATTTATACAAGCCATCAGGGACACGCGTAGAAGTTGTGGAGGCACCAGAAAACCTGGGCTATCGAAGCATTGCAGACATTAACGTCGATGCTGTCGTGTCAGGAATTCACGTGGTTTTGGATTGATTCCGCAGACCCTGGTATAAGAGTAGGCGCCGAAGACGCGGTCAGTCTTGATACACTGGCGGGCGGTTGAGCAGAGGTTTGTCGGCAGAGGGGAATTGGGTGCACGGCCCATGAGAATATTGCATGCCATGTCTACCGCCGTTGACGGCGCTATGGAGCGGGCTTTTGAACAAACAGTTGTGGCTCTATCGCGCCACGACGTGGCTCAGCGTGTCGTGATCAAAAATGAGTCTGACAGCATGGATCGGCTAAAGGCGGAGGGTCTTGAGCCCGTCGAGCTTCCTTTCAGGGCGAGATTTGATTTTTTGAGTAAGCGAAAACTTAACAATGAAATAAGAGTGTTCGGTGCTGATCTTGTCATAAGTTGGAACCCTGAAGTTTCGAACCAGATCGCGCCTGGCTCGGCGCGGCACGTTGGATATGTCACAAACGATTTCCCGATTACGAAGTTTCAAACGTGCAATCATTTATTCGCGTTGAGTCAACAAAGGGTCGACCGTGCTGTCGCAGCCGGGTGGTCAAAAGAGAACATCACTCTCATGCCGCCTGTTTTGCAGTCCGATGCAATTAGCCCCATTAATAGAAAGACGTATTTCACCCCGGACACCGCAAAGCTTGTAGTGGTCGTGGGCAATCTAGTTATGGATCAAGGTTTAGATGTGCTTATGGAAGCCATCGCGAGAATTTCAGGCCATTACTTGTGGGTTGTAGGAGACGGACCAGACGGCAATAAATTGGAAGGCCAGGCCTTGGAAATTGGTATCAAGCCTCGAACGAGGTTTCTTGGTCGTCAAAGTGATGTCATGCCACTTATAGCCGCAGCTGACATCGTCATTTGTCCAGCGCGGCAGGACGATATTGGTGAGCAGGTTCTTCAAGCGTGGGCATGTGCCAAACCGGTCATCGCAGCGGATGCGCTTGGCCCAGGATTGCTCATCAGACACAGGGAGAGCGGGGTGCTCGTGCCTATAGGAGACGCACGCAGCTTGGCAGAGGCGATTAAATGGTTAAATCAGGATGTAGATTTTGCCCAACGCATTGCGGCTGCTGGCATGGCTGCGTTTTCCGAGTCTCACAATAATAAAGCCGTGATACCCGAGTACCTCAAGTTTTTGCAGCAAGTTTTGGTCGGCGAAGCTGCGCCACAATCAGATCAGTAAGCGGCGTCTGACACTCTTATGTGCGGTATCGCTGGGGGCATGACCAAAGCTGGTTTCCGGCCAGAAGATAAAATTCTTTTAGACCTCCAAACTGCATTGCGCCACCGAGGACCAGACGGTCAAGGTTTACATAAGTCTGACAAAGTCGGTTTGGTTCATACCAGACTTGCCATTATCGATCCGCAGAACGGAATTCAACCTTTCGTATCACGCGAAGGGGTCTCTCTGGTCGCTAACGGTGAGATCTATAACGATCTTGATATAAGGCGCAACTTGCCAGACAGTGCGTATGTTACGGGTAGTGATAACGAGTCTATTCTTCATCTCTATCTTCGGTACGGTACAGGCTTCGCAAAGCACCTTCACGGCATGTATGCCGTCGCTTTGTATGACCCGCGGGACGAAAGCCTCATTCTGGCTCGTGACCCATTCGGCATAAAGCCCCTCTATTTCGCGGAAACACATGATGGTGTGTGGTTCTCATCTGAACCCCAGGCCCTTGTCGCTGCGGGAGTGATTGTGCCCGTAATTAACGAGCAAGCTCGCGGTGAATTGTTTGCGCTGCAGTTCACGGCCAGCCCTGAGACCGCGTTTCGGGGTATTCGAAGGGTAGAGCCTGGTGAAACCCTAATCGTCCGAGCGGGTCGTGTCGTTGATCGCATATGGCAAGACCCATTATCACATGACTGCCAGCCGCAGGTTTCACACACAAAAACGTTTGAAACTCTATGGATGGACAGCGTTGCATCTCATAGACGTTCAGACGTTCCATATGGCGTGTTCTTGTCCGGCGGGGTGGACTCCGCCGCTATTATGGCGGCGATGGCGCGTCTCGAAGAACGACCTGTTATTGCGTATACCGCCGGATTTTCGGGCAATGCCGTTTACGATGAGCGTGAGCATGCTGCGACCGTTGCAAATGCGACGCTGGCTGATCACCGCACAGTTGAAATTTCAGCTAAAGACTTCTGGACTCATTTACCAGACATCGCTGCATGTATGGACGATCCCGTGGCCGATTATGCAATCGTGCCAACTTATCTGCTGGCCAAAGCTGCTGCTCAGGATGTGAAGGTAGTCCTTACCGGCGAAGGTGGGGACGAGATTTTTGCCGGTTACGGTCGTTATCGAGCTAGCCGTCGGCCGTGGCCATTCCGAAAGGCACCGTGGTCACGTCATGTTCTTGCTGGCACAGGAGCGTTGCGGCAGGCACCGACTGAGTGGCGTAACGCTCTTGATTCGTCCGAAGACCAAGTAGAGACGCAGCCATGGACGCGGCTTCAAAAGGCGCAAGCTCTGGATATTCGTCATTGGTTGCCTCAAGATCTATTAACCAAGGTGGATAGATGCCTTATGGCCCATGGTCTAGAGGGACGTGTCCCATTTCTAGATAGGCGTTTCGCCGCATTTGGCTTCAGCCTAACGGACCGGGACAAAGTCAATGGTCGGCTAGGCAAGCAGATAGTGCGTCAATGGTTGGCGGCCACTCTTCCAGAGGCCCAGCCGTTCTCTCGCAAGCGCGGGTTTTCAGTGCCGGTGGGCCCGTGGCTGGAACAGCGAGGAGATCGGCTGGGCTCGCTCGTCTCACAGCAGGCTGGTGTATTGGACTGCTGTCATCCTGAGGTGGTCCAAAGCCTGTTTAGGTCGATAAACTCTAAGACAGCGTTTCCAGCATGGGTGCTGCTGTTCTATGCTCTCTGGCATCAATGCCATATCCTTGGTTTGGATCACAGCGGCTCTGTGTTTGATGTGCTTGCGCAGAATTAGATATAAAATAAGACAAGTCGACGAAAAGGACTCGTAACGTGCCAGATAGTTTTGATCGTATTGTTATTGGTGGCACGGTGTGGACACCAAATGGCCCGGTCGAAACAGACGTTGGTATCCGCAGTGGGCGGGTCGCTGCATTTGGTCACCTTAAGGGAGCGAAAGCTGCTGAAGTATTTGACGCGTCTGGTCTAACTGTTCTGCCAGGCGTCATTGATAGCCAGGTCCATTTCAGAGAGCCCGGTCTAGAGCATAAAGAAGATCTTGAAGCTGGAACTCGAGGTGCAGCGCTTGGTGGTGTGGTTTCTGTGTTTGAGATGCCGAATACTGATCCTCCAACGACCACGGCAAATGCGATAAATGATAAGATTTCGCGAGCCCTTGGCAGGGCTTGGGTTGATTTCTCGTTTTTTGTTGGAGCGAGTCCGGAAAATGCAACTGAGCTTAAGACCCTTGAACGCTTACCGGGCGTGTCGGGGGTTAAAATGTTTATGGGATCGTCGACTGGTTCATTGCTGGTATCTGACGATAAAAATGTCGCCCGGGTCCTTAAGAATGGCACTCGCCGCATGGCCGTCCATTGTGAAGACGAAGATCGGTTGAATGAACGCCTGCATCTTGTAAAGGGCGGTGCGCCCGTTGCCATGCATGCGGTGTGGCGTGATGCGGAAACGGCTTTGCTCGCCACGAAGCGTCTTGTTCGGCTGGCGCGTGAAGCTGGCCGCCGGGTCCATATTCTTCATATATCCACAGCGGAAGAGATGGAGTTTCTAAAAGAAAACCGCGATATCGCAACTGTCGAAGTTTTACCGCAGCATCTGACACTTTCCGCTCCTGAAGCCTATGATCGCCTTGGCACTCTTGCGCAGCAAAACCCACCAATTCGCGTCGCCCGCCATAGAGAGGCATTGTGGAATGCCGTGCGTGGCGGAATCGTTGACTGTATCGGTTCTGATCATGCGCCGCATACTCTTGAAGAAAAACAGAGGCCGTACCCTCAAAGTCCGTCCGGTATGACTGGCGTACAAACTCTTGTTCCCATCATGCTCGACCACGTCAATGCGGGCAGATTGACGCTGGAACGGTTCATAGACCTGACAAGTGCTGGACCTGCTCGCGTATATGGTGTCGCCGGTAAAGGCCGAATTGCGCTGGGCTATGATGCAGATTTAACAATCGTCGATTTGAAAGCGAAACGAACAATTGAAAATTCCTGGATCGCGTCGAAGTCGGGGTGGACGGCCTATGACGGTCAAACTGTAACTGGCTGGCCGATCGCTACAATCTTGCGAGGCCAGGTGATCATGACAAATGATGAAGTGATCGGGAGTCCGATCGGGGCACCAACTAGGTTCATAGAAACGTTCTAAATGTTTACTGCGGCTGGACAGTCGTGAAGCTACAGCTTTCCTCTGATGGTGGGTGAGACAGAACTTTTTCATAAAGCAAACCCGCACGCTCGATCATCGGGTTGATGTCTAAACCCAAAATCATTTCTTGATTGGCGAGATCAAGTGTCACTTCTGCATAGGCGGTCACATAATCATCTTTTGAGATATACCGCTCTGTGATGGCTGGTCGCGGGTCTCCTGTTGCATTGCGTTCTGTAACGGTTCTGGCAAAGGGGATGAAACTACCAAACCAGCGAGATAGGCGATTTGGGGCGCCAGTTTCTGCGTTTTGAGGATTCCACCCGGTGTGGGTGCCAAGAGGGACAGAAATGTCCGGTAATTGTATCCCAGCAATCTCGAGACCGTCTTCATTCGATGCAATGACCCGGGTACCGTAGAGTGTACCGCGTGTCGGTGGAATTTTGTCGGCGATCCCCGTGTTTGGAAATTGTGTACCATGATCCAGGCTGGGTGGGCTCAATGGTCCCTCAGGAGTCCGCATGAAAGCGGCGTCTGGAAATGCCGTCCGATAAGCATCCGCAGGCACCAAAGTCCCATCTGAGAGCAGTGGATAGCGGCTTGCGGGTGGGGTGCGGTCTAAGGATACCCAGGCATCCAAATGGGACAGCAAGGCGCGGAGCACGGGGCGATGATCCAAGGGACTCCGGCAATGCACCAAAGACCCACGTAGCGCTGAAGTGCCGATGGCATGCTGCCCACCGGCAATGACGTACAGGCGAACAGACGGATCGGGAGGCACGTCGGTATTGCCAAGAGTGTCGGTGTGCACTAGAGAGGCAGAGCGCGCCCAATACTCAGTGGATGTGTTCACGATAAAAATGCGTGGCACAGATTTTAGAAGTCGTGCTTCTGCGAGCAAGCTACTTCGCTCTCCCGTAATCGTGTCAAACTGCTCTATGGTTGAAAACGGGAAAAAGTCTGTTGGGAAATCGAGTTCGATATCTGGACTAACGTGACGCGACGTCTGCGCAAATCTGAAATTAAAGCTACCCTTGCCTCCGCCGGCGCCGTCGATCATCACTCCATCGAATACCATTCGGCCTTGTTCGTCAACGTGAAGGCCGTCCAAAATCATAGTGTTGAGCGCGCGTCCAGATTCCGAGTGACCATAGGCTAACGCCGCGATCGGAAGTGCCCCCCCCTGGGTAGTTAGAGGGTTTAGCGTTCCAGCAGTGTCGCGGCCTTCATATCGGAAGAACGAAAGAGCGTCGCGCAGTGCAGCTAATCCAAGACCAACGACTGGAGGATTGCGTGCCCCGTAGGTAAGTCGGTAGACGCGACCTGGCTCAAATCCCGCGTCTAAAGTGACCCAAGCCGGGTCTCGAAGCGTTTGGTCTCCATCCTCATTTGCGATTGAGCGGCCAAACCGCCACGATTCACGAGGTAGCGGTTCATATGTATCGTCTCCGGCATCTCGAACGGACAGACGGTCGCTTTGTGAGGGCCAATTCGTAGGCGGATAGCCGATCGCACCTAAACCAACGTGCCTGGCGCTGGTCATCGGTCTCAACGGAGCAATCTCTCCTATAACGCGACCAGTTATCGGGGACCCATCTTCTTCCGTGGCGATAGGAAGGTCGATAGTGAGGGTGTTGGCACGAGGTGCCACGTCCCAATTCCAGCCTGTCCACAGGACCGCATAGCCCTGTTCCATGAGAAAGCCATTGCCCAAATCTGCGCTGGTTCGAGCGCCTGTAAGGCCTAGTGCATCATTAAATCGACTAAGCGCGACAATATTCCCCCGATTTGTGACGTCATGGATAAGCCGCCCATTGCCTCGTTCTGGATCAAGAGGCATGAGCAATACGAAATCACCAGTAAATGTGACACGTCCCCGATTGTCTTGGGGGGCGAGGCCTAAGTCGTGGATAGCGGTGTTGAATTCCGATTCGGGATCAACGGAGTAGTGCAGACGGCCGGAGATTCGAACGTAAGGCCCAACCAAACCAAAAGAAGCGCCATCTGCGACGATGGTGCGCGTTTGAACTTCGACACGATCAACTGCTGCCCGGATAGAACGAGGTTCAATCGCGAGTGCTGCGAAGATTAGAACCGCAACGATTGAAATTGACGATAAACCGCGATTCACAGAATACTCCTCAGTCTCCCGCCAGATTAGAAATGGTTTATAGTCGACTGACGCAAAACGTCCAGCGCTGCAGAATTAAAGGTGATTATGATCGATCTATACAGTGTTCCCACGACCAATGGCCAACGAGTCCACATTATGTTGGAAGAAACCGGGCTTTCCTATACGCCGCATGTTGTCGACCTACCTGGCGGCAGGCACCTTGATCCCGAATTCTTGGCCAAGAACCCATTCGGCCGCGTGCCTGCTATCATCGATCGGGATGGGCCAAACGGATCTGAAGTGACCCTATTTGAAGGTCATGCAATCCTGTATTACCTCGCCGAGAAAAGCGGACAGTTTTATCCGGATGACCTGGCTGTTCGTGCAGAAATTCACACGTGGATGAGTGCCGTGTCGGCAAATATTGGTCCAGCGTTCTCGGCATTATTCTGGTTTAGAAACTTGGCGCCAGAGAAAAGCCAAATGACATTAGACCGCTACGTTTCTGAAGCCCATCGCGGTTTGCGTGCGCTCGATACGCATCTTGAGGGACGTGACTTTGTTGCTGGTGATACTTATTCGATCGCTGATATTCACGCCTATCCGATTGCAGCAACCTCCATTAACAGCCTAGATGGAAGTATTGACGACTACCCAGAATTAAAGCGGTGGCGGGACAGTATCGCCGAGCGCGATGTGGTGAAACGCGGCATGGCACTGTTCGTTGACTAAGAGGTCGTTGCCAGGCGTCAGCTAACAACCGCCTTGCCGCACGTTTGGCGGACATGGCTGCGTAGTTTGCTTTCTTCAGAAACGATTTGGTTTACTGATTGATCTGTCAGCATATACTCGCGTTGCGCTGCTTTTTGACTTACGAGCTAATCATCATCCAGCTGGCGAAATTACAGAATGAACAAACTCGTTAGTTATTCCGTAGAAGATGGCATTGCCATTCTCATGATCGATAATCCGCCAGTTAATGTCCTCTCTCAGCCGGTCCGCCAAGCCATACGCGAGATAATTACCGACGCTGGTAAAGATGATGATGTTCAGGCAGTTGTAATCGCATGCGGCGGACGCATATTCAGTGCAGGAGCGGATATTCGTGAGTTCGATGCGCCACCCAAAGACCCTACGTTGCCGGCTCTAAATGACTTCATTGAGGCAAGTTCCAAGCCCGTCGTTGCCGCTCTACATGGAATCGCCCTGGGAGGCGGCCTTGAACTGGCCATAAGCTGTCATTATCGCGTCGCGCTCGGCGGAACCCATGTCGGTCTGCCAGAAGTTCATCTCGGACTGATTCCGGGAGCTGGCGGAACTCAGCGTCTCCCGCGCCTTATTGGCGCTTCTGCAGCTATAGAAGCCATAACAACCGGCCGCCACATACCAGCCAACGAAGCGCAAGAATTAGGAGCCTTAGACGAGGTTGTATCTGGTGGCCTACTTGCCGCCGGACTAGCCGCTGCACGCAAACTTGCTGATGAAGGAAACGTGCCTCGTACATGCGACCGAAATGTCGACCCGTCACAACTGGAAGACGGTCTTTTTGCAAAAGCAAGAAAAGCATTAGCGAAGCGGCGTCGAGGTTTTAACGCGCCACCTGCGTCTGTCGATGCGATTGAGTGGGCGTGTGCTTTGCCAATTGAAGAAGGGTTACTGAAAGAACGGGAACTCTCATCCAAACTCAAAGCATCCCTTCAGTCAAAAGCGCAACGGCATTTATTTTTTGCAGAACGGCTCGCTTTAAAGATTCCAGATATTCCCAAAGAGACCTCCCTTCTTAAGATTATAAACACTGGCGTTATTGGCGCGGGCACAATGGGGGCGGGGATCGCAATCTGTCTTCTGAACGCAGACTTGCCGGTCACTCTCGTCGAAACTAACCAGGGGGCGCTGGATCGGGGTCTGGCACGTATCGAAAAAACACTAGACCGCGATGTTCGACGCGGGCGTTTAAACGCTGATGTGCGGGACGCCCGTCTTGCACGATTGAATGGCGCTCTGACTCTCGAGGCTCTGAGTTCTGTCGATATTGTAGTGGAAGCCGTGTTTGAATCGATGCCCGTGAAGAAGAAAATATTCTTGGCATTGGATAGAATCTGCAAAGAGTCGGCAATTCTGGCAACCAACACCTCGACGCTGGATATCAATGATATTGCGGCTGTCACCAATTCACCTGAACGCGTAATCGGCACGCACTTCTTTTCTCCAGCCAATGTAATGAAACTTCTTGAAGTCGTCCGAGGGGAGAAATCAGCGAAGACCGTTGTGGCGACGACCATGCAACTGGGCTGCCGAATTGGCAAAGTCCCGACCTTATCTGGCGTGGGGTACGGTTTTATCGGCAACCGAATGCTTGAAGACTATGTTCGCGAGTCTCAGATGTTATTGTTGGAAGGGGCTAGCCCGGCCCAGGTCGACAGTGCCCTGGAAAAATGGGGCATGGCGATGGGGCCGTGTGCCGTTATGGATCTCGCTGGGCAGGACGTCAGTTTCCTTACACGCGATCAAAACCGGGACCTGCTTCCTTCTGACCCTCTCTATTGTGTGCCAGGCGATATCATGAATGCTAAAGGGCGTTTTGGTCAGAAGGCGGGCAAAGGGTTTTATTTGTACCCTGATGGTCGGGCGCGACAGGATGACCCAGATGCTCTAGACCTTATCAAAACGGCTGCGACGTCTTTGGGTGTTCAAAGTAGACAGGGAATTTTTGATCAAGAAATCCTTGATCGTTGCCTACACGCCCTCATCAATCGCGGGGCGCAACTGTTGGATGACGGCATTGCGTTACGAGCCAGCGACATCGACGTTGTGTGGTCTGCGGGATACGGTTTTCCGGCATATCGAGGTGGCCCTATGTTCTATGCAGATTCAGTCGGCTTAGACGTTGTTGTCGAATCATTCGACGCCCTGGCGAACAAGTTCGGGAATGACTACGGGTATTGGACGCCAGCACCATTGCTGGTCAATCTCGCTAAAACTGGTAAGACTTTTGCACAGTATGATGCGGAAAATAGGGAAGGGGCTTGACCATGGATCACTTTGATCTATCGGGGACAGTCGCGGTTGTCACAGGCTCATCACGCGGAATTGGCCGGGCTATTGCCCGAACTCTTGCCAGTGCCGGTGCAAAAGTAACAGTGACCAGTCGCAAGATTGAAGCGTGTGAGGCTGTCGCGTCTGAGATCATCGCTGATGGGGGTAAAGCCATCGCTGTCGCTTGTAATGTGTCCGACAAAGTGCAGGTCAGCAATTTGGTTAGGGAGACCCAGGCTCAGCATGGACCTGTTGATATTTTGGTCTGCAATGCGGCAACGAATCCTACCTATGGCCCCATGGCAGATCTTGATGACAGAGCCGTTGAAAAAATATTCACAACAAATGTTCAGGGTCCAGCTTGGTTGATCAATCTTGTGGCCCCGCAGATGGCCGAAAGTGGTGGCGGGGCGATTATTCTCCTGTCATCCATTGCCGGGTTAACTGGGAGTAAGAACTTGGGCGCCTATGCGGTTTCAAAGGCGGCTGACGCCCAACTTGCTCGCAACTATGCTGTTGAACTTGGGGCTCAAAACATTCGGGTAAATGCCATCTCACCCGGGCTTATTCGGACGGATTTCGCCCGTGCCCTGTGGGAAGGGGAAGATGGCCAGGCCTTTGCTGCGCGCACACCGCTGGGGCGTTTAGGTGAGCCGGAAGATATTGCCGGTGTGGCGTCTTTTCTGGCCTCAGATGCGGCCCGATTTATAACGGGCCAGGTTATTGTCGTAGACGGCGGCGCTTTGATTGCTGATCCGTTTTAGTCGGCAACTCTCTTATGTCAGACACTTTCATTCCGCGTCGCGACCTTGCGTTTCTGCTCTATGAGGTCTTAACGGTTGAGTCTCTTTTTGAGACGGACCGATACGCCAGCCATGACCATACTGTATTCGAAGCTGTGCTCGATACCGCAGAGACGATTGCCCGTGATCATTTTGCACCGCACGCCGCTGTCGTAGATGAACAGGAGCCAGAATTCGATGGCGCAGAGGTGCGCCTCATCCCAGACGTAAAAGCGGCGCTCGATTCTTATGTGGGCGCTGGGCTTATGGGCGCCACATTCGATATAGAGATCGGAGGTATGCAGCTGCCCGTAGTTGTCGGTCAGGCCTGCCAGGCTATTTTCTCTGCTGCGAATATTTCCACTACAGCCTATCCATTTCTCACTATCGGCGCTGGGAATTTATTGGCGGCTTTTGGGTCCGACGAACAAAAGGAAAAGTTCCTCACGCCTATGGTAGAGGGTCGGTTTTTTGGCACTATGTGTCTATCCGAACCTCAGGCTGGATCGTCGCTGACTGATATTTCTACTCGCGCCGAACCTACAGATGATGGGTACTACCGAATCACCGGATCTAAGATGTGGATCTCGGGCGGTGATCACACCCTATCTGAGAATATTATTCACATGGTGCTGGCAAAAATTCCGGGTAGCCCATCGGGCGTGAAGGGAATCTCTCTTTTTGTCGTCCCTAAATATCGTCCCGAAAACGATGGAACGGTCGGCGAAAACAATAATATTGTGCTTGCTGGCCTTAATCACAAAATGGGATATCGTGGAACGGTTAACGCGCTGCTGAACTTTGGTGAGTCTGGTGAAACGCAAGGCTTTCTGGTTGGCGAACCTCACCAGGGCCTCACTTATATGTTTCATATGATGAATGAAGCGCGGATCGGTGTCGGTCTTGGAGCTGTTGCGCTCGGATACGCTGGTTACAGCGCAAGCCTGGCCTATGCCAAAGAGCGGCCTCAAGGGCGTCATCCGGATGACAACGCGCCAGATAATCAGCCTGTAATGATCGTCGAACATGCTGATGTTAGACGACTGTTAATCTCACAAAAGGTGGCGGTTGAGGGTGCGTTAGCCTTAGTTTTGTATTGCGCACGACTGGTGGACGAGAAAAAAACGGCAAAAAGCGATGCCGAAAAGAAAAGATTGAGCCTGCTTCTAGATATCCTTACGCCCATTACAAAGTCATGGCCGTCTGAGTTTTGCCTCGAAGCCAATAAGCACGCCATTCAAGTGCTCGGCGGTTACGGCTACACCCGGGATTACCCGGTGGAGCGACTGTATAGGGACAATCGTCTGAACCTGATCCACGAAGGTACTCACGGTATTCACGGTCTTGATCTTTTGGGTCGCAAGGTCGTGATGGAAAATGGTGCTGCATTTGACGCACTTCAGAATGAAATGCGATCGACTATCGCAAGCGCTGCTGCAGAAGCGTCGCTACAGCATTATGCTGCCGCTCTCGCGACTGCAATTGATCGCATAAACGATGTGACTCACAAGTTGGTAGCAGCACGAGAAGAGAATATTCGGCAGGCGTTGGCGGACGCGACCTTATATCTCGATACTCTTGGGCATTTGGTAATTGCTTGGATGTGGCTCAAACAGGCTTTGTCCGCTACGGAAGCGAAACCTGACGCTCAAGGGGACGATATCGAGTTTTACGCCGGCAAGTTGGCGGCCTGCCAATTTTTCTTTCGGCGCGAACTCCCAAAACTCCACAGCAATGCAGATTTGCTATCCGTCATGGATGATACAGCTCTCACCATATCCACTGACGCTCTCTAATTCTTCTGCTCAGCGATAAGCAAGTGTTAGCGTTTCTGTGGTGTGTAGGATGTGAGCATGAAAACGTCTATGCATGGCTTTTATCTGATGCTGCCATCGGGTCAGCATCGTTATCCTGGATCCTCTTAGTCCTAGGTTTTTATCCGTTGTATATTCGCTCTTAAGAACGACGTTATGGCAATATTGGGTTTGCCGCAAACCGCGTAGTAGCCGTATTTTTGTCTGTTATCTCGACTCATGGGCCGTAAATCGTCAGAGTTGTGTTAACAGCTATCGCGTTTAATTGTTCGGAGGGACCTGTGAGCTTTAAGAAACGCATTATATTCTTTATTATCGGTGTTGGGTTGCCATTCCTCACGTATAGCCTTTTTTATGGCATTGAATCCAATGCCCAAACCCCTGTTGAGAACGACCGCATTTTAGTGGCGGTTAAAGAATGGATCTCAGGCAGGTATGATAGTTCCGACCAGTATCAGCGCGATATTGATATGGGCGTGGCTGATCATCTTCAGCACCGGCTCATGTATCAACTATTTGCTCCTGTCGACGTATCGTTTGCCGAAGGCGTGCTTGTCTACCAACAGTCGTCAATGGATGGATCGGAAGACCCAGACTGGATTACCCGTCGTGGGCTTCTTCAATTTTATGTCAACGAGGAGACCGGACAGGTCCATCAACGCGAGTTGGATTTCAAAGACGCTGACAACGTTTTCAATGTTCATCGCGACCCAGAATTTCTTGCTGGGCTAACACTCGAGGATTTCACCTGGCGGGAGAACTGTGATTTCAAGTTAACAATGAGCCCAGATGGTCAGTCGATTTCTGGGCCGATGGATTTAGGAATGTGTCGAATGGAAATGCCCGGCGGCGGGGAGATGGTCGCTGAGGACAAAATTCATATCACACCCGATGAATATTGGTTCCTAGGCCGCTATCTCGACAAGGACGGGGCCGTCGTGTGGGGAACCGAGAGCGATGAACTGAACAAGCTTAAACGGGTGAGCAGCATAGAAGATAAAGATTCATCTAACGTTCTGGTGTTTGGTGGGACACGGGCTACGGGTTTGGAGATCATCAAACTTCTTGCCGCACGTGGCCAACCGGTGACAGCTTTCGTACGTCCAACGTCAGATGTATCAGCGCTAGAAGAACTCGGTGTAACGATGTTCGTCGGAGATGCGTTACAAGCGGACTCCGTTATGGCAGCATTTGAAAGCGATTACTTTGGGTCCGTTATCAGTTCACTTGGCAGTACGCGAGGAGATAGTCCTGTCGATGATATTGGAACTATCAACGTCGCAGAAGCGGCAAAGGCGACCGGGGTCGATCGGATTCTCATGGTGAGTTCTATTGGGGCCGGTGACAGCAAAGACGCTTTGCCGTTCTATGTGCGCTGGATTTTGGGATCAGCACTTGAACGCAAGACGACCGCGGAGAGCCACCTTATTGCCAGCGGCCTCGACTACACAATTATCCGACCGGGCGGTTTAGGCACAGGACCTGCGACGGAAACCGGCTTTCTGGTTGAGGGCAGCGAGCGGTTTGAGTTTGGCCAGATTCCACGGGCCGAGGTTGCGCGGCTCCTCATCGAGGCCTTTGACGACCCGGACACTGAGCGCAAGATTTACCACGCGATCGAGGCGGCTGATTAAGCTATAGAATCAATAATACCGGCGATGCCCTGACCGCCACCAATGCACATGGTGACAAGTCCATAGCGTCCACCTATGCGTTGCAGTTCGTAGATGGCCTTCACCGTAAGAATGGCGCCCGTTGCACCGACCGGGTGACCGAGCGCAATCGCGCCGCCGTTGGGGTTGGTTTTGTCGGCTGGAAAGTCGAGATCGGCAGCAACCGCGCAAGCTTGCGCCGCAAAGGCTTCGTTAGATTCGATAACGTCCATGTCGGCGATGGATAACCCAGTTTTTTTGAGCAGTTGTTGCACCGCCGGCACTGGACCAATTCCCATTTCCGAGGGTTCAACAGCAGCGTGAGCGTAATCAATCAGTCGAGCCAACGGTTTCAACCCTGCTTTGTCTGCCGCCGCGGCGTCCATCAAAACCAATGCTGCTGCTCCATCATTAATTCCAGAGGCGTTGCCTGGGGTCACAGAGCCGTCTTTTTTAAATGCCGGGCGCAAACCACCCAGGTTCTCGATCGTTACGTCGCTACGAATGTGTTCGTCTTTATCAAACAATACGACGTTTCGACCCTTCTTAACCTCCAGAGGAAGAATTTGCTCGTCGAACCGTCCTTCTTCACGCGCGCGCAAGGCGCGTTTGTGACTTTCGACTGCGAATTTATCTTGAGTGGTGCGGTCGATATTCCATTTAGCGGCAATGTTTTCAGCCGTAATACCCATGTGGCCGTGGCCGAAGGGATCATTCAGCGCGCCAAGTAGGGTATCGACCATCTTGGCATCACCCATCTTTTGGCCCCAACGCTGCGCAGGAACCAAATAGGGCGCTTGGCTCATGCATTCGGCGCCGCCGGCAACGGCTACGTCCACGTCCCCTAGTAGGATTTGTTGGGCAGCAGATACTATGGCTTGGAAGCCACTTCCACATAACCGGTTCACTGTAATTGCTGGTGTTTCTATGGGCAGACCGCCTTTAATGGCGGCCACGCGCGCCAAATAAGGATCGCGGGTGTTGGTTTGAACCACATTGCCCATCACAACAGAGCCAACGAGCTGTGGTGCGACATTGATGCGGGCGACCGCTTCTCTCACCACAGCTGCTGCTAATACCGTCGGCTCATGATTCTTCAAGCTGCCACCAAAGGTGCCGATGGCTGTCCGGACGCCTGAAACGAATACAACGCTGCGGTCAGTTGTCATGGCTCTACCTTGGCTAGTGTAGAAGTGTCAATTTCTTCATAAACGGTGGCTGTGTGTTCATCAAAACAGACAAAAACTACCGTCAGATACTGTTTCTTCTGTGTGATAAGCGCCGTATCAAAAGCAATCTCCGTCGCCTCTTTAATCGGGTATCGATAAATCCCCGTGCCAATCGCCGGTATCGAGATGCTCTTGATCCCGTGTAGCTCGGTGAGAGCAAAGATGGATTGGTAACAACGGCGTAAAAGTTCTGCCTCACCTCTCGTGCCATCCCAATACCGGGGTGAGACCGCGTGTATTACATGCCTACATAGTAAATTATATGCGTCTGTGATCCGCGCCTCTCCGGTTGGGCAACCGCCAATCTCGAGGCATTCTCTTTGCAACTCAGGTCCAGCAATCCGGTGAATAGCACCGCTTACGCCGCTCCCAGCCATCAACTGCGTGTTCGCAGCATTTACAATCGCGTCGGTCGTCTGTGAAGTTATGTCACCGCGCACAATTTCGATCATTTTAGTGGGTCACCCTAACGATTGAACGAGTTTAGTACTAGAAAGTTACCGGTTCCGGCGAGTATCCTTTACAAGCAACAACCGGCGTCTTGGTGTGGTTACATAGCTCTCGCAAATCTCATGGAAATGAATTGATAAGAACTGCAAGGGGTGAGTAATAAAACCTCACCCCTGCAATACGCAAAACTCAATCGTCTATAAGTCCTCTTGTTCTATATCCTCGTCTGGTGGCGCTAACCGTATGATCGTCTCACGGAGCTTTTGTTTCAGTCTCTCAACATTATCCGTCGTTACGTCGTAGTATTGGCAACTATAACCCGGGACCTCGTCTATCAGATCAGTGGGCTCAATATTACAGTAGCGGTCGCAATATTGGAGAAGCCTAAACTGCGACCAATTTTCCAGCTCCTCTTTATCAAAACTTGTTGCAGAAAGTCCGCACCAATCCCAAAGGTCAATCCATTCGCCGTCAACAGTTGTAAGCAGGTCATCCTGCCCGTCTAGCGTAAACACTAAACCGTCTTTGATGCGATCTGCGAGATCCTGCTCAGCCTCACTTTGCTCATTATACGACTTATCAGCCTTAGCTTCGTCCTTTAAGTCACTTGAATTGTATGGTGTATCTACAGATTCATTTATCTCAAACCAGACAAAGCCGAGGTCCTCAAGCTTTTTGATCCACTCATCCGAAAGATTTCCGGCTTTATATTGTTTTCGTTGTGTGTTGCACCAGATGCCGAGTGCGTGACCACTATCGGTTTTATAACTATCTGGAACTGAGCAATGGCCTTCGCGTGCCTTGTAAGTCCGGAGGCGCTCGTAGCTATCAATCCACGCTACTCTATAAGGGCTCGGCTCAACACCAAAGAATATGGTGCCAGAACCAAAAAGCTTTCCCAATTCTTCTTGAGAAAGTTCTTTTTCTGAATGTGTCATTATGATTTTTCCTCTTTAGTACTTTAGGCTCGATGCCAAGGTGTACAAGTTGGTTAATAAATACCTGTCTCAATATTACGCCTTAATTTTATCAAGTCAACTGTAGTTCCTTACGGGCCATTATCAGAAAATCTGGAAGCCAACCGGCCAAGCCGTTACTGACTGGTCACGCAAAACCGAACTGCGGATTGACCTGCTCCCCATAAATGGGTCCATTTTGAGTGAGAGTTTCCGGCTATGATTTTGCTTATCAGAAGGATTGAGCATGAGCCGGAAGAGATACACACCAGAACAGATTGTCAGGGGCAGGTCAGGGGCCTTTACAGGCATTTCTAGCCCTTTAGAGTTGCGCTCCATGGATCACCCAGTATTCGCCTTCGACAACACCTATGCGCGATTGCCTGAACAGTTCTATGCGCGACTTCCACCGACAAGTGTCCAGTCACCCAAACTGATCAAAATGAATGAAGGCCTAGCAAAAGCATTAGAGCTGGATGCTGAGTTTCTTGCTACAGAGCAGGGCGTTGCCGTGCTTGCCGGTAATAATGTGCCTGCAGGAGCTGATCCACTCGCAATGGCCTATGCTGGCCATCAGTTTGGCGGGTGGGTTCCACAGCTAGGAGATGGCCGGGCGATTTTGTTGGGCGAGATCGTCGACAAGGATGGCAAGCGACGCGATGTCCAACTCAAAGGAGCAGGCCCAACTCCCTTTTCCCGCAGTGGCGATGGACGTTCCGCGCTCGGACCAGTGCTGCGGGAATACATCGTCAGTGAGGCTATGTACGTATTGGGGGTTCCAACTACACGCGCTTTCGCCGCTGTAAGCACAGGGGAAAGAGTTATCCGTGAAACAGTTCTGCCAGGCGCAATTCTGACCCGCGTAGCCGCGAGTCATATTCGGGTTGGAACATTTCAATTCTTTGTAGCCCGCAACGAAATGGATTCTGTTCGTATCCTTGCCGATTACGTCATCGCTCGGCATTACCCTGAAGTCGCAGATGATGACTGTCCTTATATGGCCCTGCTCGAGGCCATCGTATCTGCGCACGCTCAACTAGTTGCCAAGTGGCAACTTGTTGGCTTTATTCATGGCGTCATGAATACTGACAACACCACGGTTAGTGGTGAGACGATTGACTACGGCCCGTGTGCATTCATGGATACGTACCACCCCGATACAGTCTATAGCTCCATCGATCGCTACAGGCGCTATTCATATGCAAACCAGCCATCGATTGCCCAATGGAACCTGGTACAGCTCGCAAAGTGTCTAATCCATGTCGTTGAGGGAGATGCAGACGTAGCGCTCTCACGCGCCCAAAAAGCCGTAGATTCCTTTCTAGCGCAATTTGAGGGCCATTATTCCGATGGCCTTGCGCGAAAGCTCGGTCTTGCAGATCCTCGCCCTGACGACGCAAGGTTGGGAAAGGATTTGCTTGATTGCATGGCCGAAAATGATGCGGACTTTACGTTGACATTCCACGGACTTGCATCTGCAAGCATTGAAAATGGCGATACGAGCGATGTTAGCGCCCTGTTTGCGAACCCTGATGAGTTCGAGTCTTGGGCCGGCGAATGGCGAGCGCGGCTCAAGGAAGAAACTCCCGACACGCAGGAAATATTCCAACGCCTTAGAGCGGAGAACCCCGCGGTTATCCCTCGGAATCACCTTGTGGAGGAAGTTATTCGGGCTGCTGAGGGTCAAGGTGACTACGCCCCCTTTGAAAAACTACTTGCCGTTGTCACCTCACCATTCAAAACGCCAGAGGAGGGGCGCTACATGCGACCTCCGAGACCGGATCAAATTGTCCGGCAGACTTTTTGCGGAACTTAAGTTTTAGCTATTCCTTGACGTTGGAGTGATGGGAAAGCGCAGTTCATATATTGGTGATCATATGAAAAACGAGGTCTGTGAGATATGTTTCTATCAACAACCTAGTGGTGTTTATTCAAGTGGAATTGCACCAGTTTCGCTAAGCCTGTGTCGGACTTTCCGTGACAAGGTAGCAGAAAAGATTGAATTAGTTCTTATGTGGATCACCTCTTAACAGAGGCCTTAAAACTCTGTCGGCCGTGTATCCCGAGTTAGTGACTTTCAATAATGGCGAATATATCGGATTGAATGAGGTTCGCCAGATATATGCAGAAAGAGAGGCGGAGTTTAGGGACCTCGCCTTGCAATAATTCGGCAAGTTAATGGCCAGAAGCGTATCAACTTCTGGCCCAGTTATAAGGGGGCAGGCCAATACGGGGATTTCCAACAGGAGTTCAATTCCCAGATAATCCATACTAAACTTTCTCATACGGAAAGCCTGGCAGAGAATATTCGGTTTATTTTACGAGAGTTAGGTGAGAATTTCATGCTTACCGTTCATCATTTAGCCGTTTCACAATCTGAACGCATTGTTTGGTTGTGTGAGGAACTTGATCTTTCTTATGAGCTTGTCTGCTATGAGCGCGATGCTCAAACCAAGCTGGCTCCATTGGAATACAAGGCACTTCACCCCTTAGGCACTGCCCCCGTTATTACAGATGGGGACACAGTGCTCGCTGAATCCGGTGCCGTGGTGGAATATATTCTGGCAAGGTATGGCAACGGTCGCTTAGCCCCAGCACCGTATGACTCGGAGTTCGCCGATTATTTATTCTGGTTTCATTTTTCTAACGGCTCAATCATGCCGACCAAGAGGTTGT